>CAJUIL010000031.1 GCA_910586225.1 uncultured Eubacterium sp. | reverse complement strand
GGAGCGCTTTGAAACCACAGTGTTTTCAAGGGCTGTGAGTTTCCGAGAGTACTCTTAAATGAAATGGCGGTAACCGCGATGGGATTTTTACACTCCTGAATCATGTTGTTACGGTCTTTGCAGCAGGATGCAAAGACCTGCCTGAACTGTTACAAACTGTGTTTACTATTTTGTAAAATCTGCACACGGGAGGTTGACATAGACCTATGTGTTTTGTATACTTTATATAAAAATGGAACGTACCGCCGGCTTCTAAAAAGGCTGGCTGTACAGAAATGAGGTGTATGATGGCAATGTATCAAATAAGCAACGGACAGCTTGCGATACAGATAGACAGTATGGGAGCTGAGCTGAAATCTTTAAAAAGAACGGATACGGGCACAGAATATTTGTGGGAGGGTGATCCGGAATATTGGAAAAGGACCTCTCCGGTGCTGTTTCCGCTTGTGGGAGGGCTTCGAGAGGGCAGCTTTCTTCTGGATGGAAAACGCTATCCGATGGGCCAGCATGGATTTGCACGCGATATGGAATTTCAGCTCAAGAGCCAGAGCGAGCATGAAATCTGGTTCCAGTTGCAATCGGATGCACAGACAATGGAGAAATACCCGTATGCATTTTTGCTGGAGCTGGGCTACGAATTAAAAGAAGATTCGGTATTGGTGAAATGGAAGGTGAGCAATCCTGCGGATACGGATCTGTATTTTTCTATCGGCGGACATCCGGCGTTTTGCTGTCCGCTTGTAAAGGGGGAGAATCAGGAAGCGTATAGCATCTGGTTTGACGCAAAAGACCAAGTAATATCCGGTGTGATCGAAAATGGACTGATGTCTGCGTCTCAGGCGGTATATCCGCTGAAAGATGGCTGCCTGCAGGTAACGGAGCATTTATTTGACCAAGACGCGCTTGTGATCGAGGAGCATCAGGCACACCAGGTTGCACTTGTTAAGCCGGACGGGAGCCATTATGTGACGGTCAGCTTTGATGCGCCGCTGTTCGGCGTTTGGTCGCCGCCTGGAAAGAAAGCGCCGTTTGTATGTATTGAGCCTTGGTATGGGAGATGCGACGCAGGGGATTTTGCGGGCTCTTGGCAGGAGCGCAAGTGGGGGCAACAGCTGGCGGCAGGTGAAAGCTTTGCTGCACAATATCAAATTACAGTTGGCTAATAAAAGAAATAAGCAGTTTGTGGCGGCAGACTGCTTGTTTTGTGTCCAAATTGGGGCGAAAGGAGAAAATAGATGAGCTGTTACTATAGAGAAACCAATATGCTGTATGGAGGGGATTATAATCCGGATCAGTGGCCGCAGGAGGTATGGGAAGAGGATATGAGGCTGATGGCGCAGGCGCATATCCATATCGTGACGCTGAATGTATTCAGCTGGGCGGCGCTGCAGCCGGACGAGGATACGTATGATTTTACGAAGCTGGATGCTGTGATGGAGCTGGTGCGGGCGAATGGGCTGAAGGTATGCCTTGCGACCTCTACAGGAGCACATCCGGCCTGGATGGCTAGGAAGCATCCGGATATTTTGCGGACAGAAAAAAACGGCATGAAGCGTAAGTTTGGAGGGCGGCATAATTCGTGTCCAAACAGCCCGGCTTACCGGACGTATGCGCCAAGGCTTGCCGCAAAGCTGGCGGAGAGATATCAGAAATTTGACAATCTTGCGGCGTGGCATATTTCGAATGAATACGGAGGGGAGTGTTACTGTGAAAACTGCGAGAAGGCGTTTCGGGAATGGCTGAAAAAGAAATATGGAACGCTGGAGGAGGTAAACAGGAGCTTTTATACGGCGTTTTGGGGACATACTTTTTATGATTGGGACGATATTGTGCTGCCGAATTATTTGAGCGAGCATTTTGTGGATGACGCTACAGGAGTGGAACGGACAATGTTCCAGGGGATTTCGCTGGATTATAGACGGTTTCTTTCCGATAGTATGCTGGAGTGCTTTCAGCTGGAATATGATGCGGTCAAGAAGTTTATGCCGGACATTCCGGTTACGACAAATCTGATGGCTGCTTACAAGGGGCTGGACTATCAGAAATGGGCGAGGTCAATGGACTTTGTGTCGTGGGATAATTATCCGGCGCCGTCTGACCGTCCGTCTCAGACGGCATTTTGTCACGATCTGATGCGCGGGCTGGACGGGCAGAAGCCGTTTGTGCTGATGGAGCAGACGCCGAGCGTTACGAACTGGCTGCCGTATAACCGTCTGAAGCGGCCGGGAGAGATGCGGCTGTTAAGCTGGCAGGCGGTAGCGCATGGTGCGGATGCGATACAGTTTTTCCAAATACGCAGGAGCATCGGAGCGTGTGAAAAATATCATGGAGCGGTCGTTGACCATGCGGGAAGAGCGGATACAAGAGTGTTTCGAGAGGTGACGCAGCTTGGCGAAGAGCTGGAAAAAGCCGGAGGGCTGTTTTTGGATGGCAGGACACCGGCGCAGGCGGCCATTGTATTTGATTGGGACAACTGGTGGGCGGTGGAGTATTCAGCGGGGCCGAGTATCCTGATGAAATATTTGGATGCGGTACAGGATTTTTACCAGGCAGCGTTTGCTCTGAATGTCCCAGTGGACATTATCAGTACAGAGGATGAGCTTTTGCCGTACAAGGTAGTGCTTGCGCCGCTGTTGTATATGGTAAAGCGCGGCTATGAGGAAAAGCTGACGGATTATGTCAGACAGGGCGGGACTTTCATAACGTCTTATTTCAGCGGTATTGTAGATGAGCATGACCTTGTGGATGTCGGCGGATACCCAGGCAGGCTGCGGGAGCTGCTTGGTATTTGGGTAGAGGAAAACGATGCGCTGCCGCAGGGGGAGCATAATGCATTTTCCTATTGCGGGCGGCGATATCCAGCGGATATCCTGTGTGATCTGATGCATTTAGAAGGCGCGGAGGCGCTTGGGGTGTATGAAGAGGATTTTTATGCAGGTATGCCGGCGCTTACGGTGAACCAGTATGGAAAAGGCAAGGCTTATTATGTCGGGACGCACGCAAATGAAGCGTTTTATCAGACGTTTTTAGAACAGGTATTTTTACAGGCCGGGATACAACCGCTGCAGCAGACGCCGTTTGGTGTGGAGGCTGCTGTACGGGAAAATGTAAGAGGGAGGTTTTTGTTTTTGCTGAACCATACGCCGGAGAAAAAGACGGTCGTGCTGGAAGGGCGCTATGAGGATCTGCTGGCAGGAAGAATTTATCAGGATCATGAGGAGCTGGAAATCGAGAAGAAAGGGGTGTGTTTGTTGCGGGAATTGTGATATGATCATAGTATATATGGAAAAAATTCAGACGGCTGCATGATGTGCTGTTTTGTAAAATGAGAGGTATTTTATGATTGAGAATTTTAGGTATCGCAGTAAGTGGGAGGATTTTGAGAAGGCAGTAGATACTGCAAGAAAATTAGTAGATTCGGGCCAGGCTTTTTGGATGGTTGGGTTTTTAGATGAGTTTAATATGTGTTTAGCAGAAGGTGTATCGATAGAAGAAGGTATGAGCAAGATTATCACGGATGAGGTGATTTATTTGATGCGTTGGTATCTGGCGCATAAATTTTATGGTTTGAAAACGGATGAAAATGAGATACGTTCGGTGTTGCTTGCAGGTGCAGAATTTAATATGAATGGAGATGAATTGGATTCATCTGTGAAAATGGTTCAAAATAAATTGGAGTTATTGATAGATGCTTTTGATACAGAGCGTTTGACAGTCCGCTTTAAAATGAAGCAGGAGGCTGTTAACCTGAAACTAGATGAATTTAAATATAATATATGCAAGACGTCTATACCAGGGGGCGAGTCAACTGATTTTGCAGTCGTGAACATGGTATGTAAGAAAAAGTTATGCGGGGTTGAACAAGGGATAGAACGATTGCTGCTTGCAAATGCCCAGGGAGAGTCGGTTACTTTTATTTGTGATGAAGAAGACATTGATCTGTGGATAAATGAATTAACGGAAATGAAGCAAAAATTAAAAGGAGAGCGGTAATGGCTGGGCTGCAACAAGAATTGAGAAGTATAGATTTATATGCATTATTATATCAGGATTCTGTTAGTCAAAGTATCATGAGGTTAAAAGTCGATGACCTGGAACAGCAGATGTCAGATTATAAAAACAGGCTGCAGAAAATAGAACAAATAATATTTTTTACTAGTGAGGATGACGCAGAAAATAGAAAGATTTTGCTAACAAATGATCTAAGAATGGAACAAAGAACCAGCATAGCTGTTGGTGAGACAGATGAGAGCTGGAGAGACTGCAGAAAGATAACGGAGCGTGCCATGGAAATATTATCAGAATGGGAAGAAGAGGAGGATATTAAGATCCAGGTTCAGTATGCTGCGATCCTTGTTGGCAAACTTATGAATTTAAAAAAGAAGGATGTGATCCACTCGGATGATACCCGAAATAAGATATGCACGCTTTTAAGGAATGTAATCCGGCTGAACGCTTCTGATGAAGTTTTTACAAAACAACAGATCGCAGTACTAAAAAAAGGTTTTACTTTTGTGACAGCTGAAGGTGTTCAGAAAGAGGATTTACTGCAGTTAAATAGAGAACTACGTAAGAAAGGGCTGGCAACAATGCCGGCATGGGAGTAGAGTTGAATTTATTATTAGACACAACCATACAAATTGACCGCATTACTGGTTCAAAAGAGCGAAAGAAGGCGATTCAGGATGTGCTGCAAGGACATCGGCTGTTTTGCTCTACGTATGTGAAAGGAGAATTTTATTCCAATATTGTGAATGATCTACTGACATTGTTTGGCTTATTTTTGCTAGATAAGGATATCGGGGAAACGGGCAAGCGTATCAGCGAAAGGATATTCGGACGAAGTCAGAGGAGGGTGGCAAAGTTATATGCGAATATTCTTGAGATGTGCGGGTATGATGTGGATGAAATTGAGGATACATTTTATTTGTACATTGACCTGATACAGGATGAGTTTATGGCAGATATTGAAAAACTGCTGGATACGACAAAATGTGCGCGTGCAAAGCAGCAGGTCATACTGGAGGATAAGGTTCCGTATTTAAGCAGGATATCGTGTACAAAGGCAAAAGAAATCTGCGGTATTTGTCCGTTTTGGGAGCGGTCGGGCGCACAGATCCGTCAGATTCTTGAAGAAGAGGATATTGATGGTAAAGTTATAAAAATATTGAAGAAAGCCCAAAATGATACGGATCAATACAGGGGGAGAAACTGCATGATCTTGGGCGATACCATAATCACGATAGAAGCTTGCCAAAATGATGAAAAGCTGTGTGTATGCAGCAGTAATAAGAAGGATTTTCAGCCGATCTGCAATGCGGTTGGCGTAGTGCTAGAGGTGCCTGACTATACGTGGAGAAATTTTAAATAGATGTGGACAAGCTGTGTGAGCAAGATTTTGGATCCAGAAAGCAGCCTGACAGGAGAAGGAATATCTGCGGGTCAGGCTGCTTTAATTTTCATTCGTGATCTTTTATGCTTATGATACTTATGCTTCTAAGTATATCGGTAGTCTGTTAATCGGTATGTTAGCTTTCATCATCGTGTCGATCATCATCCTGTGTATCATCATCCTGTCGATCATCATCCTGTCTTTCAATCGCCTGCTGGCTGCGGGACCGTCTGTTTTTTGATTTCCTGCGTATGAAAAAGAACAAGGCAGCGACGATGACTGCGAGTGGGACTAGGATTGGCAGCGAGCTGATCAGCCATACGGCTAAGGAACGAAGCCAAAGGCCGAGCGCGTATACATTGTCGGAAAAGCCGCTGCTGATTTCGTCAAAGAAAGAGGTTTCTGTTGATTTTACATTTGTTGTGCGGTCTACTTCTGTAATATTCAGATGCAGCGTACTGTAATCCACCTTGTTATCATACATCCGAAGCTGCGATTCGTAGGATTCGATTTCATAACGTACTTGTGTCAGCTGGTTTTGCAGCGCAATGATATCTTTGAGTTTATCCGCCTTTTCCATTAGCTTTAGCAAGGCTTCCTGTTCGGTACGCAGCGCTTTTACGTGGCTTTCCATATCCACGTATTGGAGCGTGACATTTTCGCTTTGGCAGCTTTGATAGGTAATATTTGCATCACTGTCTAAAAGGGATAGCATTTGCTGCATTTTTTCGGCTGGGATCCGCAGGACGAGATAGGAATAGCGGTTCGAGCTATCCACAGCGTTGCCGTCTGTATCCGAGCGTTCTACGTAGCCGCCAAGCTGCGTCGTTTTATCGGTCACTTTTTTATAAAAAGAATCAAACTCTTTCGTTTCGACCGTATAATCATATGTAAAGATCAGTTTTTGATCTTGTGTTTTTATGATTTCGGCAGTATTCCCGGCCAGTGCGCCGCTTTCGCCTCCTCCCTCTGCGCTGTCCATGTCAGCTATTTCCTGATTATAAGTAGGATCTTCTGCTTCAAGCTTTTTGCTCATTTCTGTGGAAACGCTGTCCTCGGCTGCCGCTGCGTCGTCTCTGGCGGCATCGTAAGAGGTGCCGCCGGAGTCCGTGCTGCTGTTTTTGTCTGCGCCTGCGCCGCAGCCGCCGAGTGTCAGGCTGACGCTTAATAATCCGGTTAATATGATGGCTGATAATCGTTTTTTCATAAATACCCCTCCTGTCTGAATGTGCGTCTAAGGCAGCAGTACAATCGTTTTGTGCAGCTGCTCATTGTTGTGTTCTAATTATAACAACGCAAAAATACAGGAGGTGGTTGCACGTTTTTTTGATTTTTATAAAAAATTCAAAAAGGACGGGTCAGGTAACGCTTCCCATAACAATACAGGCGATCTCGCCCGCGGTCATGGAGACAGGATGCTCGCGGACATATTCCTGCAGGGACAGATCCGTGCTGTTTGCGTCATGCGGCTGCGCAGTATTTTTATCAGGCAGCTGCATGACAAAACGGTTCAGAGCCTTTAACTGTGCCAGCAGCTCTTCGAAAGACAGTCCGCGTTCAACCATTGTGATTTCACCGCGCTGCTTTTCATACTCACACGTCGAGATAAGCTGCATACAAAGCTTTAACTCCCCGCGGATGTCCGACGCTTCCATCAATACATCCGGCCTTTTATCAAGCTCCTGCAGGAAATAACGCTTGGCGCCGTCGATATCTTTGTTTGCAAAATATGTGCCCAGCGTTTGCTTGATCTGTTCGGTCTCATATTTTTCAGAACTCATGCCGACGCAGCTTTCGTATACGTACAGCCTGTTTTTTTCAATCCAGACGGTCAGCAGAAATTCGGATAAAAATCCGTAAACCCGTTTGCGGTAATTATCGTATCCAGTTGTGTCGATCCGCTGCTGTACCTCAAATAAAATATCAAACAGCCAGGCGCAGTAAGCGTCGTACAGATCCTTACGGCAGACCATCATATTTGCGAAATAAGTCTCTTTTTGATGTACCATCTGATGAAACAGCGGCGCGTAATCCGGATATTTTTCCGTGACGACGCGTTCCGTTTCAACGAGGTCTTTTTCATCATGTGTTGCAGAAAAGCCGTCGTAATAGGACATACGCAGCTCCAGCTTCTTCGTCACGATCATGTCGTACTGTGATAGAAGCTGAGCGATGTCAGCATGGCTGTACAGGTGTCCGTCCTCGGCGATTAAATACCGTCGATAATGACAAATGCCGACAATATCCGCGGCCTGGTAATTTTTCCATAGCCAGTAGACGCCGGTTAGTTCACTGTAATAAGCGTTCAGATCCGATATATTGTCCCCGGTGTCGTCGCCTAAAAAGCCAAGCGGCTCATGACAGGCCCGTCCAACCTGCAGGGGCACATACATAGGATCCGGCGGCGGAGTAAAGGCTTTATGTGTCATTGCAAAAATCTGTATGCTTTGTTTATCCATAATCGTTCTCCATTGTTTTGCGGCAGGCCGCAGGCGTTACAGCTGTTGTTAATAGGAGAGTATCTCTGCACCGTCCTCGGTAACGAGTACCATGATCTCCCATTGCGCAGAAGGTTTGCCGTCTTCTGTGTAGACGGTCCAGTTGTTGACCTCATCTACATAAATATCCGGTGCGCCCATATTTACCATTGGCTCGATCGTAAAGATCATGCCGGGAACCATCAGCATTTCTTCGCCTCTGCGGCTGTTATAGCTGACCCATGGATCTTCATGAAATTCCAGACCGACGCCGTGTCCGCCGATTTCCCGCACTACGGTATATCCGTTCGCAAAGGCATGGTCGTGCACAGCCTGTCCCATATCGCCGAGGTATCCCCATGGCCTGACCTCCTCAAGGCCACGGTATACGCATTCCTTGGCTACCTCAACAAGCTTTTTTTTCTCTGGGCTGACCTCGCCGATGCAGAACATACGGGAGGAGTCAGAGAAATAGCCGTTTAAAATGGTGGAAGCGTCCACGTTTACAATATCGCCTTCTTTTAAAATGATATCTTGGGAAGGGATTCCGTGGCATACCTGATCGTTTAAGGAGGTGCAGACGCTTTTTGGATAACCGTCATAATGGAGCGGAGCAGGTATGCCGCCCATTTTCGTCGTCTGCTCATAAACCATTTGGTCAATTTCTTCTGTACTCATGCCGGCATGGATATGCTCTGCAATATGATCCAGTACAGCGATGTTGATCTTTGCACTCTGTCGGATGCCCGCGATCTGATGGGCGTTTTTGATCATCTCCCGCATCGGCACCGGACGTCCCTGTTCTGCGATCTGCGCGATCTTATCATCAAACGCCTGATGGCACTGTTTGTATTTTCGTCCGCTCCCGCACCAGCATTTATCATTTCTTCCTAATTTTAGATGCATTTTTTTATCCTCATCCTGATTCTTTTTTTTGATACCAAGTTTATTATAGCCTTGTTTTTATTTTTCGCAAGGGATGTGAAGGAATTTTTCAAGAAATAATAAAACTGCGGAAATCCAGTCTGTCTGAATTTCCGCAGTTTTTTGTCTGGCTTCTTTATGTAACTGAAAGCAGCTTAGTTGATGATCCTTCTGACAGCGATGATGGTCCGGTAGGTGGCATTTTGTGTTGTAATGCCAGTCCGAGAGCTTTGCGCTCCAACGATCCTGCCGCCGCCCATATACAGTGCAACGTGGCCGCTGTAGCAGATAATATCGCCTGGCTGCGCTTCGCTGTAGCTGACGCCTCTGCCGCAGCTTGCCTGTGCGCCGGAGGTACGCGGTAAGGAATATCCGAAATGTGCGTAAACGCTCATAACAAAGCCGGAGCAGTCTGCGCCGTTTGTCAGGCTGGTGCCTCCCCATACATACGGATTACCGATAAACTGCGTCGCGTAGTTGATGACGTCGCTTCCGGTCGCTCCAGACGGGCTGACTGCAGGAGGAGTATTCGCGCTGGAGCTGCCACCGGAGGAGCCTCCCGACGAAGTACTGCCGGAGGACGAGCCGCCGTTAGAACCGCTTCCGGATGATGTGGACTGCTGTGCCTGCTGAGCTTCTCTTTCAGCAGCGGCAGCGCGTTCCTGAGCTTCTCTCGCAGCAGCGGCAGCGGCTTCTCTTGCAGCGCGCTCGGCAGCTTCCGCAGCCTGTCTTGCGCGTTCCGCGGCTTCTGCAGCAAGACGTTCCTTTTCTTCTTCATCACGGATGATCTGGTTTTGCTCTTGGATCGTTTCCTTGTAGGCTGCGGCTAATGCCTGTGCCTGGGAAAGCTGGGAATCAAAATCATCCATCGTAGCTTCTTTTTGGGAAACCATTGCTTTCAGTTCGTCCTCCTGGAGCTTGTAGTTGTCCTGCATTTCCTCCATTTCAGACTGCTCAGACAAAAGCTGAGACTTTAAGTCCATGACCTGCTGCTTTGTTTCTTTATATACTTCAAGCTGGTTCCTGTCATAATCGTGAACGGCGTTGTAATAATTGACACGGTTCAGAAAATCTGACATACTCGTAGCGCCCAGAAGCGCTTCGAGAAGAGAACCGTCGCCGCGTATGTACATGGCGCGGATCCGTTTTTTCATTTGTTCATACTGTTCGCGTTCTTCCTTTTTTGCAGCCTCCAGGTCTTTGTTTGCCTGGTCAATCTCGACCTCCTTGGCGGCAAGCTCGTCGGAAAGGATATCCATATTGATCAGCAGCTGCACCAGCTCCGCATCTAATGCGTTGATTTCCTGCTGCAACTCCTGCTGCTTGCCTGCAATACTGCTGATATTGTTGTTAACAGAATTTAGATTGCTTTCCGCAGCTTTTTTTGCGTCCTGCGCCTGGCTCTTGCGGCTGGCAAACGCCGGCTGCAGCGATGTCATACTGACAGCGGATACCAGAAGCAGCGATGCGATTTTTTTGGAAGTATTTTTAAAATAGAAAATTTGTTTTTTCAATACGATACTCCTTTGTTATTTGACTGTTACGGCCCGGCGTTTTCATGAAGCCGGAAGCGGTAACTGTTGTTTGTCCTTCAGGCAATTAGTATAGCATGGTATTTCAAGAATTTCAACCGTACAGGCAAAACTGAATGGTAAAAAAGTGTGAACATTTTCTAAACTTTTTTACCTATGTGCACAAAACATCCATTTGTTTCGTCAGGCGCCTGCCGGAACACCCATTTGTTTGACGATCAGCAGCTTGTCACCGCGGCTGACGTGCTCGCTTGACAGCTGGTTCATCTGCATAACGTCGGACACAGTCGTATGGTGCTCCTTGGCGATATCCCACAGGCGGTCGCCGGATTTCACGATATAGCCTGCGATGCCGGGCTGCTTCTCATACTGCTCCAGATCTACCGGCTGCTGGCTGATGCCGGTGATCAAGGAGGCCTGCTTTCCGCGGAAAACAATAGCGTCCAGGCCAATGACAGCTTTGATATCCGCCTGGCTGTTGTCCGCCAGTATGACAGTCAGCTGGTCGATGCCAGCGGATAATTCAAACGTGTCTCCAGGCTGGATGCCTTCCGCTTCAATCTGGCGGCTGAACGGGATCACGCCTTCTGCGATACCGATCGGCATATCGTCGCTCGCCGTGATATAGAGCATCCGTACCTTTAAAATACCCTCTGTCTCAATGCCGTCTGGTATGATCCTGCTGTCCTCGATAAAGATCTCACCGACGCTGGCGCAAAGCTGCAGGATTTCAGCAGGCTGGTTTTCAATCTGGATCTGGTCGGCGGCCTTGAACTTGGAATCGTTTTTCACAAGAAGGCTCTGCAGCATAACAGGCTGACGCTCCAGCAGCAGTTCATCCTGTAAGGAATAGGCGTCCTCTAACAGCTGCAGGTTTTCTTCACGCCAGACTCTCAGATAAAAGTCCAGAGTGCCTTCAAGCATCAGTACCCGGTTTTCGCCATCCTCATCCTCCGCCGGAGTTACTTCAAGCTGAACCTGTAATGGAACGAGCTTAAAGATGGTTTCCGGATCACAGACGCTGCAGGAAATCCGTTCGTGCAGCGCGACAGTAGTCTCCATACACTGGATCTGTTTTTCGTCTTCTTCGCTGCGGTATAAAATATTGACAAGCAGCTCGCCGGAAAGCTCGATCTCTCCGGAGCGGATGCGGCTGTCAAGTCCGCGCAGCTGTACGCTCTGCCAGAGCAGCTTGCTGATATTCGGACGGTTGGACGGCAGCAGGATCTCACTGTGGATGCGGCAGATGTCTTTTTTCTGCGTTAACAGCTCCAGCATATTTTGCGGCTGGAACAATGTCTGTATGGTAGTGTTTTCGATACCGGTCGGCAGTTCTATCTGCTGTTCCATCTGATCGACAGCGTGCAGCTCCAGAAGCGCTCGTACATTCAGCTTGCGTGAGTTGATCATGCTAAGAGACAGATCGTCCATGCTGCTTTGCAGGATCAGCTGGTCTGTTTCCTGCACGCCATCCATATGTATCGTTTCGGTAAAAGGGACATCACCCTGCAGGCTGCAGATGTTTCCGGATTCCGTGCATTTGTATAGCGCCTGGAACTGGAGGGCGCCGTTTACGACAACCTGATCCGGCTCCACCCTTGTTTCATGAATGCGTACGCTGCCCTTGCGGTCGATCAGCTTGATCATGTCTGGTTCATAATCCGGGAGGTTAAAGTCATTTTCTACAGTGATCTGTATCGATGCCCGTCCCCTCTCCTGATTGGTCTGTAATAGCTTCTTTATAAAATCCAATAAAAAATCCTCCAATACTGAACGTTTTTTATATCCTATTCAGTAGCGGGGGATTTTATGAATTTGAATCTTATTTAACATAGTTTCATCCGGATGTCCCTGGTAATAATGTCTGAATAACTAAAAGACAACAGCTGTGGAGGATTTTTTTCATCCTTATCATCAACCAGAACTGTAAATACACTTGGATAGGCTCCTTGTATCACGCCGCTCTGAATGTCTACTTTATTCCTGCCTCTGTCAAGCTGAATCATTACCTTGCTTCCGCACTGTTGATGCACCGAAGCACGTACTTTTTCAATATCTGTCCGCTGCATATCTTTTCGTCCTCCTCTTATCCGCAACAGTCCGAGCAAGCTGTCTGGAATGTTCTGTTAGGGAGCTGCTGCGCTTATTGCATCCCGTCCGCCTGCAGCGGGTTTAGCTGGCAGCGGCTCGAAACACTAGATATAGTATAGCACTCGCTTTTGTAAAAGTCAATGAATTTCCCTATTCGAATACTATATTTTGTTTGTACTTTTTCGTTTTAACCACTATATATGGATAACTGGGTTTCTTTTGGGGGTTGGAGCCGTTCTCAGGGCCAAGAAGCTCCGTATCAAAATATAGTGCGTTCTCTGTTAAAAACAGGTCGTGGACGACGATGCTGTAGCCTCCGGTTTCCTGTTCTCCGTAGCCGTGAACGAGGTAAAGATCTGTGTCGCTGGAAAAGGATAGCTTGAACTCAGCTTCTTTTTTTTGTTCGATCGTTTCCATTAATTTTTCCGGAATGTCGCGGTCTTCCAAAATGGTATAATCGACATCCTTAAGTTTTTTTAATTCTTTTCCAGAGGAGGAGCAGCCGGATATAAGTGCAAGTGCCAGCGCGGCCGCGATAACGGAAATAACAGAAAGGGTATAAGGCCGTTTGCGTCTGATACGTGGAGTGATATTCATGATTTTAACTACCGCAGTTTTCTTACAGCTATTTTATGAGGCGGGCTTATCCATTATGATTCTGGCATGGGCAGCAGGATATTTTGCATTTTAGTATTGCAACCATGAGAAATATTTCATATAATGAGAAAAAACAACAGGGAGAAGCTTATGATACGTTCCATTTTGATAATTCTATTTTTAATATTGTTTTTTCTGGCGGGAATCGTTATCTGGGGGATTACATGGATCATTGGAAAGTTTGATGCTTATAAGCGGGATATCATCTGTCTGCGCAGCGTACAGTTTGCCTTTAAGGTGGTATTGCTTATCTCAGGCGTAAAAGTGGAGGTTCATGGAGAAGAAAATGTGCCGAAGGATGAGGCGGTGCTTTATATTGGCAATCACCGGAGCTTGTTCGATACGGTTATCACATATGCAAGGTGTCCGCGCCTGACTGGGTATGTATCCAAGGACAGTATGCTTAAGATCCCGTTTTTAAGAATCTGGATGAAACGGCTGCACTGTTTGTTTTTGGACCGCACGGATATTAAGGCCGGGATGAAAATGATACTTACAGGCATAGACCAGATCAAAAATGGGATTTCTATGTGCATTTTTCCAGAAGGAACGAGAAGCTTATCCGAGATTGAAACAGAAATGCTGCCATTTAAGGAAGGAAGCTTTAAAATGGCGGAAAAATCCGGCTGTCCGATCATTCCAATGGCGATGGTGCATACGGCCGATATTTTTGAAAAGCATATCCCGTTTGTAAAAGGAACCCGTGTGATCCTTACTTATGGAGAGCCGATTTACGTAAAGGAGCTGGAAAAAGAACAAAAAAGACATTTAGGAAGCTATGTGCAGGAAGTCATACGAAATATGCTGGAAGAAGAGCTTAAGCTGTAGCATACTGCTGCAGTTAGAGAAGATGCGGGGGAATGTGGGGCTGTAACAGGCTGTGCATTCCTCCGCGCTTGCTTATAACGATACGCGCATTTGGCTTACATCGTAATGATTTCTTCTACTACCTCGTGGAACTGCATAAAATGCGATGCTTTGACGAGTACCGAGTCTCCTTCCTGTAAAAATGGCAGCAGGCTTTTGAGCATCTCGTCCCGGCCAGTAAATTCGTGTATTTCACACGCTGGGTTATGTTCTCGTACAGCGCGTGCGATCTCCTGTGACAATGTGCCTGCGCAAAACAGGATGTCGATTTTTTTCGCCGCAAGATGTGTGCCGACTTCATAATGCAGCTCCCGTTCCTTCTCGCCAAGGTCGCCCATATCGCCCAGCACGGCGATCGTCCGTCCAAGGGCGGTTGCTAATACGTCGATCGAAGCTTTCATGGACAGCGGATTTGCGTTATAGCAGTCGTCGATTACGGTCATGCTTCCGGTTTCGATCAGATTTGTGCGCCCGTCGATCGTACGTGCTGTTTCAATGCCGGCTTTGATCTCTTCGGTCGTCAGTCCGAGCTGCCTGCCGACGGCGGCTGCAGCCAGCGCATTATAAACGTTATGCTCGCCAGGTATCGGGATCCGGGTAAGAAAGGCTTCCTCTCCAAGGTGGATTGTAAGCTGGATGCCCTTTAAGCCAAGATTTTGAATATCCGAGGCATAGACGGCTTTAGCGTCATATACCGCAGTCTGCGGTTTGTCAGTTCCGATGCCGTAAAATACGGGTGTTTCTCCGTTTACTTGTGCGATTGTGGACAGCAGGTCGTCGTCTCCGTTTAAGATGACAGACGCATGGCCGCGCAGATGGTCAAACATTTCTGTTTTGGCTTTTAAAATGCCTTCCCGCGAGCCAAGTGTTTTTAAGTGAGACAGACCGATGTTGGTCAGCACCGCGATGTCCGGGCGGGAAACGGCAGCCAGACGGTGCATTTCACCAAAATCTGAAATGCCCATTTCCAGTACCGCAGCTTGGTGCTCGTCACGGATCTTAAAGATCGTAAGAGGAAGCCCGATTTCGTTATTGAAGTTCCCTTCTGTTTTATGCACCTTATATTTTTGCGCCAATACTGAGGCGATGATTTCTTTTGTACTTGTCTTGCCGACGCTCCCGCTGATGCCGACGACCTTTACGTCCAGACGGCTCAGGTAAAAAGCCGCAAGATCCTTTAACGCCTGTCTGGTAGAGGATACGAGGATGTATGGCCGGGAAATGTGCAGCCGTTGCTCGGATATGACTGCCAGCGCGCCGTTTTCGTATACCTGCGGGATGTAGGCGTGGCCGTCAGTCCGATCGCCCTTGATAGCGACAAATACATAGTCGTCCTGTACCAATCGGCTGTCAATGACAATGCCCTGCGCATTTAGATACTGCAGCGTATTTGCCCCGATTAACTGACCATGGCAGGCTTTTGCCATTGCGTCTAACGTCATATCTTTCATTTTGTACCTCCTTTTAAGGAAATCGTAATGAGCCGTTCGCACAGATCCTCAAAGCTGATACCGATTGCCTTTGCCTCCTGCGGCAGAAGGCTGGTTGGGGTCATACCTGGCAATGTGTTTGCCTCTAGGCAGAAAATCTGCCCCTGTTCGCTCAGCATAAAATCAACTCTTGCATACGTATTCAGCTCCAGCGCCTTGATTACGGCAACCGCGTATTGCTGCAGCTGTGCGGCTGTCTCTGGCGGCAGCTGTGCGGGACAAGTCTCTATGGTGCTTCCAGCCTTGTATTTGTTTTTATAATCATAAAATCCTTCCAGCGGAGCGATCTCAATGACTGGGAGAGCCTTTTGATCAATGACGGCAACGGAAAATTCACGGCCCTTGATATAATCTTCTAAGATAACTTCATCCTCCCAGCGGAAAGCTTCGTTTAAGGCCGCCGTATATTCATCCGCTGTATGTACAATGGAAATCCCAATGCTGGAGCCGCCGCGGCAAGGCTTTACGATGCAAGGCAGCGATAATCCGGTTTGGGAAAAATCTTGGATGCGTTCTGTTTTTTTCATGGAAATTCCATTTGGCACTGGAATCCCGTTGTCAGCGAAAAAGCGTTTGCTCAGCTTTTTATTCATGGCGATCGCGCTGCTTAAATAATTGCTTCCGGTGTAGCGGATGCCGAACAGGTCAAATGCGGCTTGAATCCTGCCGTCCTCTCCATTTTCCCCATGGAGCGCTAAAAATACAATGTCAGCCATTTGGCACAGAGCAATGACATTGGGGCCGAAAAAGCAATCCGACTGGTCCTCGCGCATGGCCTTGATTTGTGCAAGGTCAGGAGCGGTTTCCGGAACGCCGGATATCTGGATACTGCTGCTTGCCGTGGCTGCGAAGATGTCGGTCAGATCATCGCCGGCCGCCCCATATCCCATAAATACATCCAGCAGGAGTACCTGATGTCCCTTGCGCCTGAGCGCCTCACTTACCATGCTGCCGGTCGAAAGGGAGACGTTTCGTTCCGTACTCAGGCCGCCAGCTAAAACGACAATTTTCATAATGGATTCCTTTCTGTTTTGTATGATTCTGTTTGTATTATAGTAAACCATTTATCCGGTCATGACAATAAAGAAATGAAAAAATCAGAAAGGATACACAGCCATAGCGTACTATGTCTATGTATCCTTTTCAAAGCTTTGTTATACGCCGCAAGCTGTTAATTTTCAGCCTCGATTAGTCCGTAGTTGCCGTCCTTTCTTTTATATACCACATTTACCTCGTCTGTCTCGGCATTGCGGAATACGAAAAAAGTATGTCCAAGCAATTCCATCTGTACGCAGGCATCCTCTGGGAACATTGGTTTCATGCCGAATTTTTTGGAGCGGATAATCTGAACTTCTTCCTCTTCTGAGGCTTCGGATTCAATATATTCCTGCTTAAAGCTTCCGCCTTCCTGCTGCTGGCTTACCAGCTTTTGTCGGTATTTTTTCAGCTGTGCCTCAATAATTTCCTCTACCAGATCAATCGTTACGTACATATCGCTGCTTTCCTGTTCCGCACGAATGATATGCCCCTTAAGCGGGATTGTTACTTCCATTTTCTGATAGCGTTTTTTGGTAACGCTGAGTGTAACATTCACGATCGTTTCAGGTGTAAAATACTTCTCCAGCCGGGAAAGCTTTTCCTCTACTGCAGAGCGCAGACCTTCTGTGATGTCAAGATTTTTTCCGCTGATTGTAATGCGCATAGAATCACCCCTCCATTCATTTACTAAAGCTACGAATAACTTTGTACCTATTGTATCATAGTCTGCATGGTTTTCCTAGTAAAATATGTATAAATTTGGTATGATTGACTCTGGGATCAAGCTTTTTGCTGGTTGTTCTTCAAAAATGTGTTATGTATGTATGGTAAGCATAGCCCCAAATTGTGCTAGAGGAGGGAATGTAAATGCAGGAAGAAGAGATTTCCTATACCCTGATCCGTAAAAATGTAAAAAACATCAATCTGCGGATAAAGCCGGATGGCAGCGTAGTCGTATCCGCAGATCCGCGGGTTCCGAAGTCTTATATTGATGATTTTGTGACATCAAAAATTCCGTTTATTCAAAAAGCCCGTGCGGGTATGCGGCAGCGAAAGAACGACGATGAAAGCCGACACTTTATAACGGGAGAACGCATTGCGTATTTAGGTGGTACGCTTTCCCTGCAGGTGGAGCAGGCGGACCGCAGGCTGGTACCGATATGGCTTGAGCAGGTGCAGCAGGGCAGCATCACCCGATTTTCCAGGAATAATGACGCAGAAGCGGTGTTTTGCAGAGACGGTTGTCTGTATTTGTATGCGTCTGCGCAAAGCAGCCAAGAGGACAGGCAGCGGCTTTTTGATTCATGGCAGAAGATCCAGGCGGGTATTTTATGCAGGCAGATCAGCCGCCAGTACTATCCGGTCTTTGAAAAACTTGGGATTCCCTACCCAAAGATCAGTATTCGAAAAATGCGTTCCAGATGGGGTTCTTGTACGCCGGCAAAGCATAAGATCACATTTAACAGCCTGCTGCTGGAAAAGCCGTTGGAAAGTGTGGAATATGTTGTTGTACATGAATTATCTCATTTTATACACCCAGATCACTCTCCGGCGTTCTATCAGTTTGTAGAACAGATATTGCCGGACTGGAAGAGCAGGAAAGAAGGGCTGTGCTGATATTGTGTATTATGTCATAAAGTGTTTGGATTACAAAAAAAATTTGTATAGGTAGCAAAAATTTCGCGGATGTGGTAAAATGGTATATAGTTTTGAGGTATTTGTAGGGATTATGGGAAATCGGAGGAAGAAACATGAGCAGTAAAAAAGAGAAAAACGAACGAAAGAACCGGAAAAAACGCAGCGTGGGCAGCTATCGGCATAAAACGCGCAGGCTTAGCATCCGTTCCAAGGTGCTTGTGCCGACTGCGGTCATGGTGGCGGTCATCTGTTGTTGTCTGGCATTTTTGTTTAAGATGCGTATGGAAACGGACATGATCTCAACCGGGGCGGAGATGGCGGTATATATCGGCAATCTGGCTGAAGATTCGATCAATGGCAATCTGTTGGAAAAGCTTACGCTGGGCGGGGAATCATCAGCATCGTATAAGGCGCTGGAGAATGCTATGACAGAGACGATGAAGGGGTCGGCCATAAAGTATATGTATACGCTTTATGCAGAGGGCGGCAAGGTGTATTATGGCGTGGATCTGGATAAAGAGGACAGGCAGGGGATCGGCACGGAATTTAGAGAATCGTACGAGGATCTAAAGCAGGTTTTCGAAGACGGTAAGGTAGTAAAAAGCGATAAAATAGAACGGGCTGCCAACAATAGCGCTATTATTTCTGCTTATGTTCCGGTATATAATAATAAAATGAAGATCGTGGGCGCGATCGGATGCGATTACGAGGCTGATAATATTGTAGCTGCGGTAAATGAAACGATGCGCAATATTGTGTTTATCGGTATTTTCTTTTTTGTAGTGGCAGTCCTTCTGTTCAGCCTGATCATCAGCCGGATCACGAAAAATCTGTGGAATGTAGATGACAGGATTTATGATATTGTAAACAGCAACGGCGATCTGACACAGACGATACATATCCATACAGGAGATGAAATTGAGTGCATTGCGGGTCATGTAAATGAGCTGCTTGTTTATATGCGGCAGATCATGACCAATATTTCAGACAATTCGGATCATCTGAATCATTCATCGGAGGATGTCGTATCGCATTTAAAGGATACGCAGGCCAGTGTATCAGAGGTGTCGTCAACGATGGAGGAAATGACTGCGACAATGGAAGAGACGACCTCGTCTCTGAACCGGATGCGGGATTCGGTGAATGAGGTATTCCTGTTTATTGAAACGATCAATGACCGTTCCAAGGATGGCGGTGCATTGTCGGATGAGATCAAGGAAAGCGCGCAGACCATTCAGACAAACGCGATTTCAGAACAGGAGGCGGCGAAGCTGCGCACACGGGAGATGACCGACAGCGTATACGAAAAAATCGAACAGTCAAAGGCCGTCGAAAAGATCGGCGAGCTGACAACCAATATTATCAATATTACAGACCAGACAAACCTGCTGGCGTTAAATGCGAGTATTGAAGCCGCAAGAGCAGGCGAGGCAGGCAGAGGCTTTGCGGTAGTGGCGGATGAGATCGGCAAGCTGGCCGCTGATTCTGCGTCTGCGGCGGAGCAGATAAAGGATGTGAGTACGATTGTTATTAGGGCAGTTAACGCACTGGCAGAAGAAGCGTCCAGGATGGTAAAATTTGTAGAAGATATTGCGATGAAGGGTTATTCAGATCTTGTAAAGACGAGTGAAGAATATAATGAAGAGTCCGGCAAAATTAACACAATGATGCAGGAATTTAGCGAGCAGGCGCAGCAGCTGCAGACGAATATGGATCAGATACGCCAGGTGATGGAGGCTGTGAACCATGCGGTAGAAGAAAGTGCGCTTGGCGTTAGCCGTATCTCAGAGATGTCGGCGAGCATTAATGATAATGTGAAGGATATTGAAGGTCTGGCTGATACGAATATGGATATTGCGAATATGCTGGATGCGGAGGTAAATAAATTCCGCCTGCAGTAAAGGATTTAGATTCTGCCATTGACTTTTTATGCAATTCCATTTATGATAAGTACGCGGGTTTGCGCAAAGTCTGCTTTGTGGAGCAGGCTTTGCACAGATGGCGTATGCGACAGGTATGTAATTGTAGCGTTTGAAAATTCGGAGGTGACAGCTTGAAAATATCAGAATTAAAAAAAGGTCAAAAGGTGACAGTCCGCTGTAAGCATAAAACGCTTCTCGTAGATATGGAGGCACACGTTGCAGGCGTTCGCTCTGAAGTAGTCTTGCTGGAGCTGATCCGGCATGACGGGCAGGTTGTGGATTTTTCCAGCCCTCATGTGCAGATCATAACGATATATGAGGACGGCTTGGATATGCCGAAGGCATGGACGAACTGCAGGATCCAGAGAAGGACGGTAGACGGGAGGCAGTATCATGCGCTTGCGGCGCCGAAAACGAGCGTGAAGGTTAACCGCCGCAAGGTTTCCAGGATCATACTTAACAAATCTGGCAGGTTAAAGCTCAGCAATCAGTCGGAAATAGTAGAAATAATGATCCATGACCTTTGTGTGAATGGAATAGGCTTTGAGTGTCCGGTTAAGATTGAGGAACAGGATATTCGACATTTGTATATTCAGTTTTTGGATGAGGACAGAGAGGACGAAGAGGAAATTAAGGTAGAAGCGAGGGTCGTATGGAAAAAGGAGCTGCCGGAAGGCGGTTTTTTCTATGGATGCCGTTTAGTTAACGCAGAGGAAAACCTGGGCTATTATGTTGCAGGGAAAATGCGTGAGGAGCGTTCCTAAAATTAATTTAAAATGATGAAAAGAAAAGGCGCCAACAATTCGATTCCGGATTGCCGACGCCTTTTAGACTGATATGTCCATGGGTTTTTACCATGCCTTTCTTTGAAATTAACAACGATCTCTTAAATTGAGGAATGAAATGTTTTTTGTATTTTGTCTTCAGCTTAGCCCATTCAATATCCATGTCTGTTTTCCTTGAATGCGTTTGATCTGAATCCATATATGAATGTACTCGACTGAATTTCCGACCACTTCACAGTGCTGTCTTCACGGTATCTTCTGCATATCATGTAACTATTCTGAAAACGTTTTTTGGTTTTGAATCATGCATTGGAGTTTACCCCGCTTTCTTTAGACTTTTCTTGTACACTGGTGGATGTGAGTGATTCTATCCGATTCTATCCAATATTATCCACTGGAATTACCCTCTTTCTATTGCTGCAAATCATACTGTTTTGTAGAAATCTGGGTGATTACAATTATTTCATTGGTCTGTACCCCACTTTCATTCAATATTACATAGGATGTATATTTTTTAAATTCGGGTTAAAACAACTATTTCATCGGTCTGTACCCCGCTTTCTTTTCATATTCATATTATGTATATTAACAAAAATCCGGGTCTAAACTGCTGGTTTCATTGGTCCGTACCCCACTTTCCTTATGATTTACTACATTTAGATGGGTTGTGGTTCTGTTGGTTTTAAGTAATTCCCTCCATTGGACTGTCCCCGCTTTCGTTAGTTTACAAAAACAAACTGGATTAGATAACTCTGTCCATTGGCCTATTCTCCATTTCATTAAGATTATGAATTACACGTTGTGTAAGAAGGTTATGTAATCATTGGACGATACCTCTTTTCTTAGAATTTGGGATGATTCGTGCTTATCCTGGCGGACTCACCTCACTCTCTGCGTTTACATTCTGTGTTAAGAAAAAATTCTGCGATTGTATGAAAGAGAATCCTTTTCTTGTTAGAATGCTGTGGGTTTTTGTTTGGTTTGTTCCGTTTGTTTTTTGTTGAGATTATAATATCAAACAAATATGGATTTGTCAACAATAAATTAGAAAAAAATAAAAAAATATTTTAGTATACAGAATACATAGAAGAATTGTATAAAATATTCTGATAATTAAAACAACTTGATTTCTAATTTTGCATATTATGGGAGAAAACTGCATATGCTATTTTTATTTGGAGCAGCGTTGCTGTTGCTGATTTTTCAGGTAACAGGGAAGGCATCTGAACTGTTATGTGTTTATAAAATATTCACAAATAGTTCATTGCATTAACTATTGTTTCGGGAGACAAGTAGTGATATAATAGAACCGATTTTGTGGTGTAAAACAAGGGTAACAGGTCAGCTTGTCCGAACAGCTGCCTGACAAGTATACGATAACGATAGGAGATTATATGGGAGCATTTGAGAAAATATTCGGGACTCACAGTGAACGTGAGTTAAAAAGAATAAAGCCGCTTGTTGATAAGATCGAGGCTTTGCGTCCGCAGATGCAGCAGCTTTCCGACGAAGAGCTGCAGGCTAAAACACCGGAGTTTAAAAAACGTCTGGAAGCGGGCGAAACGCTGGATGATATTTTAGTTGAGGCATTTGCAGTTGTCCGGGAGGCTTCCTGGCGCGTGCTTCATATGGAGCCGTTCCGTGTGCAGCTGATCGGCGGCATTATCCTGCATCAAGGCCGTATCGCCGAGATGAAAACCGGTGAAGGTAAGACGCTTGTGGCGACCATGCCTGCCTATTTGAATGCGCTGGAAGGAAAAGGCGTTCATATCGTAACAGTAAACGATTATCTGGCTCAGCGTGACGCGGATGAGATGGGCCAGGTACATGAGTTTTTAGGGCTGAAGGTCGGCTGTATATTAAACAGCATGGACAACGACCGCCGCAGAGAGGCGTATGCCTGCGACATCACTTATGTGACGAATAATGAGCTTGGATTTGATTATCTGAGAGATAATATGGTTATTTATAAAGAACAGCTTGTGCAAAGAGATCTGCATTTTGCGATCGTGGACGAGGTGGACTCTATTTTAATCGACGAGGCGCGTACGCCTTTGATCATTTCCGGACAGAGCGGAAAATCCACGAAGCTGTATGAAGCCTGTGATATTCTGGCGCAGCAGCTAAAGCGCGGCAAGGGCAACGGCGAATTTACGAAAATGGACGCTATTATGGGCGTTGAGGTCGAGGAGGACGGCGACTTTATCGTTAACGAGAAAGATAAGGTTGTGAACCTGACCGCAGAAGGTGTAAAAAAGGTCGAGAAATTTTTCAATATCGAAAATCTGGCGGACGCGGAAAATCTGGAGATCCAGCATAATATCGTATTGGCGCTGCGTGCGCACAACCTGATGTTCCGTGACAAGGATTATGTGGTTAAGGACGAGGAAGTGCTGATCGTAGATGAATTTACCGGGCGTATCATGCCGGGACGCCGTTATTCGGACGGTCTGCATCAGGCAATCGAGGCGAAGGAGCACGTAAAAGTCAGAAGGGAAAGCCGTACGCTTGCGACGATCACATTCCAGAACTTTTTTAATAAATTTGAAAAGAAGTCGGGTATGACGGGTACTGCCTTGACAGAGGAGCAGGAGTTCCGCGATATTTACGGGATGGACGTTATTGAGATTCCGACGAATAAGCCAGTTGTCCGTGAAGATCATCAGGACGCCGTCTATAAGACGCAGAAAGAAAAATTCCGTGCGGTCTGCGACGATGTAGAAGCAAGCCATGCCAAAGGGCAGCCGGTACTTGTCGGTACGGTTACGATCGAGATTTCGGAGCTTTTGGACAAGATGCTCAGCCGCAGGGGGATCAAGCATCAGGTGTTAAATGCGAAATTTCATGAGATGGAGGCTGAGATTGTCAGCCATGCGGGTGAACACGGTGCGGTTACGATTGCGACGAATATGGCAGGACGTGGTACGGATATCAAGCTGGACGAGGAAGCGCGCAAGGCCGGCGGCTTAAAGATCATCGGCACGGAGCGTCATGAGTCCCGCCGTATTGACAACCAGCTGCGCGGACGTTCCGGACGTCAGGGCGATCCGGGCGAGTCCAAATTTTACATTTCCCTGGAGGACGACCTGATGCGTCTGTTCGGCTCGGATAAGCTCATGGATATCTTCAGCGCGCTCGGCGTGCCAGAAGGCGAGGAGATCCAGCATAAGATGCTGACGAACGCGATTGAGAAGGCGCAGAAAAAGATCGAGGGAAATAACTTTGGTATTCGTAAAAACCTGCTGGAATATGACCAGGTTATGAATGACCAAAGAGAGATCGTATACGAGGAGCGCATGAAGGTATTAAACGGTGAAAATATGCGCGATTCTATTTATAAGATGATCGTTGATTTTGTAGAAGCTACCGTGGATACGTGTCTGTCTGATGATGTGAGCCAGGAAGAGTGGGATCTGGAGGAGCTGAACCAGCTGTTGATTCCGGTTATCCCACTGGAGCCGCTTACTGCCGAAGGGATTGCGGACTGCAAAAACAGCAAGGAAGTGAAGCATAAGCTCAAGGAACAGGCGGTTAAGCTGTATGAAGAAAAAGAAGCAGAATTTCCAGAGCCGGAAGCGATCCGTGAGCTGGAGCGCGTGATTTTGCTCAAGGTGATCGACCGGAAGTGGATGGCGCATCTGGATGATATGGATCAGCTGCGGCAGGGAATCGGACTGCAGGCATACGGCCAGCGTGATCCGCTTGTAGAATATAAGCTGATGGGCTTTGAGATGTTTGACGGAATGACACAAAATATGCGTGAGGATACGCTGCGTCTGATGTACCATGTCAGAATGGAGGAAAAGGTAGAGCGTGAAGAGGTGGCGAAGGTGACCGGAACGAATAAAGACGATTCCGCTGCAGCAAAGCCAAAAACACGCGAGAGCAAGAAAATTTATCCGAATGATCCGTGTCCTTGCGGAAGCGGAAAGAAATATAAGCATTGCTGTATGAACAAGGTTGTATAAATAGGACGAAGGGTAAGAGCTTGTTTGTCTGAAAGGAAAAGGCGAGGTTGCAGAGATTTTAGGAAATTGAAAATCTGTGATCTTACCTTTTCTTTTTTATAGACCGTAAGAAAATAAGAAATAAAAAATAAGAAAAGGAGAAAAAGATGCGGGAGAATAAGCTTTGGAAAACCATATACTTTTTTTGCGCTGCACTAGCGCTGCTTTTGGCGCTGCAGGGCGGACGATTTACGCTGCGGGCTGCAGCCTGGGATATGCGGGATCTGACAGGAGTAAAATTGACGGAAGCACAGACGTCGCCGCTGGATCTGGAGGAGATCCGCGCGGTATTTTCCGCTGCGATCCGTCAGGGAGAGTATGAGATTGTGTTCACGGCACCGGAAAGCTATACGATGGAGCAGATCACGCAGCAGCTTTCTAAGGCTGCACTGGAGCAGAAACGTCTGTATATCGGAAAGTGTACTTATCGCAAGCAGGCGGACGCTGGCTTGTCACATTATACGTTTTGGCTGGACGAGGATTCGCTGCCGCAGGTCGAGCCGCTGCAGGATACAAAGGAGGCTTACCGGGTTGCGCTGGAGGCGTTGCAGCATTGTGATTATACAACGCGGTTTTATAGTGAGAAGTCGTATTATGCCATTTTTTATTTAATGCTGCAGCAGCATCCGGAATATAACTATGAAACAGTTGTGTGGAAAAATGACAACGGTACATACGGCTACCGCAGAAGCAGCGAATTGACGAAGCGTGAGCAGGATGCAAAAATGCTGGCGGCGGAGCAAAAGGCGGAAGCATTTGTGAAGGACAGCCTGCGCAGCAACATGACGACAACACAGAAGCTAAAAGCCATTCATGATCATCTGGTCACGCTGTGCCGCTATGACCGGAGTCTGGAAAGTGTAAACGGGTATGAGGATTCACTGACGGCCTATGGTGCGCTTGTAAAGAAAAAAGCGGTCTGTCAGGGATATACAGCCGCGTTTAACCTGATCGCACAGAAGGCGGGGATTGAATCGATCGCAGTCTGCGGAACAGCAGGCGGCGAAAAGCATACGTGGAATTTTGTTAAGATCGGGAGCGGCGGCAGGTACATTGACTGCACTTGGGATGATACACTGCAAACGGACAGCGGCATTTGTTATGATTATTTTATGGTGTCAAAGTCTGTCATGAAAAAAAGCCATGCTTGGGATGAAAAAAAGTATACCCGCAAGCATTTGTCGTATTGCAGATATCTCTAATTCTGACAAAATGTAAGCGGCATCTGCAATATTTGTAGCATTTCTGTAAGATTTTTTATTTATAATGACGTTGATCAGGTAGCAAAGGAATCTTAATCTACGAGTGGAGCAGGGCGAGTTTCTGGCGGTCGTTGGAACGTCTGGTTCTGGAAAGAGAACGCTGCTGAATCTGATTGGTGGGCTGGATGCACTGACAGGAGGCTCTATCGTGGTACGGGGAAGGAATATTGCGGGGCTTAGCAGGAATGAGCGGACCGTGTTCCGGCGCAGGAGTATCGGATTTGTGTTCCAAAATTATAGCCTGATGGGCCTTTGGGATAAGCGGATGAAATATCCGGCCCAGCTGTCCGGCTGCTTTTAGGCGGGTGTGAAAAATTGGGGCAGACGGTCGTGATGATCACACATGATGAAAGGATCGCGGCTGCTGCGGATGTGTACTGGCTCTACAAAATATTAAATCGCACAGCCTGGCAGATCGCTAAATCATTGTTTTTTTAAGATCTATTTGAAAACTATTGACAAATCGTTCGATATTTGAGATAAAAAGATAAGGAAAATGATGATGAAAATCCGATCGCAATGTAACGAACCATGCAGGTTGAAAGAAAGACAGGTGATGATATGACACGTTTAGAATTATTAACAGTATTGCTTTCCATTAAAGCGTTATTGGAAAGTGATAATAAAGATAAGGCTTTAGAGCTGATCAATGAAGTGGTCGCAGAAGCAAAGCGTCAGGGGAATAAAACAGAATGACGGAGTTATCAGCCAGCAGCTGCGGACCCAAAGGTGCAAAGCCTTATCCAGTCAAATAATGGCCGCTTCTCTTTGCCATAACAAAAAAATTAAAATATAAACTAGAAAATGTTTGAAAAACCTCCTCCCATAGAGTATACTATAATCCATGCAGGTATGCGGCAGATTGCACGCGGCGGACAGCTTTTTGCTTGTTCAGGCTGTACACAGCCGTCCTGACGGACAGAAAAATAAGAATGAAAACACCCGAAAGGAGAAGATTTATGCAGGTAACAATCTCAGATTCAATCAAATATATCGGCGTAGACGACAAAGAAATCGACTTATTCGAAAGCCAGTACGTTGTGCCGGATGGAGTGTCTTACAATTCCTATTTGATTTTAGATGAAAAAACAGCGCTGATGGATACCGTAGACGCCAGAGGCATGAAGGAATGGGAGCAAAAGCTGCAGGAGGCGTTGGACGGAAGAAAGCTGGATTTTCTTGTGATATCCCATTTGGAACCGGATCATGCAGGAAGTATCGGCAGACTGCTGGAATTGTATCCGGATGTCGTTATCGTAGGGAACGCGAAGACGTTCAATATGCTGCCGCAGTTTTTTGAGGTTGCGTTGGACGACCGTTCGATCGAAGTTCGAGAAGGAGATACGCTGTCTCTTGGTTCACATACACTAAGCTTTTACATGGCTCCGATGGTTCACTGGCCGGAGGTTATGGTTACTTATGAAAGCAGCGAAAAGGTTTTGTTTTCTGCTGACGGTTTTGGCAAATTTGGCGCAATGGACGCTGAGGACGACGAAGGATGGGCTTGTGAAGCAAGAAGGTATTACTTTAATATCGTCGGCAGATACGGCGCATCGGTGCAGGCGCTCCTGAAAAAGGCTGCAAAGCTGGATATCGCAACGATCTGTCCGCTGCATGGCCCGATTTTGAATGAAAATCTGGATTATTATCTTGGCCTGTATGATACATGGAGCAGCTATAAGCCGGAAAACTCTGGTGTTTTGATTGCCTACGCATCGATCCACGGCAATACGGCAAAGGCAGCGAAAAAGCTTGGTGAAATGCTGCGTGAAAAAGGCGTGGAGAAGGTAGTTGTCAGCGACCTTGCGCGTGAGGATATGGCAGAAGTTATTGAGGACGCGTTCCGTTATGACCGGATGGTCTTGGCAGCGGCAAGCTATGACGGCGGTGTATTCCCATGTATGCATGATTTTCTGAGCCACCTGCAGAGCAAAGCGTATCAGAAGCGTACGGTCGGTATTCTGGAAAACGGCTCTTGGGGCCCGACAGCAGGAAGAACGATGAAATCGATGCTGGAAACGATGAAAAATATTTCCGTTGTAGAACCGGCTGTTACCATAAAATCTACATTAAAAGAGGAGAATATGGCGGATATGGAAGCGTTGGCGGATGCGATCGTAGATGCGGGCGTGTAACAGAGCGTTTTTATAAAGAATAAGGGCAGGATAGACGGCCTGTATTTAGGAGTAGGATTTTTCACATCTGGATAAGGTTGGATCCAGAAGGTGAAAAATCCTTCTTTGTTATACAGGCGAACAAGGACGGCTGCTGTGGCTGCAGGTACAGGCAGCAGCCGGATTCTGAATGGCTGGTGAATATGAAACGGATCTCACTGAATGAATTAGAAAAAAAACTGCGCGCAGAATCCTATGAACAGCTCAGCGGTTATATTTATGATGAAATAGAAAACGGCAGGCTAAAGCCTGTGAAAGCATCGAAAACAAACGGAAAAAAGCCAGCCCTGTATGAGGAATACTGGATCGTGGAAAAAAAGAAAGAGACGGATTACCGTGCTTATGAGGACGAGCTGAACTATACGATGAGCACATCCATTTCCGTTGACTACTATCTGCGCCATCTGGAGCAATATGCTATAGACCGGGAATGGGTGCTGATGCTGAATGCGTATTTCATGCATGATAAGGGGGATGCTGCGCTCGTTTCGAAAAACGAACGCAGCTTTCAAATATGGGGACGTGAGAAATTCCTGCAGCTGGAGCAGGGAAGGAAGATCTTAAAACGCTGCGGTGTTGACGCCTCCCGCCTTTCCTTTTATGAAACGTCGGAGCCGCTTGCTTATTACAGCAGCCATCGCAGGACGCCGCAGAATCTTTTGATCTTGGAAAATAAAGATACGTTTTACAGTATGCGGCGGCATCTGCTGGCGCAGGAGCAGGAAGAAATATTCGGGGTTCCGATCGGAACGCTTATTTACGGCGCGGGAAAGGGTATTCTGCGTTCTTTTCAGGATTTTTCCTTTTGTGTAGAGCCATATATGCGGGCGCGGGAGAACCGGATCTATTATTTTGGAGATCTGGATTATGAGGGGATCGGCATTTATGAACGTCTGGCGCAGGCGTTTGAAATGCAGCAGTCCGCAGACCGTCCGCCGGATATCCGGCCGTTTTTGCAGGCGTATGAAAGGATGTTGGAAAAGGCGCGGTCCGTCCGGGAACTGCCGTGTACAAAGGAAAAGCAAAACCGCAGCCTGACCGGGCGTTTCTTTGCGTTTTTTAAGGAGCACGCAATTTTAGAGATGAAGCGGATTTTGGAAAGCGGCCGTTACATTCCGCAGGAGATTTTAAATATAGGAGATTTTGGAAGCGATGCAGTATGAATTTTTAAAGCAATTTCCAAAACGGATGAAAAACGTAGGGCTTTACGCCCTTTTGTTCGGCAACAGCAGCCAGAAAACAATCTGGAAGCAGTATGGCTTTGACGGCATGGATGAGCAGCTGAACATGATTTTTTCAGTGATGCTGTTTTTGATGGAGCAGTCGTTAAAAGAAGAGACGTGTATGATGGATGATATTGGCGCTTATATCGACACGCTGAATACAACGTCTTTTGAAAAATCCATGTCGTATGACGACTGCCGCAGGCTTGGGGATTTTATCGTCAATGTGGTGCTTTCAAACGATGGGCGGCCGATGTTTTTTCAGGGCTATGATTTTGAAAAGCGCGCATATCAGCGGATAAATATCAGCTATGTCGCAAACCGCATCGTCTATCTGGATACAGAGCTGAAAAGGACTTCTTATTATCTGACGGATGACGGCTACAATCTGCTGTTGGGGACGCTGGAAATTGAAAATAATATGAAGCTGACGATCCATGAAATGATTTTTAAAATGCATCTGGAAAAGCAGAGCTATGATAAAGCAGTCGACGAGGTAAAAAACGTCTTTAATCTGCTGCGCATCCAGCTGCAGAAAATCCAAGAAGCGATGGCCAGAATACGCAGAAACGCATTGAACTATTCGGTGACAGATTATCAGATGATTCTTGGCGAAAATATGGACACGATACGGGATACGCGAAAGAAGTTTTTGGAATACCGGGATATGGTCAAGGCACGGGCGCAGCAGCTGGAGGAGGAGCATATCAATATACGCAGGCTGGATGAAAAGGAGGAAGAAAACCTTGGCAATCTGCGTATGATCGAAGGCTATTTAAACCGTGCGATCGACGAGCACCAGAAAATCTTAAATAACCATCTGGACTTAAAGGCGCTGTATACAAAGGAACTGGAGGAGCTGTCGCAGATGTCTTTGATCCAGCGGTTTTCTCTGCGCAGCGAGCTGTTTGACCAGATCTTGGAGCACCCGGAAGCGCTTGGGCGGATGGATGTGTTTTTTCGGCCGTTGTTTCTGCAGGGACCGGAAAAGATCTATCATTTAAATAAGGCGCTGGAGCCGCAGCGGGCTGTCCGGAAAAAGGCAGAAGAGGACAGCCAGGAGCAGATTGATTTTGATGAAGACAGCTGGCGCAGCGAGCAGGAGCAGCTGCGGCTGCAGAAGATGGAAAAATATCGGGGCTGCCTCCGCTTTATTCTGGAGCGGCTGTCGGTGCTGGGCGAGTTTGAGCTGGCGGAATGTCAAGAAGAAGCAGAACGATTGATCCCAAACGTGGAGATTTTTAAAGAGATCATGGTAGAGCTGATACGGAGCAGGGAAATCGATATACCAGCTCTGAAAAAAGAACGGAGTAATTTTATACAGGAGGCTTCCGGGGGATTTCAGCTAAACGAGATGCTGCTGCAGCTTTTAGAAGCACAGGAGGAAGCAGGGGGCAGGAGCATACAGCGTATTTTTGTCAGCCGGATAGAGAATGCGGCAGCGGTGACGTTTGAAGGCGTCAGAGATGAGACGGGGCAGGAACGGACGATCCGCTGCTCCAATCTGCTGTTTCGGGCTAAGTAGCCAGCCAGGCGGATGCAGGAAAGGGGCTTTCACAGATGGCATATGAAATTGAAGATATACGCACAAGTCAGGAGATCTTTTATTATCTTCTGGAGCATCATGAGATACATGAGGAAACAGAGGGCAGGCTGTATCAGGCATACGCAGAGGATGACCAGATACAAATGCTTGTCAAATCACAAGGCGAGATCGCTGCCAGCAGCGTTGAGCGTTACGGAAATGTTATATATCTGATCCCAAGAGAGGAAAACAGCTTCCTCGGATTTTCCAAAGCGCAGTTAAAGGCGGCGCTCTGCAGATCCGGCGGGACGGATAAGGATTATTTTTTGTCGCAGTTTGTGATCTTAACGCTGCTTGTGGAGTTTTATGACGGACAGGGGAGCAGCAGTAAATCCAGGGACTTTCTGCGCGTCGGAGAGCTGCAGAATGGCATCAGCGCTTATTTAAAGGCAGGAGCCGAGAGCAGCGAGGCAGAGCAGGCGGAGCATGGTCTGGCGTTTGCGAATATGTGCGAAGCTTACGAGGCGCTGCGGTCGGATGAGAAAGGCTCAAAGGCAAAAACGACAAAAGAAGGATTTCTGCACCATATTTTAAAGTTCTTGGAAAAGCAAGGGCTGATTGAGTACGTGGAAGAGGACGAGATGATACAGACGACGAAAAAGCTGGACAATTTTATGGACTGGAACCTGCTGAACCAGAATCATTATCTGCGGGTGCGGCAGGTACTAGGAGCGGAGGTGGAGCAATGAGCAAGATCAACGCCGTCCGGTTTATCAACTTGAGCTATAACAACAACGCGATCCGCATCAGTGATGAGACGTTTCATTTGCATGGGGAAAGTACGCTGCTGTCGCTGCAGAACGGCGGCGGGAAGTCGGTGCTTGTACAGATGATGATGGCGCCGTTTGTGCATAAGCGCTATCGCGATGCAAAGGAACGGCCGTTTGAAAGCTACTTTACGACTGCCAAGCCGACATTTGTACTCGTTGAGTGGGTGCTGGATCACGGCGCGGGATATGTGATGGCCGGGATGATGGTGCGCCGACGTCAGGAGATCAGCGCAGAAGTATCAGAAGAGCTGGAGATCATACAGTTTATCAGCGAATATAAAACATCCTGCCCTTATGATATCCAACATCTTCCAGTTGTGGAAAAACATAAAAAAGAGATGGTGCTAAAGAGCTTTACAGCCTGTAAACAGTTGTTTGAAGGCTATAAAAAGGATCCGTCTGTAAAGTTTTTCAGCTATGATATGAATAACAGCGCGCAGGCCAGACAGTATTATGATAAGCTGATGGAATATCAGATCCATTATAAGGAATGGGAAACCATTATGAAAAAGGTCAATCTAAAGGAGTCCGGGCTGTCAGATTTGTTTGCGGACTGCCGGGATGAGAAGGGACTGGCCGAAAAATGGCTGCTGGACGCGGTCGCCAGCAAGCTGAACAAGGAAAAGGACCGAATGAAGGAGTTTCAAAGCATCCTGGAAAAATATGTCTGTCAATACAAAGATAACCAGTCAAAAATACAGCGCAGGGATATGATACGGCAGTTTTCTATCGAAGCGGAGGGCGTGAAGGAGACAGCGCTGGGGTATGAAGCGATCGAGAAAAGACTGCGTCTGCAGCAGGATCAGATTGGGATTTTTTTATGGCAGCTGGAAGCAGCAAGAGGCGGCGCGCAGTCGGAATGTGAAAGGCTCCTTGCGGACAGCCAGCAGATCGAAAAAGCAATCGAGCATTTAAAATACCAGCAGATATCCAAAGCGGTCTATGAAGCGATGGACGCGGAGCGTTACTGCAGGGCGGAGAGGGAGATGCTTGGGCTGGAGCGGGAGGAAAAGGAGCAGGAGTATGAACAGACAAGACATACGCTGCAGCTTTTGGACTGTGCGAGGCAGCAGGCGGAATTAGAGGAGCAGAAGGCAGAGTGCACGCAGTATGAGCAGCAGCTTGCGGTATTAAACCAAAAAGAGCGGGATTTTGTAAACGAGCGTGCCAGCCTGGGCTATACGCTGCGGCTGCATTATGAATCGGCAGGCAGGGACCAAGAAGAGCAGATGCGTCAGCTGGAAGAAAGGCTGCTGCACATACGGGAGCAGGCCGCATCAGAGGAGGAAAAGGCGGAAAAACTGCGCGCTGCTATCTTAAAACTGAGTACCTCCGTCGGCCGGGTGCAGGCGAAAATACAGGGATACGACAGCAGAGAGTCTGCGTATAACGAGCGCTATGAGCCGGGATTTGTCCGTAATATTTTAGGGGAATATGAACCGGCGGCGCTGGAAATCCGACTGGAAGAATTTGAGAAGGAAGCAGAGGGGCTGAAAAAAGAATACGGCAAACTGCAGCAGGCGGCGGAAGAGGGAGTCTGGACGCAGAAGGAGCTGGAACGCAATCTGGAGGATGCGGCTCAGAAGAAAATACGTAAGGAAAATGAGCTGGAGCACGTGGAAGAGGTGTGCAGCCAATATGAGCAGGAATTGGAACAGCGACGCAGGCTTTTGCGCTACTTCGGTCTGGAGGAAGCGGTTCTATTTGACCGGGAGAAAATATTGTATGAGGCACAGCGCAAGCTGACAGAAATCGAATGGGCCAAACGGCGGCTGGAAAAGGAAGAGGATATACTGGAAAAGGAGCACGACAGGCTGACGCAGGGCAGAGTCTTAGAGCTGCCGGAGCCGTTTGAAGGGCTGTTGGAGGAGCTTGGCATTTCTTATGTATACGGGATGGAATGGCTGAAAAAGAACCAGTATACGCAGAAGGAAAACGAAAAGCTCGTCCGCAGCTTTCCGTTTTTGCCATATGCGATTTTGCTGTCCGCGCGGGATATGGAGCGTCTGCGCAGGCTGACGGAGGCGGATGCACGTCCGTTTACGTCGTTTCCGATCCCTTTGATGGTTCGCGAGCAGCTGGACGGGGCAGCGGACGGGAAAAGCAGCGCGGTGCTGGACTTTGAGGATGTCAGCTTTTATATGCTGTTTAACAAGCATTTGTTAAATGAAAAAAAGCTTCGCCAGATGGTTGCGGAAAAAGAGCAGGAGATTGCGAAAAAGAAGGAGCAGATACGGATCCGCCGCGAGGAATACGAATCGTATTTTGAAAAAAAGGAGCAGCTGCGGAGCCAGACGGTCACGAAAGAGCTGCAGGAGCAGGCTGTCCGTAAAAAGGAGCAGACTGGGGCGGAGCTGGAGACGATGATACAGGCGATCGCAAAGCAAAAGGAGGAAGCGCGGCTGCTGGCAGCAAAGCTGAGGGAGCTGCAGCAGCAGATACAGGAAAATGTAAAAGCCCAGAGCAGACAGGAACGCAGGCTGGAGGATTTAAAGCAGCTGGCACAGGCGTATGAGACGTATCTCAAGGACAAGCAGCAGCTGGAAGCATTGCAGCGGGAGCTGTCCGTTACAGGCGACAAGGAGCGCCTTGCCTGCGATACGGCGCAAAAGCTGCGGGAACGCGTCAAAAAGCAGGAGATCGAGCAGGAACATTTGAAGCGTTTGACTGAGGAAACGTCTGAAAAAGCGGCCTGCTACAAGCAGTATGAAAAAACCGAGCTGGTACAGGGACGGATAGAGGATCTGGAAACCCGCTATCAGGCGATCACAAGCCAGATATCGCTGCGCCAGCAGGAAATCGAACGCCTGCTGCAGGGAGCGCGGGAGAAGGAGCGCAGGATCGAACGGGAGCTTGCGCGGCGCCAGAAAAAATACGGATTGTCTGATGGAGAGTGGGCGCAGACAATATACGATGTAAAGGCAGAAGAATATCAGGAGCAGCTTTTGACCTTGCGTGAGCAGCAGTACGAGCTGAAAAAGGCACAGTGGAACGAAGCGGATAAAAATGCGGCGCTTGCGAGCCAGAAGCTGGAGCAGCAGCGGAAAACGATGCTAGAAAAATGCGGACAGGCACAGCCGATGCCAAAGGAGGAGATCCAGCCGGTAGATTTTGAAACGGAGATGGAAAAGAAGGATTATAAGCGTCGGGAATTGGAACAGGCGCAGCAGGAGCAGCGCAGGCGGATCGGATGGTACGAGGAAAATCTGACGGCGCTGGCGGAGTTCGCGGAGCTTATGCCAAAAGATGAGCAGCAGCTCTGGAAGCTGATCGCACGCGGGCTGGACGATGGGACGGTGATGACGAAAGAGGAGCACTGGCTATGGGAGTCTGTGAAAAAGCAGCGGGATACAACGCTGCAGCTGCAGGCGACACAGGACGGCGCAAAGCAAGAGCAGCAAATGCAAACGCCGCAAGACGGTACAAACCAGGGGCAGAAAACGCAAGCGGCAGAAAAAGGAACGGGTTATCATGTCTTGGACGAAAAGCTAAAGGACGCTACACAGTATCAATGTGAACTGCAGATGGCGGCTGCCCTGCAGGCTGCAATGGAGCGTCTGTCAGGAGAAGAGCTGCGCCGGAAAAAGGGGATGCTGGTACGCGACCAGAATCATTATCTCGGACAGAGGCAGAAGCAGAAGGACCGTCTGACAGAGCTTTTGAACCAGATGGTACGGCGGGAAATTTTTGCAGAGGATTTTTACCGCAAGCCGATCGAAGCGATGCTGACGCTGACGGATGATGCGGGCCAAGTATTGCGCCAGCTCTCGACGACGCTGCAGTCTTATGAAAGCCTGATGGAGAAAATACAGGTGGACATTTCTGTCGTGGAGGAAGAAAAAGAACGGATTGCCGAGCTCCTTGGAGAATATGTCCATGAGGTGCATCAGAATCTAGGCCGTATCGACCAAAATTCCACGATCCAGATCCGGGAAAAATCGGTAAAGATGTTAAAGATCACGCTGCCGGACTGGGAGGAGAACCAAGATCTGTACCAGATCAAAATCCGGGATTTTATGGATGAGACGACGCAGAAGGGCGTTGCGCTGCTGGAGCAGAACGAAAACGCACAGGAATATTTAGGCACGCGCATGACGACGAAAAACCTATACGACGTCGTCGTCGGCATTGAAAATATTCAGATCCGTCTGTATAAGATCGAAGCGCAGCGGGAGTACCCGATCACTTGGTCGCAGGTAGCGCGCAATTCCGGCGGAGAAGGGTTTTTGTCGGCGTTTATTATCTTATCAAGCCTTCTGTATTATATGCGCAAGGACGAATCGGATCTGTTCGCGCAGCGCAATGAAGGAAAGGTACTGCTGATGGACAATCCGTTTGCGCAGACAAACGCGTCCCATCTGCTCAAGCCGCTGATGGATATGGCGAAAAAGACAAACACACAGCTGATCTGCCTGTCCGGGTTGGGCGGAGAATCGATCTATAACCGGTTTGATAATATTTATGTATTGAATCTGATCGCAGCGAACCTGCGCAGCGGAATGCAGTATTTAAAAGCGGAGCATATGCGCGGGAAGGATACGCAGGCGGAAGCGGAAACGATGCTGGTGTCCCAAATAGAGGTTTTGGGGCAGCAGGAGCTTATATTTTAAAGTAAGAAAAGCTGCGCAAACTGCAGGAAAGGTGTGCGTGGCAGCAGGAGCTTATATTTCAAAGCAAAAGAAGCTGCGCAGGCAGCAGGAAAAGTGTGCGTGGCAAACAGGAAATGGATCAGAAAGTGAAAGGAATACACAGATAATGCGTATAGTAGTAAAGGTAGGAACTTCTACATTGGCATATCCGACCGGGTGTCTGGATATCCGCCATGTGGAAATACTTGTTAAGACACTGAGCGACCTGCAAAATGCGGGTAACCAGATCGTTCTTGTATCATCCGGGGCGATCGGTATGGGCGTCGGAAGGCTGGGTCTAAAGAGCAGGCCGGAGGATATGCCGACGAAGCAGGCGGCGGCTTCGGTCGGCCAGTGTGAGCTGATGTATATTTATGATAAGCTGTTTGGCGAGTATAATCATGCCGTTGGACAGATTTTGCTGACGGGAGAGGATTTTTCTCATGCAAACCGAAAGGAAAACTTTGAAAACACCATACACCGTTTGATCGAACTGGGTGTGATTCCGATCGTGAATGAAAACGATACGATCGCTACGGATGAGATCTCCGTTGGCGAGAACGATACGCTGGCCGCGATGGTAGCGTGCAGCGTAGACGCCGACTTGCTTGTGCTGCTGAGCGATATTGACGGGCTGTATACAAAAGACCCGCATAAATGCCCAGATGCCAGATTAATACCGTTTGTCAAGGAGATAACGGATGAAATCCGACAGCTTGCGGACGGGAAAGGTAGCGAGCTTGGGACAGGCGGTATGGCGACAAAGATCAACGCCGCGCAGATTGTGATGGAGCATGGGGTAGATATGGTTATCGCAAACGGGGCGAGGCCGCGGAAGCTTTATAATATTGTGGAAGGGGAAATGGTAGGGACACGGTTTTTAGGAAGATGATCCTGCGGATACTGCAGCAGACCGATTTGCGGGTGTGCTGCGGTATCCGTTTTGCTGCGTGCTTGACAAAACGACATGATTGTCGTATTATAAAAAAGACATCAGTGTCGTTTTGGAAAGGAGAGAGCGGAGTATGAAGAGTATTTTTCTTAGGGAATGGGAATTGGAGGATGCCCCAGCGATTGCAAAGGCAGCGGATAATAGCAAGATTGCAGATAATCTGCGCAATGCTTTTCCCCATCCGTATACGCTGGAGGACGCGGAGTGGTTTATCCGGGACTGCATCGCGCATAAAGAGGATGACAGGCTTATGTACGCGATCATAGCGGACGAAATGCCAGTTGGCAGTATTAGCGTCGTTCGAATGGAGGATGTGTACGAAAGGTCTGCTGAATTAGGCTACTGGCTGGCAGAGGATTACTGGCGGCAGGGGATTATGCTGCAGGCGGTCAGGATGATCTGCAGGGAAGCGTTTGATTCGTTTGACATCAACCGGATCTTTGCAGAACCGTTTGCACAAAACGCAGCTTCCAGAGGGCTTTTAGAAAAAGCGGGATTTTTCTGCGAAGGCACGATGCGCGACGGTATCTATAAAAATGGGAGGACAGATTCTTACTGCATTTATTCTCTGCTGCGCAAAGAGAAGGAGCGTCTGGATGGGAACTAAATCAGAGCAGACCAAGGAGCGAATTTTACAGGAAGCTTGGAAGCTGTTCGCCAAGAAGGGCTATCAGGCCGTGACGATGACAGATATCTGTGAAAAAACAGGGCTGAGCAGAGGCGGACTGTACCGTTATTATGCGGGAACGGGAGAAATTTTTTCGGAACTATTGTCCAGAGAGTATGTGATCTCCGACCGGATGGACAGACAGGAAAGTGCGGCTGCGATCTTGGACGATATGTTGGCGGAAATCCGAGGGGAAATCATGGATAAGGAGATGTCGCTCAGCCTTGCCATTTACGAGTATGCGAATCTTGGAAATGAGCAACTGTTTCAAAAAATCAATGAAAATGCCAGAAGGCGCTGGATAAGCCTGATCCGCTATGGAAAGCAAACAGGGGAATTTCTGGAGGTGGATGAGGAGCGGGTGGTAGATTGTATCTTGTATTATTACCAAGGGCTGCGGCTGTGGTCGCGGGTAATACCGTTTGGGAAAGAGACGGCGGAGAGATATGTGGAAATGGTGCGGGAGATGCTAAGAGGGGATGCTTATAAGGATGCATAAAAGGATGCATACAGAGAGGGGATGTAATATGACAACGCAGGAGATTTTAATACAAGCAAAGGAATCAAAAACAGCGCTGATGCTGGCGGATGCCGGACGGAGGAATACGGCATTGCTTAAAATGGCGGATGCGCTTGTCAAGCCGGAGCATATGGCGAGGATTTTGGAGGCAAACAGACGTGACCTTGAAGCGGCAAGGGGGACGATCTCAGATGTTATGCTGGACCGCCTGATGTTAGATGAGGCGAGGATTGCTGGTATGGCGCAGGGCATCCGGGAGGTTGCGGGTCTTGAGGACCCGGTTGGCAAAGTGTTATCCGAAATCGTGCGTCCAAATGGAATGACCATTCAAAAGAAATCCGTTCCAATGGGCGTCATTGCAATCATCTATGAAAGCCGCCCAAACGTAACAAGCGATGCGGCGGCGCTGGCGGTAAAAAGCGGCAATGCCTGCGTACTGCGCAGCGGAAAGGAAGCTTGGCAGAGCTGCCATGCAATCGTGGAAGCGATGCAGGTCGGACTGGAAGAAGCCGGAATGCCGCGTACAGCGGTGAACCTGATCGAGGATACTTCGCGGGTGAGTGCAAATGAGCTGATGACGGCGGAAGGGTTTATTGACTTGCTGATCCCAAGAGGAGGAAAGGGGCTGATCCGTTCCTGTGTGGAACACGCGACAGTGCCTTGTATACAAACCGGAACTGGCATTTGCCATATCTATGTAGATGAGGCGGCAGATCTGCCAATGGCCCTGCGGATCGTGGAGAATGCGAAAACAAGCCGTCCGAGCGTGTGCAACGCGCAGGAGGTATGCCTGGTGCATAAGGATATTGCAGCCCGGTTTTTGCCGATGCTGCGGGAAGCGCTGTGCAGCAGGCGGGAGGAAATGGGCGTACAGCCGGTAGAGCTGCGGCTGGATACGGACGCGGCAGCGTATATTGATGGAACTGCGGCGGGAGAAGCGGATTTTGATACGGAATTTTTGGATTATATCCTTGCGGTGAAAATTGTGGACGGAGTGGAAGAAGCCATTGAGCATATCAACCAGCATTCGACCGGGCATAGCGAAGCTATTATCACAAAAGACCAAAAGGCAGCGGAGCAGTTTACGGCAGCAGTAGACAGTGCGGCCGTATACGTCAATGTGTCTACGAGATTTACAGACGGCGGGGAATTTGGGCTTGGCTGCGAGATGGGGATCTCGACGCAGAAGCTCCATGCAAGAGGGCCGATGGGGCTGGCAGAGTTGTGTACGTATAAATATGTGATCTGTGGGGATGGGCAGGTGCGGTAGAGCTTTACTGGCCTGATTTGTGATTGTATATACCAAAAATCCATGGTGTAGGATCATTGCACTTGTGGTTTTTGGTATGTACTTGTCAGCTCTGCGGTGCATTTTTTGACAAGTTATTAATAGATGATGTAGATAGTTGAAAAACAAGAAAGAAAACCTTCAATTAGGCTTTTGGGAATTCCCCAAAAGCCTGCTATACTTTAGCCAGGATAGGATCAAGAAGTCGTCGTACTTCTAAAGTGCATTCTGCATAGAGTTGTAGGAATTATAGGAATGGAAAAATGCCAAAATACTGCCCGACATAAATAATGACTGATCTAGGCCTTGTCTCATTGTAGTTCTTCACTACCATAGGCAGGGATTTCCCTGAATATGTTTTCTCTTTGTCCAGGTTTTTGTATATCTGGAAATTGCACTAGTCAACAAAAATTGGACACTTAAATTGTATTTTTTTGCATACAATCTGCAATTACTGTACGGCCGCATATGTTTCCCTGTACTGTCTGGGTGTCAGATATCCCAGTGCGTACGCCAGCCGTTCCTCGTTGAAAAATTTTATATATGTTTCCATCTCTTCCGGAACGTTTTCACCCTGTAGATGAAAATCTGTAAATAGTTCTGATTTTATCCATCCATTGATCGACTCCATTGCTGCATTGTCTGTCGGTGTTCCGGCACGTGACATGGAATGTATGATGCCGCAGGGCCCAAGAAGATCATTGTAATTTTTTGACGCGTACACTGAAGCCTGGTTTGGATGCAGGATCATTTTGTATTCTGAATGCCTCCTCGTTTTGAAGACAGTGAGTGGCTGAGTATTTCATTATTCCATAAATCCATGTATAGAGTCAGTTCATAATAAATGCCTTTCACACGGAATGTTGCCATATCGCTTACAATACACTGTATCGGCCCGTCAATGTCGATCCCGGCAAGTATCAGGTTCGGATATACTTTACGCGGTCTGCTGGGCATTTTGTACTGGTAATGCTTCGACCTGCTTTTGATTCCAGCCAGTTTACAGCACTTGTGCGCTTATGGATCTGAAACATGAAGGCCTGTATCGAGCTTTATCTTTGCATTCAGCCACCGGCATCCGTGCGATGGATATTTTATGTGGTATTCCTGGAAAAGAGTGATATTATCTGCAAGTGCTTTTGTTTTTGGTGCTGGATCTGCAAGGCGTTTTTTCCAGTAATAGAGACTGCTTCTTTGGATTCCCATTGTTTCACATAACATCTGGACCGGAAATCCGCCGGACAGCTCCAGGATTATTTCATATTCCAGTTGTCGAAGATTGTGACTATCCTGTCCGCACCAACTCCTTTCACTTCGTATCCTTTTTTAACCGCGCCTCACGGATCCAGGATTTCACCAGCTCTTTGATCAGCTCCGCTTTTGTCATGGACTTATATTCAGACAGATCTGGTGCAGAGGAATATACGCTTATCTTCACGGTGTTTTCTTCTTTCTGGATCCGGTTTTTGGGTGGCAGTCCGTTCATATCCCTGTAAAGCCTCTTGTGATCCCTGGCTATGCCCTGACTTATTTTGTATTTTATGGCTGCATCGCTTTTACTTATTTCATTGTTGTAGATCTGATTTCCGATGTCCAGTCTTTCTTCTCTTGTGTAGCCTATTGGTAAACCTCCTGTTCTTTTCGTGGAGAATGATGTCCATGTACAATATAGACAGTGTTTCATCTTATCATGTACCCTGTCCAATTTCTACCCCCCTCCGTGTCCAATTTTAGTAGACCACTTCATCCCTTGCCCATTGTTTCCTTCATTTTTCTGAACAATAAACCCTTTTTCTTCCTGCCATTTCTGCTTTAAGCGGTTTCCCACACTGTTTGCAGGAAATCTCTGGACACTCATTCCGCATTTGTTCCCGATCTTTTCTTTCCACGAGTCTTTTTGCATAACCATCCAGATTCACGGATTTGCAATAATTTCTGACTTTATCCCGTGGAATATCTAATACGGCAGCTATCTTCCGATAGCCAATCCCTACATTGCGGAGACGCATAATCATCTGTTTCTGTTCCTCTGTCATTCTAAATCAACTCCTTTTCAAATTGGTAATCCAGTAATCACTCTGGACTGCCTATTTGTCAATAAGAGTTTATTTTCAGGGTGTCTAATCCAAATTATCCTCAATAAAATTACAAACCTCTTTAACGTCAACTTAAATTTTTCTGTTCCTTTTTATATCTTCTACCAGAATTTCTATTTAATTTTTTTCCATTTCTTTTTTCTCTAATTTCATTTTCCTCTTGCTTTTCACTTTGGAAAATCACATTATAATTGTTTTCGATTTGTACAGTCAATTCATCTACAGTTTTTTGTTCAAATTCGACAATACCTTTTTTTAAAGTAGCTGGTCTTTTAAACATTTCATATACTTCTTCAAATATATCAATCGCAACAGATGGATAAAAATATATTTTATTCTGATTCAAATTTCTTTTTTTTATCAAAATAATATTATGCTTTTTAATACTATTCGCTTTTAATTTAGATAAATCATTTTCTATGCCATATTCACTCCCATCAAATATAATATATATTTCTTTATTTCTTGATATATTTTTTATTTCGTTCCAAATACTATTATCAAAAATTTTTTTTAATCTTCCACTAACAATTATTAATTTTTCCCAAGAGAAATCGCTATTATGCAAAATATAGTTTCTATATTCGTTATCAATAAGCATGTATCTTCTTTTTTGAAATTGCTCAAGCAAGTTTTCATCTACTCTATCACCACATTCACTTAATACTTTACTTAAACAAAGAGTTTTTTCAAATAATTTGTCATCAATCGGGTTCCTACTCTTATGAGAATTTACAAAAGAATAATCCCTTTCAAAAAAATTATCTAAACTAGGTGGGACAATATCTTTTACTTGCCTATAGAAACAATTAATATATTGTTCACTCATATCTTTATTAAAAGCAAACTGATACTCCTCCGTATCTGTACCCATATATATATATAATTGATTCTTGATATATACTAATCTTTCATAAGCCAAGTCTAATATCTTATATAATTCTCTAGTTATACTTTGATTGCCAAAAACATTATCATCCACTTGATATTTCTGATAAATATCATTAATTGTACTGTGATGATTTTCTAAATACTCTCTATCAACCCTCACTTCCTCATTTAAACAAATATCATTTTTTTGGACTTTTGATGTTGAAATTCCATCTCCACTAATAATTTCACCTGTAATTAAATTCACTAGAACCTGATTTATAAAATGTTTTTGGATCGTTACAAGTTTGCGCGTTTCTAGCGCCCTGCGTCCTTTGGGTGTCATAATTATTCTGTTTTCGGTTGTGACAAGGTATTTTTGATCAATCATATCCACAACAACCTCTTTAACAATATTGTAACCCACACCCAATATTTGTGCTATCTCATCTATATCCTGAACTCCCATTTCTATAAATTTTAATATACTTTCAAAAAATAGATTTATTTCCGTAACTTCCCTTGTCAAACACTCAATACCAACTTCTTTATATGGAATAAATATTTCTGTACTTTTTACCAAACATGAACCATTTAAATTTTTTGGTATTATTCGTATTATCGACTGAATGACTTTCTCCATATATGTACTCCTCAATATTCTACTATCCTGCAATTATCATGGTTTCTAATGTATTCAGCAATTTCTGCAAACTTCTTAGGACGTATTCTATCATTATCTAAAAACTTTAAGTCTCCAACAATAATCAACAAACACCTTGCCCTCGAAAATGCAACATTTAAACGTGCTTCTGACTTTAAAAATCCTATCTTATATGGATTATCACTGCTTCTCACAGTAGAGTAGATTATTACATCTTTCTGACTTCCTTGAAATGCATCCACAGTGTCAACTTCTACAATAAGATTTTGAAAAGATATTTGCTTAACCATTGTACTTAATATATACTTTTGTGGACTGTATGCAGTAATGACAGCAACTTTTGTCTTTTCATTTAATTTCCCATCTAATTCCTGTAACTTCTCTCTTATAATTTTTCGTTCTAAATTATTATTATATGATTTTTTTCCATTATCATATTCTTTTTCATGCCTTTCTTTACCTGGCCTGTTAGATGTACTTACCCACTCTATTGCAATGTTTTCATATCCAGTAATATTAAGTTGACGTTCTGATGCTTCTACACCATTTTGAATTTCATCATCATAAAATACATGGCTAATCAAAGTTCCTATGGCAGGATGCATACGATATTGAATTGTTAATCTATGCTTATTTTCATCTGGAAAAATCTCATATAATTTTTCAAAAATACCATGGGCTAATTTTTCCTCATTCAATTTATCACTATTAGCACGGATTATATCTGTATCCAAAACTGGTGGTAATTGTTGATGATCGCCCACTAAAATAATCTTATGAGCTTTATTCAACGACACAGCTAACTCTGGAAAAGTAGCTTTTGCGGCTTCATCAACAATAACATAATCGAAATCAACACTTTTTATAATTTTATTTGAAATAAATCCTGTACATGTTCCGGCAATGATTATTGTGCTTTTTATTATATATAATTCTGTTTCTTCACATCTAGTAATCTGTTCGACCCATTCCTTCTGAATTTCTAGTATTTTTCTTATTCTCTCCGACTTTATTCCAGACGTTTTTTTCTCAAACGACCTTATATATGCCCTATCTATTTTCGTCCTATTTTCATTCTGTATTTGTGTTTTTTCCTTTTCCTGATAATATTTATCGAATTCATCTTTTTCAATTCCTATTTCAGACAAAAGAGTATTTGCGTATTGTTCGCAATTATCCTTTACTTGTTTTGCCCACCTTTCTTTCACATAGGATAAAGCATAGTCCTCCCTAACCTCCTCATTTAATTTTTCATCTCGTCCAATTCTCAATAAATCAGGGCGCTTTTTACAGTCTCTTATTAAGTCATCTATCATCTTATCTACAGCCGGATGCGACTGGGATACCAACAAAATTTTTTTCGGTTCCAACTCAGGATTCTTTTCATTTTCTTTTAATATCTGTCGAATTATCTCTATTATTACATTAGTTTTCCCCGTTCCGGGCGGTCCTTGAATTATAGCAATAGATTCCGCATTCAATGCTTTTTGTACAGCCGTTGTCTGCGGAAAATCCAACTTTTTATTATATGGATGAATTTCTTTCGTAATCTGTTTCACAGTTGGCTTATCCACACCCGAAATAATTCTTTTCAAACTAAAAGAACATTGATAATCTTCTTTTTCCAATACATTTAAAGCTTCTAATTGCCTATTTACATTTACCATATCTTTAGTATAGTCTAAACAGATATTCCCTTTAGCCGGTAAATTCACAGTACTCTGTTTCTTTATTTCCAATATGACATTTTCTTTTTCAAAAGTATCATTTTCATAAGTACCAACAAGAAGTGTTTTAACTTTATCTCGTTTTCCTCTAAGTTTTTTCTCATAAACAAATGTCTGTTCTTTTGTCAACCTATTCTCATCAATAAAAGTCCCTTTATGTAACACAAAGCGAACTATGTCACCATCTATTTTATAAGAATCATATGGTAATCTAACTATACTGTTTTCAATATTTTCTTTGATTAATGTTAAAAGTTCCCTCCAGACGCCATAATTATCTTTATATTCATAATCAACGTTATTTTTAGACAAATATTGATTATAATAATCCATTATCACATTACGAATTTCTAAGCTATCGTTTTTTTGCTGACGATATGCATATTTTCTATCAATAAACAATACTTTAGCACCTATCGGAGTATATCTTCTTTTTAGTGTTTCTCTAACATATGGCACAATTTTTTGAAAGTCTTTTACACAAAAAATATTTAACATTTCATCATAAATGCAATCCATTGTATAGTTATATCCTAAAAATGTATATTTCACCTCTTCATTATTCTCATCTTCTTTGCAAAATGCATATAATTGAACAAAATTATTGGGTAAATATTCATCCGACGCTTCTTTGATTCCAATGCTACTGGGCAATAATTTTTGGTATTTTAATTTATTATAATTTTCATATTCCATTGAGAAAATAATGGTTTTTTGTATGTCCAAAAATCTAACAAAAATACTTGTGAATGCATTTCTTACTTCATAAATATCTTCATATCTATCATCAACTTTTTCAGAAACTAACTTTTTGATAATAGGCTTAAATTCAATATCTATTCCTGAAGTATTGTCAATCGTATCCTGAAACTCACATGCCAATGGAGGTTGCTTTCCAGTAAATAAAAAATAAATCACTGCCCCCAATGAATATAAATCACTTTTCTCTGATGCATTCTCACTATGTTGGTGTACTTCAGGAGCTGAATAAGCGCTAGTTCCTAGTGCATAGACTGTTGCAGCATTAATCATATCCTTAATTTTACAAATACCAAAATCTATAACTTTTATCGTTTTGTCCTCTGACAACATGATATTATTGGGGTTGATATCCCTATGAATAATACCATTTGAATGAGAAACAGTAATTGCTTCAATAACTTGTTGGACTATTTGAAATTTTTCTTTTGAAGACAAATTTTGGATTACAGCTTTGCTTAATGACACACCAGTAATATTTTCCAGGTATATTACTCCTACTTTCTCTCTAGTGCTTTTCACCATCAAATTATCATAGCCCAAAATTCTTACTATATTGTCACACTTATTTAATTTGTATAAAGCACGAACTTCTCTTGTAAAAATAGCTTGATATAATGGAATGTCAATACCATATATCATTTTTCTAACAATAAAATTATCTGTTCCTTCTTCTTGCAATAAGTCAACCTGAGAGTTTGTATCCCCTCGTTCACTTAAATTTCTCACACATTTTAACTCACGAAATGTTGCCATAACGCCTCCTCGTTAGTCCTCTACTGCCAATTATTTATACTATAGTCATAGATTTTCTTACATTTTATCATAAAAAGCCTATATTTACCATCTGATTTTAAAAAGTAACAGCGGTGTAGAATAAATTTCATTAATTTTGACCTGTTATCCAACATTAAAATTTTCCACAGTCATCTTCAGATCTGTCTGCCTTATCCACATTGTATGGATATAGAAATCTGATCTTGGCATATTGTGGATAACTTTTTATTTTTTGTATTCCATCCTACCACCACTTGTGCGGGAGTTTGACACTTATTTCAATGAAAAACCCCCTTTCAGGCCAGATGTATCCTGTATTTTTTTGTCAATTTTTTTGTTTTATTTTGTGGTATTCTATGATATAATGAGTACTCTCGGAAACTCTTGAATAATGGATTGAACTTTATACAAAAAAGAG
>CAJUIL010000030.1 GCA_910586225.1 uncultured Eubacterium sp. | reverse complement strand
TCCCTGAAATAAAGGCTTTGAGTAGAAAAATAAGGTAGCAGACTTGACACTACCTAAGAGCGCAAGGAGGATATACTATGAAAGATCAAAAAGAAGTTGTTAAAAAAGTGATTGATTACATCGAAAAAAATTTAGAGGAAGAGATCAGCTTAACGAATATTTCCAAAAATATTGGTTATTCCAAATTTTATCTTAATCGCATCTTTACAGAGTATACAGGGATCACGATGTATAAATATTTGCAAAACCGCAGGCTTGCTGTTGCGGCTGAAAAGCTGGTTAAAACAGATAAGCCCATCATGCAGATTGCATATGAAGCCGGATATGATACGCAGCAATCATTTTCGTATGCGTTTAAACAAATATATTCATATCCACCGAAAATTTATAGGGATATTGGGATTTTTCATTCAAAACAAAACAGAATTTTTATGTGCTATCTTAATATCGCTCGATACAGATCCATTACAGAAATTAAGGGGATTGCGGCATGAGTATGATACCATACGTTGTGGAACAAACAAGTCATGGAGAAAGAAGCTATGATATTTTTTCGCGGTTGTTATCCGATAGAATTGTTTTTTTAGGGGAAGAAGTAAGCGATGTTTCAGCCAGCCTGATTATTGCCCAAATGTTGTTTTTAGAAGCACAAGATCCTAAAAAAGACATTCAGTTGTATATAAACAGTCCTGGTGGTTCTGTATCAGCTGGCTTTGCCATTTATGATACCATGCAATATATAAAATGTGATGTTTCGACGATTTGTATGGGGCTTGCTGCCAGCTTCGGAGCCTTTTTGTTAGCGGGTGGGACAAAAGGAAAGCGTATGGCTTTGCCGAATGCAGAAATAATGATACATCAACCAGCCATTCATGGAAATGGCATACAAGGACAGGCAACAGATATAAAGATCGTATCCGACCATATCCAAAAAAGTAAAGAATGCTTAAATGTTATCTTGGCAAAGAATACCGGAAAAAGCGTAAAAGAAATTGCGCTTGCGACAGAACGTGATCATTATATGTCAGCAACGGAAGCAGTTGATTTTGGGTTAATTGATAAAATCATAGTGAGATAGAGGCTGTGGAAAAGAACTTGCGTGGCTTTCATTAAGAACAAACGTAGGCACAGGAAAGGTCTGTTAATCCATGCGCCAGTTTTTACGGTATATCACCCACCTAAACGACATATAAAAAACGTTTAGATGGGTAATATGCAATGTTTGGACAATAATGGCAAAAGGCAATCAACACCTAAATGTGCAGATCTTTTTTACAAAATACAGTAATCCCCACGATATAAAGAACAATGGCACCAACCAGCAGGGGCAGCATTCCAAGGACAGCGCTTTCTTCACCTGCCACAATGCCATTTGCATCAAAAAGGGTAAAGAATGTGAAATACTTAATTACCTCAGTCTTTTCACCTACATTAGCAAGCATCTGAAGGACATACATAAGCGTCGGAATACCTGCGCCTACAGCAATACTGTATCTGATATCTGAAAAAATGCAGGAAGCGAGGAAGCAGATCCCTCCAATCAATAAATGCAGGCATAAAAGGGCAGCATTTAATTTTAACAGCTCTGTGATGGCCAGCTCTTTTGGAAAACTTATTTTTGCTATTGTTATTTCCAGTCCGGTTACATAGACAATAAGCAGCATAATTCCGCTGATGAGAACGGCCAGCTGTGTCAATGCGATCGTATGGCGCTTTATGGGTGATGCTAATAAAGTCATCATGGATCCCCTGTCTACATACTTGGCGATCAGGCTGTTTCCGCGCAGGATGCAGAATAACATAGGGAAGATCAACAGGATAAATCCATAGAGATACGAAATCATAAAGCCGATCAGACTCGTTGCGCCGGCGCTCATTCCTACCGAAGCCATTACTTCGGGCATTATCTCATAAAAACTATCCAAAGTTTCCATCATGTCAGGGTCGTACATACGGATAATGATCGTAACATACATAGATAAAATGGCAGCAAAAAGAAGAAGCATTTTAAAGCTGCCTTTCATTTCCCGTTTAAATAATGTCATATTAATCATTTTCTTCACCTCCGTAATAGTTCATAAAGATGGTTTCAAGGCTTTGCTTTGTCGAGATGGTAACATGATTTCCGTCACATATTCCCTGAAAATCCCGTGCAAATTCCTCTGCCAATGTCGGTGAATCCAAATGGACGGTATAAGTATGCATATGGCGTTTTCTTAATGTTTCAACGGAGTCGACCGTAACAAGCTTTCCGTTTCGGATAATACCGATACGGTCGCAAGTACGTTCTACTTCTTCAAACATATGGCTGGATAAAAGAATGGTCTTTCCTTTCTTTTTTTCCTCTGCGATCAGCTCTACAAAACGATTTTGCATCAAAGGATCAAGCCCGCTTGTGGGTTCATCCAAGATCAAAATATCAGGGTCGTGCATAAAGGCAGAGACGATACCAAGTTTCTGTTTCATTCCTTTGCTCATTTTTTTGATCTTACCTTTTGGATTTGATTCAAACCGCTCCAGCATCTCCTGTATCCGATTCTCTTTTCCGAGGTTACGGTAATCTGAAACAAATTTTAAGAACTCTTTACCAGTCATATCATCAAAAAAGCTGATCTCTCCGGGAATATAGCCGAGTCTTTTTTGGATTTTGTCACGATCCTTCCAACAATCCAGACCGTCAATCTGACAGCTTCCAGCTTTGGGTTTGATAAATCCCATCAGATGGCGGATTGTCGTAGTTTTTCCGGCACCGTTGGGGCCGAGAAATCCAAAGACCTCGCCCTTTTTCACTTGAATGGAAACATCGAATATTCCTTTTCCCGAACCATAATTCTGGGTCAGGTTTTGAACGTTAATTACACTCATTGAAATTCCTCCTTATAGGCAATACTTTTGAACATTGCTGCCCACTGTGTAAATTCTTTTTTTATCTCTTCAATTTGGATCTGTCTCCCTTCCATCTGCTGGGAGTGAAGATAACCGTCTGTTATCCAAACCAACATATGGAAAATTCGTTCCGGATCAACATCTTCCTTAAATTTACCCAGTTCAAGGTTTTTAAAATACATATCATATTTCTTGGCCTTTCCATTGCTGATCTCCGTTTGAATTTCATTTGAAACATCTTCTTTTTGCGAGTAAAAGCATCGGATCGAAAAATGCATAATAAACGGATTCTCAATCAGCATATTCACTTTCTTTTCCGTCGCATAGGCAATCAATTCGAAAAAATCTGTGATCTCTAACAGATGCGTATCAGTAATAGCATCCTCGACAATTTTTGATACGTATTCAAAGGTATGCAGATATAGAGTTTTTTTATTATGGAAATAATAAAACAGCAGTCCTTTTGAAACGCCTGCTTTGGTTGCGATCAGATCCGTAGATGCTCTTTTATATTCATACGTCCCAAATACTTCCATTGCTGCATTGTAGATGGCTTTTTGTTTCTCTTTAGGAAGTTCATAAAAAGCTTCATTCATTTTAATACCCCTCCCTCCCTTGACCAATTTTGTTTGACCGTTTTGCTTATTTTTCATTATATGGGATTGACTCAGATTTTCAAGGGGTATGCGAAATTTATCCAAAAACCTGTTGTAGTATAGAAACAAATGCTGGAAACGCCTTGTTTTTAAAATTAGCAGAGAATATAATATTAGAAAATATCAGACGAAACGGTGAAAGCAGAACACATAAGTAGTCGAAGTATGGATAAGGGAGTTAACATGATGGAAATCTATTATTTTGAAGACGATAACAATATTGCAATAGCTGTAAAGGAATATCTGAGCCGAAAAGGATATGTGGTTTCTATATTTACAACATTAGAAAGCGGTAAGAAAGCACTGGAGCACCATATTCCGAGCCTTGCACTGATTGATTGGAATATGCCAGACGGCGAAGGAAACAGTTTTTGCAGCTGGATACGTTCAAAATGGAAAGAGCTGCCAGTTATCTTCCTGACTGTCCGAGACGATACTCGTGATGTTGTTTCTGGCTTTGCGTATGGGGCGGATGATTATGTGACAAAGCCGTTTGAATTAGAAGTTCTGTATTCCCGCATCCGCGCATTGCTGCGCAGGGCGGGAAATGTGCAGAGCCAGTATCTTTCCTGTGGTCCTGTTTTGATCGATAAAAACAAAACGGCAGTATTTTATGGTGAAGAAGAAATTGCGATCAGTCAGATGGAATACCAGCTTTTGCAGCTGTTAATGGAAAATAAAGAGAAAACCGTTACAAGAGAACAGCTGTTGACGCAGATCTGGGATAGTAACGGGAATTATGTGAACGATAATACGTTGACTGTAACAATGAAGCGGCTTAGGGAAAAGCTTCATCATCCGTCCTGCTTAAAAACGATACGGAGCTTTGGCTATCGTATGGAGGATGAAATATGAGCAAAAGATCAAATATAAAAATAACAGCCCTGCTTGTGTTATCGGCTGGTCTTATGGCAGCTGCGGCAACTGCTTACCTTCTTGCCTTTTATTATCGCCATATATGTTTTCAGATGTTGGGTGGATTTTGCGAAAGCATCATAGAAAAAAATCCGAATGCCAGACAGGATGTTTTGGGATTATTGAAAAGGACAGACGAAAATATATTTTTAAATAAGTCTCAGGAGCATATCCTATCAAAACTTGGTTATGATCCGTCAAATTTAGGGATTACGGATACAGCTATTGTTTGGAGTGCCGTTTTCGTATTTTTGGCAGGCGGCATATTGTTCTTTTTTTCTTTTTGGTACGTTCACAAAAAGTCGTCTGCCCGCATCCAAACATTGACGGATTATTTGGAAAAAATAAATACAGGTGACCATGGACTGCTCCTTGACTTTTGCGAGGATGAATTTTCCAGACTGCAGGATGAAATCTATAAAACGGTGACATCACTATATCAGACAAGGGATGCGGCTATTACAGCGCGAAATAATTTTGCAGAAAACCTGTCCAATATCGCGCATCAGCTTAAAACGCCGATCACGTCTATTTCCCTGACGATCCAGATGGCGAAAGAATATCTCGGAGATATCCGTGATGCAAAAATGTCGCAGGGGCATACTTCCATCGAGTGTAAAATGCACGCCAATATGAAGGACATCGAACAGCAGATAAACAGGCTCATGCATTTGGAGGAGGCGCTATTGCTGCTGTCCCGCATTGATGCTGGGATACTTACACTGGAAAGGCGGCCGACAGATGTTTTTACGATTCTTACTCTGGCATCTGATAATTTGCAGGAGTTGTTTGCACGAAAGGGCGTTTGTCTGGATGTTCCGGAAATGGGCGAAATAGAGATCCTCGTAGATTTAGATTGGACGATGGAAGCGTTTATGAATTTGATGAAAAACTGTATGGAAGCTGCACAAACCGATACTACGGTCCATTGCTCCTATGAAAAAAATCCGCTCTATGTGCAGATACGGATTTGGGACGAGGGGGATGGGTTCGCAAAAGAGGATTTACCACATTTGTTTGAGCGGTTTTACCGTGGGAAAAAAGCAAAATATACGGGGATCGGAATAGGGCTTTCGCTTTCAAAAGCGATCATAGAAATGCAGAATGGAATTATTCGCGCGTTCAATCTTCAGAATGGCGGCGCTTGTTTTGAGATTCGTTTTTATGCCTGTCAAAAATAGTACGAAATGCATAAAATGTATAATGCCCTCTGGCACAGTCACTAAGATGTCACTTTCATTTGTTATAATACTAGTACTCGTACTGGGCGATAGGGGTCGCGAAGCAATTCCTATTTATAGCAAATAACAAACAGGAGGATTTGGCAACATGGAAATACTAAGATGTAACAATATTGAAAAAGTATTTGGAAAAGACGAGAACCGGGTGACTGCTTTAAATGGAATTAATCTATCCGTTGAAATGGGGGAATTTCTTGCAATCGTTGGAGCATCTGGCTCTGGAAAATCAACGCTTCTGCATATAATGGGCAGCGTGGATAAGCCGACAAAAGGTACTGTCACAGTGGATGGCGTTGATATCAGCAAACTAAACACTACGGATGCCGCAATTTTCAGAAGACGCAAGGTTGGATTGGTTTATCAATTCTATAACCTGATCCCAACGCTGACAGCAGAAAAAAATATCCTTATGCCGATGCTTCTTGACAAGAGAAAACCAGATGCAGAATACTTTAAGACGATTGTACAAACATTAGGGATCGCAGATAAGCTGGAAAGCCTGCCAAGCCAGTTATCCGGAGGACAGCAGCAGCGGGTCGCGATCGCAAGGTCTTTGATCTATCGTCCGGCCATTCTTTTTGCTGACGAACCGACAGGAAATCTTGACCAGAAAAATGCAAAGGAAATTATAGACCTCTTAAAGCTGTCAAACAGAAATTTAAAACAGACGATACTTCTTATTACCCATGATGAAAAAATTGCATTGGAAGCCGACCGTATTGTGACGATTCAAGATGGAAAAATTGTCGGTGACGATTTCTGCAATTCTGTTGAAACGCAGGCGTGTCCGGACAGATATAGCAGCATCTCTATGAAAGCAGGGAGGTGAACAGAATGTGGAAGGATTATTCGAAAAGCTATATTAAAAATAATCGTGCATCCAGCTTATCCATTATGGCGGCAGCGCTGGTTGCTACGATGTTTTTGTCCCTGCTTTGCAGCATAGCCTATAATTTTTGGATCTATGAGGTGGAAAAGATCGTTTTGGAGGAAGGCGACTGGCAGGGACGTATTGTATGCAATAAAGCTGATGCAGACATTCTAACTATGATCGACCAATTTGCAAATGTAGAAAAAGCAGTTATCGAGGAAGGATTATCAGAACAGGGTCAAGCGGTGGTAGATATTTATTTCCACAATGCCAGAAGCATTTATCGGGATATGCCGTTAATTTCAGAACAGCTTGGATTGGATGAAACTGCGATCCAATACCATTCGCTGCTTTTATCCCGCTATTTTATACACGACCCAGAAGATGATACGCCGCCGCTGCTTTTAGCATTGTATCTGTCGATACTATTGATTGTGGCGCTGTCATTAGTGCTGGTCATCCGAGGTTCTTTTGAATTGTCAATGAATGCTAGGATTCATCAATTCGGTATTTTTTCGAGCATTGGGGCGACGCCAAAGCAAGTCAGGAATTGTCTCTTGCAGGAAGCGGTGGCCTTAAGCATAGCGCCGATGGCGCTCGGCAGCTTATTCGGTATTTTTATAAGCTATGGATGCATTGAGGCGATCAACATCTTCGCCTCCGATGTATCAAAACGCCATAAGGCTGTCTTTCATTACAGTCCGTCTATTCTTGCATTTACGATCCTGATCTCTTTTTTGACAGTGCTTTGTTCAGCGTGGATACCTGCGAGGAGATTAAGCAGGATGACGCCGCTTGAAGCAATCCGAAATACAGGCGGCTTTTTATTAAAGAAAAAGAAGCATTCTAGGATTTTATCTGCATTGTTTGGCATAAAGGGCGAACTTGCAGGAAACGCACTGAAAGCTCAAAAAAAATATTTAATGATATCCACGTTATCGTTACTGTTGTCTTTTTTGGGATTCTCAATCATGCTTGCATACACGACGCTTGCTGATATCAGTACCAGATACACTTATTTCGAACGATATCAGGATGCATGGGATATTATGATAACCTTAAAAAATACGCAGCTGTCAGATTTTGGCTTAATAAATAAATTGCAGGATATTTCCAACATACAAGATGCCGCATTATATCAAAAGGCGGAAGCAGTAACGTTCCTGCCAGAAGGATCACAGAGCGATGAACTGTCGTCACTTGGCGGGCTTGCGTCTGTTGCAGGAACGAAAAAAGCGGACGGGCAGTTTCAAGTATCTGTGCCTATTGTTATTTTGGATGACACAAGCTTTTTAAACTTCTGTTCACAGATTGGGGTTCCATCAAGCCTTGATGGGGCGATCGTATATAATCAGATTTGGGATAGCAAGAACAGCAATTTCCGCTACAAAAAATATGTTCCTTTTGTGAAGGAGGATGGTCAGGCAACAATACTTTATAAAAATGACAAACGAGCAGAAATCCCTGTTCTGTCCTATACACAGGAAGTTCCCGTGCTAAGGGAAGAATATGAGAATTATGCCCTTGTACATTTTATCCCGCTTACTATGTGGAATAAGGCGTTAGCAGAGGTATGTGAAGCTGGGTCTGACAGCTATATCCGTATCCTTTCAAACGCAGCGGTAAGCCTTGCTGATCTGGACAGTCTGGAAAAAGAAGCATTGCAGCTTGTAAGGGAATATAAAACGGAAAGTGAAAACCGTATCCGGGAAAGACGTTCCAACGATCAATTAATATTTGGATTGAAAGCGGTTTTGGGGTCGTTCTGTGTTCTGCTTGCCATTATTGGCATTGCGAATGTATTTTCAAATTCGCTAGGTTTTATCCGCCAGAGGAGGCGGGAATTTGCGAGGTATCGGTCGATTGGATTAACCCCGCGGGAAATGCGGGAGATACTCTGTATCGAAGCATTTGCAATAGCAGGAAAGCCATTATTGATCACATTACCCCTTACTGTGCTGTTTGTACAGTTTGCGGTAACGGCGAGTTATTTAGAGCCGATGGTATTTTGGAACGAAGCTCCGATCCTGCCTGTGCTGATATTTGCGGCAGCGATCGTATTGTTTGTTGCACTTGCCTACTATATTGGAGGGAAGAGGCTTTTAAGATGCGATTTGAATGAGATATTGAGAAACGATGCATTGGTTTAGCAGATAATTTCTCTTTTATTTAACGTCGTAATTTTTGACGGATTCACAGCAAAAAAATGCTAAGCTATAGGTTTTAACCCATGGCTTAGCATCAGAAGGCAGTTACATTTTTTACGATGTTCTAAGCATACTGATATTCTTTTCTTTTCGCGCAGAGAAACAGCACAGTGACAGTAAGGGCTAACAATTCTGACGCAATATTAGACAGCCAAATACCATCTAACCCCAGTACTGCGGGCAGCAGCAAAAGCATGAGGATCTGAAAAACAAGTGTGCGCAGAAAAGAAATAGTTGCCGAAACGGTTCCGTTGTTCAAGGCAGTAAAAAAGGAAGAACCCCAAACATTGAATCCCATCACGAGAAATGTGAAGGAGTATATACGAAAGCCGTATACGGTCAGATCGAGCAGGGCTTTATCATAGCTTGCGAAGATCATGATCAGCGGTACAGCCAAAATTTCAGCAGCAATAAACTGCATTACTCCAGCGCTGACCAAAATCCGTAAGCTTTTGTGAAACAGATTTTTTAATTCGGAATGGTTTCCAGCTCCGTAATGATAGCTTACGATAGGTGAGCTGCCTAAGGAATAGCCGAGGTAGACCGCCATAAAAATAATATTTACATACATGATGATTCCATAAGCCGCAATCCCATCATTTCCGGCAATGCGCATAAGCTGAAAATTATAAAGTATGTTGATTATGGAGGAGGACAGGTTTGTAACCATTTCAGAGGAACCGTTGATACAGGCCTGCACAAACATACGGCCGTTGTATTCCAGCTTTGTAAGCCGCAGCAGGCTGCTGTTTTTTCCTGCAAAGTAGATCAGTGGTATCAGCCCGCCTGCAAATTCTCCGAGTGCGGTTGCGAGTGCGGCGCCTGCGACACCCCATTGAAAAACAACGATAAATAGCGCATCAGCAAGGATATTTATAATTCCGGCCAGTATATTGATAGTTAAAGCAAGCTGAGGCTTTTCTGCTGTGACGAACAAGCTTTGGAACATATATTGCAGGATATATGCAGGCATGGAAATAAATAAAATGCGTCCATAGATCACACAATATTCTAATACTTCATTCTTTGCGCCGAGGCACACAGCAATCGGGCGGATAAACATAAAACCCAGAATAGAAACAACGATACCGATGCCGATAGCCAGATAGACCAGCATGGAAAAACAGCGTTCGGCTTCTTCCTGTCTTTTTTCACCCATAAGCTTTGCGATGATCGCGCTTCCTCCGGTTCCGAACATAAAGCCGATGCTGCCTACACCGAGCAGAACCGGGATGATCAGATTCACAGAGGTAAAAGCTGTCTTTCCAACAACGTTTGAAACAAAGAAACCGTCTACAATACAATATACGGATGTACAGAGGATCATAATGATCGACGGCAGGGAAAAGCGGAGCAGCCGTTTGTAATCAAAGTGATCCGTCAGTCGTATTTTCATTCTTTAAATCCTCCTTTCTTGGAACAGACAAGTTTTGGAGCTGGTCTGCCAGAGTGTCTGCATATTTGCGTGTCAGCTGCAACAGCATAGCGGATTCTTCGGGTGTCATAAGTGCGAACACCTTGTTTTCAGCTTCCATTAATGGATGGATGATGCGGCTTACAAACTGTTCTCCCAGCGGTGTCAAAAACAGGCGCATATTGCGTCCGTATCCACGCTTCAGCCGGAGATATCCGTCTTTTTCCAATTTGTGGATGGAAGAGCTGAGTGTCTGCGGGCTAATAGAATACCTTTCTGAAATATCTTTTTGCACGCATCCGTCGCCAAATTCTGCGATGGAATATAAGATCAGAAAGCCGCTGTTTGAAAAGCCTATTTTTACAGCCAGATCACAATATAACGTGTCTACTGTTTTATGCAGGCGGTCTAACTCCCGGATCTCGGTTGCTTGTTTGACTTCCATAGCGAACTCCTCCTTCTAATTACGAAATCATAATTAATAATGACTATATTATTACGATTTCGTAATTAAGTCAAGAAAAATTTTAGAAAATCTTAGATAGCACTTGACCGTACAGTAACAGGATACATTATCATAGAGAGAAACTTTGGGAGTATACAGGGAGGCACACCGATGGAAGATAAGTCCGGAAAATTATCTGTATCCATTATAGGTATTATGACTGCACACGAGTATCCATTTTGAAAGTATTCGAACGCTGCGTGAACTTAATATGAGTATTGATGAGATCAAGCGCTATTTGGCTCATTCCGATATTGATGATTTTATGAAAATTGCGGATGATAAGATCAATGAGTTAAACAGGGCAGCAATTCAGATAGAAAGAACGATCGCTATTCTAGAAAAAAAGAAACAGCAATTATATCTGATCCAAACCCGGATCACTTCTATGCAGAATAAAATACCAGAAATGATGGCACATTTAAAAAAGGCTTGGGAAATTGAGGAATACAAGGTAGGCTGCGGTATTTATATTTCGTTAGATAAAATACGAGAAAAGAAATTTGAAAAGTACGATGGGATCTATACGCCGATCCAAACGAGGATCATAGATCCTAACTTTGTGATCCTTTTTTTATTTGTAGTCAATGAAAAGGCATTTTTGCATGGTAATTTCAAAAAGGCATTGACTGGACTGTTACTGTACGGTTTAGAATGAAGGAGCATTCGGTAACAGAAGAGCGAAAGCAAAGGAAAAGCAAAAAGCAAAAGAAAGGAAAAAGACATGAAAAATGTAAAAAAAGTGAAACATCCTTACAAAGGAATGGTTCAAAGACAGCATGGATGTCAGTGCGGAATATTCCAAGCCGGGAGCGAATCAGGATGATTATAATGCCATTGGATATGGGTATCAGCGGTGGGTGCCAGAAGGGGATCAGGGTGAGTTTATGGCGATCGGCGTCTATGGCCAGTGGATCTATGTGAATCCGCAAAAGCAGGTGATCATTGTGAAAACAAATGCGGATCCTGATTTTATGTCAAAAGGATATGAGCAAAAGCATATAGAATTTTTCAGGGCGATTGCGGACGGGATCTTATAAAGCAGCGGAAATACGCAGCGAATGCGTATTTCCAGATAAAAAGTAAAATTATTCTTTTATGGGAATTTCGATCTGTATGATGTAATCGTCAATCCGGTCAATTACGTTTTCGTTAATGCCTGTTTCATAGGAATATCCATGAAGCGTCAGGTTGTGGTTTTTGGCAAACGCAAAAATCTCTTCGTACCGCAGAGGGAGTTTATCCCAAGCGCCTTTGTGGAAGGCCCGCAGGTACTTTCCGGCAGGAGGGAGATGAAGGCTTGGCTGGTAGGGAAGGAAGGGAATCTCAATAAACAGCTTGGAATAATCATTATAACTGCCGGCAAGCAGGCTGGAAACGGGGATCATAGAGCCATAGGAGGCGTCGTGCAGGCGTCCTAGCTGGTATTTTTCTGTTTCGGCGGTAATCAGCTCCACTTCTTCTTCGAAGGATGTTTCCGGTGTGACGTCAACTGTGACCAGACAGCGTTCCGGCCGTTCGATCACGCTGATCTCGGACAGGTCGATCGTCAGCAGGGTGGACATATTCTGATGGTGTGTACACAGGGTGGTACGGACTGCCTGCAGGTGGGTGATGTGCAGGTCCAGCTCTGCGATCTTATCTTCCAGAAGGCGTTTTAAGCTGCTGGCGGAGCGATTTTTCATGAAGTCTTGTATGTCATGGATAGAAACGTCCAGCTCCCGAAGCAGGAGGATCGTTTCTAGGATAGGGCTTTGATAGTAGTTATAGCAGCGGTATCCATTTTCGGGATTGATAACGGCAGGCTGGAACAGCCCGATCTCGTCATACCACATCAGCGTCTTTTTATTAATGCCGTGCATAGCGGCAAACTGGCCGATTGTAAGGAGCTTGTTCGATTGATTCATAGTTCACCTCAAAAAGAAAAATTTGCTTGACCGTACTGTTACTGTATGGTCTATGATACGATAGATGGGAAGAAAATGCAAGATGCAGGGAGGAAATCTTATGGAAGATCAAAATGTTTATGAAAAACCCGTTACGTTGAAAAATATATTAAAATTTGCGGTGCCAACCATTGCGATGACAGTATTTATGTCTTTTTACACGATGGTAGACGGTCTGTTCGTATCCAATCTGATCGGTACAGACGCGTTATCGGCGATCAATCTGACAGCGCCAATGATCCAGCTTGTGACGGCAATTTCTACGATGCTTGCCACAGGGGGAAGCGCGGTTATTATGAAAAAGATGGGGGAGCAGAAAACGGATGAAGCGAGGGAGGACTTTACGTTTCTGATCTTGGTAAATGTCGTTGTAGGGATTGTGATGTGTGCGGTCGGATATTTGGCAATGGAGCCTATATTTGCAGGAATGGATCTTTCGGCTGGCGTAAAAGACTATTGTGTGGAATACTTAAGCCGTTATCTGGTGTTTACGGTACCGATTCTTTTGATGAACAATTTTACGCTTTATATGATCGCCAGCGAAAAAGCAAGCCTTTCTCTGATCTGCTCAGTGGCAGGCGGTGTTTTGAATATGGTGCTTGACTATGTGTTTATCGCAGGTCTTTCTATGGGGATCAGCGGCGCGGCGGTTGCGACAGGGCTTGGATATTCCGTGACGGCGGTTGTCGGCCTGTTTGTTTTCAGTAAAAAAAAGAGCCTGCTGCATTTTAAAAAGCCTGTATTTCGCTTCAAAGCGCTGGCGAGCGCGGCTACAAACGGGTGCTCGGAAATGGCAACGGCGCTTGTGACCGGAATTATCACAATGATGTTTAACTGGACGATGCTTCATTATGTTGGGGAGGACGGAGTTGCGGCGGTCACGATCATCATGTATGTGCTGATGTTTGCCAGCTCTTTATATACTGGTTATTCTTACGGTGTTGCGCCTATGCTGAGCTTTTACTATGGGGAGCGGAATCATGAAAAATTGAAAAAGCTGGTCGCGGCGAGTTTTAAGGTAATTGCTGTCATTTCCGTAGTGACGGTTGCGGCTTCCTTTTTGCTGACAAAGCCATTAGTATCAGTATTTGCCCGGCCGGATAATCCGGTGTATGACCTAGCGGTAACAGGAAACCGCATTTGTACGGTCGCGTTGTTTTTTATTGGATTTAATATTTTTGCCAGTGGGATGTTTACGGCGTTATCTAACGGGATCGTTTCGGCAATCCTTGCGTTTTCCAGATCGTTTGTGTTTATGCTGATTACGATGATCGTACTTCCTTTACTCCTTGGCGTGAACGGCATTTGGCTGGCGACACCAGCGGCGGAGTTGATGGCGCTTGCTCTGTCAGCTTTTATGTTTGCAAAGCACAGAAAGAAATACGGTTACTAAGGAATCAAAAGATCGCGCGGAAAATGCGCGGAGGGGGAGTTTATGGAAAAAATAAAAAGGGTGCTGGGCCTGCTTCGTGTAAACTGGCGGACAATGGCGGAGTTTGAGTTATTGTATAAGCTGCTGTCACTGGCGGTATTTACTCCGGTGTTTTGGGGGATTTTTCATGTGATCATGAAAATAACGGGATATGAATACTTAACGATTGAAAATATCCTGTCCTTTTTCATCAATCCGCTTACGATCGCGGCGCTCGGCAGGACGAATAAGCTTAAGGATCTTGCGGCTTTGCTTGGAGTACAGCTCGCGCTTTCTGTTATATTTTTTGCGGCTGCGATGCTGGGGATAGGACTTGCGGTGCTTTTGGGTGGTTTGTTCACAAGGCTTAGAATGGTAGGGATCGTGTCGGCTTCAGTCGTATGGGTTTATCTAGCGGTTTCCCTGCTTATATTGTCGGCGTTTGGAACACCTGTCAGCTATGCCTGCATTAGCATTTTGTTTTATGGGCATAAGGCGGATAAGCAGGAGAAAGTGATCCATGGGCGGATCGATGGCCGGCAGGAAAAGGAGAGAAGTAAGAAGATACGTTACGCTATGGAAGGGATTGCGCTGCTTTTGGCTGTCGTGTGCTGCTGTTTTTATTTATATGGCATTTACGATCATAAGATCAGCGTGCAGATTGCCTATGTCCGCACGATGGAGGTGACAGCGCACCGCGGGGCCTCCGCCAGCTATCCGGAAAATACGATGGCTGCATTTGAGGGAGCCAAAAAGCTTGGGGCGGACTGGATCGAGCTGGATGTGCAGCAGAGCAGGGACGGACAGACGATCGTGACACATGATACGAATTTTACGCGCACCGCGGGAGTTGACCGCAATACATGGGAAATGGATTATGATGAGATAAAGCTGCTGGATGTTGGGAGCTTCTTCGACGGAGAGTTTCATGGGGAGGGAGTGCCGCTTTTGTCCGAAGCAGTTGCTTTTGCAAAAAAGAATGACATCCGGCTGAACATCGAAATCAAACCGACCGGACATGAGCAAGAGTTGGAGCAGAGGGTGGCTGAACTGATAGCAGCGGAGCGGTTTTGGGATCAATGTGTGATTACGTCGCAAGTATATGATGTTTTAGAAAAAGTGAAGGCCTGTGACAGCCGGATCCAGACAGCGTATGTTATGAGTATTGCATATGGGGATATTAACAAGCTTGCAGCAGCGGATCATTTTAGTATAGAGGCTTCGGGAATTACGGAAACGATGGTTTCGGATATCCATAATGCAGGAAAGGAGATCTATGCTTGGACAGTCAATACGGAGGAAAGTATCAGCCGCATGATAGATTTGTGTGTGGATAATATTATTACGGACCAGGTCACACTTGCGAAGGAGTGTATTTATCTGAGTAAGACAAGCGACGTGGTTTCTGAGTATGTCAAATGGCTGTCGCAGTAAAGTTTTAACATAACAATATTGTCAAGTGATAAATTATTCTATTGAGAAAATAGAAGCTGTATGATAGAATGGGGAATTATCACACGAACAGATTGAATATAAGTAAGGAGTAGTACATGAAAATTAGAAAAATAGCGAGATTACGGATAGCAACGGCTATGATTTTATCGGCAGCTTTTTTATTTGCAGGCTGTGGAACTACTGCACAAAAGGAAACAGCGCCTAAGGTATTTGAGGAAGAAATCTCAAATAAAGAAGAAAGCCAAAATAAAGACATAACAAACGGAAAGGATGCAGCAGATCATCAAGAAGCACCTGCTGAAAACATGAATATTTATGATGATGTTCTGTCGCAATACAGCGATATGGTTCAAAATGATTTTTATACAAACCTTCGGGATTCAGATACCTATGAAAGCTGTTTTGGAGAGGATATAGGACTTGAAATCCGCACACATAAACAGGATATTTATTATACATTTTATGATATAGATGGAAACGGAACAATGGAACTTATAATTGCAGGAGGAGAAAATGCTGTATCCAATCCTACCTTTTCCCCTTGGAATTATGATTTATACGGGTATGACGGAACAAATGTAGTTCGTATTTTTCCAGAAATGGAGTTCGGTTACAGAACAAATTTTTCGATTTATGATCATGGAGTGATAGAAGTATTTTACAGCAGCAGTGCTGCGGAATCTGGCGTTGATTTCTATAAAATAGGTGCTGACGGATTTACGCCTGAACGAACGGATTCCTTTACGGCAGTTGCTCATTTGGAAGGAGATGAGCCTGTATTTACCTATTCTCAAAATGGGGAGGAAATTACGGAAGAAGAATATAATGCCAATATTAAAGGCTACGAAATTGCTCTTACAGCATTAGATTGGATACAGATTCGATAAAATGTATGATGTTAACGTTTTTAACTTTTACTTGTCACAAATTTCTGAAAAATGATGCAGGTGTATCGCTGTTCCTGCATTTCTGCTGTTTGATTGGTGGAAGAAATAAAAATAATCAAAAAATCGCTCTGTATGAAGTTTTCAGATATTCAAAGTGTAAATTTCACATTGACGATAAGAAAAACGCATACAGAGGTGATTTATAAACAGAAAAATACATATTGAAAACCCTTTTTACATATGCTATAATGCCAATAGGCTAAAAAAGTGATAATAAGTCTATGTGGACAACAGATGAAATCCCCGAACCGTGTTGCAGCACAGTCCGGGGATTCTTCTTTACTTTTATACTGGCAAAGCACCCAGTAGGTTATTTGTTGTCCGATTCATCTTTGCTGTCTAACCATTTGTTGATGCGGTGGCTAACCACACCAGCCATGACAGCGATAAAAAAAGTGATAATAATTTCCAATGTGAACACCTCCTCCTGTTGCCAGGTATTGGTAGGACAACACTGATATTATAACGTATAAAATTCTTAACAGCAATGATGAATTTTTTATAATAATTTCCTTAAAATATACTCATGTATTCAACTTAGGGATATATTATTTTATACCTCATCTTTTACCAATATATCTAATTCATTCTGAACTGTTCCACCACCAAAAACTTGCGGCATAAATGTACTGGCAATCGCTTTTTCATCATTAACACATAATGTAAATTAAGGATCAGGTTACACCGTGGACTTTGTACCACGGTGTTTTTTTACACTTCCGCAAGAGATTATGCAGAAGTAGTCCTTGTATTTATTTGCACAGATAATAGAATTATGGTATGATAGAGTCAAACATAGGCGTGATAGATGCGAAATGGCAGAAAGGAAACAGAAATGACACTTCTAATAAAAAACGGCCGTGTGATCGATCCCGGCACAAAGCAGGATAAGGTGGCCGATGTATTCGTACGGGATGGTAGGATTGAAAAGGTAATGCCGCAGCTGCAGGAGGCTGCCGACCAGGAGCTTGACGCATCCGGCTGCTTTGTGATGCCGGGGTTTATCGATCTTCATGTGCATTTGCGCGATCCTGGATTTGAACGTAAGGAAACGGTGGTGACCGGCGCAGCGGCGGCGGCGCACGGTGGGTTTACGACGATTGTAGCGATGCCGAATACGAAGCCGGTGGTAGATCATGCGGATGTTGTGAGCTATGTGCATAACAAGGCAAAAAGTGTGACAAAAGTAAATGTTCTTCAGGCAGGGGCGATCACGAAAAAGATGGAAGGCTTCCAGCTGGCTGAAATAGAAAATATGGTACGGGCAGGCAGCCCGGCGATCAGCGAGGACGGCAAATCGGTCATGAATGCTTATTTGCTGCAGGAGGCAATGAAGCTGGCAAAACGGCTGGATATTCCGGTGCTGTCGCACTGTGAAGATAAAAACCTCGTAAACGGGGGCGTTGTAAACGCAGATGATAATGCAAGAAGGCTGGAGCTGCCAGGTATTACAAACAGTGTGGAAAATGTGATCGTGATCCGCGATGTGCAGCTGGCGAAGGAAACAGGGGCAAGGCTGCATTTGTGCCATTGCTCTACAAAGGAGAGCGTGGAAATTGTAAAAATGGCGAAAGCGAGAGGAAATCAGGTGTCGGCTGAAGTCTGCCCGCATCATTTTACGCTTTGCTCAGACGATATGGTGGCAGGGGATACGAATTATAAAATGAATCCGCCGCTGCGTACGAGGGAGGATATGGAAGCGCTGCGCCGGGGGCTGCAGGAGGATATTTTAGATGTTATTGCGACAGACCACGCGCCGCATACAAAGGAGGAAAAGAACGACTCCATGCTGCGCGCGCCGTTTGGGATCATCGGGCTGGAGACGGCTGCTGCGCTCACTTATACAGAGCTGGTGCTTGGCGGATATCTGACCCCGATGCAGATGGCGGAAAAAATGAGCCGTAATCCAGCGCTCGTGCTTGGTATTGATAAAGGGACGCTGGAGGAAGGCAAGACAGCAGATATTGTTATTTTTGATCCTGCGCAGACGTATGAGATCGACGCGTCTGGATTCGCGTCAAAAAGCAGAAATATGCCGTATCAGGGGCGGACCGTTACTGGTGCTGTACGGGCAACGATCGCAGGCGGAGAGGTCATTTATCAGGCGCATAGATGAAAATGCAGATTAGGCAAAAGGCATTGATAAAGTGTAGAATGAATGTAGAAAGAAAAGAGGAAGATCATGATAAATAAGCTGATAGAAAAAATAAAAAAAACAAAAGCCCCAATCGTTGTTGGTCTGGATCCAACGCTGTCGTTTGTACCAGAGCATCTTTTAAAAGCGTCGTATCAGGAGTATGGTGAGACGCTGGAAGGTGCGGCGGATGCTGTCTGGCAGTTTAACAAGGGTATTATTGACAGCGTGTATGACCTGATCCCGGCAGTAAAGCCGCAGATTGCGATGTATGAGCAGCTTGGGGTGGAAGGTTTAAAGGCGTTTCAAAAGACCGTGGATTATTGTCATGAAAAAGATCTGGTTGTTATCGGGGATGTAAAGCGCGGCGATATCGGTTCTACGTCAGCGGCGTATGCCGTTGCTCATTTAGGAAAGCTTACGGTTGGCAGCAAACGGCTTTCGGCATTTGATGAGGATTTTGCGACGGTAAATCCGTATTTGGGGACGGATGGTATCCAGCCGTTTCTGGATGTGTGCAAGGAGGAAAAGAAAGGGATCTTTATCCTTGTGAAAACCTCTAACCCGTCCAGCGGTGAGTTTCAGGATCAGCTGATCGATGGCAGGCCGCTGTATGAATATGTCGGGGAAAAGGTTGCACAGTGGGGTGCACAGCATATGGGAGATGATTACAGCTATGTAGGCGCGGTTGTTGGCGCTACGTATCCGCAGGTCGGCAGAGTGATGCGCAGGGTGATGCCGAAGGCATATATACTTGTGCCAGGATATGGCGCGCAGGGAGGAAAAGGCGCAGATCTGGTTCACTATTTTAATGAGGACGGACTAGGCGCGATCGTAAATTCTTCCAGGGGAATCATAGCGGCTTATCAGCAGGAGCAATATGCGCATTTTTCACCGGAAGGTTATGCGGATGCATCCAGACAGGCGGTGTTGGATATGATCGCGGATATCGACGGCGCGCTGCAGAGAGCGAAATAGTCCGGTGAGCCGGAGCAGATAAAGAGGCTTGCTCTCTTTGTACAAAAAAGAAGGAATGCAGGGCAGGCGGTAAGGAATGAAGGTTAGGAGGGGGAGTGGCAAAATGAGCCGGAAATTTAAGGAAGAAGCGGTAATTATCCGCCAGGAAGAGATTGCTACCAATATTTACAGTATGTGGCTGCATACAGATTCGATAGCGGAAGCCGCAAGTGCAGGACAGTTTGTAGGCGTGTACTGCCGGGATGGGAGCAGGCTGCTGCCAAGGCCGATTAGTATTTGTGAAATTGATAAAGAGGATCAGGCGATACGGATCGTATATCGTGTGACGGGAAAAGGGACGGATGAGTTTTCTTTTATGCGTACGGGAATGCCGTTATATGTGATCGGACCGCTTGGAAATGGCTTTACGCAGAAGCAGAACAAGGCGTTTGTGATCGGCGGAGGAATTGGGATCCCGCCGATGCTGCAGCTAGTCAAGGAGCTGGACTGTGAAAAGGAGATCATTTTGGGGTATCAAAATCGTCAGATTTTTCTGAGCGATCAGTTTGCGTTGTATGGAAATGTCCATATCGCGACGGAGGATGGATCGGTTGGGACGAGAGGGAATGTGCTTGACGCGGTTCGTCAAAAGCAGCTGCAGGCAGATGTGATCTATGCCTGCGGGCCGATGCCGATGCTGCGGGCGCTAAAGCAGTATGCGCAGGAAAACGGGATGGAATGCTGGATTTCATTAGAAGAGCGGATGGCCTGCGGCGTGGGGGCGTGTCTTGGCTGTGTCTGCAAGTCCACGCATAAGGATGAGCATACCAGAGTGCGGAATAAAAGGATCTGTACAGAAGGACCTGTTTTTGACGCGAAGGAGGTGGATATCTGATGAATACGAAGGTAAATATTGCAGGGATAACATTTAAAAATCCGATTCTTACCGCATCTGGAACGTTTGGCTCTGGGCAGGAATACGCGCAGTTTATCGATCTGAATCAGCTGGGCGGCGTGATCACAAAGGGAGTGGCAAATGTGCCGTGGGAAGGCAATCCGACGCCTAGGGTCGCAGAGGTATATGGCGGTATGTTAAATGCGATCGGTTTGCAGAATCCGGGTGTGGACGTGTTTATAAAAAGGGATCTCCCGTTTTTAAAGCAGTTTGATACGAGAGTGATCGTCAATGTCTGCGGAAGGTCGGTGTATGATTACTTGGAGGTAGTGGAGCGGTTAAATGACCAGCCGGTCAGTATGCTGGAGATTAATATTTCCTGCCCGAATGTGAAGGAGGGCGGCATTGCGTTTGGACAGGCTCCGCATATGGCGGCGCATATAACGAAAGAAATCCGCAAAATATCCACGCACCCGATTGTTATAAAGCTAAGCCCGAATGTAACAAATATCGCAGAAATGGCGAAGGCAGTAGAAGCAGAGGGCGCAGATGCAATATCGCTGATCAATACGCTGACGGGCATGAAAATCGATGTGAAAACGCGGAAGTTTGCGCTTGCCAATAAAACGGGCGGATTGTCCGGCCCGGCGGTTCATCCAGTTGCAGTACGCATGGTTTACGAAGCAGCTCATGCGGTAGAGATTCCAGTGATCGGTATGGGCGGCGTACGAAACGCGGAGGATGCGCTGGAAATGATGCTGGCAGGCGCGACAGCGGTAGCGGTCGGTACGGCCAATTTTGCGAATCCGACAGCGACGATCGAGATCATTAACGATATACGTCAATTTATGGTAGAGCAGGGTGTGCAGGATATTCAGGAAATGATAGGAGCGGTAGTATGCACAACGGATGGTATGTAAAAGCAGACGCCGTGGTCCAGGAGGTACGAAAGGCGCTGACTGGTAAGGATGAATGCATTCAAAAAGCGTTTGCGGCGATTCTGTCAGGAGGACATATTTTGATCGAGGATGTGCCGGGCGTTGGCAAAACGACGCTTGCGGTTGCGTTTTCAAGGGCGATGGAGCTTGATAACCGCAGAGTCCAGTTTACGCCGGATGTAATGCCGTCGGACCTTTTGGGATTTAATATGTATCAGAAGGACACGGGAGGCTTTGTGTATTATCCGGGGACGGTCATGTGTAATTTATTTCTGGCGGATGAGATCAACCGCACTTCGCCAAAAACACAGTCGGCGCTGCTGGAGGTTATGGAGGAAGGCGCTGTTACGGTAGATGGCGTGAGCAGGGAGGTGCCAAAGCCGTTTATCGTAATGGCGACGCAGAATCCAAAGGGAAGCGCAGGGACGCAGCTGCTTCCGGAGGCGCAGCTTGACCGCTTTATGATCTGCATGAGCATGGGATATCCGGATGAGGGCAGCGAGGTTGATATTGCAAAGGGAAAGAGTGTGCGTGCCGGAACTGAAGCGATACAGTGTGTGCTGCAGGCGGAGGAGCTTCTGCAGCTGCAGGAGGAGATTGAACGGGTGTATGTACACGAAAATATTTACCATTATATTGTACAGCTATCGCAGGCGACGCGGGAAAACGATTATATTGAGCTTGGAGTCAGCCCGCGCGGATCGATTGCAAGTACGAAAATGGCGAAAGCATGGGCGTTTTTGCATAACCGGAATTTTGTCATACCAGAGGATGTCGCAGCGGTATTCCAAGATACGGCAAAGCACCGGATACGTCTGAATACGAAAGCAAGAGTAACGCATATATCGCCGGAGGCAGTTCTTTCTGAAGTGCTGGACGCGGTAAAACAGCCGGTTTCTTACCGGCAGGAGCACAGATAGCAGTGGCTTGGCTGCGTGCATGGGCAGAAGAACAGTTACAGAGGGTGAAGGAAAGATGTTAAGTATCCTGCGGGGAATTGCGGTCACAGCAGTTTTGTTTTATATTTCGATATTATATGAAAGCGCTTCTTTGCTGCTGCTTGGTTATGCGGGCGCAGTGCTGCTTGTTTCCGCCGTCCTGCTTTTGGTATACCGGGTACGGACGGTGCGGTGCGCGGTAGTGTTTCCGATTGCGTCTGCGGAATGCGGAAAGCCGCTGACGATGCGCATTCAAATGGAAAACCGAGGCTTTTTACCATGTATGAAATTCCGCTTTCAGCTGGAGCAGAAAAACCGTTTTTTGGGCGGCGGCTGTAAGAAATGGCTGCGGGGAGGTATGGCCGCAGCCGGAACGAACAGCTTTGACTATTCGTTTACGATGGAGGATTATGGAGGCTTTGAAATACAGCTAAAAAAAGTACGACTCTATGATCTGACAGGGCTGTTTTATGTGCATAAAACGCTCCGATGCGGCGGCTGCGTGCAGGTGCTGCCGCAGATGCGGGAAATTGGCGTGCAGCTGTCGCAAGCTGTGGAAAATTTTTCGGGAGATGCGCAGGTGTACGATGCCTTTCGTCCTGGCGACGACCGCAGCGAGCTGTTTCAGATGCGGGAGTTCCGCGCCGGGGATAAAATACAAAGCGTGCACTGGAAGCTGAGTGCGAAGCTGGACGAGCTGCTCGTAAAGGAGAACAGTCTGCCGAAGGCCTGCCCAGTGGTGCTGTTTTTGGATTATGAAAACAGCAGACGCTCTAAGGCGGAAAAAGTAAACGCCTATCTGGTCATCTTGGCAAGCATTTCTTTTTCGCTGATGGATGCAGGATGCGCGCATTACGCAGCGTGGTATAGCGGCTGCGGCGGAGACATCGTACGAGTGCGTGTGGATGATGAGGAGAGCCTGTATTTGTTTCTGAGTGTTTATATGGAAGATATTTTTGAACGGAAGGAGAGCAACTTGGCAGAGGCTTACCGCGAAAAATACCGGGGAGAGCATTATCTGTATGCGCTGCAGCTGGACGAGCGGCTGCAGCTTTTTAAAAACGGGGACAAGATTGTAAAATTTTCTCTGGAAAACTGGAAGGAGGAGCTTGGTGGGCTGGAAATCATCCTATAGGGAGTATACGCTTGCAGATACTGTCGTACGGACGTTTTTACTGAGCATTATGTCGGCGGCCTGTTTTTATTCCGCGGTCTGGATGGCGCAGGATATTTTTCCAGACTGGACGCTTTCCCAAAACGCATATGTATGGGTGTGTGCGTCGGCTGTTTTTACGGCGCTGCTGTATGAGCTTGGAATCCGGGCGATACGTCTGCGCGGGCTGCAGATAGTCTGTGGATTGCTCGTTCCGGCTGCTTATGCATGGGTTTTATTTCGTTATTATGAGCAGCACAGGATAGATCTGGAGGACGGGGCGTGTGCATTGGGAACGCAGTTTTTAGAAAAATTCAACCTGCATTTGAAAACCACATTTACCATATGGATAGGAAGGGCAGAGCTTCGCGGTCTGGCTTTTGCTTTTTATACGCTTACGGCTGTGCTGCTTGTGCTTGTGTTTGCCGCTGTCTTTCGCAGACGTGAGCTGCTTTTGCTGCTGCCCGCCGGGGTATTTTTCGCAGAGCTGCTGATTGGGTATGTTCCTCAGTGGAAAGGTCTGGCTTTGTTTTTTGCGGCACTTATGCTTGTGCACGCGGATGGCTGGAACGGCAGACGGACAGCGCTGCGGGTACATATAGATAAAAAGCAGCGCCATGCGCGGACGTGGCTGCTGCCTTGGCTGTCTGCGGTCTGTGTGGCAGCGGCAGCGATCGGTATCCTGCTGTGTGCCAAAATGCTGTCGGACCTGACGAACGAGCGGCTGTTGGCGGCAGCGCCGGGGGTGCAGACCTTTCAGAAAAAGGCGGAACAGGGTATTTCCAGCTTCACGCGCGGCTATGTACTGCCCAGACAAGAGGAGGTCAATAACAAAACGCCGCACTATACGGGAAAGGAAATGCTGCGCGTGACTGCTTCTGAATGTCCGGCAGAGGATATGCTGTTAAAAGGATTTTGCGGAACGGATTATTTAAACGGAAGCTGGGTTTATGACAAGCAGAAATTTGCGGACGCCTGTGCGCAGGCAGGCGCCGACAAAAAGGAGGCGGCCCATGAGCTGCTGCAGGCGCAGTATGATCTGTATGCGCACGGAGAAGCACGGATCCAGGTGCGCTATGCGTTTGGCGGTGTATTTAGTTCAATGAACTCAAATAACGATGTGGATAGGGTGGAATATACGATCGAGCATACCGGGATCAGCAGCAGGTATGCGTTTTTGCCTTATGCATCGGATCATGTAAAAAATTTTGATAAGGAGCGGCTGATCGGAGATGCTTCCCTGCGCAAGTCTTGGCTGCAGGATACGTTTACTTACAGCGGATGGAGCCGTTTTACCGGAGGGATCACGCTGGATTCTGTTTTGGATGAGACAGAGCCGCGGGTATTTGACTGGTATGATGATTTTGCGAAAAAAGCGTACCAAGATACGTCAAAAGATGTGCCGACCATAAATGAATATCTATCGGAGATGCAGCAGGGAGAGCTGCATTTGGACGATAATTTGTTAAATTTAAAGGACTATAAGAATTGGTTGGCCTTGCTCTATCTGCAGCATGAGACAGATCTGGTCGATGGAGCGGTCTGGTGCAACCAGAACCGTCTGCAGAAGGCGCTGGTAGTTTCCGCTACGTTGAAAAGGTATCAGACGTACAGCATGGTTTTGGATGAGCTGCCGGAGGGTGAGGATCCGGTTGCGTATTTTTTACTGAAAAGCGGGAAAGGGTACTGTGTGCATTTCGCAAGTGCGGCGGTTTTGATGCTGCGGGAGCTTGGAGTTCCGACAAGATATGCGTCCGGTTATGTCGTGCGCAGAAGGCAGTTTCGCAAGAAGGGCGACGTATACGTCGCGTCTATAAAAGACAGCGGCGCGCACGCATGGGTGGAGATCTATCTGGAGCAGATCGGATGGGTGCCGATTGATGTGACGCCGGGAGCTGCTCTTGGACAGAATGCAGCGAATGGGCAGATACGGGATACGGATGCTGCAGACGATGACGAAATACAAACGGATATAGATGACTTGGAAGATGAGCAAATGAAGGAAGATGAAACACAGACCGATACCGATGATACGAAAACGGATGATGCTTCAAAAAAGGAAAACGCTGCAAATACAAAACAGCAGTCCGGTGTGTACAGGGTATGGCAGCGATACAGGCTTTGGATCATATATGCCGCGGCAGCTTTGTCGCTCTTGCTTGCGCTTGCAGGATGCCGTCGGGCGGTACGTTTGTATTGTCTGCGTCCAAAGCGTGAGATACAGGAGGGGAAATGCAGCAAAGCCGTCCGGCGGATCAATACAAGGATTTACCGCAGGATGCGTATGCGTGTCAGAATGCCGCAGCGCAGATTATCGGATGCGCAGTATGAGCAGATGTTAAATAGAATTTACCAAGAGATCCAGCCGCAGGATTGGGCGTATTTTATGCGGACGGCATTGGCGGCGGCGTTTGCGCAGGAGGAGGTGTCTGCGCAGGACGCGTGGTTCTGCTGGGAGATATACAGCAGGATACGCCGCCGGAGTGGGCGCAGACGATGAGCTGGCAGAAAAAAACAGAGATTAGGGTTAAATGTTTATGTACATAAACCGATATAGAAAGTGTGATGGCACAGGGAGGATATATGGGGAAAGAAACGACGCCAAGTGAAACAGAATGGCTTGTGATGGAGGTGATCTGGGCTTCGGAAGGAGGGATCACGGCTTCTGAGATTATACAGGACCTGGAAGGGTCGCTGAAAGTCAGCGCAAGGACCATCCGGGTGCTGATCAACCGTTTGCTTGCAAAGGGCGTGATCCGTCATCAGGTAGACGAAAAGGATTCTCGTGTGTACCATTATTATGTCGTAAAATCCAGAGAGGAATGTTTGGCGGAGAAGCAGGAACGGTTTGTACGCAATTTTTTCGGCGGTAATTCTACGCTGGCGGTGGCAAGCTTTATCGAAAATTCGCATTTAAGCGACGAGCAGTTTTCACAGCTGGAGCAGCTCGTGGAAAAAATGAAAGAAGACAGAAGGAGCTGACAGGTATGAGCTTTGGAATGTTTGTGCTGCTTTTCACCCTGTTAAAGCTGATGCGCATGATGGCGGCGGCGACGGTAGTGCTGGCAGCGGCGCTGATCTTATGCAGGCTTGGGGGCGCGCGTACTTGGCGGCTGAACCTTGGAATGCTCGCGCTTGTGCCGTTTGCGTGTCTGATGGGCTATTCAAAGATTTTTTTCACCGGACGGCTGTTTATTCTTACGAATTATGTCCGGGGGCTTATCACAGAGGAACTGGCGGCGATTTATTTTATGGTGACAGGCGTTCTGGCTGTGCGGCATATCCGGCGGCACAGAAAGTTACGCAGGGAGCTTTGCAGAATGCGGCGCTTGGAAAGAGCGGAATACAGCGGACTGCTTCCCAAGGGCAGAAGATGGAAGATCCGTGTTTATCTGACCGAGGAGTACTGCAGCCCGTTTGCAGGAGGAATACTGCAGCCTTATATTGTGCTGCCGCAGATACTGCAAGAGCGGCTTTCAAAAGAAGAATTTGCGGCGGTAATCTGTCATGAAATGCTGCATATCCGCCAAGGCCATGTGCTGCTGCTTCATGCGTATGCGTGGCTTAGGATTTTCTGGTGGATACATCCGCTGCTCCCAGCTGCAGAAGCAAGGCTGCGGGAGAATGTGGAATACAGCAGCGATGAAGGGAGCGTTATGCTTGGGCCGCTGGATGCCTGTGCCTATGCGGGAGTGATTTTAAAGACGCTGCGTATTCGGCGTCAGGAAGGCTTTTTGGCTGCAGGGGTCACGACATTTTCAGACCACAGCTTTCCGGTATTGAAAAAGCGGGTGGAAAGGCTTGGAAAGATAAGAGAAAACGGCGGTGCAAAAAGCTGTTATCAAAAAAGGCGGCAAGTTTCCTCCGTATTGGCGGGGATCGCGGTAGCTGCGATGCTGGGAGCCGCATGGGTTACAGCCATGCCGAGATATACGCGGATGGAGGAAATCGCGGCCTTTGACGAAGAGCTGCAGCCGCTTACGTATGACTTAGAAAAAGAGGGATTTTCGGCCAGCGCCGCAGATGAAGGCTTTTGCATGAGCAGCCGGGAACTGCAGCGGTTTGCTGAAAAATATAAGCCGCAGGGAGAATATGTGATCTTTTGTTATGGCTCGATCATGAAGGAACCGGGTGTCGGCGGCCTTGGGCAGGCAGCAAGAGTCCGGGTATCGGATGCGTCCGATGTGGCGCTGCTGGCGCGCCGGGAATGGATTGACGAGCTGCAGGTTTTTGTTATGAAGTATTTGATTTAGTGTGGATCAGAAACGGCCGCCTTGTCCGGGCGGCTTTCGGAAGGGAGGATCGGCTTATGAGTGTGAGTATGCAGGGATTTAGCGTTGTACGCTTTGCAAGCATCGGCGGCTTAAAAAGCACGCAGGAGCGACAGGAGCGTCAGCAGAAATGCGCCAGTCAGGTAGAGTTTTTTGAGAAGCAGAAGGAAAACTTAAAATCGATACAGTGTACCAGTCTGGAGGATATTGCGCGGAAATTGGATATGTTTCATTCCTATGAGGATCAGATTGCGGCCGCAAAGCAGCAGTACAATAACAGCCAGATGAGCCATGTGCTCGACGAAGCAAGGGAAATTGGCGAGAAGATTGCTGAAAAGGCAGAAGAGATGGCGCCAAAGACCGAGGAAGAACGCAAGAAGGACAGGATCGAGGAAGCCCTGGGTACCGAGGACGAGAACAAGGGTATGCTTTCCGAGGTAATGGACGAAATGACCGAGGAGCTCGACGAGCTGCAGGAGGAGCTGGAAGAAGAACTGGAAGAGCAGTTAGAACAAGAAACGCTCGAAGAAGGCGCACTGGAAGAGCTGGAAGAAAACGCGGCTCAGACGGGGGAGCTTTCTGCGGAAGAAACTTCTGCGCTGGAAGAACAATATGAGGATATTGCAGGGACACGAAGTACGCTGCAGGAAAATGTGGTGCAAAGCAGGCTGGAACAGGAGGTGCTGAGAAAGCAGCGTCAGGCATTGGAACAGACGATGATTTTTACAGCCAACGATGCAAAGTATCGGCATATTGATTACAGACTGTAATGCGAAAAAGAGAAAACCCCGCAACAGCAGCAGGGAACTCCCGCTGCCGGTTTGTGGGGTTTTGCGTTTGCTATGTATGGGTGTCTTAGAAATCTACATCGGTATCATAGTAGCAGCATTTCAGCAGCTTTTCCATCTCTTCTTGGCTTGGCTGGCGCGGGTTGGAGCCAGTGCAGGCATCTAAAAGAGCGTTTGCTGCGATCTCAGGCAGTCTTTCTAAAAATACCTCTTCCGGTACGAAGCCCTGTTCTGTCGGATAGCTGTCCGGGCCATAGTTTTTAATACACTGAGGAATCTTTAAGTCGTCGTTCATTTTTCTTAAATAAGAAATGAGCAGCTCGACTTTTTCGTCCGGCGTAGAGCCGCCTAAGTCCATAAAGTCCGCAATATCGCCATAGCGCTTCTTTGCCGTTTCGTCCTTGGCATTGAATGCGATTACCTTTGGCAGATACATTGCGTTTGCCGCGCCGTGGATAATGTGTGCGCCGTGGTCTGCAAACGCTGCTCCAGTCTTATGTGCCATGGAATGTACGATGCCAAGAAGCGCATTCGTAAATGCCATACCTGCCAGACATTGTGCGTTGTGCATCGAAGCACGCTTTTCCATATCGCCGTTGTAGGAAGCTACAAGGTCGCGCTGGATCATTTTGATCGCGTGGAGCGCCAGCGGATCTGTATAGTCGCAGTTCGCGGTGGATACATATGCTTCAACGGAGTGTGTCATAGCGTCCATTCCGGTGTGCGCAACAAGCTTTTGCGGCATTGTTTCTGCAAGATCTGGGTCAACGATGGCAACGTCCGGTGTGATCTCAAAGTCGGCGATCGGATATTTGATCCCTTTTTGGTAATCGGTGATAATAGAAAATGCCGTTACCTCGGTCGCTGTGCCGGATGTGGAAGAGATTGCGCAGAAATGTGCTTTCTTGCGCAGACTTGGAATGCCGAATACCTTGCACATATCCTCAAACGTGATGTCCGGATATTCGTATTTGATCCACATAGCCTTTGCAGCGTCGATCGGGGAACCGCCGCCCATAGCGATGATCCAGTCCGGATTGAATTTTGCCATAGCTTCCGCACCCTTCATAACGGTTTCTACCGATGGATCCGGTTCAATGCCCTCGAACAGCTCGACTTCCATTCCGGCTTCTTTTAAATACTGCTGTGCACGGTCTAAGAAGCCAAAACGCTTCATGGAACCGCCGCCTACGCAGATCATTGCTTTTTTGCCTTGGAAGGACTTTAATGCTTCAAGAGAACCTTTGCCGTGGTAAAGGTCGCGTGGTAGTGTAAATCTTGCCATTGTAAAAATACCTCCTGATTTTATCTGTATTTATAGCGCTGCTATTTATTTACTATAGCATAGAATATGGAAAATGTAACGCCTTTTTATAAATTTCTTTGTATTTTTTGGAAGTGTATGTAACAGTTCAGGCAGGTCTTTGCACCTTGCTGCAAAGACCGTAAGAACATGATTCAGGAGTGCAAAAATCCCATGGCGAAGCGATTTTCAGTGGATTTTTGCAGGCAACAGTTCAGCTTGCCTGAACTGTTACAGGTGTATTTATTGTATTGCAGGAAAGAAGCTGTTTCCTTGTGACGGAATTTGTGATATAGTAAAGACAGCTCAAAGAATGACTGACAACTCCTGTTTGGGCAGGAGACTGTGAAAATAGGAGCTTACAGGAGGATTTTGTAGCATGAAAAAAGAAGATTGGAAGAAAATATTTTATCAGTCGCTTACTGGTTTTGTTTCGCTGGCGTTAGCGATTCTGCTGTTTTTTGCGATTCAGGGCTTTGGAGAGATCCGACACTCGTTTCTATGGCTGCTCGGCGTCTTAAAGCCGGTTATTTATGGGGCTGTCATGGCGTATTTGCTGAAAACGCCGTGCAATTTCCTGGAACAAAGGATCGCGAATATTTTGCCGGACAAGCATAAAAAGCGCGCCAACGCGCTGACCGTACTGCTTGTGCTGATCTTGACTTTTTTGGTCATTTACCTTTTGATGAGTATGGTGATCCCGGAGATGGTGAGCAGTACGCTTATCTTGGTAAATGCGGTGCCGCAGAAGATGGATGAATTTGCGAAGTGGCTGACGGGAATGCTGGATGGGAATGAGATGCTGCAGACATACGCAAATACGGCGATCATTAATGTGGAACATAATCTGCAGGATTGGGCAAAGACGGACCTGCTGCCTACGATGCAGGGTATGATGGGCGGATTTGCGGATACGGTAGGCTCGGTTGTCGGGATCTTGTATAACCTTTTGATCGGGATCATTATCTGCATTTACCTGCTGCTTGGCCGCAAGACCTTTGCAAGACAGGGAAAGGCGGTATTATACGCGGTATTGAAAAGCGATCGGGCAGATGCGGTAATGAAGGAGCTGCGGTTTATCGATAAGACGTTTGTTGGATTTTTTGGTGGAAAAATACTGGACAGTGCGATCGTAGGGCTGATCTGCTATGTGTTCTGCATTATCATGACGTTTACCATGGGATTCCCAAATGCAGTCCTGATCAGCGTGATTGTCGGGGTGACGAATGTGATCCCATACTTTGGGCCATATATCGGCGCAGTTCCTTCGGCGCTGCTTGTGCTGATTTCAGGGCCGGTAAACTGTATTATTTTTATTGTGTTTATTATTGTCCTCCAGCAGTTTGACGGAAATATCCTTGGACCGAGCCTGCTTGCAGACAGTGTGGGGCTGACCGGCTTTTGGGTGTTGTTTTCAATCACGCTGTTCCAGGGATTTTTCGGTTTTGTCGGAATTTTAGTCGGTGTTCCGGTGTTTGCTGTGATTTATGATATGATCCGCAGGATGGTAGTCCGGGGCCTCAAAAAGCATGGAAAGACGGCTCTTTTGTTAGAAACAGAGCCAGCCGGACAACAGCCGGAGGAAAAGCCGTCGATTTGATGCCGGCATATGATAAGATAGGATGAGTATAAAAAAAATTGTCGATTCACCTTGTTTTTGGCAGCTTGTATGCGCATTTTATTGATAGACAGGATATTACTGCAGTTGGAAGGTAGCCAAAGGGCTGATATTCTGTTAGAATGATTACAGAAAACGAGTGCGTAGATGTGTCCGCACTTGGAAAGGAAGGTATGATTATGAGAAAACAGAAGTCGGCAGCAAAGTCTGCGCTGATCATTTCGAGCATCTTATTATGTTTTTTGCTGATCGCACTCCTGGTCTGTTATTTGTGTACGGCGTCTTACTATGCGGAGCATTTTTTCCCAGGCACAGTGTTGAACGGTGTTGCGGTTGACAAAATGACTGTTGAGGAGGCGGAGGATAAGGTTGCACAAGAAGTCGCAGACTATATTTTCAGCCTGGAAACCCGCGACGGGGACAAGTATCAGATTATCGGGCCAGATATTGATTATACGTATGTACCAGGTACAGAGATCCATGATATTTTGCAGCAGCAGGATGAATATAAATGGATATCCGCCCGCAAGGGCAAAAAGGAGATCGATCTGGAGGTGTCCGCAGCGTTTAACGCGAATAAATTGGACAAGGTGGTAGCGCAGCTCCCATGTTTCCAGCCGGAGTATATCAACAAGCCGAAGGACGCTTATCTGCGGGAAACCGACATAGGCTATGAACTGGTACCGGCTGAGGACGGAAACCAGATCCGGCTGGCGGACGTACAAAAGCTGGCGCGCGAGGCGGTTGACAGGGGCGATGAAAAGCTGACGCTGACGGATGAGGTTTATGAGGAGCCAAAGGTAAAATCTGATGATAAAAAGCTGAAAAAAGCTCTGAAAAATATCAACTCCTATCTGCACACGACCATTCGTTATGATGTTGGAGAAGAGGGAGAGGTGTTGGATTCTTCACGGATCAAGGAGTGGATTACGATTGGAGCGGATTATTCCGTGACGCTGGATGAATCCAAGGTAACCAGCTATGTACAGTATTTGGCCAGTAAATACAATACGTACGGAGACGTCCGGGTATTTAAAACCTCTCTTGGCGACAAAGTAAAGATTGGCGGCGGCGATTACGGATGGGTCATCGATAAGGAAAAGGAGAAAAACCAGCTCTTATCCGAGATCAAGTCGGGAAAAACGATCGAACGGGAGCCTGTCTTTAACCAGACGGCGGAGGTGAAGAGCGAAACATATGATATCGGAAATACTTATGTTGAGGTCGATTATACAAACCAGCATATGTATTTTTACGAAAAAGGGAAGCTGAAGCTGGAGTCCGATATCGTGACCGGAAATATCAGCCGGAATAACGGTTCACCGGACGGGCTGTTTAAAATTGTGTATAAAGAGCGGGACGCAACGCTGGTCGGTGAAAATTATGCGTCAGATGTCAAGTATTTTATGGTGTTTGCATATAACGTAGGTTTTCATGACGCAAGCTGGAGAAACGATTTCGGAAAAGAGATCTATAAAGATTCCGGCTCGCATGGCTGCATCAATATGCCGAGTGATCTGGCCGAAAAGCTGTATCAGATATTGCCGACAGGCACCCCGGTAATTGCTTATTATCGTGAGCCGGTAGAGCTGACAGCGGAGAACGCGCGGATCTCAAATGCGTATTCTTATGTAAAAAAAGAGGAAGAGCAGCAATGATATACAGGCGCTTGCCTGGCTGAATGGAGGCAGATTGCTTCCATTCTGGTCAGGCAGCGCCTGTTTTACTGTTGTCGTATTAAAATAATCCGGTAATACAACCGTTTTCATTTACATCTATGCCGTATGCGGCAGGTGTTTTGGACAGTCCCGGCATTGTCATGATCGCGCCTGTCAGGACTACGACGAAGCCTGCGCCTGCGCTTACATAAGCATCCCGTACGTTTACCGTAAATCCTGAAGGCCGTCCGAGTTTATGCTGGTCGTCGGACAGCGAGTACTGCGTTTTTGCAATGCAGACTGGGAGGTGTCCAAAGCCAAGCTCTGTCAGCCGCGCCAGCGTTTTTTCTGCTGCTGGTGTATAGCTGACGTCTGCTGCGCCGTAGATCTCAGCTGCAACCGTACGGATTTTTTCTTTTAGCGGCAGCTCGTCCGGATAAAGCGGATGGAATGCGGTAGGCTTCTCATCCAGTGTTTTTAGTACCTTCTGCGCCAGCTCGATACCGCCTTCGCCGCCTTTTTCCCATACTTGTGACAGCGCAAATTCACAGCCCTTTTCTTCACAAAAGCTGCGGATGTATTCGTATTCTGCCTTTGTATCGCTCAAAAAGGCGTTGAGTGTAACAACGATCGGCACCCCGTATTTCTGCAGGTTTTCGATATGCTTTTCCAGATTGCAGATGCCTTTTTTGAGCGCATCCAGATTTTCTGCGGAAAGCTCCTGCTTTGGTACGCCGCCGTTGTATTTGAGCGCACGCACGGTAGCGACGAGTACGACTGCGTCCGGCTTTAGCCCTGCCTTGCGGCATTTGATATCAAAGAATTTTTCTGCACCGAGATCCGCGCCGAAGCCGGCTTCGGTAACAACGTAATCTGCAAGCTTCAGAGCTGTTTTTGTAGCGCGGATAGAGTTGCAGCCATGTGCGATATTCGCGAATGGTCCGCCGTGGACGATTGCTCCGGTATGCTCCAGCGTCTGGATGAGGTTTGGCTTTAAAGCGTCCTTTAGCAGCGCGGCCATTGCGCCGACTGCCTGGAGCTGGCGTGCGGTGACTGGTTCTCCCTGATAATTATAGGCGACAATGATATCTCCCAGACGCTTTTTCAGATCGGCCATATCCGAAGCCAGGCATAAAATTGCCATGATCTCGGTTGCCACTGTAATTACAAAATGGTCCTCGCGGACAAAACCGTCAGACTTTGCGCCAAGCCCTACGACGATATTGCGCAGCGAACGGTCATTCATATCCATGCAGCGCTTCCACACGATCTGACGTGTATCGATCTCAAGCGCGTTTCCTTGCTGGATATGGTTGTCAAGAAGCGCGGCGAGCAGATTGTTGGCTGATGTGATCGCATGGAAGTCTCCGGTAAAATGCAGATTGAGGTCCTCCATCGGAACGACCTGCGCATATCCGCCTCCGGCCGCGCCGCCCTTGATGCCGAAGCATGGGCCAAGCGATGGCTCACGCAGCGCCAGCAGGCAGTTTTTTCCAAGCTTTCCGAATGCCTGTCCAAGCCCGATGCTGGTTGTCGTCTTGCCCTCTCCGGCTGGGGTCGGATTGATAGCGGTTACAAGGATCAGCTTTCCGTCGGGATCTGAGCTTGTCCTTTCGATCAGCTCGTCAGAGAGCTTGGCTTTGTATTTGCCATATAACTCCAAATCGTCCTCCGCAATGCCGTAGCTGGCAGCGACCTCCTTGATGTGCAGCATTTGTGCTTCTTGTGCAATTTGAATGTCTGATTTCATGTATGGCCTCCTCCTTTTTGCTTTGTAGTACCTGATTATAGCATATACGGACTTTAAAGTCACGTAAATATTGCTTATTAGAAACATCAGGGAAATATATTTTTAACAGAAATTGGCAGTCAAGATGTATCTGTGTCTGCATAGACACGGTAGTTGACCTGTGATATACTTCCTATTATAAATAATAGCTGCAAAGGAAGGGGTTAGCATGAACTTACGAAAGAAAAAGCGGATATTACCCATATTACCGATATTGCTGGTTTTGATCACAGCCGTACATATTCTATCGTGGAATTTCAGAGCGTTCACCGATTGGTACCGTCTTAAGCTGTTTCCGATCGGCACAGGTCTGATGGCCCGGTTGTCTGGCTTGTTCCATAGCTCTGTTGGGGAGCTGTTGATCGCGGTGGGTGTCTGTTTGGCGCTGCTTGAGCTGGTGATCGTGCCTTTTTTGCTTTTGAACCGTAAAAAGCTGCCGCGCCTGCGTTTTTGGAATCGTAAGCTGCTTTGCTGGATCTTTGTTTATATTTACGGGACGGAAACGCTGAATTGCTATATGCTCTATCATGCGACTCCGGTAGAGGAGCAATATTTTGACGTGCAGGCGGATTACGGGGTGGAAGAGCTGATGGCGGCGTATACCTATGTAGTGACAAAGGCGAATGAGCTTTCTGGGCAGGTGAAGCGGGATGCGGACGGCGCGGCTGTTTATGAGGGGACGGACGAGCAGCTGTATGCGGCGTGCAGGAAGGCAATGCAAAGGCAGGGGCAGACCTATCCTTATCTGGCAGGCTATTATCCGGATCCGAAGCCGATACGCGCGTCACATTTTATGAGCCAGCAGTATTTGCTGGGTATTTATTTTCCGTTTACAATGGAAGCAAATTATAACACGGTGATGTATCCGGTCAATGTACCTGCGACTGTCTGCCACGAGTTTTCGCATTTAAAAGGGGTGATCCTGGAGGATGAGGCGAATTTTTTTGGATTTGCGGCGTGTGTGGAATCGGGTGATGTATATTTGCAGTATTCCGGTTATTTGAGCGTGCTTGGCTATCTGTCAAGGCAGGTGCGCGCGAGCGTACCGGAGGAGCTGAGAAGTACGCTGCCGGCTGTGAACGAGCAGGTACAAAAGGACGATGTATTTTTAACGGAGGAGAAGTGGGAACAGGTTGAGAAAAAGGCAGTACTTTCAACAGAAACAGTGAATCAAGCGACAAACGTTTTTTTGGAGACAAATCTTACGATGAATGGTGTAGAGGACGGTATCCGCAGCTACAGCCGGGTTGTACGGCTGGTTATCTGCTATTACGCAAAAAAAGCATGACAAACAGCTTGATACAGTGTACAATGGTATAGGAACAGTTTCGTTTAGGAAATGCTTTGGCAATAGAGGGAGGAAGCGGATTTGAAAATACAGGATTTTGCAGATATGCGCGAATTTGAGAAGATCATCTCAAACTGGGCGCTTGCGACAGGTATGGCGACGGTAGTAGTTGGAGCGGATGGAGCATACATATCACAGCAGTATCATTTTACAGACTTTTGTAAGGCGGTGCGGGCGAATCAAAAAGGCAGGACGGCTTGTGAAAAATGTGACAGAGAAGCACGCGGGGTATACAACTGCCACGCGGGGCTGGTTGATTTTGCAATAGAAATGACGGTTAACGGGGAAAAGCTGGGGCACGTATTAGGCGGCCAAGTGCTTCCGGAGCAGCCGGATGAGGAGAGGGCGCGCAGCACCGCGCAGGCGCTTGGTATGAATCCAGATGAATTTATACGTGCGATGCGTAAGGTAAATGTACGTTCCAGGGAGGTTATCGAAGCATCTGTGGATCTGCTGGATAAGGTAGTTAATTCCTTTCTTCGTTCTGAATATGCGAAAAATCAGACGAAATATGTTTTTACGAACCTAGTAGACGGCGTTAATGAGACGAATGAATTGATCGAACAGGTCAAAAAAGAAACAAGCACGCTGCAGTCGATCCAAAGCCGACAGAAAATCCTGGCGTTAAACGCGAGTATTGAAGCTGCCAGGGCCGGCGATAAGGGAGCGGGCTTTGCGGTTGTGGCCAGCGAGGTCGGCAAGCTGTCAGAGCGCAGTTCGGTTGTAAATAAAAATATTGAAGAGGTTGTCAATCGAATCTCACAGGTGGTGACATCCATGAAGCAGAAAAATTAATGCGTCGGTTTTCGAATTGCCAAAAATTTCCGGACTGTGACACGTAAAAATCACGAAACTCTTTCGTACTTTTTAAGGTAACCTTAATAGAGCGTAATTATGATAAAGGCCAGCCTGAATATCAGGGCAGCATAGCAACGAAAAAGGTCGAATGAAAGAAGGAATAGAAAAAGTAGAAGGAGATACGAATGATGCAGCAGAAAAGAATAATAGCAGGCGCACTGGGATGTATACTTGTATGCGGTCATCCGGCCGGATATGTTAGAGCGGCAGAGATTGTGCCAAAGCAGGCACAGTCAGTAGCAGAGATTATACAGGAGGATGCGGAGCTTCCGCAAACACCGCAAGAGCTGGCGCCGGATTATATGGATCCGGATTATGTAAAAAGACAGATGCAGCAGGAAATGCCGCAGGAAGAGCAGGCTTCTCCGTATGCATTTCGAAGCACACAGTCAAAGACAACGAAAAGCCCGTTTACGGGATTGACTTACACACACGCACCGCAGCTAAGTGAATGTGAGATTGTAAATGGGATCGATGTATCTAAGTGGCAGGCAGAGATCAACTGGAGCAAGGTAAAGGCAGCCGGAGTGAAGTTTGTATTTATCCGCTGCGGATATACGGCTTTGTCGGATAAGTTTGCGATGTATGAGGATGAGTATTTCAAAAAAAATATTCAGGGTGCGTACGACGCAGGGATTGAGGTTGGCATTTACTTTTTTTCCAATTCCATAACAACTGCAGAAGCAAAAAAAGAGGCGCAGAAAACGCTGGAGCTGATCAAAGATTATAAGCATATGATCACTCTTCCGATTGTCTATGATTTTGAAGCGTTCTCGAACGCGTACCGCGCGTATGGCTTGTCAAAATCGCAGGTCACAAAAAATACGATTGCGTATGCCCAAATTATTGAAGATGCAGGTTTTCAGCCGATGTATTACGGAAGTCCGAATTTCTTAGACAGCTCCTTTGATGTAGCGAAGCTGTCGGATTATAGCTGCTGGCTGGCAAACTATACGACCAAAACGGCGTATACCGGAGAGTATACATACTGGCAGTATTCCAGTACCGGAAAGGTCAATGGGATTACCGGAAATGTAGATTGCAATTTCTTTTATTCCGGCGGCGAGGGAGAGATTGAGGATCCGGATATTGGCCCGGATGATATTGATGAGAGCTTTGGCTCCGTGAGCGGGCTTAGGATGTCGGACAATGCGACGGATGAGATTACGATCCGCTGGAATCAGATGGAAAACGCAGACGGATATAAGGTCTACCGGAGCAAATCTTATGGGGGCACTTATAAGCAGCTGACCACGATCAACTGGAGCGAGGTTACGGAGTATACAGATGAAACGGTCATTGCTTCGGAAGGGCGGCAGTATTTTTATAAGGTAGTGCCGTTTTTGCTGGATGAGAACGGCAATATGAAATTTGGCATGGAATCGGATGTTCTGATCGCAAATACGGAGCGGCTGCATTCCTTCAGGCTAAAGACAACGGCAAATATGCATTTACGGGAGCAGGCGGGAACAGAATATCCATCGCTGACGGTAATTCCTTCCGGTACTGGATTGCCGTTTTATAAATTTACACTGTCGACGCTGGATGAAAAATGGTACAAAGTTACCTATAGTAAGAACGGAAAGTCTTATACAGGATATCTTTCCGGTAACTACGTTACGATCTATACGTATGGAAATACGACGAAAAACGTAAACGTACGAAGCGGGGCAGGGTTAAGCTGCAAAATACAAAGAACGATCCCTAAGGGAACAAAGGTGACGATAGTTGGCAGCAGCCGGAACGTATCCGGAACGAAATGGAGCAACGTGAAATATGCGCTGAAGGGCAAGAACTATTCCGGCTATATTCCAACAAAATATATCAAACAGATCTAAAACAGGAAACAGTTCAGACAGCCAGTTTGCTTGTCTGGACTGTTCTGTAATGTGGTAAAGGAGGAGAAGGGGAGAAATGGGAAAGGGATTTAAGACAGAGTCAGCGGATCGTTTGTTTGACGCGATATTGACACTCAAAAGCAGAGAGGAATGCTATCGGTTTTTTGAGGATGTATGTACCGTAAACGAGCTGCAGGCGTTGTCACAGCGGTTTGAAGTCGCGCATATGCTGCGCAGCGGGCAGACTTATATGGATATCGCGGAAACAACCGGAGCTTCGACAGCGACGATCAGCAGAGTGAACCGGTCGTTAAATTATGGGCATGACGGGTATGATCTTGTGCTTGAACGGCTGCGCAGCCAGTCGGATGATACGGATTGAGCCCAAAAGGACGTGATAAAAACAGGCTGGCTTGTCGGATACAGATCCGGTCGCTGACGGATAGACTGCCGTTTGGATAAGCAAGCCTGTCATTCAGCGTTTTGCCAGCCCGACAGCTTTTATTTTTTTCGGTTTTCTTTTCCAGATTTTCTGGGCTTGTCCTCGGCCTTTCCGGCCAGCTTCGCGTCTATGATCTTTTCGATCAGCATTCGCTTGACATATACATCAAAACTGAGCATACATAAAAAAGAAAACAACTGCAGATTTTCCCGTTCCTCTTGTGGAGCGTCCGGAAAGGTATGGCTGCTTGTGTTGAATTTACGTGTAATATCTTTGGCAAGCATACCGGCCTCATCCTTTTCCAGTCCGAATACTTCTTTGTATATGGCCGTCAGATCCAGTTCGCCGTTTTCAGAAAAGTAACGGTCGGTGATCGGATTCAGAAGATTCTGGATATCGCTGATGCTTAAGATACCTTTAAAATAATAAATAAAAATGAGCGTCAGCAAATGCTCCTTGGAATATTTCTTTTTGTCCGGCGGTGGGAGCAGGTTATTTTTTGTATAGTTATTGATCATTGTTTTCGTCAGGATCTTGTCATCTGGATAACGTCTGGTCGCGTCCAGCTGTTCGTTCATAAAAGTCGTGACCTGGTCCATGTACAAGTCGATGTTTGGAATATCGTCAGGCTTGATATAGTCAATCCGGTTTAGGCTTGACAAAATGCTGTTTAAAAGGTCTTTGTCATCGATCTTCATATTCATCACCTCTGAGATACATTATATAGTAACGAAAATCGGATAGCAAGCAAAAAAAGAAAAATGAAAATGGTTGACGGATGTGCGGGACTGCGCTAAGATTAGTAATAGCAATGTGAAACACAGGAAAATGACGGAAGGAAACGGGTGTATGTATGAAACGATGAATGATATGCAGATGCAGGCAATCTGTCAGACCGAAGGGCCGGTGCTGATCCTGGCGGGAGCGGGGTCAGGCAAGACGCGGGTGCTGACGCATCGGGCAGCATATTTAATAGAAGAAAAAGGGGTAAACCCGTATCATATTATGGCCATTACCTTTACAAATAAAGCAGCGGGCGAGATGCGGGAGAGGATTGACGATATTGTGGGATACGGCTCGGAAAGTATCTGGGTATCAACATTTCATTCAGCCTGCGTACGGATTTTAAGACGCTTTATCAACCGCATCGGATACGAAACAAACTTTACGATCTACGATTCGGACGATCAGAAGCAGCTGATGAAGGACATTTGCAAGCGCCTTGATATCAATACAAAGCTGTACAAGGAGCGGTTTTTTCTAAATCGTATTTCCCAAGCGAAGGATGAACTGGTCAGCGCGTCCGTATTTCAATCACAAAGCGGCGGCTCTTATGAGTCTCAGCTGGCTGCTCGTGTCTATCTGGAATACCAGCAAATGCTGCAGAAAAACAATGCGTTGGATTTCGACGACCTGATCATGAAAACGGTGGAGCTGTTCCGAAGCGATCGGGAGGTATTGGATTATTATCAGGAAAGACTGCGATATCTGATGGTTGACGAATATCAGGACACGAATACGGCTCAGTTTGAGCTGGTCCGCCTGCTTGCGTCAAAATATGAAAATCTGTGTGTCGTAGGCGACGACGATCAGTCTATTTATAAGTTCCGTGGTGCGAATATTGGCAATATTTTAAATTTCGAGCATTATTTTCCGAATGCGGTGGTCATTAAGCTGGAGCAGAATTACCGTTCGACGCAGAACATCCTGGACGCGGCTAACGGGGTTATTTCCAACAACTACGGGCGAAAGGAGAAGGCGCTTTGGACGCAGAACGACGCCGGAGATAAGGTACAGCTGCGGCAGTTTGGATCCGCTGAGGATGAAGCGGCGTATATTGCCTCGGATATCCAGCAGAAGCTACGCAGCGGCAGCTTCCGCTACCAGGACTGCGCGGTTTTATACCGGACAAACGCGCAGTCCCGTTTGTTTGAGGAGCATTTTATTTTTTCGAACATTCCATATAAAATGGTCGGCGGCGTAAACTTTTATGCGCGTAAGGAAATCAAGGATCTGCTTTCTTATTTAAAAACGATTGATAATGCAAGGGACGATCTGGCGGTACGCAGGATTATCAACGTACCAAAGCGCGGGATCGGCGCGGCGACATTGGCTAAGGTACAGGCCTATGCCAATGAGCACGATATAAGCTTTTACAATGCGCTGCGGGCAGCCTCGGAAATTCCGTCGCTTGGACGTGCTGCAGTGAAAATTGAGCCGTTTGTAACATTTATCCAGACGATGCGTTCTAAGGTGGATCTGATCCCGGTATCGGAGCTGCTGCAGGAAATCATTGACGCGACGGCTTATGTGTCAGACCTAAAGGCGGAGGACACGGACGAATCGCGGGCCAGGATCGAAAATATCGAAGAACTGCAGGGAAAGGTACTGACTTATGAGGAAAACGAGAAGGAGCCTTCTCTGTCCGGATTTCTGGAGGAAGTCGCGCTTGTGGCGGATATTGACAGTCTGGACGCGGATAATGACCGTGTTGTAATGATGACCTTACATAGCGCAAAGGGGCTGGAATTTCCGCAGGTTTATCTGGCAGGCATGGAGGACGGATTGTTTCCAAGTTATCTGTCGATCACAAGTGACGATGCGCTGGAGGAGATAGAGGAAGAGCGTCGTTTGGCGTATGTAGGTATTACAAGAGCGATGAAAAATCTGACGATCACCTGTGCCAGACAGCGGATGATACGAGGCCAGCTGCAGTATAACCGAATATCACGGTTTGTTCACGAGATACCGTCGCGGGTGCTGGCGCAGTCGGATACCGGACAGCGTTCCCGGCCGGAGAATAAGTTTGGGCGGATGGAGCAGAGTTTTTCGAACGTCCGTCAGGCGATCGATATGTTCCGGGCGAAGCCGATGGCGCTGCAGGGCGCGGATACGATCTTTGATCTGGATAAAGGCAGCGCGGCGGACGGTGGATATGGTAGTGCGGCAAATGGTGGATACAGAGGCGGCACGGCGGATAGCGTACAAGGCGGCAGCGCAGCGGATAGCGGATACAGAGACGGCGAGGCGAATAGCGGATACAGAGGCAGCGCGGCGAATGGTGTCGATGGCGGCGCAGCTGCGGGAGCTGGAGCTGCGGCAGATAGTGTAATACGCCGCAAGCTGGGATATGATGTAGGCGACCTTGTGCGCCATCAGAAGTTTGGAGAGGGTCTTGTTGTAAAGATTGTATCCGGCGGGCGTGACTACGAGGTGACGGTTCAGTTCCATCAGGCAGGTGTCAAAAAGATGTTTGCGGCGTTTGCAAAACTGAAGAGAGTATAATATAACAGGTCAGCTTGCCTGACCTGTTACAGTATAATTTATAAAAAAACAATAAAATGTAAATTTTTTCTCGCGTTCTGGGAAAGATATGTTATAATGATATAGATTAAGTAAAGTGCATCCACTGTACTTTCAAATAGAGCGGAAAGGAGAACACGTAATATGAATCGATTGGATGAATTACATGGATTGCTGTCTGAAAACGTAGCAAAGGTTGGAGATCTTCTGAGAAAGGAAAATGATACTGAGAAGAAAAAAAGCAAGACCGTATGGATTTTTGCAGCTCTTGGCATTATTGTCGTAGCAGCAGCGGCAATTTATGGACTATATCGCTTCTTTGCACCAGATTATCTGGAAGATTTTGAAGATGATTTCGACGACGACTTTGATGATGATTTTTTCGAAGACGAAGATGAAAAAGAAGAAGAATCTGCAGACGTAAAAGCAGCGGAATCTGATGATGCGATCACAGATGAAATGACAGAAGAAGAGTAATTAGCAACAAATGAAAACAAGAAGCTGGCCGGAAAGAAATTTCCGGCCAGTTTTTATGACAGCAAAACGCAGGGCGTGTTTCGTACGGTATTTATACATAGCCGCTTTAGACAGCGTAGGAAGGGGAGTCAGATGAAAAAAGGAGAAATTGGCGAGGGCGTTATCGAAAAGGTGGAATTTCCGAACAAGGGCTGGATCTATTCGGAGGACGGAGAGAGGATACTCATAAAAAACGGTGTGCCAGGACAGAAGGTGCGGTTTTCGGTGCAGAAAAAACGGAAGGGCAAATGTGAAGGCCGGCTGCTGGAGGTTTTGGAGAAATCTCCATTAGAGCTGGAGCAGCCGGCCTGTGTGCATTTCGGCAGCTGTGGGGGATGCACTTATCAAAATCTGGATTACAGCCAGCAGCTCCAATTAAAGGAAAAGCAGATAAAGGAGCTGCTGCTGTCTGCGGCACACACGCCGGATGACAGCTGGTTTGAAGGGATCAAGCCAAGCCCGCTTGTCTGCGGCTACCGAAACAAGATGGAGTTTTCCTTTGGCGATGAATATAAGGACGGCCCGCTTGCACTCGGAATGCACAGACGGGGCAGCTTTTACGATCTGGTAACCGTTGACCAGTGCATGATCACAGACGGAGACTATCATCAGATTTTAAAATCTGCGCTCACTTATTTTACCAATGAAGGCGTCACCTACTTTAAAAAAAATACACATATCGGCTATCTGCGCCATTTGCTTGTACGCAAGGCGGCAAAAACAGGCGAGATTTTAGTTGACCTCGTAACAACAACGCAGGATTGCGGTGAAAGACCTGAAGCGCATTTACTTTCCGGCTTTCGGGAAGCCCTGCTGCAGCTGCCGCTTGCAGGGAAAATCGTGGGCATTGTCCATACAAAAAACGACAGCGTTGCAGACGTTGTGAAAAATGAAGGAACGGACGTTTTGTATGGGCAGGACTATTTTTACGAGGAGCTGCTTGGCCTGAAATTTAAGATATCTGTATTTTCCTTTTTTCAGACAAATTCCCTTGGAGCCGAGGTGTTGTATGAAACGGCCAGAGATTATATCAGATCCTCCGCTCAGGAGCGTTCGGGTGTGATCTTTGATTTATATTCGGGTACGGGTACGATCGCGCAGATGATGGCTCCGGCTGCCGAAAAGGTCATCGGTGTCGAGATCGTGGAGGAGGCGGTTCTTGCAGCCCGCGAGAACGCCAGCCGCAACGGGCTTTTGAACTGCACGTTTCTTGCCGGGGATGTGCTCAAGGTGCTGGATGCGATTACGGAAAGGCCAGACGTCATTATTCTCGACCCTCCGCGAGAAGGGGTGCATCCGAAGGCGCTGCGGAAGATTTTGGATTATGGGGTGGATCATATTGTGTATATTTCCTGTAAGCCGACGAGTTTGGTTAGAGATCTGGAGGTGATGCAGGAGTGTGGGTATCGAGTGGTGAGGGGGTGTTGCGTGGATTTGTTTCCGGGGACTTATCATTGTGAAAGTATCGTGTTGCTTTCTAAACTTAAATCAAATAAAGTTGAAGCATATTAGTGTGGAATTAGAGCTAGCTAAGATTTTTATTAAAATACGCAGGCTGTTAATAAAGCAACAGATGAATATAAGAAATATAAAGCGTAAACGGTAAATAGTGAGTACCTATACAAAAAGCAGGTTCTCAGACCATGGGAGCAAGTCATCCAGGAAAGACAGGTCTGTGTCATCCATGTGTTTCGGTATCTCTGTCAGTAGATGCTCCACATATTCATAGACTTTTAACCCGTTTGATTTTGTGGTTTCCGTGATGCTGTAGATGACTGCACTGGATTCCGCTCCGCGGACAGTATCTATAAGACGCCAGTTGTGTTTACCGATACAGAACCCACGAAGGGTGGATTCTGTTGCGTTGTTATCCATTGGGACTTCGCCATCATTCAGAAATACGCGCAGGTATGCTTCCTGGTTTATGGAATAGATGAACGCCTTCCCGGTCTGGGATTTTGGCGGTACTTCACTTTGATGTTTTTTTGCCCATGCAAAATAAGCATCCACCAGCGGCTTTACTTCCATCTGCCGCCTGTGCTGCCGTTCCGATGGCTCCAGACCCTCCAGTTCATGATCAAGTTTATAGATTGCCCCGATCTGCTTTACGGCATCATACGCAAGTGTGCCTTTTTGATTGTCCTTATCTTTTATGGCTTTCAGGGCATCCGCGTATTTGCGTCTTGCATACGCCCAGCAGCCCGCGATTGTCAAGCCTGCTGTTTTTCTCTCCAGGGAATGGTATGCCTGGTACCCATCCGTGACGCATACCCCCTGGAACCCTTTCAGGAACTCTTGCGGATGGTCCGCTTTCCTGTCCTTCTGATACTCATACAGGACAATGGCTTTTCCATAAGATTTCCCTGTGCGGTAAATCCATATGTAACTCTTCGCCCCTGTCGGCCGCCCGTCCTTTGTGACCTCAACCGGCGTCTCATCCGCCTGCAGTACATGGTATCCATACAGCAGCGTGTGCAGATGGTCATATAGGATCGCAAGGTAGTGGTCTGCACCCCAGCGTTCTGCGTTTACATCATGCTTTAAATCTGATATCTTACTGTACACCTCACTTCTAAAACTGATAAGAGTTTTCAAAGTCCTGTACACCTGCTGTAAAAACTAACACTATTTTTTACAGTCGCTATCATAACTGAACATGACTTTGAAAATGATATTTTATGTTCAAAGTCATTATAATCAAGATTTTCTTATTTTGCACGGTACTCACTATTTACCGTTTACTATAAAGCTAGAACCATTAGTGATGTAGAAGAGAACTAATTGAACTCTGCAAAAATGTTGGAACAAAAGGCAGATAAGAAATAAAAAGAGATGTGATGAGGTTTGGACAACGATGAACATATTGAGTGTGTCGTGTTGATGTATTAATGCCATCAATAGGACTATGATTGTTGCTGGTTTTGATAAAGCCGGTGTTAAAAAATAAATTATGAGATTTGCATGAATAATAACTTACTTGAGTTTATTTAAGAGAGGCGGCTATGAAAACGGTAAAAGTTGTGGCTGCAGTAATCTGTGACTCCTTCTATGAAAAGAAGCAGATATTTGCTACAGCCAGAGGCTATGGTGAGTTTAAAGGCCAGTGGGAGTTCCCAGGAGGAAAAATAGAATCTGGTGAGACGTCGCAACAGGCTCTCATTAGAGAGATAAAAGAAGAACTAGAAACAGAGATAAGGGTTGGAGATTTGATAGGTACCATTGAATATGATTGCGCTACATTTCACCTATCTATGGATTGGTTTTGGTGTGAAGTGATTGAAGGTGAACTGAAACTGTTGGAAGCAGAATCAGCTCGTTGGCTTACAAAGGATACATTGTATGATGTTCAGTGGTTACCGGCGGATATCACATTTATGGAGAAAATACAGAAGCAAATGACTTATTGAGTTCATATGGGATAGGAGGTATATGTGCCTAAGTATGTTAGAGATACAGATAAAAATAGAATCGAGATTTCTTTTGAGAGAGCCCCAGAGAGGCCTGTTTGTGATAATCTTAAAAAGAACGGATTTAGATGGAATAAAGTAGATAAATATTGGTATGCAAAGGAGACGCCAAAAAGATTAGAACTTGTTATACAACTCTGTAGTGACAAGTCAGTTTTAAAAGATAAAAGGGTGGGATCAAAAGTTGATCTAGTTGCGAAGCGATCTGTGGCAAAGGTTACGATGAATAAAAGGTGCTGTTATTCAAGTACAATGGAGGGCTTTCTTAGTGAGTTGCGAGATAATTAGATTCAGAAAATGAAGGCCACTTTTTTAGATGAATATGTATTGAGCCTTAGTTCTTCTCAGGAATATGCTTGGAAGGATTGCTTTGATAATTTGAAGAAGTATCTACCGTTAGTTAAAGGAAAAAATAAGAAGTTTGGTATCATTTTTGAATATGCATTACCGTATGAATCTGGTAGAAGGCCGGATGTACTCCTTGTAAGTAAAGAGCAGGTAATTGTTCTTGGGTTTAAGATGAAGAACTTATTTTTACCTGAGGATATAGACCAGGTTGCTGCATATGCAAGAGATATTAGAGAATATCATTACGAATCAAGAGAAAAAACAGTGATACCTGTTCTTGTTTTGACAAAGACATCAAATCAAAAACCTACTGAATTAGCCAATGGAGTTATCGCAGTTTCGGCAGACTACTTGCCAAAGCTTATTGACCAGGAAGCTTTAGAGAATGTTACATCATGCGATCTCAACGTGTGGATGGATTCAAAATATGAGCCGCTACCAACGATTGTCAATGCGGCAAGGATGTTTATGGACAATGAGGAGTTTCCCAATATTAGAAGAGTTAATAGCACGGGAATACCTCAGGCAAGGAAGTTCCTTCTGGAGGTGACTGCTGATGCTAAGAAGAATAAGAAATATGTGCTTGCATTTGTAACAGGAGTTCCCGGAGCAGGAAAGACATTCCTGGGGCTGCAGTATGTTTATGATGTCTGTGAATCAAATGAGAACGCGAACTCGATGTATCTTACAGGAAACGGTCCGCTCATAAAAGTGCTAACAGATGCGTTAAACAGTAAGGTGTTTGTAAAGAACATTCATAATTTAGTAAATGAGTATACAACTGATAAGAGTGAAGAAGATAAGAATAAAGAAGATAAGAATATTCTTGTGTTTGATGAAGGTCAGCGTGCATGGGATAAGCAGCAGATGTTTAGTAAGAGTTCTACAAATAAATCCGAGCCGGACGTGCTTATCGAACACGCTGATAAAAAACTTGACTGGTCTGTTCTTTTAATGCTTGTAGGAGAAGGACAAGAAATCAATACAGAGATGTCCAGTCGGCATTAGACTTGATCATGACAGTAAAATATGAAACGGGCTGCACAAATATTGCCGTAAACAAGGAAGCTGTGGTAAACGATTTCTTTGTCTTGAGTACTTGTCTTGCAGGAGAAATATTGCAGAAATTCATCAACTATGGTGTGAGGCTTGCTATATACGGCGATTTTTCAATGTATACCAGTAAGCCGTTAAAGGATTTTATGTATGAGAGCAATCAAGGAAAGGATATTTACTTTCAGCCAACCGCTTCTCTTGCTGTTGATAAACTCTCTGGATGTGCAAAGAACGAGTAAGCCGCAGAGCCGATGAATTTGCGATGTATTGCAGTTCATTGGCTCTGCTGTTTATGTTAACGACCTTTTCTTGTTGATTTTTTGATGTCGCTGTGATAGAAATAATTAACAACCACAGGTGGAGCGTCAAAAGGATGATTCATACTGTCATCATTCGTTACATATTCAAGACCGATTTTGGCAGCGTACTCTTTTAGTTCTGTGTCAAGTGCTTCCCAATAACTGCGGCTGCCTCGGCTATAAATATCTTGATACAGAGGCAGAAGGACAGGATATTTTTCTTTGATATACGCCATAATAACCGCCTTGTAGCTGCCACGCAGATTGAGATTTTCAAGCCATATCAAATTGCATTGATTTTTCGCCCGTTCAATAATCGCTTTTACATCGGTAATGCCGGGAAAAATCGGAGAGATAAAGCAGGTGGTACGAACCCCAGACTTATGAAAAGTCTCCATTGCTGCCAGTCGGCGTTCGATGGATACCGCTTTATCCATATCATCCTTGAAGATTTCGTCAAGCGTATTAACAGACCATGAAACACGGGCGTCAGGGAATGTTTTTATCAAGTCCAAATCCCGCAAGATCAGATCGGATTTTGTAGCAATGGAGAGCTTTGCCCCGCTGTCCTGCAGTTGTTCAAGCAACGCTTTTGTGCGCTGATAGGTCTCTTCCTGCGGATTGTACGGATCTGTCACAGAGCCGATGAACAGCTCTTTGCCCGCATATTTTTTGGGGTTTTTGATTTTATCCCAAATCTTCACATCTATAAACTCGCCCCACGGTTCGGGATGGTTTGTAAAGCGCTTCATAAAAGTAGCGTAACAGTATTTGCAGGCGTGTGTACAGCCGGTATATGGATTGACGGAATACTCACAGACGGGCAGATTAGATTTGGTTATCACATTTTTTGTTTTAATTTCTTTTACGATCATTTCCATCTTCCAAAGCGTATTTGTTTATCTAGGTCGGGTTTATATTGCTCTAATTGCAGCTCTTCGGGATTTGCATAACCAATACCAATAAATACAGGTATCAGATAAGACGGCGGTATTTTCAGCTTCTTCTTAACGATATCATGTTCCTTATTCAGCGGTATGCGCATAGAGCAGGATAACCCTTCTGCCGCTGCCGCTAAAAAAATATTTTCTATTACACACCAAATAGTGGCAAAGGGATTTAATTTTGAAATGTACTTGCCGTTCAATTCTTTTGATTTAAATAATGGAATGATTACATAGGGTGCTTCTTTCAGCATAGAATATTGTTTGGGCATAGCGTAGCCGTACATTTTTATGATCCCAAGTGGGAGCTTTGTTTCCCGCTTTCAAAATTCTTTTGATAACCGCAAAATCAACTTCGGTATCTAAAAATTCTCTCGTCGTTTTTCTTTTGTTGATAGCTTCGTAAAGTTCCACTATTTAGTCCTCCGTTTCCTGATGAATAAGCTTGGTCAGATTTTTAGTAAATGTTCGTGAGAGATCAATCAGCTGTTTTTGTTCTTCTTGTGTAAACATTGACATTGCCGTATCCTCTGCCCATGTGATGTGGCGGACAACTTTTTCACAGTGAGCTTTACCTGTTTCGGTTATCCGTACCAATTTCTCACGTTTATTTTCTTTTCGCTCTTCAACAGTTACATATGCTTCGTTTAATAGATTTCGTATAATTAGATTGACGGTTTGTTTCGATTGAAAGGTGCGTCGGCAAATCTCCGTCTGCGTCACACCGCACTTGCCATAGAAATCGTTATAGTATAGAACATTGACTACTAACAGTGTTTTCATCAACATTCCGTGGCGTTTCGCGTACTCATCATATAACGCAAGCTGCTCATCCCGAAATTTGCAATACAAATATGCGTTTTTCTTGGTTTCCTTTGTTATATCGGTCACCTCCTAAAAAGTCAATTACAGTACAGTAAATTTATTGACTAATGACAGCATAGCAAGTTTTGTACGGTTTGTCAAGTACGAAGGTTAATTCGTACAGGGATCGAGTACCGTCTGGTTGGAAGTGATTATGATAAAAATCAAAAAATATCCAGAAACAGCAAATTAATTTTTTAAAATATTTACCTAAGCAAGACAAAATAGACATAGACTAATTCGTATGGGGTGGAATATGAAGGTTATAGATGGCTTTGGAAACAAATTGAAAACGTTAAGAGATAAGGCAGGATTAACACAGCAGCAGCTTGCTGTGCAAATGGGGCTGTCTAAATCAACAATCTCGCAATATGAGAACCAGGAACGTATACCATCTCCAATAGCTGTGATCAAACTTGCTTCGGTTTTTCATGTCAGCATTGATTATCTTTTTGGGATCGATAAGGTGGAAAGGGCTGATTTAACTGGACTGACAGAAGATGATATTATGATCATTGAACATTTGATTGTGTCTATGAGGGAAAAGAACGAAAAAATTAGAAGATTATAACCGGCAACATTTTGTGCTGCCGGTTTTTTGGTGCGCTCAGTACGGAACAATATGACAATGAGAAGCTTTTGTCGTAAAAGAACCTTGAGCGTGTTTCAGAGCGAGGGTCATCAGCAGAACAGGCAGCAAGGTAAAGCGAAACGGAAGAAAAAATTTAAGGTAGATATAGAAATAGGTTTGTGTCTGTGCTATTCTATTCGTGATACAAAATGGGGGAGTGCTCTCGGAAACTCTTGAATAGTGGATTGAAAATTATACAAAAATGAACATTGGTT
>CAJUIL010000029.1 GCA_910586225.1 uncultured Eubacterium sp. | reverse complement strand
TAATTTTAGGCATAAAAAAAAGACCTACTTCCATCGCCCACTTAGAATAGCACGATTCCGCCTGTCCGTCAACCTATTTCTTAAAAAATTTGTAATATTTTCATATAATGCAATTCCATTTACTCTCCGATATTAATATATAACCTATCTTTGTGACGTAGTAGGAAACGGATTTCACATCTATATTATCAAGGAGGAACGATATGAGCATAGCAAGGACCAGTTTCATCAGTTCTGCACGCGGCGGCATCAATGTAAAAAAATCCTCACACGATAGTTATGAAAATAACATTAAAAAACAGATCAACGCATTAGAGGAAAAAATGAAAACGATTTCCAGCGATGACAAAAAGCCGGCGGAGCAGAAAACAAAAGAACGGCAGGCTGCACAAGAGCAGCTGCAAAATTTAAATCAGGAATTAAGAGAGTACCAAATGCGTAAGCGCCAGGAGGAAGAAGAAAAGCGTCAGGAAGCGGTAAAGGACGCTTTGGAATCCGCAAACGAGCCAAACAGTCCTACTCCGGACACCGGCTTTGGCAGCAGGGAAGCTGGCGTAATGATCTCGCTTTCGTCCACACAAAGCCAGCTCGCGGGCATGGTAAGACTGCGCACCAGTCTTGAAGGGAAACAGCGGACTGCAGAATCCGAAGAAGAAAAAGAAGATCTTCAAAAGCGGATCGACCGTCTTTCATCCGGGATCGGCCAAAAATTGTCCAAAGCCAAAAACGCTATCTCGAATTATCAGAAAAAAAGCCCAAAAGACGACGACAATAGGCAAACGCAAAAACAGCCAAAAGCTGACGCAAAAGCAGAAGAGGTATTCTGGACCGACACAAAACCTGCGCCAGACAAGCCCGCGGCAGCAGGCAAGCTGACAGATAAAAATAAACCGTTTGAAAACATTTCTTTTGTTGTTAAATAAAATGTTGTTAAATAAAATCCAGTCTGAGCTGCATTACCATTTGATCCAAAATATCAGCTTTTTTCCAGCTGACTATAATATAATTGGTTTATTTTTCCGATAACTAAATAAATGGATTTATTATGCCCATACAGCTGATGCTGTAATTTCAAGGAAGAAAGGAGGGGCTTTTTTATGGCACTAGCAATAGGAACCGCCTATGATTATTATTTAAAAACCTATGGGACACAGCAGACTTCGCGTTACGACTCCCATAGATCTGAGGATCTGCGCAACACCGTTAACAAAATAAAGATTTTAAATAAAGAATCTCCTCTATATAAGGTAAGAACATCCGGTGATGTGCAAAAATTTGCCATTGACATTAAAGAAAGCGCAAGAAACATTAAAAACGTAGTTGCAGCCTTTTCAGAAAGTGAAGAAGGCATCGCTGCCGCTTTCGACAAAAAGATCGCAACTTCCAGCAATCCGCAAGCAGCAACCGCCCAATATATCGGCGACAGCTCATCCCTGACCACAAACGATGGCTTTGAGCTGGAAATCATGCAGCTTGCTTCTCCGCAGACGAATATCGGCAACTATATGAAACGTGATGAATATGATTTCCTGCCAGGAAGTTATTCCTTTGATTTGAACATGAATTCAAATTCCTATGAATTTCAGTACAATATCAATGTAGGCGACACGAATGCGGACGTTATGAACAAACTGGCACGACTCGTAAACAACGCCCATATCGGCCTAAAAGCGGATATTTTGAATGGCTCCCAGGAAATGTCAGCTCTGCGTCTGGAATCCAAGCAGACAGGGCTTTCTCCAAAAGAAACCTCGTTATTCAGGATCGTACCGGATGACACGCACAAATCACGTCAGGCAATGCAGCTCCTCGGCATTGATTCGGTAGCGGCTATGGCTGAAAACTCTTCCTTCCTATTAAACGGAACGAAGCACAGCTCATATTCCAATACGTTTACCATTAACAATACCTTTTCCGTCACATTAAACGGCACTACACCAAAAAACGAACCGGTAAAGATCGGATTTAAACCAGGTGCAGAAGCAGTTACCGACGATGTACAATCACTGGTGGACTCCTTCAATTCTATGATTAAAATTGCAGAAAGCCACTCCGGTATGCCGGCATCTAACGAAAAGCTGTTAAAGGACATGGGAAATGTCGCAAAAACATTTTCTGCTTCCTTAAATCCAATCGGCCTGTCTGTTTCAGACAAGGGCATGATCAGCGTTGACCGTGAAAAATTATCCGAATCCGTAGTATCCGACGATGCAAAGCAAAACCTAAACGTATTGAACCGCTTTAAAGACGCTGTTGGGAGAAAAGCAGATGAGGCGTCTCTGGATCCTATGAACTATGTAAAAAAAATACTTGTTACTTACAAAAATCCAAACTCAACGAAAAATTTTGTATGTCCGTACATCTCTTCTGTTTATTCCGGAATGATGGTAGACCGGATTTGCTGACAAAATATTTTGATCCAAACCACGATATCTGTCTCCGTTTCATGACGAGATACCGTGGTTTTTTGTAACCAAAAAAATCTTTACAAACAAGGCAATCTGTACTAATATATCTTTACAGGATGTTTATAAGAACGGATTGATTGTAAACGAAAGGAATTATTTTATGAATCAGCTAAAGACTTTGCGAAAGCAGCGCAATATTTCCCAAGCAGATATTGCCAACGAGCTTGGCATTAAGCCTGCCGCCGTATCAAAATATGAGACAGGGCGTGTCCCTTTATCCGAAGAATCGATCGAAAAGCTTTGTGCTATGCTTCAGGTATCCGCGGATGAGCTGCTTGGACTTTCAGCAGCCATTCAACAGCCGGCTGCTGAATCTGCTCCCATGGTATCCAAGGTAGCCGGTCAGATCTACCCTGCCTCCGTTACGATGGAGGACTATCTGCTCACGCTTCTCAACACCATTGCGAAGCAAAAAAAGCAAATGGATCAGACAGTCCGCAACCTACATTCCTGCGGCATCCCAACCACAACGATCGCCAGGGTAACCGCTATCAACGAAACAGAAATACAAAAGCTTCTGGACTCAAATTAAACCGGCTGCAGATGCAAAATTTCCAGCATCTGCTCCATCCGTTTTTTGTAACTATGATTTAATTTCACCTTTTCATAACCATTTTTTGCAATCTCACGTCTTATTTCTTCATGTTCTAAATAGTACGATACCTTCTTTGCCAGCTCCTGCTTACTTTCAAATACAACCAGATCGCGATCCGGTTCAAAATACAGATCCAGCTCTGGCTGATAGTTCGTGATCAAAAACCCTCCCGCACCAAGCACATCCCACACCCGCAGCGGAATCCCGCTCTTAATATTCGGAATCGTAAAATTCAGATTTACCCGACTGCCATAAAATACTTTCGGCATCTGCGTCCAGTAGTCAACCGACCCACGATAAGCAATTTTTACAAGGTGATGTGTATTGCTATTTGTATAAATAGAAACCGGATGCTTCTTGACCAGCTCCAGCAAATAGCTGGACCTCTGCTCCTTAGCCACTTTAAACCCAAGCACCGTTGTCGCAAAGATCAATCTCAGATCCGAAAAAGAGCGCTCTGACTTTTCCAAATGATAATGCTGCTGCAGCTTCAGGCAAATATCATCCGTCAGAAGCCGCTCCAGCAAATTTCCTCCGCAGATATTCATCTGCGCTTCCATGGCACAATCTAAATATCCCTGCACATACGGCGGAAAAGTAGGTACAAGACTGTCATAGGAGTTACGCTCATATAGGCTTCCTACAAAAGCTATTTCGTTCTGATATGCCTTCAAATCTGCCGCGTTTTGTATGATATGATCAATTCTATCCGTATCAACCGCTAACGGCAAATGCCAAAGCTTTTCCACCCCCAGCTCCTTGAAAAACAAATAGCTGCTCTTATCAAACAAAAAAATGTAATTGCATTCATTGAATACCGACTCATGATACATACTGATCAACGGACTATCACACGACCACGATACATACGGAACCCCAGCCTGCTCGCAAGCATCTGACACCACCCCAAAATAATTGATCGTAAACACAAAATCATAAGGCTTTTCCCGCAGCAATTTTATTAATTTTAGACTAAATTCTTTATCCTCATCGTAGGACGGCAAATGCTGTTCTATAATATCCACTTCGAATCCAAATGTAAGAAACGTCTCGTATACATCCAGATAATTGTACGCCCTCCACTTATAGATCAATATTCTTCGATACTGAAATTCCATAATTCCTCCTATAATTCGTCTGAAATCTCCCGCAAACGGTTTTTCCACATATGATGCGCTTTTGCCTCCTCATATCCACAATCAGCCATCGCTTGTGCACACGCATCCGATGAAAGCAGTTCCTTGACCGTCTCAGCCATCTCCTCCATCCCACGCAGCGAAAACATCCGCAGCTGCCTGCCAGCTGAAAGCTGCTCCTGCAAATATTCCGACTGATCACTCACGACCGCCGCCCCAGCCAGCATCCCATTAAATACCCGGTCATGAGCACCTCTCTTAAACCAAGTCATCGTATTCAGCACAATACGGCTTTCATTCATCAATTCTAAGATCTGCCGCGAAGGAATCACCCCTCCATAAATTACATTTGTATTTTCCCACTCACACCTATCCCAGCCAGTACCAAATACGGTAACAGTCACCCCATGCTCCGCCAATGTCCGAATCATCTTTTCCCGATAAAACGAAACTGCCAAAGAATCCAGAAAACGCAGTTCTGTGATCACCTCTCCAAGTCTCTTATTATCAAATGTCAAATTAATTTCTTTCAAACACGTCTCTATCACATATTCTGTTGTCAGCTCTGGATTCTGTATCAAAACCTCCAATGCATTTTTCACAAGCGCAAACGCGTCAAACTCCTGTATCCTCCCAAGATCAGGAATCAAACCCTCCGCCGCATAGCGGGAAAGCCCGCCTGCATACAACACATCAATTTTTCGTTCTGCAATCGGTATGTATTTACCATATTCAATTCCAGCGTGCGGAAAAAATCGCACTGTCCTGATATGTGGAAAAAACCTCTTTACATATTCTACATGGTTTCTATCCATGCAAAGAAGCACCATCTGCTCCGGCGCAGCATCCAAAGCGGCCTTATAGTGAAACGGATGATCCATCATAATATTAAAAAAAGGTGTCCCAAATCGGTCCCAGATATTCCGCCCGTCTTCAAATTCCAGATGAAGTCCAATATTATTCAGCGAAATAACTGCCGACACTTCTTCCGTTAAAAATGCCTTGAGCCGTATCATTTCATCTTCTATCTCTGCAGCATTCACTACGAGACATTCCGCTTCCTGCTCTGAAAAAATTGTGACGAACTCGTCCGTATACAGATCCAACGTATCGATAAGTCCTCGGAAGAAAATATATCTTCTTTTCATTTTATTCTCCTTTCTTATATTACAATTCGTTACAGTTCTTTTTATCTGTTAACTGCAAAAATCCATTGAAAATCACTTCTCGATGAGATTTTTGCACTCCTGATTCATATTCTTACGGTCTTTGCAGCAGGGTGCAAAGACCTGCCTAAACTGTTACTTTATCTGTACGTTTTGTCACGTAACTCCTATTTTAAGGAATTGACAAAACCCTATTTACCCACTATAGTATAAGTATAGAAAAGCCAATATTTTCTAATTTTTAAGAAAGGAGGATTCCATTATGAGCAGTATTTCTGGAATCAGCAGCGTATCGTCCTATTCTTTATATGGACAGATCGCCAGCGGCAACAAACTACCATCCGCAGCAAATGGTGCATCCGAACTGACAATCGCTGAAAAGCAGGATTCGCAGGTCAGAGGCTACAACGCTGGTACCAACAACCTCCAATCCGGGAAAGATGTACTGAACATCACAGATGCAGCATTAAGCGGCGTTACCGATTATCTTCAACGGATCCGGGAACTGGCGCTTCAGGCTTCCAACACCGCAACCGTAACCGACTCTGACCGCAGAAACATCCAAAAAGAAGTTGATCAGCTGAAACAGGGCATTCAAGATATCGCATCACAGACACAGTATAACACTCTGAATCTGCTGGATGGCAGAAATGGCAACGGATTTCAGCTCGCAACCGATTCCAACGGCAATTCTGTTACGATCAACAATTCGGTAAACTCTACATTAGACGCATTAGGCATTAAAGATTTTGACGTAACAAAGGACTTTGACCTAAACAGCATCGATGACGCGCTGAACAAGGTCAACAGCCAGCGAAGCCAAGGCGGCGCACAGTCAAACCGTCTGGATCATGCCATCAGCTACAACTCGATTGCTTCTTACAACACGCTTGCAGCAAGAAGCCGGCTGACCGATACCGATTATCCGAAGGCAATCTCTGAGCTGAAAAAGCAAGAGACATTACAAACCTATGCTTTTATGATGCAGAAAAAGAAAATGGAAGAAGAGGCTCGTAAAATGCAGAATTTCTGGATCAAGTAAATTCATTGTGTTCAGACTGAAAGCACTATAGCAACAAAAACCGCATAAGCAAAATCCATAAAGACTCTACTGCTTATGCGGTTCCTTGTTTTAAGATGAAAAATGAATGAATCCTTTATGCAGTCCATACAATACATAAGCAATCCATGCAGCCTTTACCACAAGAATAATCTTCACAACTTCCCATCCAAATGATAAGGCCGTTAAAATCAATGTATTCAATTTTGTGATACCTCCTGTTCTTTTGTAAGTCCAACGAAAAAATGCGTTGTTTTATTCAGAATAGCACGTTTCTGCTTACAAGTAAATAAAGAACCGACATTTATCGACAAAAATTATCATGACGACCTGCTTGTCCGAAACTCTCCCATCTTAACCAATTTATTATGAAATTGCCAAATTTTTTCTGCCTGCTCATCCGGCGTTTCCATTCCATCATTTTCTAAAATCAGATCCGGACATTTCGGCTCTTCGATATCCACATGGATTCCAGCCACTTCCTTCTGCTTTTCCATCGTAAGTCCGCTGTACAAGCCCTTCTGATCTCTCTCCTGCAGCGTATTCATAGATACTTTCACATAGACTTCCTGATACTGCCCAATATTTTTCCTATTCCACTCTCTCACACTGTCAAACATAGAAATCGTACAGCAAACTACATACATCCCCTGCTCTTGCAGCATTGCGCATAGCCTTGCATAGCACATCGCGCATTTTCTGCGTTCTTCCTGCGAGTACCCAAAGCAATCTCCAAATACTTTCCTTAATGTATCTCCATCCAAAAAAATCGTATTCGGATGCTGATCTCTCATCTTCTCATAAAACAGCTTTCCTATCGTCGTCTTACCCGCACCGGAAAGCCCTGTTATCCAATAGACTGCGCTCATATATTTTTATTTCCCTTATTCTTATATCTTAATTATATATTTTGAAAACTCCCAGAAATCAAGCAATACTATACCAATTTTTTCTCTACAACTTTTAAGTCATCACAATCATCGATCTCAAACCAGCCACGTTGAATATGCACCGCCCGCAGCTTTTGTCCTTCATCGATCAACCCCTGCAAAAGATCTGTCATATACATCTTTTCATAACTTCTGTCTGTTCTCCAAAGCGTTTTTCCCTGTTCGCTTCTCCTTTTTGCCTCTTCCATCAATTTCAATACGACCTGTACTCCGCCCTTTTGAAAACGCATCAAACCAATATACTGTGACTGTACCTTTGCCAAGTCTGCTGTTTTTTGTCCAATCTCCACAAGATAATCATCTGCATCAAAAATCAGTGTTTCCGCATCATCCAAAGGATTCTCACATCTTTCAGACCAATAATCATACCATGCATCGTCTACAATGACAGACATTTTATCCGACGCTTCCAAAATTTTCATAAATACAGTCTCATCATAGATAATATCTCCATAGGAAACAACAACATCTTCTTCTGTCTGCATCAAATGCTGCGCACACATCAGAGAGCATACCATATTCGTCGTCTCATAAGCTTCGTTTACAATGATCTGAATGCCCGTATTTCCAAATCTGTCTATCAGAGCATCACTGCGATAGCCTGCCACAATCGTAATATCCTCTTTCTTCACACCGCAGGAATACATTGTGTCTAATTGCCGTTCGATAATATTTTGCCCATTCACCTCCACCATGCATTTTGGCTTATCATCCGTCAATGGGCGCAGCCTCGTTCCCTGCCCAGCCGCTAAAATAATTACTTTCATATGCTTTCCTCTTTCTCAAACAACAGCCGCATCCGCCTTTTGTCAGCATCCCGAAACGGTTGTTCCCGTTCCGGATGCCACATCGTTCCAAGAAAATGCCCTTCTTTATAGTAAACTGCTTCCACTACACCATCATCTGTCTGTGCCAACACCTGCAAAGGTTCTTTCACATGAAAGCATGACTGATTATGATAGCTATTAACATCCAGCTGCCCAATATCTCCAGTGACCTTATGCCGCACGGCAGTATGCCCCCCTGTCTCCTTCAATGCGCAGCCAAAATAATCTAAGATCACCTGCATACCTCTGCAAAAGCCATACACTGGTATCTTGTGCTCCAATGCTAGATCCAGCAAGCCCTTTTCCATTTTATCGCGCTCTGGTGCATCTCCGCCGTATTTCACCAAGCTATTGCCGCCTGTCAGCAAAATTCCTGCCGGCTTCATCTCCATTACCATCTCCGCCGCAATATCCAAGATATTTGGCAATGGGACAGGCAGATATCCACACGCTCTAATAAAACGTGGAATATTCTGATCTGCACAGTCTCTTCTTTCTCCATAGCTCCTAACAATTTCTACTCTCTGTGTATACAACACAATTTTCATTTCTATTCCCCTGCCAACTGCACGATGTTTCTAATTTGCAAACAACATTGCTGTTTACACATTATTTCACCTGAGCCATCCAAATTCTGGTCGTATACGGCACCTTCAAATATTTCTCTCCCTTTGCCTCTACCGTCTCCCGAATTTGCTTATTAATAAATTCAAATTTATCTTTTGACTGACGCTGTACTGTACCATGCGATTTCCATCCTTCAATAAAATCTTCCGCTAAAATCTCATGGACCACCATCCCCTCAATATAAATCACATCCTGAAACAATCCGCTTTCCTGAATTACCTCTGTCTGATCTTCACGCCTTGTACCATAGCTATAATCCGCTATCTGTTCTTTTAAAATATCCTCGATTTCCTTCTGCAGCGGATCCTCTAAATCTCTGTGATTCCACATACACGCAAACCATCCGCCGTCTTTTAAAATCCTTTTCACTTCCGTTAAAGCCTCCTGGCGATTGCAGACATTAAAAGAAGAACCGAATGTAACCAGTTCAAACTGATCCCCGTCCATACCCGTATGTTCTCCAACACCTTCAAACCATTTCACATTCTCATACTGGCTCGTTCTTTTTATACCGTTTGCACGCATAGCGTCATTCGGCTCTACGGCGCATACCTTAAGCCCATACTCTGCCAGTTTTAAGGTCAAATGCGCCGCGCCGGCGCCAACATCGCAAGCGGCATCCCCTTTTTTCACACCTGCTGTTTCCAGCATTTGATCGATAGCACTCTGTGCATAATCTGGTCTTTTTAAATATGCTTCTGCTAATTCTGTGTAATCCCATTCTGTTTTCATTCTGTTTCATAGTCCTTTCTTTTATTTATCTATTTATCATTGACAAATTTCCATATATCTATATATCTTTAAAGCATTTGTAATCTGTTTATGCAGCTCGCTGCTTTACAGTGAAACAGAAAACTACCCGCATCAGGATCTGTGGCTTTTGCAATACCTTCAGATTCTCAAAATACCCCCCCACAAATTTTTACTTTGTACGGCATTTATCGAACCAGTAGACTCTATCCCATAACTGCCAAAATCACGTCTCAATATTTTTATCATCTTACCCTGAGCATCCAGTTCTAAATAACTGGCATTCTTATATTGCTGAAACTGCTTCTCCCCAACACCAACTGCTGCCGGAATCCCCAATTCACCTGCGCGAATCGCCATATGTGAATTAGCTCCTCCATACATCGTAATAAATCCGCCTATTTTATGAGAAAAGATCCAATCATACCCGGGATCCGCACTTGGAATCAGCACAATTTTCCCACTCAGATCATACGCACCATTCACCATCTCCATCAAGCAAACATTTCCGCTTACCTTTCTGGACGTAATAAAATTCGGCTCCGAATCCGGATAATAAAAGCTTGTTACTTCTTCTGGCTCAATCAACACAGGCGGAAGCGTAACCGACTGCGTCATTTCAAATTCACGCTTGCCCTGCTGTATAGAATACAGAAATTCGGTTCGTATATCCTTTGCCGACATATACATCTCATAAATTGTACGCACATTAAGAAATGCACAATCTTCAATATTTATGTCAACCGACTTTCCTAGCTTCCCGATCAGCTGAAGCGCCTTACTGAGATTTCTCGTAAATACGAATTTCCCATACTCTCGCCCTTCAATCACCGTTTTGATGAAATCCATCAGCTCCAGTATATCATTTGTCAAGCCATTTTCCATCAGTTTCTTTTTCAATTTATTTAACTGCTTTAAGGAAAGGCGAAATTCCTCTGTTACACTTTCCTGCGATTTCTCTGCGTCCTGCCATTCAAAATACAATTCCGGCGCCTCATCATAACGCAAGGATGTAATATCATACGTTCCCGGCCGTAAATGTCCGTATTTTTTCAGAAAAGCGGTTTTTGACATATCATGAAAATCCGTATTCATACCTGAGCTGACTGTATCAACTTCATTCATAAACAGCTCATAATCCGATTCCGTAAGAATCTCACAAGCTACCATCGAACGCAAAAGCTGAACTGCGATAAATGCCCCTCTTGCCAATCCCGCAAATGGCAGCGTTCCATACCGTTTACAGTCCTCCAGCAGCCAATACACCTTTTCGAGGTCGTCCATCCCACTCGCCATGATCTCATCATACCGTTTGCGCAGCAACTGTATTTTTTCATAATCCTTTCGCCACAACCCATTTTTATGATCAATAATGTGATTTGTCACATTCCGGAGCGCATCCAATATTTTTCGGATCTCCTCGTCAGTAAATCCATAATTTTTTAATATCTGTATCCTCTCCGGCAAATCCAGCGTATAACACGAAAATAAAATCTCAAACTCTGCTTTATCGTGTTTCTGTGGATTTTCCGCCAGACGGTCAATATAATAATTGACCAGCTTTTCGCTCAGCCTTTCCTCCAGCTGTGCTGGCACAAAAGAATTAAAGCTGACACGCACGTCAATATAAGGCAGCCCTGCAAAATCTACCATAAGCGGAAAGCTTCTGAGATTTCGGTATCCGTAATTATCACGCTGATATGCCCATACACTGTCCGTAATAATCTCCCGATACAACGACAATGCCAGCGGTTTTGGCCGGATCCCAATCATTTCGGCCGGATTCCAGTCCGTCATAACACTATAAATTGTCTTTCTTCCGCATAAAAAGGGTTTTTGCGACTGCTCACGACAAATTCTTGCTTTGATACGCTCCAGCTCTTTCTTTTGCTTATCTCTATCCATCGGCGCCCCGCTCAGGCAAAGCGCCCTCACCTGCAGAATATACAATCCTCCTTGCGCAAATGCAAACTCAACATCCAGATTTTCCTGATCAAAAAAGAGCTCCAGCTCTTTTAGCGCTTTATACAGCCTATCCATGTCATCTGGTTTTTTTCCACTTTCCTCGTCCTTAAACTGATAGTATAGCACATTATCCGTGCCACCCCCTGATGTGACTGCACTTGTAGAACCTGTACTATTATAATTGATCACATAATAATTTCCTAGTGTATTTGGATCAACGGTAAACGCAACTCCGCAGGATAATACTTCACGGAGCATCGGCTGTACAAGCACCTGATCCTGACCGGCTGTTTCTTCTGCCTGCACCACTTGCTCTGGCTTGTCCATATCCCGTTTTTCGCTGTCTGCAGTATAAGACGCGATCACCCGATCCACCGCACGGATAAATTCTTTTTCCCCGCAAACGCCGAGCACCGACTCATACTTCCCAGCCAGCGATTGTGTTTCGGTATCCTCCATCAACGAACTGCTGCGCACCACTACGGATTGATTCCATTCCAGTCGTTCATAATTCTCCAAAACACGTTCTTTATCCGCATTCCAGTCCTGCACCGTAAAACACATCTGCGGAAGCACCTTGGCATACTTTAGCCGCTGGTATAGCCTTTGCAGCGTTTCCGCTTTTGTTCCTAATTTTTGCACCATGATTTACAATCCTACCCTTTGTAACTACTTAAAATTTGATATAGTCGTAAAAAGTATACACGATACAGTATACATTTTCAATCATTTTTTCATGTGCGATCCTTGTGCAAATAAAAGAAATACAACAGTGAAGACATCTAAACAATTATCTTAAAATTGACGCGGCAAAAAGCTCTGCTGGTTTCCATGTTCCCGCACATGATCCAGCCATTCATATACCATCTGCTTCTGATATTTTCTTTTTCCCTGGTCATCCGCCACATTTTCGAGCGCACAGCCCATTAGTGCATATTCATTTTCTAACGACGTCTGAAAAATACCTTTATCATCCGTATTGATAGAAATGTGCATCTGCGTACACTCGTTCATTTCTTTTGGATCTAATACCAGCCCCATATTATATAACTTGGAAATCGGATGATCCTCATAGCTGTCCATTGTGCTGATCCTATAGTTTGAGCTTGGATTCGCTTCAATTCCTATTCCCTTTTCTGCAACAAACCACTGCATAGCCTTCTGCACTTTTTCCACACCGTCAATATACACATCCGGAACGATAAAATCCTTTCCTTTTGCTCCATCAAAACGTACTGCTGCCGAATAATGATAATAATAAATTAAGCGAAATACTTCTTCTCGTTCTCTGCACGTTTCATGATCCAGATATAGTTTGTTTGCCCAATACTCCTGCAGCAGGGCATTTTCATTAGAAAAACGCTTTCCTTTATATAATATCGGATGGTCGCCCCGCAGCTTCCACGCTTCATAATATGCAGCAATATCATACTGACACGGATCTTTCTGCAGATGCGCGTGATATAGCGTTTGAAACCACTTATCAAATTCGCTGCGCAAAAATCCTTTCAACGTTTCACAAGACTGGATATTAAATTCTATGAGCTTATAATAAAGCCAGACAAGATTATCCAGATAATCCTGTGCTGGCAGACAGATACTCTTTCTTTTTTTCAAATACCATTTTTTCACATCCAGCCCAAGCACCGTCGCGTGTCCCAGCCGATCCCCGTTTTTCATATTCAAAAACCGTACCGCCTCATCGACTGCCCGCAGGCCATCTGTAAAATCCATCCAATCCTCACCGACATGATAAGTAATTTTCCATTGACGTACGGATCCAAATAGATTAGCCGGTACAACGTGATTGGACAACCGCCTGAAAACCGGCGCAAAAACCTCCGGCCTGCATCCAATCTCCTGCGCACAAGCATCTATCCCCAACACTCGTCCCGCTTCTTTTGGAGCAAATTCTCGGAACCGGATCAGCTCTTCAGCTTTTCTATCCAGTTCGTCTCGAAGTTTATAATGCCTACATGAAGAGACAAAACCAGATTGCTGTGTAAACGCCTCGTCCTCTCTTTTTGGAAAATGAAAGACATAATAAATACGTTCCAGCTGATCTTGCATCATCGAAGGATGCTCCAAAATATATCTGTCACACAGCTGGATCCATCGTTGATTCTCTTTTGCCGTTGCACAAGGAGAAATACGCACCTCCAACGAACGGATATTTCCCGAAGAAAGACTTCCTATCACCGCATGGCCAATCATTTTCCGGTCATCCTCATATGTATACAAAAAGCCTTTTTTCCTGCTGCTGTAATGACTGAAATTTTCAAATCCTATATTCTGATTTACCTGAACTAACTCCTCTCTCAGCTTTGCCTGTATTACAAGATATGCATAAAACCAATTCATCATAAAATGCGGGATCTTACCGCCCCTGGTTTTACCCAACAGCATTTGATAAATAAAAGCTCGTTCTCCTGCGAAATCATAGTAAATACTTCCAATTCGGTATCCTAGATCCGCATAATCATTCACTGCAGTCTTACATATCCAGGAACGCAGCAGCTTTATCCTGTCTATCGCAATCTGAACCTTACGCCTATAAAGCAGCGCCCATTTGGTATCCGTTAAGAGATTTTGAATTTTATACCGTTCTTCGAGCACCTTTTTAGCCGCGTCCATATTCCCCTTCCTTTGCATGGATAGATAATAAAAAAGCACGATTCGGATCAGCGCAGCCTGAAAATGCATGATTTCTAATGAATCCTCTTGATATTTCGGCGCATACCTAACCCTTGTCATCCTACGCTTGTAATCTATTTCTTTCAAACTTTGCGCATATCGATGATTTTCCAGCTCATTCATCAGCTTGATCCAGATCAGCTTAAAAGAAGGCGCAGAGCCAAACAAATGAAAGTGGTTATCCGCCAGCCCCCTTTGCATCATACGGTTAAGCTGCATATTATCATGGCCAATTACGGTATTCCATTCAAAATCCTTCCAAATACACCCTGTACGCTCTGTATGCTGCGCTAAAAAAGCACAGATCGGCAAATCCTGGCCAATATTTCTCGTCAGCTCATTCCACTGCAGCAGCTTCGTATACTGGCAAAGCGGCTGGTTATCCCGAATCAGCAGCATTCCATCCGTCAAAGCTTTTAACGCCCGAAACACATGCAGCCCATTTTCACCGCTTTTCCTTTCTATTTTACCCTGCAGATAACGGTATATTTCATTTGTTTCCGTCTCTGATAAATGCATCAGATTTGCCAGAGCCAAGGCATCAAAATCATCCTTCTGAAAGCATTGATGATCCAGCTCTCCGCTTAAAATATTACTGGAAGAAACCTTTTGAAAATACATCTGCACGATCACACCCAAATGTTCCAACTCTGTTTTCTCCTTAATCCATAATTTCTTCCGGCACTTTTTCCATATCCGCGATTAATTTCATAGCGTTCATTATTCTCTGCGCCACTACCTCTTTTTGATCTTCCTCCCGTAATGCCTGAACATAAGGACACTTATTAAAATTATCCTTATATTGAAACATCTGCAGGCCGTTTTTTTGATAAAAATTATTTTCTTTGTTTAAATTATGTTCTATTTTGTCGATAAGCTGCAGGATCTTAGCAAATACATGGCATGGCTCAATTTTTTCCATCCTGAACGCACGCCTGGTTCTTTTCCATATATTATAAGCCATATCCAGATCATAAAACGGAAAAGCAACCTCGTAGGAAAAGCCATCTTTCATATACTTATGAAACAGCGACCGCTCCTCAACTATTTGAGAGATGGCTGTTTCTATATGTTCTCTCACCTCATCAATCGATAAAATATAACTCATTGGTTTCGAAGTTGTATTTCTGCCATTAAATTCGCCATATTTCACAACAGCATCTTTTAATAGCTTTATTATATCTTTTTGTATCTGTTCTTTGTGTCCCTCATAATCAAAAGATTTTAATACAAACGCCATAATATCCAGCGTAACCGGTTCGCCTTTCCCCTTTATTTTCAAATAACGATCATCATAATCAGGCGGAACCTTATCGTCCAGATGCAAGCTTTCACTATTTCCCGATTCCATAGCTTTATACCGCTTTTCATCTATGCTTCTGTCCATATAATAAATGCCGTCAACCGTATAATCAATTCCGGCAAATCCATCCTCTGTTTTTCTTATTGCAAACAGATCCATACATTCCAGCGTTTCTACAATTCTTTCCTTTTTTATCCATGCCTTAATTTTTTCCACTACTCTTGCTGGCATTATTTCATCTTTTATTTCCTGCAGCTCCTTAATACTGATCATGATTTCAATCGATTCCTGCGCAACCCTTTTTTTATATCCGTAAACTACCGTTTCCAGTTTTTTATTCACCTTGCTTTCTACTTTTGGATATCCAAGCGCACACCACTCATTCCCAAAAGAGTCTCCTAAAAATCCCAGGATCCTTTTCTTAGATACGATCCTGCTGCCTTCGTCAGGGCTATATCTGTAATTAAAATACTCTCTGACCATCTCACAAGTAAACGAAGCCAGTACACATGAGATCATCGGCTTCATTTCAAAATGCTTTCTCCCCCATTGGTAGATTTTTTGCAGAAGGTCGCCGTAGGCATATCTGTATTCTGTGATTTTTCCTATAAATAAATGCGATCTGTCTTTTTCATCTAATTGCAGGCTTACAAAATAATTGGCACGGCGTTCCAGATCCCGGTGGTTCAGCTCCATAAAGATATCCCTTTGGCTTGGCGTAAGCATACTCTGTGTCAGCCTTACCACGATATCGCGGTGAAATTTTTCATGATTACGGTCATAATTTCTCAGGATCTCAAGATTCGTTTTTTTCTGTTCTTCGTCCAATATCTCTACCCTGACCAGTTGATGAAAATCCACCGTATCCAGCAGTTCTAAAAATTCGTTATACGAAGCAAGCTCCCGGATCGTATTCAATTCACAAAAATGCCGCTTCAGCCCGCAGGCATCATAAAATATTCGCATCTTCTGCGCTATTTTCAGCATAATATACTCTTTCACAACATAATCCGTTACCTTCCCATCCTTCACCTCTAATACACGCAGATTCCGTGCGCTTTTCTTCATATCCGGCATATACACACGCTGCGGCAGTAAAAATATTTTTGTCATATAATCATTCGCAAGCTTACGGATATGTTCATTCTTTAGCTCACTGTCCATTCCTATTCTGCCATATATTTCTTCTTTCAAATATTCTTCACATACAATCCCCATTTGCTTATAATCAATCGCTGTTAATATTATGATCTTATGATACGAAAAATACTTTTGCATCAGCTGCAGCATCTGATATCCATGCCGCAGATTCAAATCGAGGTCATCCACAACCACCACAATATACTCAAAATCATAAGAATAGTCTTTCAACTTCAATAACGCGTCAACCAGCCCGGAAACCTTTTTTTGGATATCATAACTTCCCGTCATATAGTTCATCAAAGAAAACGCGGAATGCAGCTTTTCCAGCTTGCTTTCCTGTGACATATGATATACCTCCAAAAGCTCCTGGAACCTCTGAATGACTTCATTGACTTTAGATATACCTATATCCTGATACCGATTCACATCATTTTCCAGATCATCCTGAAATAATTTATAAATATTAACTAAGATCAATTCAAACAGATCATCCTTCTCACCCAGTAAAGAAGCGTCAATCGGATTTGTAACGTAAAACTTAAACTTCTTATCCTCCAGCTTGTATGCCTCTTGCTGCTTCAGCGTATGTCTTACCCACCATGATTTTTTCTCTTTATCATCCATCCTCGACAAAATATTGCAAAATTCATTCATCGCAGTCGTTTTTCCCGAACCGCGCTCACCAATAAACGTGATAATATTCTCCGTTTCATTATTAAAAAGGCTATGGTTTCTTTCTTCTTTTCTGTCTTTATGATACAACGCGTTATGGAATATATTGCGAACTGCACTGACATATTGCATTTCATATAATGGAAACTGGATATTTCCTTCTATGATCTCATTTCTATTCTTATATACTACTTTTAATCTCTCAAGTTTACTCATTTTCATCCCCACCGTATTTTACAAACGTAATTTTTTAAGTTAAAAAGAAAGCTGCACATCATTTTAGTTATGATATGCAGCACTCGTCTTTTTTTATGCGCGCCGATAACAACCAAGCTTCTCTGAATATTGTTCTCCTTCTTCTGGCTTTCCCAGTTTCATATACGCAGCTGATAAATACCGATAAATTTGTTTTGTGTTCATTCTTTCCAATGCAAGTCTTAGATATTCGACTGCCCTACCGCCATACATCTTCCTATAAAATGATGTTTCCCTGTTTGTCTCACGCAAACCTAATTCCAAAACATTCCTCAGATCTAATGCAAGCTTCGCATGGTGAATCGTCTGGCTATATTTTTCCTGCCGCAAATAGCAAAAGCTGATCAATACATTCACTTTAAAATAATACTCATGTTCGATCGGATCCAAAAAACCGTTTTTATAATCCAAAAATTCAATGCATTCTAAAAAATATCGGTTCGCCTCTTCCCAATTCTCTTCATCTTTATACGGTATTGCCATTTTATACATATTGCGGTATTTCTTCATAGATTGGTAAGCCTGCTCATACTGGCGCTTAGCCTCAGGAGAAACATAATTCTCCCGTGCCTCCAAACACTTTCCAAGCCAATAATAAATATTGGCTGCATATGGCTTATCAGATACTTCATCAAGTACTTTTTGATAGGCATCTACGGTTTCTCTGAAATAAAAGCTTGACTTTTCACTGATCAGTCCCAGCAATGCCCACGCATTCGAAAAATTACAGAAATCATCAATCAGTTTTAAACACTGTTCAGCCAGCATATCCACATAATACACAACCGGCTTCTCACAAACATAGCGAGAGCTGTTTGCCTTTTGCTTACAATACAGATGCGCATAGCGTATATAGCGGTTTTGGTTCAGCTCACTTTTCTTTTGCAGCAGCTCCGTAATACGATCCGCAGCACGCTCAAATTTCGTCCCGGCTTCCAATACCTGCGGCGCATTTATCTTAAAATACTGTAAAACGGCAGCCGCCTGCAGCAGCTCCTGATCAATATAGATCTCACAGACCTCGTCAAAGCACTCCCAAAAATCCTGATCCTGCACAGACAAAGAAAGCCTCTCTTTAAAGGCTGCCATTCTCTCTGTGATCCCTCTGTCCGCGCTCTCCCACTGTTCTGATTTTTCAATGCGATAAAGGAGTGAAAAATCAGAAGGGTTCCAATTTTGTTTTTCATACGGCAAATCATATTGAATATCCTCACATACATAAATTCCGAGCAAGCGAAGAAATTCCGCATATAACTGGTATACAAGGCGATCCTGATTGTCATAGGAAAACAAAATTGATTCTAAACGCTCCATTTTTCACTCCGATCATATAAGCAAACTTCACATCTCTCGTTTATATTATGCAATCTCACAAAAAAATTGAAAAAGAAAACATAATACTTTACTATTATAGCACCATCTGTCAGTCTTGACAAGGTTCATTCAGAAAATACACTAAAAAAAGCTCACATTATTTGTTTTTTAACAGTTTTTCTACAAAAGCAAACAGAAGTCCTAACCTTCCCTATACTCTTTTTTTAATATTACAGCAACAGATTCAAAAGCCTGTTCGGAAGCTGGTTCGCCTGAGCTAGCACCGAGTCCGTCACATCTGTCAAAAGCTTATGCTTTAAATATTCCACCATTTCCGTAGCCATATTCGCATCGCGCATTTTAGATTCGCTCGCCTGCGTATTTTCCGCAATATTCCGGTTATTTGCATTCAAATGCTCGATCCGATTAAACAACGCCCCATAAGTACTGCGTTTTGAGCTAAGCAGATCCAATGCGGTATCCAGACGATCCAATGCTTTTTCCGCATATTTTGGCTTGGATATTGTGATGGAATTGATCTTTAGCGCCGCGGTGCCAACACGCAGGCGCGGCAGCTCCAGACCCTGATGCGCCAAAGCGCCGACCTGCAGCATAAAAGCGTCCTGGCCTTTGCGCCCGCTTTCCCGATAAAATACAATCCCCTTCGCGCTTCCGCTGACTTCTGAAATCGTATGATTGCCAATAACCTTATGCGTAATCTTCAGACGGCCACCCTCCAACGAAGCCACAAGAGGCGCAGTCTGCCCGTTATCATCTCCATGCTCAAATTTATCATTTAAAAAGTCTATCAGCTCATTCGCATTATAAAATTCCTTTGGAAATGTATAACTATGCTCCACACCATCCGACTTAAACGTTAATGTATTTTTGCCTGGAGGAAAGATCACTCCGCCTGAAATATCCTGCATACCAGTCACATACGAAGGCTCCGGTTTCCCGCTGGTCTTATAAAAAATAGAACTTGCGGCGCTGCCGCGGACACCGTCTAAAATATATGTTCCTGGCGGCGCATCCACAATCGTCGTACTTCCATCTGGATTTGTAATTACTTCTTCCGTCAATGTAATCTGCAGCGCATGGTCGTCAATCGCTCCAGCAACTCCCGTATTATGACCGCCAACCGTAGCCGTTAAAGTAAATCCGCTCAGGTTATTGGCTGCAAGCTGTGCATTTAAACCAGCAGTCAGCAGATCCGCAATCTCCGTGCCAGTATAGCTGCCAGGAGGCAATGTAACCTCCAAAGGCTTTTCATAATTTTTGGTCGGATCAGATGGCCGGCTCGTGTAATTAATATCTATGATAAACTTATCATTCATCCCGCTTACGATTTCCACTGGCCCGGCTGTTATATCATAGCGGCCAATAATAAATGACTCGTCATAGCTATGTGTTCCTGTTTGACTGACCGGTGAATCCTCATGTCTGCCAGAGACCTCTTTTTTAAATACTGTATTATAAAAACCGCTATTTTGCGTGGCCGGATCTTTAAAATTACCATCCGCTGTCAAAGCCTTCATACGAAGTCCGTCACCATTATGCGATATTTCTATTTTACCTGCCCCTACCTGCGAATTTACCATAACCTGCAGCGCAGCAGCTAACTCGCTCACTGTATATGCTTTTGCCGCCAACGTCACACTACATTTTCTTCCGTCAGCCATCTCAAATTCAAACGTATTATTGGTTGCATCCAGTGTAATATTTTTAAAATCATTCTTCCCTTGTAAATAAGAATAAGAAACAGACGGCATACTAGGATTAGAAGTCGACGGATAAGTTCCAACAATGGCTTTCCAGCCACTCCCATGATGTGTCGTATCTACTTCAATAGATAGCTTTTGGGACTTTCCTGTTAACGTTGTTGTAAGGGTTAATCGATTGCCACTCAGCGAAGCCTCTACCGCATGCCCGCCTGCAGCAAATTTTTTATTTATTTCGTCAATCAGCCCGGCTCTGGAATAGGTACCATTTGACAATGTAATAGAAATATAAGAACCATTCAAATAAAATCCTAAATTATTATTTGACTGATCAATCGTGGTACTGCTATTCGGAATATCCTTGGTCATTGTGACCGAGGCCATATTTTTTATATCCGGCGCCGTTGCCCCCTGTTGATAATGTTCTTCTCCTTTTCCCTCCACGGTGACAGGATTGACATATTCGGTCTTACCAACAAACAACTGTGTATAAGCCCCATCTTTATTACCGAACGCCATATCCTTGACATTATTCGTTAATCCCTTGATAATAAGCCGGTTGCCTGAAGCTGCAAATTCTATCTCACCCTTCTGTCCCGCCGGAAGCTGATTATTAAGCTCCTTAATCAAGTCACCCAATGAATTATAAGTTCCCGGAGGAATCGTCAGTGTAAATGCCGGATCGTTGTTAATAGAGAGAGATAATGTATTTGCTCCATTCGGAATGGTAATCTGCCCAGACAGATCCGCTTTTCCAGAGATTTGCATAGAACTAGACCCTGAATAATAAGATGGCTCTCTCTTAAATCCATAATTGGTTATTTTAAATAACGATTCATAAGTATTCCCATAAACTCCAGCCGAATTATCAAACTTTATTTCCAGATCCCGTCCGGTCGACTGGCTTGTCATTGCCAAATATTTATAGCTTACATAAGTATCATTCAAATAATCAGGCCCCGTTTCCCGTGCCGTAACATCGATATCCGCTCCAGGGATCTTTTTTAACGCTTCATTAAGAACATAGGTCAGATTGTCTTTGCTGGTATTAGAAACATCATCTATAATATAATCTCCGACAGGGATCGGTACAACAATGCTCTTTCCATTGTAATCAAACTTCAGCTGGTTATTAGTCTGATCAATATGGATCTTTTCTGTATAGTCTTTATGATAATACGTCTTTCCTTCGACCATCGCAGGTGTGCCAATGGCAACCCCATAGCGAATATTATCATAAAATACAGACGTATATACGCGCTCCCCGTTAAGCTCCAGCTTAAACATATTTCCTTTCAGCCCGGTAATATTTTTATCAAAACCGCCAGTAATCTGAATACAATTACTGCCATATTCCTTTGCTTCAACATCTGGATAAGCTGCAAGCTTCTGGTTCAGCAAATCAAGCATTTCATCCCGCGAATACTTTCCAGGTGGGATCTTGATCGATACTGGCGTAGAGGACGAACCATCTACCGCCTCAATTTCAAACTCAATCTCATCATTTTGCCCGTATGTAATCTGTAACGGCCACTCTCCTTCAAAAGCCGTAGTTCCCAAAAGGCTTGTAGAGGAAAGACCACTATGGCAGTCATAAATAAGGTACGCAAGACCGCCGTCAACAGAGTCAATATTTGTCGGCTGTCCGTCCTCGCCTTCAAAATTCAGACAGCATCGTCCGTCCTGTGTATATTCCAGCACAAACCCTGGATTGGCAGGATTCATAGCCCCAAAAGCATCATCCAGCTCATCGATCAGCTCTTGTGTCGTATAAATCCCCTCTGGAACTGTGATCGTATAAGAATCCGGATTATAATCAGCAGAAGGCAAATGAATATTCAGGCTATTCATAGGCGCCTGGATCGCATGCTGCTGGTTCGAAGCCCAATACCGATTTCCTTCTATTTGATAATACGAAGGCTCATGCTCCTGAAATACTGGTAATGTATTAAAGTAGCTGTTCGTATCGATCCGGTCTATTTCCGCCTGAAGCTTGTCCATCTCCATAGCCATTGCCGCCCGATCTTCCGGCGTATTCGTGTCATTTAACGACTGAATGGCCAATTCACGCATACGGTGGATCATACTGTGTATTTCGCTCATTGCACCATCTGCAACCTGGATATAATTTGCACCTTCCTCTGCATTATTTACAGCCTTTTTCAATCCCCGTACTTGTGTTCGCATCTTCTCGGAAATGCTCAGCTGTGCCGCATCATCTGCTGCAGAATTGATCCTATAACCGCTCCCAAGCTTTTTAGCGCTTTTCTGAAAATTACTTGCATTGATACCTTGCTGTGTAGCGGCCATTGCAGCAGCCATATTATGTTGTACCTGCATGGTCGTATTCCCCTTTCATCAGAAGATTTTTACATATGTATCGCAATTTATAGTACAACTGATTATACACCTATAAATTGTTTTTGTAAATACTTTTGAAAAAGTAACCGACCACCGTAACCGGCTTATTGGTAACAGTTCAGACAAGCTGACCTGTTACAGTTTATTCGTCCTCCTGAGTTATTTCTGCTCCATCCTCATCACTTATCGGAGAAACCGTTTTTAAAAGCCCCTGCACATAAGCTGTGACAAGCTTTTTATCACTTCTTGGCAATCGATGGAATTCAGCAAGCAGCTTCTGATCAGAAACCGTTAACTGTTTCACCGTCATACTGTCTTCATCAAAAAATTCGGATAAGGTGATGCCCAAACCTTCACATATTCGGATCAATGTTGTAACCGAAGGCACATTATTTCTCTGAAAAGAATTGCTTAATGTAGAATAGCTGATCTCCGCTTCCTTTGCTAATCGATAAAGTGTCCAATCCCTTTTGCTTAAAAGCTGCGTTATTCTCTGCAGCACAAAATCTTCTCTCATTGTATTATCCTCAGTTCCTCAAATGTATTGTATGTAATTATTATAATAAATTCTTTTATGAACAAAAAGATATTAATAAGTGTTTTATAATTACCTCGCATATGTATTCCATTCGTCACATATAGTAACAACCCAGAAAAGGCACACGATCAGAACCTGGCGATCGTTTCTGATCATGCGCTTTTTCCAATAGAAACATAATCATCTCATACTAATAACTGAAGCCTTTTGCCATATTTCTAGCTATAGACTCTCCGCACTTCATTTTCAGCTTCAGATATTGCATAAAGAAAGGCCATGAACATACGCAGCCGCAATCTTTTTCGTTTCGTTTGGCAGATCGTGAAAATCTGCAACAAGCTTTCGCTCCAAACTGTCCGATCTTTCAGCCTCCGCACCATTCTCATCACGGACCGCTTTATCCACAAAAGCTGTTTTCAAAAGTCCCTGTATATAGCTCATTGCCAGCTTTTTCTGAACATCCTGCAGTTGCTGAAAATCTGCAAGAACTTTTTGATCCTGCTCCTTTAAACATTCCGATGTGTTTTTACATACGTATCCGTCTTTCATTTTCTCTTTCGTCTCCTTTCGGTTTCTGCTCTTTCGTATCATAAATGTCATAAATGCCGATGTACCTTACTCCTAATCCATGATCATCCGCCCCCTCTCCTGTTTGATACCTATAGAATAGCAGTTAAATTTATGAATTATCAGTCTGTTTTTTAAAATTTTAGTACCATACACTATAAGGTTAGGCGTGATTGCCTATAGAATCCAGCATCATTATACTAACCGATAGGCAAGAATCTCATCATATCTTTTTAACCTGTCAGGATATTGTTTATTCGTATTGATATATTCTTGCCGGTACTGTTTCATCGTATTCTGGGCCAGCTGCAAATGAAACTTATTTCCCTGGTCATAAGCCCTTTCTCCTAGTATTGTAGCCCAATAAACCTTAAAGCGTTTTAACCATATCGCCGACTCCTGCTCTATTCCTTCAGTTTCCATAAAATCTATCATTCGCTGATAGACATTGATCATATCCACTACAATTTCTAAATCGCTGGAATGTGAAGTAGACGTCGGTCTTTGATAATAGTGGTAATATGGATCTGGTATATAATACGCGGTATTTACTCTAGAGGCGGCCTTATGAAAAAATAAAATATCAGCGCCCATCCGAAACGTTTCATCAAACAGCAGCAATTCTCCATTCTGTTCCAGCAATTCCCTTTTAAACAATTTGCACCATATCCAGGATGTAAACCCTTTATAAGCATCTCTTTCATACACATACTGATAAAGGCTCGTTCTGTCAAATACATTCTCAGAAACTATTTTTTTATTTTTAACAGGAACGCTTTTGAAATCTGTTGAGATAAAATATCCGCATGCTGCTAAATCTACATTTCTGCTTTGCATCTCATATACCATTCGCTCATACATTGAAAGCTCGATCCAGTCGTCACAATCCATGAACCCTATATAATTACCCGACGCTATCTTTAATCCCGCATTTCTTGCCGCGCTCTCGCCTTTGTTTTTTTGATGAATTACAATCAGGCGGCTATCTCTTTTCGCATATTCGTCCAGGATGATTTCTGACCCATCTGTTGAGCCATCATCCACACATATAATTTCCATTTCAGGATAAGACTGATTGACTGCGCTCTCAAGACAACGCCTTAATAAGTTTACTGTATTAAATACAGGTATGATTAATGATACTTTCTTCATTTTTCCACCATAGTTGACGTTTTACATCTGAATTGCCGGCTCAACTTCCTTTGTATTTTTAGCTGTAAATCCCCTGCATCTTTTACAAAATTCTGTATATCCTTTCTCTGAATAGCCAAGCCGAAATTCAATCAGCTGCTTTTTTTGTCCCATACCGCATTTGCGCAGATCAAAAGTCTCCTCTTTCGTTTCCTCCACTAACCCTGCTACTGCAGCATAGGCAGCGTAATTGCAGTAAAACAGTTTTCCATCCCGCAGCTCCTGCCATGTCTGGCAGCACTGATCATAATGATAAGCCAGCCACATATCGCACATTTTTGAATAATCCGTGTTTTCCGGCGCCAGATCTACCCATTTATCTGCCCGATTAATGATATACTTGACCTGATACCGGTTGAATCTGTCTATAAGTTCTTTAAAATTATCATCAAACTGCGGTACTGCATGACGATAATCATCAATCGTCACTTCTACATTTGCGTCTGCCAGCTGCTGCAGCAGCTGCTTTGACGGCACTATCGTACCATTCGTGACCGTCCGAAAATTATCTATCCTATATCCATAGTTTTTATCAATATATTGAATCAAATCCCCTATCTGCGGATATAAAAACGGCTCTCCGCCGCTCAAATGAAAGATCATAATTCTATCCACTTTTTCAAAAAACAAATCCAAGTCTTGTTTTAAAGCATGAAAATCTCTTTTATAAAATGTCTTCGCAAATGGATTAAAATTCAAACAGTGCCGGCATTTTAAATTGCAAATGGTAGAAGGCAGAAAAGAAATCGATGACATATAAACTTTATCGCAGCGATACAAATAATATACCGATAGAAATTCTTCAAACAGAAAGAAATCCACATCTTTTTTTAATTGCAGTGCCTTCAGATTTTCCATTGCAGTTGGTCTGGCAAACTGTGAAATCGTTAGTATGATACCCGTCTCATCATCTGCTGCAGCCTGATCTAACGCAAAACATGGATATCCCTCGTATCCTGTCTGCTGCTTCTCCTTACTATTATCCAGAAACCCCAGAATATCAATCTCTTCTTTCATAACACGCAGAAATAACCTTCCGTAATCTCCCGCTCCAAATAAGTAAAATCGTTTTTTTTCTTTTATGCTGCAATATAGTTGATCAAACTCATGCCCTTTATTCTTACTCTTCATTCTGCATACCTCCAGTATCCACACGATAGTCAAATACAGTCCAATCTTAATTTACAATATAATCTTCAATATTTACTTTTCCTTTTGCAGTTTCCCACTGAAACACCTGCATATTTCTCATATCGCAATACCGGCATGCTGGAACAGCATTCTTCAGCTGCTCTGCGGTCTTCCATGCATCCATTTCTTCATATAGATTAAAATAGTCTTTGCCTTCCTGCAAGCAATAGTGCATCCCGAATTGTTCATTCATTTTTTGATATGCAATAATACCCGAGCATGGAAATAATTTCCCCTGGTACAATTCATGACATGATGAAGTAAAACATTTCGAATAATTATATACGGCATCATTTGTCTCCCTGCCAGAATAAAATTTTGAAAACTGCACACGTTCTAAAAAACAATACGGGATTTTTTCTCTCTCCAAAGTTTTTTCTATCTTGTCCCGCATACGGTAAGTTGGATCATAACCGGAAATATGAATAACTACCCGATGCTCTCGAATGATCTGATATACTTCGGATGAAACAAAGGGTATCATCAATCCATTTGTACATATATCGATCTGCGAATCAGAAAAAATCCGTCTTGCCCCTGACAAAATATCCGGTAACCGGCTATGCATAAGCGGTTCTCCGCCCAAAATACGTATCCATGGAATATCTTCAAACAATTCCTTCATACGAGATAAATCTTTCAGTATACTATGTTCTGACACTTCAGAGACATCGCTTGCATTGCACAAAAACAGGCATCCCTTGCAATTTAAATTACACGCATTGGTAATCGGCAATTCTATGTACGGCAGAGTCGGACGCTGCGGACTAAAACGTATTTTACGTACTCTGTCTTTTATAAATTTGCCCTGTTCGATCAGCGGATACTGCTTTTTTCCCGCAATATCGTGGATCATATAAATATTCGATATCTCGTTTTCACATAAGAACTGTACCATATCACAGACAGCTTTCTGCCTCCCGGCTGCAATCACCACCGCATCCGTCTGCATTTTGTATTGATCCAAATAATCCTGCGGCCGATACACCGGAATGCCTTTTATATCATTTCTCTTAGAAAACCCATCCATCACACCTAAAACAGCCGCATCCGGCATGGCGCGTTTGACTTCTGACAAAAACCATTCACCTATGGCGTCAGCTCCATATACTGCAATATTCATTCCCTGTTCTCCATTATAAAAACTAAATACAATCCTGCTGTATCAAATAATCAAGGCCACAAATATAAAATATTCGATTTTCTTCCTAACATTTGCTCCACTTCTCTCGAATTTATAAAACTCATCGCAACAATCATATTTTTTCCATAAGACCGTTCCGCCGGTATCACCGGATATCCTTTATAATCCTGCTGTTCCCCATCTGTTTCAGTCAAAATAAATCCTTTAAATTTTGCTAAATTCTCAGAAAGTATCATATCAAATATATAATTTGCATAGATACCGATTCCATATAAATAACACTCTGATTTATCTATTAAAAATTTTACAATCTCCTCTTTCCGAATACAATATGGTCTTTTTACAGTCACTGTTTTTTTTAAACCCGGTACTTTTTCCCTGTCAATCGCAATGCCGTATTGTTCTTTCACAATACGGACAAAGCGATTAATATCATATGCATATTGATCCTGCATATATGTGAGCGCATCCATAAAGGTTGATGCATCATAATAGTTTCCGAAAAATTTCTTCTTAATGACAGGTACCCCGATTCTTAGATAGTCTAATAAATCCACATTTATATTATGATTCGTTTCTTTTGTATAGGATCCATACTGATAACCTCTGGAACAGAAATAATCATACAGCTTGCTCTCCAGGAAATGACAGACTTCCGCATAACTGACCGCACCTTTGGGAATATATTTTTCAAAATAATGGTAAAGTATTCCATCTTCTAGCATTCGTTTACGAAAAACTAAAAAATACGACTGTATGTGCCGAAGCAGGCCGTTATCAAATAATGACAGGCCCCAAAAATCAGCTTGCTCTCCTTCCATATCGGAAAAAATATCCTTAAAAGGTATAAAAGGGCCAAAGAACGTATCGTTGCACAAGACCAGCGTACTGCAATGATCAATTTTCTGTCTGCAGTCCAGATGAAATAAAGCATATTGATACGCGTACGCATCATATCCTTTGTTTTCCCGTATAAGAACAACATCGGCTATCTCTTCTAAAAGCTGTCTTTTTTGTACGCTTCCATTCACTACCACGATCAAATAAGAAACACTTTTTTTCAAATCTTTGATACGGTCAATCGTATCCGTATAAATCATACCATACTCATGATAAAAAACAAAAATTGCGATCCGGCCATCACCCTTCATTATGTGTTTCCTCCACTTTTGTATCCGCTCGCAACCGTTCCGGCAGGCTGGCCTGTTACATCACTCAGCTATATCATCCTGGCGCTTTCTTCTGTTTTAAGCATTGGATAAATCCAGCACTATTGCCGGTTTCGTATAATTTCCCAGATACTGGCTGTAATTGCCTTCTCCATACACAAACTCTTCAAATTTCTTTTCCATCTTCCTAAAAACCGGAATATCCTCTTTGCCAACGCCGATTGACCGCAGCAGCTCCTGCCTCTTCACTTTGAACGAAAGATACATATTATATTTCGCCCAAAAAACTTCAAAACAGCGTACTTTCAGGAAATCCAAGGGGATCGGAAAATCAAACACCCATTCATAATCAATGCAATATATCTTATCATCCTGCAGGATCAAATTTCCCAGTGTCATATCAAGGTTCGACGCCTGCAAAGACTTTGCCGCACCGCTTACCGATACGTCGCCAAAGATCTTCCTATAAGCATCCGTAACTTCAAAATCTATCAGCATATCCTCATTCACTTCAAAACAATAATCAAAAATCTTTGCAAAAACAGACAATATTTTTTCCTTAGGCTCCCGCAGCAAAGTCATGATCTTTTTCTCCAAAGAACTGCCGCAAATACATGCATACTCCAGTTTCTCTTCGTCTCCCGCACCCGTTACCAAAGGTTCAAGATAAGAAATATTTTTAAATTCTTTCTCAAGAACAGGATATATCGTTTTCATAACTTGAAAAATATCATAATCCCTCTTAGCGCTGCAAGTATATTTTTTTTCAGCTATTTTTTCGCCCTCTCGTGCCAAAATAACCGTCTGTGTCTGGTATTCCGGCTTTCTTTGCGCTGCATAGTGTGCATAAACGATATCGTTCCCCGCCTCATTGCAGACTGCCAAAAAAGAATTGGAAAAATACCCAAACATTTCATCCCGGCATACCTGATCCGCCATAATGGCGTCATTATATAATGCGACCCTTGGCATATCATAATTTGTCCCCCAAATCCTCACGTCTCCCGGACCTGGCATACACGCGTCTGAATAAACAGATTCCGGCAGCTTATAATCAGGGTATGGATAATAAAAGCGATAGCTGCAAATTCCGCACCTTTCAAACATCTGCACAAGCTCCGGCTTGGAAAAAGTCCTTACGTCTTTGCAGTATCTGTAATCTTCCATACCGGCAAATCTTTTTCCTACATGGTCTTCCCTTGCCCCATTCAGATATTTCAGGCCCATCTTATTTTCTATTGCAATCAGAATTTTCCCATTTGGTTTCAAAAGCTTCTGTATCTGCTGCAGCATAGCTTCATAGGGGTTATCGTCGTCTATATACAGCGCGGCATACTCAAGCACACCGATTAATGTAACATAATCAAATCGTTCCTCCAGCTTGATATCCCGGAAATTTCCCACAAATATTTCCATATTGCTGCATTCCCTGTTCCGGTAAGCATTAATCATCGCCCTTTTCTTAGACAATTCAACCCCGACAACCCTTTTCGCTTTCCTGCACAGAAAACCGCTGATGCCTCCGCAGCCGCAGCCAACTTCTAAAACGTCTGCGCCCTCTTTCATTGGATACCAATGAATCAGATTTCCCCGAATGGCCGAAAAATGATACAAAATTGGCCACTTCCTGCTTTTATGCAAAATCTCCTCCCAATTCCCTGCTTTTGCAATTTCCAGCATTTCATTTTCCATTTCTTCCCCATCGCTGTATAAATCCGAGCCTTTATAAAACTCATAATTTAAAACTACTTTTCCAATGATTTCCTTCACATCAGATACCCCCGCACTTATCTCAGCCTGCCGTCTAACAACGCCATATAAAAATTGTAGACGTCCCCTCGCATGAATTTCCTCTTATATGACAGCTTATGGACAGGGCTGAGATCATTGATTATCTTCCATTCCCTCTCATCAAAAGTAAACGGCATTTTACCATACAATACATGAGGATTGCTGTTATTCACATAAGCCATGCTGGAAAAATATGCCGCGTTCGCAGAATTATGATCCACAACCACAGAAAACGCAATATGGAACAAATAATAATCCCGCATCGTCCTCTCATACTTCCAATATACAAACAACAGGTTTCTCAGATCCTGTAAAACAGGCAGCCTCTGTTTTGCATAGATCCACCAGCTGGATATTTTCAGCACAGATTGATCGAACAATGACCAACGAAATGCAAAAATATCGCCTTCACACAGATATCGCGGAATCTCCCTGCTGCAGTATACAGTAGCATCTATCCACAATCCCCCATACTGATACAAAAGCTCTGTTCTGATGAGATCTGACATATGCGTCCTTGTAATCATCCCGGCAGTGGACTTTTCTATCATATATTCTGGGAAACGAATATAATGATGCATATTTTTTTCTGTAATTATGACAACTTCAAATCCATCCGGTTTATTCTTTCGGATGGATTCTATACATTTTTGAACAATGATCGGGGCTTCTTTTTCTCCCTGCAGCCAGCATAGCCATATCGTTTTATTGATAACGACCTCTGCATTCGATACCTTTATCTCCTCTGTCTTATGTAATTGGTTCACATATTTTTTGTAATATCGTTCCAGATACCGATATGTTTTGCGATATTGTTTTTCCCTTGCTCCCAGCTCCAATCCAAGGCTGTCAGCGCCCATCATTTTCATCCTTCTGCACACTCCCTGTTCCTGTTATCCTTGATCTGCCGGGATTAGATCAAAAATAATATCCTCTAAATTCAAAATCTTGCCATGCACTCTTGCAGCAAACTGCTTTTCAATATTATGATGATTCCAAATTACAGTATTAATTATGGCGTCTACTTCTTCCATCTGCTCTCCAGGCTGAAGGACACAGACGCCTCGGTATGGCTTCATTTTCTTGCAATCGATCCCATATACAACCACTACCTCTGACTGGCGGCTCAGTTCCCGGATAAAATGTCTTCCGTATAAGCCCATTCCATAAACTGCAACCCGGTATATATTCCTCTTTTTCAAAAAATCCGCAGCACAGCAGCCGCTTTGAAGCGCTATTAACCACTGGTTCACAAGATCCAGATACCTTTGCCTATTGCCGCGCTTTTGCTGCTCCTTGTTTTTAGAAACAAGCCAGCAAATAGATACCGCTGATCCCCCACATAATATCCCAAACAAAAAGCCCATACAGGCAAATACCATCTCTCTCATTTCCTGACCTCTTCCAGAGCCTCCATGGTTGCCTGCAGATATGCATATCCATAGTTCATATCCGGTTCCAAATGGGCGCCTTCCGCCCACTCATTCCAGGCATTTATGAATACAAAATCCTCTTCTGCCCTATGCTGCTTCTTACTCTCAAGCATAACGTCCATCAGCCATCTTTTGTAAAGCGGCGGCTCAAGTCCATAGTAAACAGCGGCGCCCGTCATCCCTTTTCTTGACGTATTGTCAAAAGACGTCATAACTCCACGAAAAACCGTCTCGCTCTCATATTCTTCTAAATAAGACCTGTTTTCTATCATGGCAGCCGCATCGTGAATCGTTCCTCTGAAATTTGGATTCAAGTATCCCTTCGGGGCAAGATATCCTGTACGCTTTGCTACTCCGTGCGGCGGAAATTCAACAAGTGCATCCGCTCCCCATGTTACCGCATTTACCTGAGATTTCACAGCTGTCGTTATCATAATATAAAGCCCCGGCAAACCGCTTTCTGCTGCGATCCTTCGAAAATTATTTAACATATCACAGAACCTGTCCTGGCAAAATATGTCGCTGCGATACACAATCAAGATCGGTTTCCCATCGATTGTAAGATACCTCGGATCCTTAAACAGCGGAAGAATGTCTTTCATAAAACGTTCATCATCTTCTTCCCGCAGATGCTGCTTAAATATAATCCCCTTGCTTCCCCCATCCCATTGACTGGTCCAATTCTCATTCGCCCAGGTAAGACAGAATGGCATCTGTATTTCCGTATGCTTTAAAAACAACTGAATCGGTTTTTCCATAATCCGCTCTCCCTGGAACCAATAATAATAAAAACTAAATCCATAGATTCCATACTTACGGGCAAGAGCTGCCTGCCTTTGCAGTACCTCCGGATTGGTTAATGTATAAAAACCAACATCATAAGGTATCTGCGGCTGGTCATGCCCGCAGAACTGGGGCGCTGCCTGGGTAACATTGCTCCATTCCGTAAATCCCCTGCCATAATAACGATTATTGACCTCTATTTCATAATACTGCGGCAGATACCAGGCGATCAGCTTCGTATCTGCTGCTTCCCGTTTAAAATCAGATGGACAAATATCTACAAACTGCGGCCGCTCCTTTTTCCCTTTATTTTCTATATATTCCAGAAATTCCAGCTTATCTTCCAAAGAATTATAATGTGCAAACGGATCGATAACTGCTGCCGTAACGCCATGGCTGTTGCAAAAGCTCTCCACCCTCTGTGCTATTTCCATATGATAAATCCGTGCTCCGATGAAAATCAAATCTACCCTGCCCGCCGCTTCCTCTAATGTGCATACCCTCTTCCCATATTTTTCTGTCCCAATCAGCCCCACATCATCGCGGTCTATAAAAAGCTGCAGCCGGTCGGTACCGTCTATCTCCTGTAAGCTTCGATACACCGCATCCGCCCCTTTTCCAGTTCCATAAATGCCAATTTTCACATCGCTCCCATTCAGGCAGCTGCACAGTACTGCCTGTATCCGCTCACTTTCTGTAACCAACCATTCCACCTCGATTCTGCAAAACGCTACAGCTCACGCCAAAGCACAATAGCAGCATCGCTGCCTGTAACCGCCGCTACTTCCTGTCTTGCCTGAAAGGCTGTTTCTTCACGATCTATTGCAATCACAATATAATCATAGCATTTTTTCGCTAGTTCCTCTATCCCTGCCAGACGTATATTCTCTTGCTGCTGTCCCGCTTTGTATTTGTCAATCCAAACAGCGAGCCTGTACCTGCCGTCTTCTGCTATTCCCCTGACAGCATTTATACCAGCCTTCCCGGCGCCATACACCGCCAGTTTGCTGCCAACAGGTATGTCCTTTGCAAGCCTATGCAGCTTACAGCGTATTCTCTCTTTTGCGTAATCCATATCCTCCATATGAAAGATAATTATTTTCAGTATGTCCAGCACGATATGCCCTTTCGCTGCAAGCCTGTTGATTTCCAGGAGGTTGCCGATTATTTCAAGCTCATACCCTGCCATATTTTTTCGGATATATTCTGCATAATAACCATTGATCCTGCTAATGGTATCTCGAACCAGCTTTTCATACTTATGAGAAACTGCGTATTCCATCTGCCATTTTAAACCCTTTACCAAATCATTCATAGACTCGCTGCTTAGACGATTTATTTTTTGATCATCATATTGATAGACATATGCATCCATAGGTACAAACAGCACCGTCTTCGCATTGTCCAGGCACTGCAGCAAAAACGGAGGATCCTGATATCTTCTAAGCGCAGGAAACCTAATATTATTTTCCTTGATCAGCCTGGCACGAAACAAATAGCACTGATAAGAACCAACATACTGATAATCTCGAAAATCAACAAATGTTTCACGCCCGCCGACGGCGAAATCCCGAAAGAGCGGCGATTCTTCCAGCGTCCCATTCCTGTCTATTTTCAGGTGTCCACAGCTCACGGCCGCTCCATGCTTTACGGCAGCACGATATAACGTTTCCAGCACGCTGTCAGAGGCATATACATCATCTGCATCAATAAAACACACAAATTCTCCTCTGGCCGCCTCGATGCACTTATTTCTTGCAGACCATGCGCCTTTATTCGGCTGCGTTAAAATAACGATCCTTTCATCCCTGCCGGCATATTCTTTCAAAACAGCCAGCGAATGATCTGTAGAGCCGTCATCACAGCACAAGATCTCTATTTGTTGCAACGTCTGTCCCGTCACACTGTCAAGACACTTCCCCAGGCAGTCCGCCATATTATAAACAGGCAGGATCACGGAAACTTTGATATTTTGCATGACATTTTCTCCTTTTTCATTTCCATACGCATAGATTCCAGTCAGACAACATACTTCTCTAACTCCAGGATCTCTTCCTTCCCATGGCAGCTTTCAACCGTATCAATAATTTCTTTTCGATACAACGAATTCAGAATCAAAATAACGTCATTCTCATTCACTACCTGCTCATACTTAACAATCTTCCTGCCCTGATAAGCGCCCCCTGCTTTCCATGCATCAATAAAGCAGACCGTAAAATCTATCTCCTGCCCAAAAAGCTCCCACACCGCATCCATGCGGCGCCCAATACCCCAGAACGCTACTTTTTTTCCCTTTAGGGAGTTCCATAATTCACGCATTTTTCCACTCGCCAAAAGCAGCCTCTCCCCAAAAGGCGTCTGCCCCATATCACAAATCGTTCCACAGCGGAAGCAATCATAAAAATAAAAAACGCTGTCCAAAACATTGCTCTTCTTTAAGGATTCCCGGCAAATACCCAATTGCTCCAGCCCGCTCTCCCGAAGGAAGTTAAAAAACGGTTCTCTCTGCTCCGGCTTGGCGGCAATCGCGGCCTCATACCTCATATCGCTAAGGCAACGTGAAAAAAAATAAGCTGCATATGTGTCCCCTATCCCGTGCCGTTCCATCCCCTTTTTTATTTCCAGATAAGCATAAAAACGGTTCATTGGTTCTGAAAGATTGCCAATTCTTGAAACACTGCCATGCTTCCTCTGATGAACGAGCGCTTGAAACCCAGATACATGCACCATTCTTTCTGCCAGCATTTTTGCCATTTCAAAAAAATAAACGTCATTCCTGCTGGCCAGGGACTGAAATTTCAAACCTTTTTCTCTCAGAAATGAACTGCGGAGCAAAAAAAGCCATGGTGCATTTGAAATTTTCAATGCATGGTCTATCGATAGTTCTTTCAGCGAATGCGGCGCCTTTGCCTGGCTTTTTTCCTCGTCAGAATCCGGCCGCCTGGACGCTATGACAACATTGTCAGTATTGTCCTCAAATATGTCCCACTCACAATAGGCAATATCCGCTTGGTATGTGCGGATCGCCTGATACATCTCAGAAAACAAATTTGGCTCTGTCAGATCGTCAGCATCTAAAAATCCAACATACGGAGTGTCAACCATTTGCAGTGCAAAATTCCTTGCATATGCCGCTCCCATCCGCTTCTCGTTGCGGTATACCTGAATCCGCGCATCTTTTTTCTGATATGCTGACAAAACCTCATACGAACCATCATCGGAACAATCGTCTATACAATACGCTTTATAATATGGAAAATCCTGGGCAAGAACACAATCCAGCGCTTCCCTCAGATATGTTCCCGCATTATACACTGGCATAATGATAGAAATCTTTATATCGTTCATCTGTATGTCTCCTCTTTACCGGCATTCCTTTTCTTAAGCACTGTAAAGTTCCTTAATCTGCAAGATACTTGTCTAAATCGAAAATACGTTCCTTGCCCTGATGTTTCGAAATCTCATCTAAAATTTCCTCTCTATACATCGAATTTAAAATTACAAGCATATCATTGTCATTTGCTGTCTGGCTATAACTCATAATTTCTCTTCCCAGGAAATAATCTCCTGCTTTTCTTGTATCGATAAAAGTAACTATAAAGTCCATATCTGCTTCAAACAATTCCCATACAGCCTGCATACGGCGTCCCATACCCCAAAACGCTACTTTTTTTCCTTTCCATGACGAAAACAATTCCCGGATTCTTTCACAATTTTCCAGCAGCACTTCCCGAAAAGCTCTCCTTGGTATTGAAAAATCAGTAGCCGTTCCATTTTGCATACACTCATACAGATAAAATATATCATCGGAAACATGATTTCTTCCGGTCAACGCCTCTTTACAGATTCCCAGCTGCTTTAGCCCTTCTTTCCGAAGAAATTTCAAAAATGGTTCTCTCTGCTGTGGCCTTATAACACTTGCAATCTGATACCTCATCAGTCTAAGTCCCTGTACTATAAAGTACCGCTCATATTTCTCCCATATCCCCTTACGCTCCATCCCTTTTTTAACTTCCAAATAAGCATAAAATAAATTCATGGGCTGCGGATTGTTTGCTATCCTTGAAGCTGACCTATGCTCCCTTTGATGCACCAAAGGCTGAAAAGACGATGTATGCACCATCTTTTTTGCCAGCATTTTCGCCATCTCCAGAAAATAAACGTCATTCCGTGTTGACAGTGATTGAAATTGCAGGTTCTCCTCTTTCAAAAATGCCATTTTCATTAAAAACGCCCATGGCGCATTTGTTATTTTCAATGCATTCTCTAACGGTAAGTCTTTCAGCTGATGCGGATTTCTTTCTTGTTCCCTTTCCTGCTCCGATTCCGGATATCTGGAGAAAATAATACCGTTGCCAACATCCCCCTCAAACACGCTCCATTCACAATAAGCAATATCTGCATGAAACTTCGTGGCAGCATCGTATAATTGTGAAAACAAATTACGTTCCATAAGATCATCCGCATCTGCAAATTTCACATACTTTGTGTCAATCATTTTCAGAATGAAATTTCTGGAATATGCAGCTCCCATCCTTCTTTCATTGCGGAAAACTTGTATCCTTTCATCCTTTTTTTCATATTCCTGCAAGATTTCATACGAACCATCCCCAGAAGCATCATCCACACAATACAATTTATAAGCTGTAAAATCCTGGTCTAACACGCAATCCAGCGCTTCCCTCAAATATTCCTCCGCATTATAAACCGGCATAACAACCGAAATCTCTGCATGATCCATTCCAGTCCTCCTTATGCACCTGTTATTTTATAAATCTATCAAAAATAAAAACCTGTTCTTTTCCATGGTAATGGTCAATCATATCCCTAATCTCGCTCTCATACATATGATTTAGTAATAAGATAACATCATTTTCATTCACAACCTGCTCATAACTTGAAATCTCTCTGCCTTTGTAGATACTTCCGGCCTTTCTGGAATCAATAAAACAAAATTCAAAATTTATATCATCCTTAAATAACTCCATCACAATCTGCAGGCGTCTTCCAACTCCCCAAAATGCCACCTTTTTCTCCTGCAAAGAACTGAATAACTCCCGCACTTTTCCACTATTTTCTATCAGTATGCCACGGAAGTTACCGCCCTGCATCATAATATCATGAATCGTTCCATTTTTGAAACATTCATAAATATAAAATATACCATCTGTGATACTGCATTCCTCCATCACTGCCCCATATTCACTGACAACATTTTTGCCATCTCCAAAAAATAAACATCATTTCTGCTGGGCAATGATTGGAATTCCAGACTTTGCTCTTTTAAAAATGCACTCCGTATCATAAATCCCCATGGAACATTTGTTGTCCTTAGCTGGTTCTCAATAGATAGCTGTTCAAAACAAAAAGGATGCCTTAAAAACTCTCCATCTGCATCTAAAAACTTCACATATTTTGTATCAACCAATTTCAAGCCAAAATTTCTAGTATACGCCGCCCCCATCCTCTTTGAATTAGAGAAAACCTGTATTCTCTCATCTTTCTTCTGATACTCTAATAAAACCTGATAGGAACCATCATCAGAACAATCATCCATGCAATACAATTTATAAGATGTAAAATCCTGCGCTAATACACAGTCCAGCGCTTTTCTCAGATGTTCTCCTGCATTATATACCGGCATAATAGCTGTAATCTCAGCATCCACTCGCTCAATTCCCCCTATGCTTCCAGGCATTGCTTCAAATTCCATCTATAGGTATCCGTATCTATTTCTTCCTGCAGCCACAGTTCCAGCATGGTACAGCGGAACAAAAATTCTGCGTAATCTTCCTCGCCTTTCAGCTGCGCTTCGTAGCTTTCCTTGATACCTTCCGGTTTGACAATCCCGCGCTTTGTAAAACTGTCCAGATAGCCCTTAATTGTCTCCTTGTACCTCTCATCCTTAATCCATTTTGCAAAAGGTGCAGGAAATCCCATCTTATTCCTTCGGCTCCATATCTTTTTCGGAAGATATTTCCGGCAGCTCTTCCTAAGGACATATTTTGTCCATATATGATGAATCTTCTGCTCGCTGCTTAACGTATAGGAAAACTCTACCAAACGATAATCAAGAAACGGTAAGCGCACTTCCAAAGACCTTGCCATACTGTTGCGGTCGACGTCATGCAAAATTCTAGGGAGCATCGTGTGCCGCAGAGACATATTCATAATCTCGTTTAAATAACCATGAACCGTCTCATCCGGCTTACCTGCATCTTTCATATCGATTTTCCAAAACTCATCGGAAAAGAAAGGCCTGATCCCCCGCCTTCCTCTCTGATTCGGAAACGCTGTCTTTCTCTTTAAATAACGGTAGCCTCTGGCTCCTAACGCCTCAACAAGTATGTCGCTGCTTACGTTGTTAAAAAATTGCGGCCAGACAGCCTGCATCTGTGCAAGCAGGCAAATCATTTTGACTCTCGCCAGCCAGCCGTCTTTCTCCCGCATATCCCGCAGCTTACTCATATAATAATACATATAACCGCCAAAAATCTCATCCGCGCCCTGTCCATCCAGCATGACTGTTACCGTATCGCCAACTCCCCGATATACACAAAATCCGCTGTAAGGACTGGCCGCATGGCATGGTCCATCATGGTAATACGTCATATCCTTCAAATCCTGAATCAAATCTTTCTCCCGGTCCGGATATATATAGTGGCGGCAGGAACCCGTGTAGTCATTCATACAATCAATAAACTCTTTTTCATCGCAGTCTTTTTCTTCATAAATAGAAGAAAAAGTGTGCATTCTTGTACCAAACTTCTTGCTGACAATACCCACCAATGTGCTGGAATCTAAACCGCCGGAAAGGCTCGCCCCAACCTCCACATCCGCCCGAAGGCGAAGGCGTACCGCATCTTCCAGTAACGCTCTGCACAAACGGTAGGGGTTATCTGTCTTCCATTTCTTTTTAAAAGCCGGCACATCTATTTTCCAGTATTCCTCCAGCTTCTTCTTACCGGAATGCAAATCATATACCATATTATAGCTCTTAGGAAAACTCTTTATATTTTTATAAAACGTATTCTCGTCCGCATCCTCCTGCACGCACACCATATACCGCCGGATCTCTGTCATATTCGGTATGCGCTCCTGCGGATAAATTTCCAATATACACTTAATCTCAGAAGCGAATACCAGCTCCTCTTTGTTTTCATAAAAATATAATGGCTTCACGCCGAAACGGTCCCGTGAGAAAAAAACACTGTTTTTCTCCCTGTCATACAAGGCAAACGCCCACATCCCATTAAACCGTTTCGTACATTTTGTCCCCCAATAACGGTAAGCCTCTATAATAACCTCCGTATCTGTTTCATTTTTAAACCGCGCCCCCTTCTGCTGCAGTTGTTTTTTTAATTCCACAAAATTATAGATTTCACCATTAAAAACAATCACAAAACGCCCGTCTATACTGGACATTGGCTGCTTTCCTGCTTTTGACAGATCCAAAATCGAAAGGCGGCGGTGTCCCAGGCCCACGCTGCCTTCCACATAGATCCCAGAATCATCGGGACCACGATGGCGTATTTTATCATTCATGCGCCTGATCAAATGTCCATCCGCTTCTCTGCCCTTTTTCTTAATGATACCAACAATTCCACACATGCGATCACCACTTATATCCTTTTAGCTTTGTCTCTATGTTCGTTGCTGCTCTGACGATTTTAAAAATACAAATCCCATACCTGTCCCTGATTCCCTGCCATACCGAATGGAGCCTGACCACTTGTTTTCCGCTGCCTGATACCCAGATCAGCTTTCGGTATTTTAATTCACAGACTATGGCATAGACCTCAGCATAACCGTATAGATTGTCTTCCGCCGATGACGGTACCCAAATTTCATCATAACAAATATGCGGGATCCGGTCCTCCTTTACCAGCGTAGGATAATCCATATATTCTTTCTTCGTGCCGATCAGATGAATATTCGGATACAGCTCTTTCATACTCCTTTTTTTACTCTCAGGGAGCACCAGGTAAATTTCATGGCTTTTTTGTTCATTCAGTAATCTTCGCATTCTCTGCTCATTGGCCGTCATAAAGATCAGTAGTTTCATATTCTATCAACGTCCTCCCTGCTATCTGCTATATCCACTCTTCTATCGCTCTTTTTGACGTTCCCCAGATATGCCCGCCTGTCCGCTCCAGCACTTTGCAATACCGGCAGGCCGGCATTGGATGGCACAAAAATTCCAGTATCTCCTGCGCAGATTCCGCCTCATAGATATCAATCGAATCCTTTGCTGATACTTCGACATCCTTAGCAAAATAACGATTAAAATGCTCGATATTCGGAAGTACTGTACAAGTATAAAGTCTGCCCTTTTTCAGCATGATGCATTCGTTCGCCAGAAAACAGCTGCAAAAACTTTCCCATTGATCCTGCCCGCCATTTAAGTCCAGCGGCTGGTGTCTGGAAGTTTTTACTACATTTCCGCCGAAATAATGCAATACAACCCCCTTCTCTTTTGCCAAATGCTCGATTCTATCATAATCCAGTGCAATCGGATACTTCGTCACCTCAAGAACAACTCCGCACTGCCTGCATATATCCCAAAACCCCTCCTCCATCTTCGGAAGCAGTATTCCATTCGTAAAAATATTGATGAGCGCTTTTGGAAAGTATGCATAGGTAACCTTAATAAAATCTACAGACTGTGGGTTCAGCAGGGGTTCTCCGCCTTCCAAATCTATCTGGGCGACATTGTCGCCAAATAATTCCTGTATCCGCTTTAAATCCGCTTCATATTGTTTTAAATCTGTAAAATATTCCCTTGCAAGAGGGGCAAAATGGTCGCAGTTCTGACAATTTAAATTACAATGTTCCGCTAAATCTACAGCAAATTTTAATTGCTTTCTAGGCATCCTGCGTTTTATTTTCTCATTTGCCTCATACAGCTCGTCTTCCAGCCTTTTCACAAGCAAATTCGGAAAAAAAATATTGGATTCTGCAATGCCTGCCTCTTCTAACTGATCCCGCATCTCCCGGCAGAAGCGGTAGCTTGCGGTAATGTAAAAAGCCTCTCTGTAATTTGCCGCAGCTTCCTCCAAACTGATTACCTGTTCCCCGCAGAACTCTTGTTTTCTTTTATCTGTATCATTGTCTAAAAAACAAACCCGCAAATCAGCTTTCCGTTCCTTGATCTGCCTATAAATCTGCTGTCCCAAATGAGAGCAGCCGAAAATAATAATCTGTTTGGACATCTTTACTTTCCTCTCCGTTTCTATTCAGACTTTTTAAAGATTTCCACATATCTGTCTGCATAAATAAAAAATCCGTGTTTTCCTAAAAAGATAATCACGGACTTCAGATTGTTCCTGGTTGTTCACTTCCATATAAGTTAAGATATCTTCCATGATAGTCTTATACATATAACATATATCGGCCTACGCATAAATTATCTTATAGCATATATCGGCCTACACATAAATTATCTTAACATATTTCCTTGAACTTTTTAACCTATCCGGCGCTTTACGACTTTTTTGCAAAAGCTGCAAAGCACTGGAACCTATATTCTTTTTATACTGCAGTCTTGTATTTCATGCTGTTCTACCTTATCTGCAGATTCTCCAAGTATTTCCTTTCTACGTATGCTCCATAACAGCTCTCCTATTATTTTTTGTCTCCAGTTCCAATATTTTAACTCAGATTCCTTATTCTCGAATACCCAGTTATTTTCAAACCGAAATTTTTTAGAAAATATTGTTTCCAGCTCACTGCGGCTATAAGCAAGGCTTTCTGTATATGGATATCCATACTCCTTTTGCCACGGTCCGGTAATCAAACAAATGCGAAAATAATCAAAGGCAGAAAAATGTTCTTCCCATGTACGATATACCGAAGCCAAACTAAAAATTGGATTGCGTTCATTTAAGAAGCGCCCCTGAAAGTTATCCGGACAATCGATCCCGGTCCTGCTGCAAAACATCTTCCATTCCTTCTCAAAATCAAGTTTCATATTTTCAAACTTCAGAACAATCCTCGTCCAATTTTTATACTGTTTCTTGTCTCCATTTGGAAACTTCAAAACCTGCTCCGTTTTTCTAACTGCTTCATTATCGAGCACATATAACTTATCCAGGGCCGACCCAGCTCTTAAATATGCATTACGTACCATGTTAATAATAAACCCCTGGCTGCCTATTTTATCAAGCCATTCTGCATAACGTTCACGCGGATCCGCATAATGAGGTTCCCAATATAGAATCATCTTGGATACATCATTTATCATTCTTCCCTGCATTTCAGCAAAAGCAATATGTATGATAACAAATAACTCCCAGGATGTAAATCTGTCTCTTTTTTCAAGCAGTTCCGCCATGCTTTTGTTAAATAGATCTATTTCTGTAAATATGCCTTCCTCATCCTCATCATTATAATATTGCGATTCCTCTTTGTATAATTTCCAAAACGTTTCCAGTATTTTATCGCCAGGCTCCATTTCCAGCCTAATACAAAGAGAATATAAATTACTGCGCAAATAACTTCCATTTGGCAGCATAATTATATTCGGATGATCCTCCAATATCTGATTCAAAAACTCATTGCCGCTAAAGCTGTTTATTTCCGCTAAAAGTATTTTGTCTGGTACCAGCTCCATCTTTTCATGATCCGATTGTTCCATACTATCTAAAAATTTCATATTCTCAAAAGCGTAATTAATCATACGAACGATCTCATATTTCTTCAATCTGCTTTTGTATGCATCCAAAAGATATTGGTGGTATGGCATCTTCGTTCCCGCACAATCGATCACGCATCCATAATATTTTGGAAGTAACAGCAGACAAACGTCTTCCTTTTCAATCTGATTTACAGATATCGGAATCATTCCATCTATTTGATATGTATCCTTTTCCAAAATATCACAATACACAACCCGCCCGCAATATTCAGGCCGTAAGCCCAATATCTGCTGCATCCGCAGGCACAGCCGTATATCGCCTGCAAGGACAATTCTTCCCTCCGGTTTTTGCATTCTGTGATTTATGATATTCATAAAACTATCCGATGGAATTTCTATATAATCTCTCAGCAAAAAGAACCGCTGATTTCTTTTAAATCCAAAATAACTGTACCGATCCGTCTGGCCAAATCCCCATGCACTATTCTTCGCATTTGAATCTATAAAAATAATATCGCGCCACCTTGCCTGCGCTTCCTGTCTTACTAAGGCCGGTTTTCCACAGATCATACGTTTCTCTGCATTGATATTTTCCGTTACGAAACAACAGACGTCTATTTTATAACTTAGCAGCAAATCATAGGCATACAGGAATGCGTTCCCTTGCATGAGAATACCGACTGGTTTTTCACGGAATATAGACAATACCTCTTCCAGACTCCACGCGGCGTCGCAAATGACGCCTTCTGCTATATTTTTCTCATATATTTTATCCACACATTCGAATTCTGCAGATACACTCTGCCGCAATTTCATGTTTTCTTCTTTCTGCTTTGTTCCTTCTGCATATATTACATAATCCTTATAATCGACTGCTCCGCATTCCTCGGCTTCTCCCACAATCGAATTGTTTCGCAGGCTCTCCCATATATCTCCTGTAACGTTAACAGGTATCCCCTCTTTTTTAAGATACATCACATATTGATACGCCAGTTCATTGCAGCCATGTACCGTAACATGCTCATATTGCGGATAGACGTCCCGAAACCCCAATGCATTTTCTTGTTCCATTAATTCATGCAGCATCCGAAGTTCCCGGTTCGCCTCATCATCCTGATATGCAAAGCATACAAGATTTCCATCCTTATCTGCAATCGGTATCATAGCAGGTCCCCCGAACGCTACTGCGCAGCGTTCAAAACATCTGCGTCCTTCTTCCCATGTTGTTTCTCCCAAAACGATATGTTCCCTGCTAATAGCTTCCGACAACTCTCGGCCCAAAATCATACTGTATCTAATACTGCCTGCAAACTTGCCTTCTTTGTCCAGCACACACACTGTTTCCTCTCGATGGCCATCCAAAAAATATTTTATGATTTGCTGCCTGTCCATTTCTTCTTCATATACACAGCAAACCTCCCGATTGCAAAACCTTATCATGATCTGCATCCCTCTCTATCTATTATATACCGCCAAATACCCCTGTCCATCAATTCCCGCACACTAAATACCCTTATCCATATCAAGCCCCCCCCCGCAGCGCATCCCAAATTCTATCCCCAATACTATTGATACGGTTACGATTCAGCGAATGACTGATTATGAGCTTCCTTTGCATCATTCCCTGCATAAAATCCGGTAATCGGACTGTCTCTTCACTAAGTGGACAATCTGCTTTTATCACTAAATATTTTGCATATTCTTTCCAGCTAAGCGACAGCTCATAAAATGTAACGCGGCCGCTGTCCTTGTGATAACAAAACATAGCAGTGCCTTCTTTATCAGAAAGGAAAAACAAGCGCTCTTCTGTTTTATATGCTGTTTGAAACCGTTCATATGGATATTGTGATAAACAAGCCTTTCTATGCAGCTCATCGATCTCTTCTATCTTGCCTGAATGAATATGAATACGTATGAAGTTTCTCCCCTCAAACGGCGCCATCCATATCCAATCGCCCAGATATTCTGCAATATAACATCTTTCTGACAACTTTTCCAGATTTTCTTTCGGCAGTGCAAAGCAGGACTCTTCCCCTGTAAATATATCTTTTTTTACAATACTGGAAGATAGTTTAGTCGGAAAGAACCATACCGCTTCTCCTGCATATATCAATTTATTCACTCTGTCCTTTCCATGTCCCCAAGGTATGGTTCTTGTTTTTTCCTCTATCGTGTCATAAATATAAATTTCTTTGGCCTCCTGCGAAAACAGCCAGATATCATTCTTTACTTTAACGGCGTCAACAAAATACGTCTCTTCTGTTTTATGGATATAGTTAACGGGGTTATCCTGAATATGATCGATGCTTTTTGTTTCCATATTAATTTTAAGCAGCTCCCCATATTTCCATGGTATCAGCCACAAATATTTTCTATTTGTTACTACTGCCGCAGTCCAAAATTTATATTGGTACTGATCCGCATCCGGTAATTCCATGCTCGTTATTTCTTTCGTTTGAATATCTACAATAGAAATATATTTTCCTTTACAGGGTATAAACCATATTTCATTTTTATATGTTATTGCTTTCGCATGCAGGTGCTGTTCTTCACATTCATTTTCAAACCGCATATAATAAAAGACCTGTCCGCTCGATAAATCAAGAGAACAAAAACCGTTTATCAGCCAGGATGAAAAATAAAGTTTACCATCATGTTCTGCACATGCAAAAAAAGGGATGTCCGCCTTTTTTTCTCCAGATTGTTTGATAAAATCCATTGGGATACTCATGACCAATCATACTCCAATACTTTTTTCCAATTTTTTTTCTGCTCATCTCCGGCGCATCTAAGCTTGCCCAGCTCGCAATTTTCTTCCTCATAATCATTATTAAAAAACTCATGGATGCTTTGTTGTTTTGCCGCATAATAATCATGGACATAGAATCCGTCGTTCCTGTATGTTTCATACGGCTGAGAATGCTCCTTAAAGTAAACTTTTACACCCAGCCAAAACATGAGCATCGTTGTATTATATCCGGCTGCAATCTCCTCAGCAAAATAAGCCACATCCATCTCGGAAAGAAATTGAACATAATCCGAATACTTCATAAATTGATCGACGGGATGAAAGTGATCTCCATAAATACTGCTCCCTGTTTGTTTTGCCTCCGCAATCGTTTGTTCATGTCCATAGGATGTAATGCAGTATACTTCAATCATACCGTTAAAATGCTCCAAATCATATAAAGCTTCCAGCACATGGTCATAACTATAGCAGGAATGGCTAACCAAAACATTCGTCTTTTTCTTAATCACCGGCGGTCTTTCTATTTCTTGAACATAAGAAAGGCTTGTATCTATGATTTCATAAGAATACATATACAAATGTTTCTTAATATAGTCAATTTGATCCCCATATACGGCAATTCCACGGACATACTTTAGCACTTTATTCATATGCGCCATATTTATCTCATCTTTGCCAAATGTAGCTGACCAAGGTATCCAGACAGCCTTTTCTAATAATGCTTTCCTGTGAAATGAAAAAAAACCGTCAATTACGTCACACAGCCATTCACCATGGAATATGATTTTATTGCATTTTAAAATAATTTCATCCAATTCATGCAATTTTTCTGTCCAATTATATAAATAGGTGTTGACGTAATCATCCACGATATATACATTATGATATTTTTCTTTCCATTCTTTGTACTTTTCCCAGCTGCCATACAGATTATTAGGATTTTTTCCTTCTAAATTATGGATCAATACCAGGTGCTCGTAAGGATTAAAATATGTTTGAAGAATGTGAAACAGCGGAAGTACAAATTTCTGATCAGGTATTATATGTATATATTTTTCCGATCCATCCGCAGTAAACTTAAAATCCTCCACCGTAAAATATTTTGATATCGCAAGCCTTTTTCTATATATTTCATCATTCAGATAGAAGTACATATCATAAATGCCAAGCGCTTCTAATTGTTTCAGCACTTCCTCATACCGTAACACCGCTGTCAATACTACCGCGTTTTCTACATATTTAGGTTCTTCAATTCTGACTCCATAAAGCATCTGTCCCCATAATCCTGAATCATTATCAAACACATGGCTTATTTCCACTGTCTTTAACAGATCCTGTATGTGCCTGTTTCCTTTCGATGCTCCAAACAATATCACTTTTTTCCTGTCATTTAAAATATGCTGTATATTTACTTCCTTAAGCTCTTTATTATATAACATACGTTAGACATACCCCCTTTTTATTATTTCATAAAATATCCAGTTTTAAAGTTTGCAGCTATGCATCACCGATCCCAAAATATTGATAGATACTGGCAATAATATATGCGCAGTCTTCTTTTTGCAGTTCATAGTACATTGGCAAACGGATCAATCGCTCGCTCTCCTTTGTCGTATATACATCTTGTCCGACGAATTCCCCATATCTTTTTCCTGCCTTAGATGTGTGCAGCGGCACATAGTGGAATACCGCATTGATTCCTTTTTGTTTCAGAAACGCTAACATCTTAGTCCGTTCGTCCAGGTTTTTCATTTTTATGTAAAAGATATGGCCATTATGCTCGCACTCTTTTGGAATATGGGGAATGCTGATCACTTCTTTCTGTGCAAGCTCCTGCAGTCCGTCATAATAACAGTTCCATAGAAAAAGCCTTTTTCTATTAATCAGCTCCGCCTGTTCCAGCTGCGCATATAAATATGCTGCATTCAGCTCACTAGGCAGATAAGAAGAACCCAAGTCTGTCCAGGAATATTTATCTATCTCGCCTCTATAATACGCTTTCCTGTTTGTCCCTTTTTCGCGAATAACTTCTCCGCGTTTTATGTATTCTTCCCGATTAATATTAATCGTTCCGCCCTCACCCATTGTATAATTCTTCGTCTCATGAAAACTATAGGTACCAAAATCCCCAATGGTACCCAAAAATCGTCCTTTATATTTTGCCATCATTGCCTGCGCTGCATCTTCCACAACAAAAAGCTTCTTTTCTCTGGCGATATCCATAATGACGTCCATTTCACATGCTACTCCGGCATAATGTACAGGTACGATTGCTTTTGTCTTTTTCGTAATTGCTGCTTCTAATAAATGACAGTTCATATTCATCGTACCAGGTTCGATATCCACAAATTTGATTTTTGCACCGCGCAGCGCAAAAGCATTTGCTGTAGAGACAAAAGTAAAAGAAGGCATAATAACCTCATCTCCCGGCTGTATCCCGCACAACAGCGCCGAAAGCTCTAATCCATGCGTACATGACGTCGTCAGCATCACTTTACAGCATCCAAAAGTTTTTTCCATCCACTCGGAGCATTTTAAACCAAACGGCCCGTCGCCGTTTAACTGCTTATTGACACAAATAGCCTCTTTTATGTATTCTAATCCTTTGGAAAAGAAATTGGGTTTATTAAAGTCAATCATTTTCTCTCCACCCCCATATATAATATGGAGCATCATCTCCAACATAAAATAACAAATCTAAAATACTGACTTCATGGCAAAATTTCCCAAAAAACTGCTCATATACCGGATACCCATGATAATCTTTCCAAACAATTTCAATACCCTCTTTTTGATAGTCGTCCGGCTGCAGGTAAGCCTTTGCCGCCAGGCCTGACACATAGGTATCCGCTCCTGCAGACTTCACTAATTCAAACAATTTTTTTTCTTTTTTTCCATTCGATTGGTAATTCCTGCTGTCGTCAAATTTCGTCGTTATTCCCAAAAACTCTTTCGCAATATGTTTAATTAGATACCTGTTTAATTCATATAAATATTCCCATTCTTTCTCTAAGTAGATATAGTGTAAAAATTCGTCGTATTTTTTATAATAAGGAGCCTTTTTATATGTCTGCCTCAGTATGCTGTAATGCTGATTCCGCCAATCAATTTCAGATTTTATTTTGACCTCATAAATCCTTCTGTTCAAATCGTATCCGCATGGCAGCGTTAACCATTTTAAACCGTTTTCTGTCTTTATCTTATTCCTGTTCCTCCAGTCATTTTTTGTATATTGTACTTCATCATAAAATAAAAATAAATCTACATCATGTATAAGGTCAAAATATCCCTTCCAAGGAATATAATTAGATTGTAAAACCGCCAGTCTCATAGTAAAACCTCTTCCTGTTTATATTGTATAAATGTCGTATCTTCTTTCGAAAAGCTGTCATCCTTATACACATAAACACTAAATTCAAACGGAAAACAATCATTTCTTAATAAGACTCTTCTTGAAAAACTATATGCTATGTTTAAAATCCGCACCGGATCGTAGTGAAATGCATGATCAAGTTTATAGTCTACTTTATCTGACAAAAAATCAAATGCAATTCCATCTTTGCAAAGCAATAACGCCTTTTTCATTACTTCATATACATAAGCATAATTATCTTCATCTATCGGATAATTAAGCATTCCCGATAAAATGCCATAATCATACTCTTTATCAAACTCAAAATCAAGGAATTCTCCGCATACAAATTGTCTGTCTTTTCCTTTATAATGTTTTTTAGCTTCTTCTATAATACTTTTTGAAAAATCTATTCCTGTATATGCGTAATTACCATTTGTTAATTTTGACAGCTGCTCATTTAAATCTCCAAATCCGCATCCTATATCAAGCACACTTTTCCCATGAAAATGATACTGTGATGTTAAAACTTTATAGCGCTCGTACTGCTTATCCTTTCCTCTGATATCTAATGTTGTCGGAGAATACCCATATTCTTCATACCGGGCGTCCATTTTTTGTTTGATACTATTTAATCCTGCTTTCATTGCTTGTTTCCCTCCTCATGTATTAATTTTTCTATTAAGCGTGCCATATACTCTAATTCCTTATCGCTGTAACGCTGGTCAAGCGGCAAATATAAAATATTTTGCGATAAATATTGTTCCGTAGTTCCCTGATACTGCCCGTCCAATAATTCTTTCCATAAAACAGGAACGTAAATATGTTCTTCTACTAATCTTTTTCTTATATTGTACTCGCACAACAGCGGATACATATATGGTACGTTTTGATCCAGCTTTAATCTTAACATCTGATAGAAACTTAATCGTTTTTCTAAAAAAATAAAATTACTTCTTCTGCGTTCTGCAGCCCTGGCATAATCGATCGACCTTAAAATTCTCTTCGTTAAATCAGACATTAATTCTTTCTGACTAGCCAGCCTTTCCTCATTTTTCAAATTTTCTTTATAACAAGCATTTGTACCTTCTTCTATCTGCCTTAAAATAAAATTAATGTAACCGCTTGACCTCCCTTTTTCTAAATTAGCGTGAACTGGATTTTGGGATATAACATATGCCCCATCTGTCACTCCAAAAAACTTTCTGCAGGAGTAGACATTGTATATATTTTTTTTCATGATTGGAGCTGCATAAAAAGCCTGTGAATTATCTACGATTATATTCTTATCAGGGTATGCCTGCAGTACTTGGTTTATATTGTCGGTATATAATCCAAAATAGTTTACCAAAATGAGCATATCGCCTTCCTTGATGTCCAATTTTTCCGGCATGAACTGTTTATTTATATCATATTTTATGATCGGTATATTCAGCTCACTTATAAATTCCTCTACTGAGGGGCAATAAAAATAGGGAATCAGTATTCTTTTCGGCCTTACATTTTGCAATATTACAAATATTGCCGTTCTTCCTGAATTTACTTTTAAAGTATATGGATCATAATTTTTATAATATTCACCATCATCATTTAATTCAAATGATAAATACCCCCCCATTTCCATTTTTTCTGTCTCCTTCATGCCATTTCTCCTTTCCGTATCCAAATAACTCTCCTACGTATTCTTAGTCATTTATATTTTTGTAGAGACAATGACTTGCAGAAAATCTCCCTCCAGCCCGTTTTCAAAATTTTCTTTGCTATTTGGGAATTCTACTATCTTAGATTCCATGCCCGTGATCTCATCAACCATCTCAAGAAAATCATATCCCCCCCATTCATACGTCACCAATGATCCATCCCTGCTAATTGGATTGCCATGATAAATTGGCGATAAAATAAGTTCTCTTTTATCTCCGTGCATTTTTATTCTAGGTATTGTCTTTTTAAACGGATATAACGGTGTCGTAAATATATGCTTTCCGCCTTTTTTTAAGGTCCGGGATATCTCCATCAAAACTTTTTCCGGACGATTTACGTGTTCTAAAACATCCTGTGTAATGAAGATATCAAACGTTTCATCTTCAAATGTTAAGTTTTCCAAATTCTGATTTGTGCTGCCGCTTTGTAATTCTCTGCCTAATGCTTCATCCTCATACCAATAGGAATATGTATATTGTGCACACTGTTCTCTAAACATACGCAAAATATTTCCATTTGGTGAACTTTCATGTATTTTCATATCTTTCCAATTCGGCATTTCTTGCTCTAATACCTTTATTAGAGCTCTTTGCCGCGGAATACTTCCGCAAAATAAACACTTATAATAATCTCTCAGCCAATAGTCAAATGCTATAAAAAGTGTCTTTTCTTTGCAGCAGGGACATATCCCGCCATATATTTTTACTGCTTTATCCAAATTCAAATCATGTATTGACGTATATAAATCATTATCATCCCCTTGATAGTCCTTGATCCAGCTTCCAATGCCATCATAATATATCTGAGCATCATTTTGCAGCTGTGTACAAATTTCATCTTGATCTATCATAGCTATTACAAATGGATATCCCTGATCCTTTAAATTATTATATGAATATACAGGAACTTCACCTATAAAGTTTATCTCCTTATAATTTTTATCACAATAAGCATATATAATACTCTCCATATGAAGCAGTTTAAAAAATTCATAGTATCGTTTTCCAATGTTTCCTGCACCATATATAATAATCCGATTTATTTCTTGTTTTTTCTCTTCACCTATACCCACATTTATTTACCTTCTTAAATCTACCTGAATCCGTGAACGCAGCCCAAAATATTATGAGAATCAGAAACAGGCATTCTTTCATTTACATTAAAATTCAAATCATACGTGTATAGTATCTTATTTTCATAATTCATATATCTAGAAAAATCATTTAAAAATTTATCCGGAACATAAATGCCGCACATATTATTATCTGTTGCAAATACTTGCTCAAATTCCTTTTTTGATAAAGAATCATTTACGGCTGCTACAACATCTTGCTGGATGATTCCCTCATCAGTGCAAAAATCATGCCAAATCACAAAGGAATCCCGCTCCTTATGTGCAAATACTTTTTTCGTATCATTTACGACTCCTTCATAACTATGATCACCATCTATAAAATATAAATCTATTTTCTCTTTTATTTTTCCAAAATCAAACTCTTTAGAATCAGCGAAATACTGATGTATATTTCTATCTGTTACAAGCCGATTGGAATAATCCGGAATTCCACGCTGCATACACCATCTCCTCATAGATGCGGGATGCTCTGGTTCTACTGTCAAACTAATACTAAGATCTGTTATATCGGATATGCTATGTATAGACTCCCCTATATATGTGCCGATTTCCATATAAGTACTTAAATCGTATTTCAGCAAAACAGCCCTTATAAACGCATAATCCAGTACTCCTGAACCACCAGGATTAAATGTCGCGTCTCTTAAGCTAATAGTTCCATATTGCTCATAAAAATCCTTTAAAAACATACCTATACTGATTTTTTTAAGTTCTATCGTTCTTTTTCTCTGTATCTCATTCTTATTCTTTAATGATAAACAGCATTTGGCAGAATAAATTCTGTCATCAGGAATACTCATGCTTTTTAACTGAGCAAAAATCTGATCCTCATATTTTGTTGCTACAAAAATATCAGCATCCGGAAAGTTAGATATCGTATCTGGTGAAAGGATTTCAATATTATTTTTTACCCCCCCCCAAGCTGAAGCATCATTATCCACAAAGCAAAGCACCTTGTATGTATTTTGGCAAAGTTTACAGACAAAATCACCTATTTTACCTGCGCCAAATATTATGATCTCTTTCATATTAATTTCTCCATTTAAACTTCAAATATCATCAAATCTATTCCATACATCTCGCAGAATATAAAATCATAGCACTATTATACTCTAAACTTCCCTTGCAATCAACCCACACTCTGATATTACAGCACTGACGATTAAATTATGGACTTATCAGTTCTAATTACGTGTATCTTTAAACATATTACATCTTCTAATAATGGCATTTTTAAACAAAAAAACTCCCCCCTACTGCAGTTTTGAAAAACATTTTTCGTTTATTATGTCATATTAGAGCATCCCCCCCTTTCCAGCACATTCCATTAGTGGAACCTTATCTGGAACCGCTTTCCTGTTTCATGCCTGTGTTCAGACAACTTTATATTCTGGAATGATTCAAATATCCGGCTGTGCTTTTCTGACAGGGACAGTGTCGCCTTTTTCCAAAGCTTTTCCCACGCCTCCAACACTTGGGAAATCATGTGTCCGATCTGTATCAGATAATAATGGTTTTTTAATGCCTGGTAATTTCTGCTAAATAAATGTTCCAGGTAATACCCGTGCTTTTTTTGGATATTAAAGCCTTCATTTTCTATTTTCCACCGCCGTCTGCCGTATTCTGCCAGCGCTGCCACATTTTTTTGGCTGACAGCAAGGTCTGTCAGGAACAGGAATACTGCTTTTATATCCTTTGTTTCTCCTTTCCTATCCCCCTTTTTTATCTGCACATACCGTTCTTCCCTGTATTCAATAATGTTTATTTTATGCCCGTTGTAATCAATGTCTGTTACAAAGTCATGTCAGCATGAACCGTCACTGAGTTCCTGTTTTCTGCAGTTTTTTTTCTGTTTTTTTCAGTTTGCAGTATTCATCCGCAATGGTTGGAATGCTGCCTTCTTTATAACGCAGGATATAACGCCATCCGCTGCCGCGGCATTTTGCAAAGAAATTTTCACACGCATAAAGGCTGTCTGCACACAAACAGGCGGGAAGCCTTGGGAATTCTTTCTTAAACCGTTCCATCAGCCTGTAAC
>CAJUIL010000028.1 GCA_910586225.1 uncultured Eubacterium sp. | reverse complement strand
CTGGCCCACAAGGATTCGAACCTTGAAATGACGGAGTCAGAGTCCGTTGCCTTACCATTTGGCGATGGGCCATTGTCTTGTCGAACAGTGCTGTTCGCTTTCGACATGATGTATTATATAACGCTTCTGGAAAAAATGCAAGTACTTTTTTTATTTTTTTTAAATTTTTTTCTATGGCGGTAATCGATACGTGTTTAATCAATTACTTCTGAAATAAAAACCCTGTTTCATAAGAAGCCGCTGCCATCCTTAGATCCATCCGCGCATCATGCGCAGATATGCCGCGCACCTGTGTTTCGTGCATTGCCGACTGCCTTACCCATAACCGCATCATCCGCATATGCTCTTCTTTTTCCTCCTGCGCCTTTTTTTCTTTCTTTTTCTTCTGCAGCCGCTTCTTTTTCAACCGCTCCTCTTCCAGCTTCTCCGTAATATCCTGACTTTTGGATGCCCGGTAAGTCATGCCACCCCTTGACTCTGCCTGAAACAGGCTCCTTGCGGCAGATGCCGAGCCGCCGTAAATCTTACTGTAGCCATGCCCGTTGTGCTCGTCAATCGACGCCCCAAAATGCTCAATCGCATAGGAGCCATAGCTTCCCATCCCAAAAAACGGATCCTCTACAGAACGGTTCACCTTCGTATATCCCAGTACCCATGCCTCATACTCCGGATCGTTTTTCATCTGCTCCCAGCCTTCCTCCGAAATAAAGACCGTTTCCTCGTCATATGGGCGGGATGGCGCAAACCGGATGTTGCCGAGCAGCTTGGTAATATATTCCCGATATTCCAGCATCGACATACTCTGTGTATCCACATCCTCTACGCCGCAGGCTTTCCGCACCTCTTCCCCAGCCCGGACCATTTCCATTACCCGGCTTTTACTATTCGGATTACGCCTAATAAAGTCCTGTACAGCGCTTTCCTTCTTTACCTTTCGACTGCTGCTGTCTAATGCCGCCGTTTCCTTCCGTTCTGTGTTTGTTACCGTATTCTGCTTTCTTGATGCAGTATATGTATACCCTTGCGATTGATAACTTGTGCTTACCATACTCATATGCTGTCCCCCTCATAATAATCCAAAAATGTTGTACACGTTTCCTGTCCGATAATCTTTCTTTTTTTCATACAGCGGTTACAATATCTGTATTTGCTGGCAAAATTTTAATTATATATATTATCGGATCGCTCACTAATATCTAAAGACATCTGTCACGAACGGCACACTCTTTGATACAAACAGCATATCCGAACTTATTTTAATTAGATTTAATCCTGTATTATGCAGAGTATCTTCCTCCGCGGTAAGGCAGGTCTTTACATCCTGCTGCAAAGACCGTAACAACATGATTCAGGAGTGTAAAAATCCCATTGCGAAGCGATTTTCAATGGATTTTTGCAGGTAACAGGTCAGCTTGTCTGAACTATTACATATACTATTATAGAGCTGAAACAGCGTCTTGACTTCTTTCGTCAATACTGCTATAGTAAGTTCAGTGATCGTTCTGTGGAAACTTGCGAAGCCCACAGGCGGGGGAGAGCCTGCGGGTATCTCCCTCTTTTACATTATAGGAGATTTTAATATGGCAGCTTCAAAACGCTTTTTAACCTTTACCGAGCAAGTTGAGTCCTTGAAAAAGGAAAAGCACATCGAAATACCGGATTCACAGTATGCAGAACTAATCCTACAGCGGATTGGTTATTTCTCATTAATGGGTGGATATAAACAATTATTCCGCATCCCTTTTACAAAAAAATACAGACCGGGTACTGCTTTTAATGAAATTGTCGCTCTGTATCAGTTTGATGATGACTTGAGAGAACTATTTTTAAAATATCTACTGCAGATTGAACGGCATATGGGAAATCTCATGGCTTATTACTTCATAGAAGCACATGGTATTTCTCAGGAAGAATATATGAATCCAGACAATTATAATAATATCCCCCGGAATCGAAGCACCATAATCAAATTGATTAAGCGGCTATCGGGCGCTGTGACCTCTACAGAACATGATTATGTAAACTACTATCGTACACAATATGGCAATATTCCCTTATGGATAACTACCAGTGTATTAACTTTTGGAAATATATCAAAGATGTATAACGTATTACCGCAGTTCCTCCGCTCCAAAATATGCCGCCATTTCCTTTCTGTCAATCAGAAACAGCTTGAACGGTATTTGTCAGTTCTTACAAAATACAGAAATGTATGCGCTCACAGCGAGCGCTTGTTTACATACAAAACTGTGGATCAGATTTTAGACACTCCGCTTCACGCCAAGTTGGACATCCGTAAAAAAGGAAACCAATATGTGTATGGTAAACAGGATTTATTCGCTGTCATCATAGCTTTCCGGTATCTTCTCCCGAAAGAAGATTTTAGAAGTTTTAAAAGAAGCCTGGTACTGAAAATCGGAAAATTAAATAAAAAGCTAATACAGATTACTGAAGATGAGTTAATGAAACAAATGGGATTCCCTCCAAACTGGAAAAACATTACCCGCTATCGTTTAACCCCATAGAAGGGCAGATGCCGCCATACAAAGGCAAGCATCATCTGCCCGTTTTCCATCAGCGCTTTTTCCTATGCTGCTTTTCGCGAACTGATGGTGCAGGAACATCACCCTCTTTTACACAAACAGCAATCCTTAAGCTCAAATAATCTCATACATCCCGCTTTGCGCCCTGTATTCATACGTTTGCTCTTGCACCTCTCCAACCACATTATTGTAAAAGCAACTGGTGATCGTATGCTTTTCCATCGTTCCTCCATGCTCCAGGATCACAGAAAACCTCTCTCCTGGCTGATTTGTCTCCGATATTTCCTGTCGGCAAAGCCGTTCCACCGCCCCGTCCTCACGTACAGTAAGCAGCACATATCCCATATTGCTTGCGTTCTGCGGCTGGCCAATCGTAAAATCCGGACATCCGTCAGCATTATAATCCTCCCACGCAAGCGCAAACTCCTGCGGAAAATTAAAAACCTCTCCCCGATCCTGAAACAGCTCTTCCAACCCTCTCTCACACAAAACCGTCCCTGCCTCGTCCACAGTGCGGATCACATAATTGCCTTCATAATTATGTTCATAAGCATAAATGCTCGGAAAATACTCATCCATTGTATCATCATAATAAATGCCATTTTTCATACAAAGCTCTACGGTCACTTCCCCACCACCTGCACGCGGCATACGCCCGCTTGCCAGAACCAGTTCCTCCAACTGTTTCGGCCCGCTTTTCTTTGAATCAGTCATTTGCCCTGCCGCCAGCGCCACGAACAGCACAATGACTGCCGCTGCTGACCTGATCTTACGTTTTTTGTTCAAAATCAGTCCTCCCTCTCTGCTAGTGTACCAGCGAGTCAGTACACTCGAAACCTTCCGTACACTCATCAAGTTAACACTTATAAGAAAATACCAACCTTGTACTTTCCAAGGCTGGTATTATGTCTTTTCGTTTCATTTTAACATATCATGGATCTTTGCTCAATATTTGCATGGCCAGATTTTTTATTTCCTGATTAAGAATTAAGATACTGCATTTTGCTTAATTTGCCGTCTTTAAATATATATTCAAAAAATGGCAGTTCTTCCGAATCAGAAACAATCTTTTTCTTATTCTTTTGAATTTTAAGGTTCGCTTCCCCATAAAGCTTGACAAGCCGCTCTTTCACCTTATCATAAGACATTCCGACCTTAATTCCATTCATAGAAGCTTTCTTAGATGTTATTACTATGTGTTTACCAAAAGAATCAGGATCATCCGAAGCAGGTTTTATACGGCGGATCGTAAAACAAAAGCCATCTGCCTTATATGTAGAAGTTACAAGACTAGCTTTTCCGTAAGACTCTTTTTCGACACTATCCGGCTTTCCAAATGCTTTTTCGATTTCTTTATAAGATGGTATGGAGTAAGAAATATCCAGCGTTTTTCCTTTATATTTCAGTGTGACAGCATACTTCTCAGGACTTGGATCAGAATCCGCCTGCACGACTGCTGCGGGAATGACTGCGACGATCATGACAAAGCTAAAGAGCAATGCTGCCAGCCTGCATGATAAAGATTTTTTCTGGTGTCTGTTCATTTATTTTTCCTTCTTTCTGTTTTATTTGAAGCATTGATGTGCAGTCTGCTGTAGAAAAGCTGTAGATTCATTCTTTCTATATTTACGGATATTAAGATTTTCTGGCCATCATAGTTCTTAATTTCTCCGTTTTCTGCATCATCTTTTCTTCTGCAAGAACAGTATATATATTATTGTTTACAAAAGTCAACAATGAGATATCAATCTGCTTAAGAGGGATTTGAAAATTTGCATTTCTTTCCATTCCCTTTTCAGCAAACCATAGGTATTCCTTGACTTTTTTCACAGACCGCTATAATATACTATTTAGAAAAGGCAGCCAGTCCCATACGCTGTTCCTTCCCAACGCGATCCGGACCGCTGCGCTTGATTCTGCGACAAACTGCAAAAACCCAGAGGAGGACTATTTCATGCAGCAATACCAATTTGACAAAATATATTCTCAAATGGAAAAAGAATTTGGAAAAATAAAAAGAGGTGAGGAAGACTTCCATAATATGATGTTCTTCGCGCTAGAAAGCAACCTGCTGAAGGTACACCGCCAGCACCCTTCTTCAAACAGCCGGCGGCTTCGGGAAGCTCTCGCATTAGCGCTTTTTCATATCCGGTCCAAATACACCGGAGAACCAGTTTCACTGGACAATTTTAGAAATGAAGATAACGAAAGGCTGGAGCACGCGCTGCTGATGGCTTTTGACCCATTTACAAACGCAGACCTTCGCGCCGATATCGATGCCGAATCACACATCGACCTAACCAACTGCGCCATCCGACGCAGATATTATGAGGAGCCTGTACTCTGTCTCCTGCGCCTGAAAGAATCGGTAGATACATGGGAAAAGCGGATGGGCTCCAACGGCTATTTTGACTTTGCAGAAAGTATCATCGGCCCACAAGTTACCGGAGACGATATGACTTATGTTCTGATAGAACTGCAGCCATAACTAAAAAGCGCATAAAAACCGCGTAAAAAGCTTTCCGCGCAGCGGTTCCTGCAGGTCTGCACAGCTTTTGACCTATTGACCGAAAGCTGTGCAGCTGCCGTTTTCCCAAAAAGCATCCAGCATCGCTTTTGTCTTACGATAATTGATGCAGTTCTTATAATCATCTTCTCGTATTTCCAGCGTAAAAGGACATTCATAATGATATTTTTGAAATAACGCTATCCATGCCTTGGCTTTATCCCAATCCTGAAACGCCGTCCCATGATTCCTTCCATATCCGTTTCCTGTCAGATCATTAAAATGGATCAGCCTGCAGATTCCCTGATGCATTTGAACGTAGTGCTCCATGCTGTAATCCAGATATTCCGGCGCCTTATCCTTCTGCGGCAAAAAGTCCGCGGCTGCAAGCAAGGCCGTCATATATTTTTCTGTCATAGCAGCATGGCAAAGGTCTAAGACACTTCCCACCCTCTCACCAAAGCTTTCCCGCAAGGCTCTGACAATCTTTGCCAAATCCGTAAACGTACCGTTGCAAAGTCTCGGCGCTTCCCCGCGCCCTTCTTTATACTCCATCGGCACTACATTCTCCACCGCAAGATCAACCATCGGATATTTCTCGAAAAACTGGCCAAGCAGCTTCACGAGCCGTTTCCTTAAAAGCTCATATTCCATATAATCATAATACGAAAGCGATGTATGGATCACAACAAGCATCCGATGCTTCCAAATATCCGCACAGTACTGTGCCAAGCGGAACACATTGCGGATAGGCCCGACATCTTCATGGGAAAACACATATTCCATGTTCATAACCTTTCCGTCCGCATAAAACGGCACATGGACCACTTCCACATTATACATCGTAAACAGCTCCTGCAAATAGCAGGCTTCAAAGCAGCTGCCTTTGTGTATAAAATCCTCTAACAAATTGTATTCCAGCCCATCGCAGCCGCATCTGATCTTTTCCCTGATTTCCTCTGCATCCAGCGATACTTTTGCAAATATCTTCCTACGACTTTTCATCCTGCAATCCTCCAACAACGTTATTTCTGATATAGTAACGCAATCCAAAAGCAAAATCAATCTTTTTAAATTCCCTTGACACTTTCCGCCGCGTGGTTCAAAATATAACTATAAAATTCTGGAAAATTCCAAACTGAAACAGGAGAACAGCTTATGTGGGATACATCCTTCTTTAAAAACAAAAAAATACTGATCACCGGGCACACCGGCTTTAAAGGCGCCTGGATGTGCCAGCTGCTAAAAATGGCCGGCGCAGATGTGACGGGATATGCGCTGGAAGCGCCAACCAGTCCGAATTTATTTGACCTTTGCCGCCTTTCCGAAAGTATGCGCTCTATACACGGCGATGTCCGCGACCTTGCGCATATGAAAGAAACCTTTGCCAGCTGCCAGCCGGAAATCGTCATTCATATGGCAGCCCAGCCGTTGGTGCTGGAATCTTACAAAAACCCGGTGTATACGTATGAAACAAATGTAATGGGTACCGTCCACGTTCTGGAATGCGTGCGGGAAATGTCTTGTGTAAAATCATTTCTGAATGTAACAACGGACAAGGTATATCTGAACCGGGAATGGGAATGGGGCTATCGGGAAAACGAAGAGCTGAACGGCTTCGACCCTTACTCAAACTCCAAATCATGCTCTGAGCTTGTTACGAGCAGCTATAAAAATTCCTTTTTCACCGCGTCGGATACCGCCATTTCCACCGCCCGCGCCGGAAACGTGATCGGCGGCGGCGACTTTGCGGCTGACCGCATTATTCCGGACTGCATCCGCGCTGCACAGGATAAGAAAGCAATCGTAGTACGCAATCCGTACTCAACCAGACCTTATGAACACGTACTGGAGCCTGTTACCGCATATTTAATGATCGCCAAAGCACAGTACGAGGATCCAAGCTTTGCCGGAAATTACAACGTCGGCCCGGATGACGCAGACTGCTTGACAACCGGGGAGCTGGTCACACTATTCTGCGACAAATGGAACCAGGCATCCGGCAGCAGCATCGAATGGAAAAACGAATATGACGGCGGCCCGCACGAAGCCACCTTCCTCAAGCTGGATTGCTCCAAGCTGAAAAAAACACTTGGATGGGCACCGCGTTGGAACGTAGAAACAGCTATCGAAAAGGTCGTAGAATGGTCTTTGGTCTACTTTGAACACAGAGACGTTTCAAAATGCATGGAAAAGCAAATTCAGGAATTTTGCGGCATTGACGATCTTTCTGCGAAATAACGACATAAAAAAGTCTGCGCAACTGCTGCGCAGACTTTTTTAAAACAACTGCACCTGCTCTCCAAGCTGTGCAAATTCTGTCTCTTTTCCCCACACAAGCTGTGCCGTGCCGCTCGTACCTTCGGTCACGGCTTTTGCCAGCTCCTCCTTTTTTTCAGCCGGAACCATCGCGTGTATCACGACCCTGTCTGTATATTCCGTATCCATTACCGCAATCTGCCGCTGTGCCAGCAAATACTGGATCTTGCCAAGACCATTGTAATCTGTCCCGATATCCAGCATAACTCCTTGCTGTTTTACAATAACAACTGCAGCGGCAAGACCCTCCTGCGTGCTTTTCTGATAGGCACGCACCAGACCTCCGGTGCCCAGCAGCGTTCCGCCGAAATATCTGGTCACTACGACTGCCGCGTTGTGGATATCCTCCCGCAGCAGCACGTCCAGCATCGGCCTTCCGGCTGTTCCTGACGGCTCTCCATCATCAGAGCAGCGCGTCAGCTCATGATTTCTCCCGATCGTAAATGCAGAACAATGATGAGAAGCGTCCCAGTATTTTTTCTTAAGCTCTCCGATAAATGCCACCGCCTGCTCTTCGCTTTCCACAGGACGCACAGCAGCGATAAATCTAGATTTCTTTTCTACGATCTCGCATTCGCCGCCCTGATAAACTACCTTATAGCCCTTCACCAAAATTCCTCCCTTTCGGCTCTGCTAAAACTCCATGTTCATTTCGTTCTCCACCGGCTCCTCTTCATCCTCCTGCGGCAGATCCACAACCGGGCCATCACCGCCCGCTGGCGGATCCGCTCCTGGTTCCGTATCAGGCTCCGTTCCCGTATCCGGGCTCTGCCCTGCGTCTGGGTCCTGACCGTCGTCTGTATCCGTATCTGTCGTAGTATCATCTACCGTCGTATCCCCTTCAGGCGTGTCTGGCTCCTGCACCGTTGCACTTGTATGCACGGTACACAGCATCCGGTTGCCTGTATAAAGATATGGGCCGTCCTCTGAATCCGGCGAGCCCCCGATGATACGCACGGACGACGCATATCCGCTGCCTGGGCAATACGGCCCTGCCAGCATCCCCGATGATGCGCAGACACGGACTGCTGCATGGTGCACACATTCATCCTCCGGCACAGTACCTTCTGCGAAAAATTCCGTCGTCTGCATACTTCCGCGCGGATCGCGCTCACAAACACCTGCCTGCACCGGCATTCCGGATTTTTTACATACCTCCGCCGTCATGATCCCGGACGGCATAGTAAACTCCTTGTACTCCAGACCTTCGTGGATACGGCTCATCACCGACCGCCAGATCAGCTTCGGATACGAGGTTGTCCCGCCGTCCTGCGGCGTATTGTCGTCAAATCCGCCCCAGACAACGAGGCTGTAATACGGAGAAAATCCCGCAAACAACGCATCCTTATTTTTTGTCGTTGTACCTGATTTTCCAGCAAGGGCCATTCCTTCAAAGCTTGCTGCCTTTCCGGTACCGATCGTCAGTACATCCTGCATAGCATTTGTCAGCAGCCATGCCGTCGTTTCCTGTACAGCTTCCGATTTCTGCGGCTGGTTATCTATGAGCACATTTCCGTCATGATCGATAATTTTCGTATACAGACGCGGCTTGATATAAGTGCCGCCATTCGCGATCGACGCATATGCCGCTGTCAGCTCCAGATTTGTCACACCATAGGTGATACCGCCAAGCGCCATCGCTTCATTACGATCTTTATCAGACAGTGTGGTAAATCCAAAATGCTCCGTCAGATAATCATAACCCGTATCAATCCCGATGTCCATTAACGTCTTTACTGTAACAACATTAATGGAACGCGTGATCGCTTCCCGGATCGTTGTAAAGCCCCGGTACTTATTGTCATAATTTTTTAACGGTGTTCCGTTGGAATACGTATAAGGCGCATCATCCTCCACGGACGCGAGCGTCATCTTCCCTGTATCAAGCGCAGGCGCAAACGCTGCCAGCACTTTAAATGTCGACCCTGGCTGACGTACGGAATCCGTAGCCCGGTTCAGCGTACGGTTTGCGGTCTTTTCTCCACGTCCGCCTACGATTGCTTTCACCTCTCCAGTCAGCTGGTCGATCACGGTCAGCGCGGCCTGCGGCTGCACCGTATAGGTGATCGTCTGCCCATTTTCCGGCACGACATCGCCTTTTTCCATAATATCGGCTTTATACTTTTCCACAGCTGCAAGCGCTTCTTCCTGCGAAGCAAAGTTGATCGTATAAGCGTTGTTGGAGGATTGATAATAAGACAGCATCGTCTGCTCGTCATAATACTTAAATTCGCCGTCCGCTTTTTGGATCGTCAGCGTCATGGAAAACGAAGTCTTTGGCGCAGTCGGGTAATTGGCCATATTATTAACCTCGGCGTCACAGATTGCCTGAATATCCGGATCCTGTGTAGAATAAATGGTCAATCCGGTATTATACAGCCTTTTATACGCCTCCGTCTGTGAGCATCCCAGCACTTCCATTAAATCCTCGATCACCTGCTCCGTCAATGCATCGACAAAATAAGAATGTACGCTGGACTTGTCCAGCTGCCTTGCATTGACCTTCTGGATCCGGCTATATACCGAATCCTTCATAGCCTTGTCGTACTGCTGCTGCGAGATCATCCCCTGATCCCGCATATCATCCAGCACCTTTTTCCGGCGTTTCTGGTTTTCCTCCGGATGTGTGATCGGATTATATCCGCTCGGATTTTTCGTAATGCCCGCAATAACCGCACATTCAGACAGCGTAAGCTCAGAAACATCCTTGCCGAAATACCGCTTGGACGCCGACTGCACGCCCAGCGTATTCTGCCCAAGATTAACGGTATTCAGATAATTTTCCAAGATCCAGTCCTTAGACTCTTCCTTTTCCAGCTGCAGCGCCAGATACTGCTCCTGGATCTTCCGCCGGAAACGGTCTGCCTGCGACTTTTCCGCCGTCCAGGTCGTAAACACATTGTTTTTCAAAAGCTGCTGCGTAATCGTGCTGGCGCCTTCTCTAAAATGAAATCCGGCCGCGATACCCTTGATACCTGCACGAATAATTCCTTTGATATCAATGCCGTTATGCTCATGAAATCTGGAATCTTCAATCGCGATAAACGCGTTCTGCAGATTTTTTGGAATTTCATCGATGGTAACATAAACGCGGTTCGAGCCTGACGCCACAAGCGTCGCCGTCGTATTCCCTTTGGAATCCAGTATCGTAGATAAATATCCGGTCGGCGAAGCGTCAATATCCTTAATGCTCGGTGAAGCGTCGAGGATCCCCTGCCACGCACCGTAGCCCGCGCTTCCAATACAGACTGCCAGCGCAAAAATACCCACAAGCACAAGCTCATAAAACAGTGTCGTGCACTTTCTCGCAATTTTCCCCTTTTTCGCTATAATTTCCCTGCGTTTTTTACGTGTTCCTTCCCTGCTGAAATTCATGAAGCACCTCCTGTACGGCAATCCGGACAACAATCTGCCGCCTTTACAACTAAAACCAGCCCCTCTCCGTATTCGGAGCTGAGCTGGACTTCTTTTTTCTGTATTCATTATATCAAATTTCTACCGGCTTGTAAAACGATTCTTTATGGCTGCTGCTTTTCTTTTGCTTTCGCTGCAGCCCGGCGCTTCATGATCGTGTATACCGGATGCTGCAGGATATTCTGGCTCCTTTCCAATATCTCAACACGGCTGCGAAGCGTGCGGTTTTCTTCTATCAGCTTGACGCAGCAAGCCCCAACAAACCGGATCAAGTCGTCCTGCATATACGGATTATCTTTTTCCCATTTCGGAATATCCTTCCAGCTCGTATCAAACAGCTCTCCGCCTCCAAAAAACTCATCCGCCACTTCTTGGTTTTCCGCCCGATACTTTTCCATAAACGCATTTGCTTCTTCTTTTGAAAACATCTCACACGGATAGATCTGCCCGGACAGCTCCGCATAAGACAAAAGCGCCTGACGGAAAAAGCTGTGATACTCCCCGCTCATACCTGGCATTGCGTTCAGCACACGCTGGATCTCATGCGTATTGCCTGCCAGCCGCTCATTGCGCACAGACTGCTCAATCTGGAACTCATCCGTCATCTCCAAGCCGACAGCCTGCAGAAAATCCGCATAGATCGAACCGCCAACAAAATGCTTTGGCTCAAAACGACGGACGATCAAATTCTTTTTCCCAAAAAACGCCGCCAGCTTATTCAAGTGCGTCGCATATTTCATTTTATTGATATTTACCAGATCATTGATATAATCCTGCCACGGCGTACCAGAACCTTTTCCAAGCCCGCTTTTTACCATCTGGTTCCAGCCTGAGATCAGATACGTATCCTGCCTGCGCAAATATACGATAATGCGGATACGAAATCCGCCTTCCTTCGCCTCCGCTTTTAGCGCCCTCCACATCGTAATCCGCTGCTCATACGGCGCCGACCAGATGCCCTCATCCGAAACAATGATATTCGGATATGTCTGAAACAGCTCGCGGATCTTATCCATTCCTTCGCGGAATACCCCCCCCTGCTGGGTCTGATGCCTCTTCCAGCATAAAACTGGCATTACGCCTGTTCGACACATCTTGGTAACGGTACGGAAACAGCGGGTAGCAATATCCCTTCTGATTCAATAGCTCCTCATTGCCGATACAAAAGCTCTGGATTGCTGTCGTCCCCGTCTTTGTCGTACCGACGTGTACATAAAGTATCTTTTTCATCCTGTGCTCCTTTCCATTCCCTTCTCACACGATGTCTGCTATCGTAAAATATGACCTAGAGCCGCTGTCATCTCCCGTACGCTGTCTGCCACGCTCCCAATACTTGTATCAATCGTAAGTTCCGGCTGCAGCGGTATTTCATAAGCGCTTGTAATCCCAGTAAACTCCGCTATCTCGCCTTTTCGCGCCGCCCGGTACAATCCTTTAACGTCACGTCTTTCGCACTCCTCTAACGGGGTGCTTACATATACCTCGATAAAGCTGGCGCCGATAATCTCCCTTGCCGCCTGCCTCTCCTCCCTAAATGGAGAAATAAAGGAAGTCAGCACGATCAGTCCCGCATCATTCATCAGCTTTGCAACCTCTGCAATCCTGCGGATATTTTCAACCCGGTCCTCTTTTGAAAATCCCAGATCGCGGTTCAGCCCAAAGCGCACATTGTCGCCGTCCAGCAGCATCGTATGCTTACCCATAGCGGCAAGCTGCTGCTCAAACGCATTTGCCAGCGTAGATTTTCCCGAACCGGACAGCCCGGTAAACCAGATCGTCGCTGCCTTTTGTCCCAGCAGCTCCTCCCGACGCTCCCTTGTAATATCCATCGGATGCCATGTGATCTGACGACTGTCATCCTGATTTTCCTTTGTACGATTTTCCATTTCCAGCCTCTCCTTCTATTTCTATCTCTGGCTTTTATGTTTACCACATCATCATGATCCTAGTGGCAGCAGCAGCGTAAACAGACTGCCCTCTCCCGGACTGCTTTGTGCCAGCACTGTTCCGCCGTGCTTTTGCGCAATCTTCATTGTCAGCGGAAGGCCCAGCCCAAATCCCGGTGAATTTCTGGACTTATCCGTCTTATAAAACCGTTTAAATATATGCTGCAGATCCTCCTCGTGGATACCCACACCATAATCCTTTACGGAAACATACGCCATATTCTCCCGTACGCCTGTTTCCACCTCGATCGGGCTTCCTTCCCCGCTGTATCTGACCGCGTTCGTCAAAAGGTTCTGTATCGCGATCATCACAAGGCTGATATCCCCGACCACATGAGCCTGCCCTAGCCGAACCCGTAGCCTGAGGCTGTCCCCGGATTTCTGCTGCAGATCCTCACAGACAGACGCGACCAGCTCCGGCAGGTCAACATCCTCCTTCTCGATCTGCCTGCGGTCATAGTCCAGCCTTGACAGCTCTAAAAGCCGTGAAATAATCGAACTTACCTTTTGAGACTGCCGCTCAATGACCTCAAACGCTTCCTGATATTCTTTCTCGCTGACCGCTTTTTTACGGGCATATTGGCACTGTGCCGTCATAACTGCGATCGGTGTACGCAGCTCATGCGCCACATCCGAGGTAAACTGCTCCTGCTGGCAAAAGCTTTCCTCCAAACGATCCAGCATCCGGTTATTCGCCTGAGTCAGCACCTCCAGCTCATAAAATTTTCCACCGTATTCCATGCGGCCGGATATCTTCATATTCTGCCCGATAGCCTCTGCAGAACGGCACATCGCCTTTAAGGAGCCTGAAATGTGCTTGGATAACAGCATTCCCGCAAAGATCGCAATGCAAAATACGACCAGAATACTTACATAAGCCAGATATTCCAGCGTCTTATACCGGCTGTATGCGTCCGATTTACACACAACCGCACGCATAAACACATTCGTTTTGTTTTGTAAATGCTTACGCATATCCCGAATATAGAATGTCTCCCATCCAAGAGACACTTGGTGCAGCTTCTTAAGCTTGAGTGGAATATCCTGCGGGAACTTATCCGGATACTTTCCCCGCAGCACCGTTCCGTCCGTATCCAAAACCAGAAAATGGATATCGCCCTGCTCCTGGACAAAATCCTCCTTATATACAAGTGTTCCAGACTTGTCTACAGCAATTTCCTTTATATTTTTGTACGCTTCCCGTTCCATACTCTGGCGAATATCATACTCTACCGCGGCATTCGCCAGTATATGCACAAAAATCAGCATGGCCGCGGCCATGACCAGCAGCGCTGCGATCAAAAGCCAGAGGATATGCCGTCCAATGGATACCTGTTTTACTACTCGGCCCTTAATACGTATCCCACCCCTCTGATCGTCTGGATCATCTTAACGTCGTATGGATCGTCAATTTTTTTTCGCAGATAGCGGATATAGACATCAATCACATTAGAATAGCTGTCATGATCCATATCCCAGATATTTGCCTCAATCTGTTCTCTGGACACCACGATATTCTGGTTGCGTATCAGATACAGCAGCACAGAAAACTCCTTCGGCGACAATGTAATGACCATATCCCCACGCTTTACGATATGCTCATTGCAGTCTACGGACAGATCCCCGCAGCGATAAATATTCTCACGCACCCCTGCTTTTTTCCGCGTCATTGCACGAACCCGCGCCGATAACTCCTGAAACGCAAACGGCTTGATCATATAATCATCCGCACCAATATCCAGCCCTTCTACAATATCATCAATCCGGCTGCGGGCCGATAAAAACAATACCGGCGTCTGGACTCCGTGGCTGCGGGCCTTTTTCAGCACTTCAAAGCCATTCATCTTTGGCAGCATCACATCTAATACTACTCCGTCATATTCTTCCATAACCAGATAGTCGTAAGCGCTCTCGCCGTCAAAGCAGGCATCGACCAGATATCCCTCTGACTCCAGCTCTTTTTTTATAATATGGTTCATATCCTTTTCATCTTCCACTACCAGTATCTTCATCCCGTGTATCCTTTATACTTCTATTTTCGTTCTTCTGCTGCAAGCAGCATCTTTCTGCACTGTGCAAAAAAAGCAGGCGCTATCCCGCGCAGCGCTGCTGCCGTCAGATAAATGACTACCGTCGTCAATCCGGTTAAAAGCACATATTTCGGATACAGCTGCGCGTACGTCTGTCCCGGATAGATCCTGACCAGCGCATGGCTCCAGTAATTATGTGACAAATAAATCGGAAAACTGACTTTTCCGAGAAAGTATACCAGCGGTATATTAAAAAATGATGAAAGCAGGCTGTGTCCGCTAAACGTCACAACTACTCCTACCGCGAAAAGCAGCAGCATGACAAAATCCATCTGCGAACCCTTATGGCTGTACGACCATGCGATCACGCCAAAGTAGCAGAACAGCTCCAGCAAAGTAAACAGCGCCTTCGCCAGCCTGGTATACGCAAGCTCTTTAAGCTTCTGACAGATCCCCCAGCAGATCACGCCCATGCAAAGCTCCCCGACCGCGCGCAAAAATCCTTTATAGCAAAGGCCAAGCCAGTCTGTAGGGCCCCGCAGGTCGCCCACATTTTTTGAAAGATATCCAAGCGCCGCAATCGCAAGGACCGGAGCCCATACATTTAAAAATACATCCCTGTTCTTGAAAAACAACGGCACGAGCACAAGCATCGCCAGCAGCATCGCGGAAATATACCACGCCGCCGGATTCGCTTTAAATCCCTCCAGCCCTGACTCTCGCAGGAAGAACATATCCCATACCCCCGTCATCAGATCCTTGGCCAGCGAAGCCGGAGAAACATTTTTCTTAGCGATATGCTGTACGACAAATCCAATCGTCCATGCGATAAAAATCTCAGGGCATAACCCCTTTATCTTATGCAGCATAAAATTGCGGCTGTCCCTGCCAACCATAATATCCTCTTCCCGGTACCGTGAGATAGAAGCCGCCATCAAATAGCCGGAGACAAGAAAGAAAAACTCCACAGCGATCGCGGCCCCTACAAACGGAGTGTTTTTTATTTCTGTCAGATTAGAAGAATGAAACTGGACAACCATAATGGAAAATACGAACTTCCAAAAATCAATGGCTCCATTTCGTGTTTTTGCCTGTTTTTGTATCATCGTTCTGCTCTCCTTACTCGTGCAAAATAACTGGTCATGCATAACTGTTCCAGCTGCATCTGGGGGCATTATAGCAGATATCCCTTCGTTACGCAATGATCCCATGATAATTTTAGTTATTGAAAAAAAGGATGCCGTCTGGCACCCCACCTCGGCAGTTACCGAGTCGCCAGACAACATCCTTTTTCAACAGCAGCTTTATCAATTTTGCAAGTTTTCTTACGAAGCAGCCTCCTGCGCCAGACCTTCCGAATAAAGATAAGGCGTAATTTTTTCCATCACATAAGGATCAAACGAATTGCATCTTAACTTTTGCGGCTGTGTCAGATCCAGCGCAAATACCCCCAGCAAGGATTTCGCATCCACCAATCTCCGTCCCGAACCCATATCAAAATTCTCCTCGATCGTACTTATCATGTTTACAAAACTCCTCACCTGCTCTGCACTATTAAATTTAACAAATACCTGCTGCATAAATACCTCTCCTTTCTTTCCTTATTTTGATTGTTATTTTTATTTTATCAGGAAATTTTCCTGATAGATTCATTTGACACTTGTCATGCTCAGCAAGCGTGTTATCGATTTCACTTGCAATAAAATAATATCCCAAACTTTGGCATTTGTGAATTGGCATTTCCAATAATTTTTTTCGAATTTTTTTGTATAAAATGATGAAATCTTTTGTATCCAAATTGCTTGAAAAGCCGTTGCTGATACAACACTGAAAATCAGGATCCGCACCATCCAGCCGCTCTATATTTGCACAAATTTTGCGCAAATTCTTTCCATGTTTTTGCATATTTGCACAACGATTATAACCTTCTTTTTATTTGCTATTTATATTTTTAACAGATTCCTCTTTTTTATACATTCTATTTTTGACTTTTTCTCCAGATTTTCAAAATTTTCACTTGCTTTCTGTCTAAGTATCATGTATAATATATTCAATTTTGCTGAAACAGAAAGAATTACTTGTACGTCAGCGCAGAAACAGTTATAATATAAAAAATTGGATAAGAAACGGAGAATATCCGAAAGATTTGCTATAACAACGCTGTCAGAGATTTTGGCTTCCATCTGGATATCCAGTGATCACAGCCAGAGATTTTTGACACGTTTTCTATAAACTCCTAAATATTTTTAATCCCTTTGGCAGCGGCATACAGCCAGACCGCTGCCGGACAAAGGGATCTTTTTTTGTTATGCGCCTGCTTGCCGGCGTGCTTCCCGACAAAGCTGCGTGATTTTTTCAAAATTTCCTTCAGTAATATCGCTCTTCTGGCATACCCAGCTGCCTCCTACCGCAAAAATCTCCGGCGCTGCGGCAAATTCCGCAATATTTTCTGTATTTATGCCGCCTGTCGGTATAAACTGTATATCAGTAAACGGAGCTGCAAGGTTTTTGATCGCTTTTAGCCCACCGTATATGCTTGCAGGGAAAAATTTCACGATCCGCAATCCCAGCTTACGCGCAGCCATAATTTCCGACGGCGTTACACAGCCCGGAGTTATGACAATATTATTTTCCACACACCATGCTACAGTTTCCTCATCAAAGCCCGGAGACACGATAAATCTCGCTCCCGCAGCTACAGATTCTTTTGCCTGGTCAATATTTAACACGGTGCCCACACCCACGATCATATCCGGACATTCTTTCGCAACGCTGCGAATACTGTCAAGCGCAGCCGCCGTACGCAGCGTAATCTCCATCACATTGATTCCTCCCGCAAGCAATGCCTTTGCAGTCGGAACCGCATCTTTTGCGTCCTCTATCACAACTACCGGAACAACCACAGACAGTTTCATGCTGTCCATTATATTCATTGATAATTCCCTCCTAATACACTTCTTGTTTCAAACCAAACGCTGGCAACCGCCGATAGGCTATCGCTGTACTCTGGCTCCTGCGCCGCCCATAACTGCTTCGACTTCTTTTTTGTTTACCATCGAAGTATCGCCTGGCGTCGTCATTGCCAGCGCTCCGTGCGCCGCGCCGTAATTCACCGCCTGCTCCGCGTCCCCTGTCGTCATCAGTCCATAAATAAGACCTGACGCAAAGGAATCACCGCCGCCCACACGGTCCATAATTTCCAGTCCATGATAATCCTTCGCCTTATAAATTTCGCCGTCCGCCCAGCAGATCGCGCTCCAATCATTGACCGTAGCCGTCTGCACCTGACGCAGCGTCGTAGCGACCGCCTTAAAATTCGGATACGACTTGGCCGCTTCGTTGATCATCTTTTTATATCCATCCAGATTCAGCGTTTTCAGATTTTCATCATTACCCTCGATCTCAAAGCCAAGGCACGCAGTAAAATCCTCCTCGTTGCCAATCATAACGTCTACATACTGCGCAATCTCCTTGTTAACCTCCTGCGCCTTTTGCAGTCCGCCAATCGCGCTCCACATAGACGGACGGTAATTCAGATCATACGATACGATCGTTCCGTATTTTTTCGCCGTCTTGATCGCTGCCAGGACGGTCTGGCAGGACTGCTCCGATAAAGCGGCATAGATCCCGCCTGTATGCAGCCAGCGTGCACCCAGCTCGCCAAAAATATAATCAAAATCAAAATCGTCCGGTGTCGCCTTTGCTATCGCCGTATTCGCACGGTCTGAGCATCCGACAGCTCCGCGGATACCAAAGCCTCGTTCCGTAAAGTTGATCCCGTTACGGCAAATACGCCCAATCCCATCCGTCTCCATCCATTTCACTAAGGAAGTATCCACACCGCCTTGATTTATAAAATCCTCCATCAGCATCCCCACTTCATTATCCGCAAATGCGGTAATGACTGCCGTATGAAGTCCAAAACACTTGTGAAGCCCGCGGATCACATTGTACTCACCGCCGCCCTCCCATGCGCGGAACATCCTGGCTGTCCGGATCCTGCCCTCTCCCGGATCCAGCCGCAGCATCACCTCGCCAAGAGATACGGCGTCAAATCTGCAATCCTCTTTCGGTTTCAAGTTCAAATTCACGTAAAATCCCTCCTATTCTGCGGACTCTCCCATCCGCTGTCATCTTATAACAATCAGAAGCTCATCTGAACACTTACGTATATCATACCCCAAATTGCCATGACCTATTATAAAATGATTCCCCCGCAATCTCAATCTTTTTCTGAAAAAATTGGATGATCCATCCAATTTTTATCTATTACTGCAAATCCAGCTTTGGCGGAACGTCAAATTCCTCCGGTACATATTTCCCGTTCTTTTTCCGCTGTCTGACGCATTCTGTCAAAAGATACTCAATCTGTCCGTTTACTGATCGAAAGTCATCCTCTGCCCAGGCTGCAACTGCGTCGTAAAGCTGCTTTGAGAGCCGGAGCGGTATCTGTTTTTTCTCTGCCATCGTTCACTTAATAAAGGCTTCCTGCATTTACGATCGGCTGTGCATCGTGGTTTCCGCACAGAACGACCAGCAGATTCGAAACCATTGCAGCCTTGCGTTCTTCATCCAGCGTTACGATCTGATTTTCATTCAAATGCTCCAGCGCCATCTCCACCATGCCTACCGCGCCATCCACGATCATCTTTCTTGCGTCAATGATCGCCGAAGCCTGCTGCCTCTGGAGCATAACCGCCGCAATTTCCGGCGCATAGGCAAGATGCGTGATCCGCGCTTCCAGCACCTCGATCCCTGCCTCCTGTACACGCTCTTGTATTTCGTCCCGGATCCTGGCTGCAACCGTCTCACTGGAACCGCGCAGACTGCCCTCATCCGCAATGCCGTCCCCTGTCGTATCCACATTCGGCGCAATATCGTATGGATAAATTCTTACAATATTGCGTAGGGCGCTGTCACACTGCAGCGAAAGATATTCTTTATAATTATCTACGTTAAACACCGCTTTTGCCGTATCCTGAATCTTCCATGTTACCGCAATGCCGATTTCGATCGGATTTCCCAGACAGTCGTTGATCTTCTGACGGTTATTGTCCAGCGTCATGATCTTTAAAGATATTTTTTTCGTCCCTGCAGAAGCGTCCACAGCAATTTCTACAGATCCTTTATTATTCAGATCCCCGCTCTGTCTAAGTCTTGTCTTTGCCGCCGGATTCACCGCCGAGCAAAACGGATTGACAAAGTAAAAGCCAGGCTCCTTTAGCGTCCCAATGTATTTTCCGAACAGTGTCAGCACAAGCGCTTCCTGCGGCCTTAATACCTTAAGCCCCGGCCAAATCATCCAAGTCGTGCAGAGTAAGAAAATGCATACACCCATAAGTACCTTAGATTTTTCATATGCAAAAAACAGCCCGCAGCCTGCCGCTGCATAAATGACGAACGAAAGAAGCAAAAATACCAGCCCGTTCTTTTTTAGTGTTAAAATTTTTTCTGTCATAATCAATTCCCCCTTATTTATTTTTGATATCATAATGATATCATATTAATTTCAAAATAACAAGCACTTTTTATTCGTTAAATTACAAGCTTCAAATTGCCACTCCACCCAATCCATGCTATAATACTCCTAATAATATGCTTTACATACCTTCACCTACTATACATAAAGGAGGCTCATCTATATGGACAAAACTATCCTCTGCTACGGAGATTCCAACACCCATGGTTTCAACCCGCTGACCGGCCAGCGCTATCCCAAATCTATCCGCTGGCCCGGCAAACTCCAACAGATCCTCGGAGCCGATTACCAGATTATCGAAGAAGGCTGCAACGGAAGAACAACCATATTTGACGACCCTGAAGAAGGCTGGAAAAACGGTCTGGATTATCTGCGCCCATGCCTAAGTTCCCATAAGCCAATTCACCTAGTAATCCTGATGCTTGGCAGCAACGATCTAAAGCAGACCTTCCACGCATCCGCAGAGCAGATTGCCGCAGGCGCCGGTACTTTAGTAGACGTCATCCAAGACTTCGCCGCACAAAAGCAGGGCTTTCAGCCTGACGTTATCCTTGTTTCTCCGCCAGAAATAGGTCCCCGCATCTGGGATTCTCCGTTTCGCTGTTCCTTCTCGGAGAACGCGGTACTTGTATCCAAAGCGTTATCGGCCTGCTACCTGAAAATTGCTGCACAAAAAAACTGCATCTTCTTTGACGCAGCACAATATGTCCAGCCGTCGGAAGCTGATTCCCTTCATTTGATGCCAGAAGCCCATGCTGTCCTGGCAAAGGAGCTGGCCAGCATCACCTTACACACACTCGAAAGGAGCATCACATGAATCTAACAACGTGGAAATGGACAAGAGAACCTAAGATCTGCCAGATTACAGACAAAGAAATTAGAATTGTTACAAATCCGCATACCGATTTATGGCAGCGAACCTATTATCATTTTCAAAATGACAATGCCCCTGTCCTGCAAATGGAAACAGAGGATGCCTACTTCAGCTTTTCTGTAAAAACCGAATTTGCCGACAGCCACCACCGGTTTGACCAATGCGGCATTGCAATGTATCTGGATAGTGAAAACTGGCTGAAAGCCTCAGTAGAATACGAAAACAGCACCTATCAGCATCTTGGAAGCGTTGTAACCAACAACGGCTATTCTGACTGGGCAACAACGGAAATTGACGCTTCCATAAAGTGTATGTGGTACCGTCTCAGCCGCAGAAATGACGACTACTGTCTGGAATGCTCTGAAGATGGAACCAGATACCGCCAGATGCGCATCTGCCATATGCACGCTGGAGCAGGACGGATACGCTTTGGCATTTATGCTTGTTCCCCAGAGGACTCTTCGTTCCATGCAGTATTCTCCCATCTGCACCTGACAGACTGCCAGTGGAAAGCCCATGACGGACAACAGCCGGATGTTCCAGTATAGTACCATCCTATCAGGCTTTTACTGCAAAGTCCTCAAGGACAGCATATAGACTGTCTCGTTCATGATCAAGCATCATCAGCGAGACAGTCAAATCGGCTATTTAAAATCTGCCCTGGCCGGATGCTCCTCTTCCGCATCCTAAGCCTCTTCTTGTGCCGCTCGTATAATTATCGCAGATACCATCGCCGTTCTTATCAACAAAATATCTGCCCCGGCCAGCTCCCCGACCCAATGCCCAGCTGCAATTATCACAAATACCATCCTTGTCAGCATCTACAAAATAGTCGCAAATGCCATCGCCGTTTGCATCCACATAACGTCCTGTTGTATTTCCTCTTTTTGTAACTGCTGCTGACACTGGTGCCGCCAGACTAAATGCCGCCGCTACTGCCAACGTCCATGCAATGATTTTCCGTTTCATCTTTACATCCTCCATCTTCTCTTTATTCTCAGATCAAACCTATGCTGCAGCCCCTTGGCTTATATCTATCATAAAAGAGCTTTGTGTCATTTTGATGGCATTTTACGGTATCTTTCGTTACAAATGCTAAATACAACCTCCGTCCCCTCTCCGCAGACGCTCTGCAGCCGGATGTCGATATTGTGCCGTTCCCCAATCCTTTTCATAATCGCAAGCCCCAGCCCGGAACCTTTTTCCCGGATCTTCCTGCTGCGGTAAAAACGGTCAAAAATATGCGCAAGATCCTCCGGCGGTATCCCGCAGCCATAGTCCCGCATAGAGATCACATATGCTTCCGGCAGATTCTTAGCCGTAACAAGCACCTGCGATCCTTTCGGAGAATATTTGATAGCATTATCAAGCGCTGCTACAAACATCTGCCGCAGCCGCCCGTAATCCCCTTCGATCATATATCCGTCCGACTCCTTTTCCAGCCGAATATGAATCTCTTTATCCCTTGCCAGCACCCGTACCGCGCGGATTGCGTCCTCCAGCGCCATCTGCAGATCCATGCTTTCCTTTGCGATTGGAAAATCCTCATTTTGCAGGCGGGACAACTCCAGCATATCATTCACAAGCCGCTGGAGGGAAATGCATTCCGCAAGCATCTGCCGCTGGTATTCCGCCGCTTTTTCACCCGTCACCACTCCGTCGCACAACGCTTCCAGTGAACTCCGTATCACCGTAACAGGCGTACGCAGCTCATGCGAAATATTGGAAATATAATCCTTTTGCATCTGCTGCAGCCGGCTGCTCTCCTGTCTGGCTGCTTCCAGCTTTTTTGCCAGAAGATCTGTTTCCCCAGCCAGCTCCCCCAGCTCTGTCTGGTCATGCACATTAGTCGCTGCATTATAATTCCCGCGTGCAAGCTCCTTCGTTGTATACGCAATCTGCTGGATCGGCCGGATAAACCGTCTGGACAAAAACAGGGAAAATAACCCCGATGCCGCCAACGCCAACACCATACATCCACCAAGAATCGACACCGCAAGCAGAAAGCTTTCCTGATGCAGCGTAGCCGTATCCCGGATAATTACGGCAAGCAGCACCTCCCCCTGTCTGACTACCGGGGCTCCGGCATAAAATACCATACTGCCGTCCACAGCTTTTTGGCGCATATGTTCATAACCGGAATTGGAAAATACCTTCGACGCAAACGCAAGCACCTCTTTCGTTGGAGTATTTCCGACTGTTCCGTTCCTTCCGTACGTAAAAGGCTTGCCCTGCGCGTCGATAATATAGGTATCCGCCATCGCGATATCATCCACAAACCGCAGATAGGCCCCACGGCCCTGTCCCTGTCCATGCGAAGCTCCTGACGTATCCAAAAACTGCTCCAGCTTGCTTTGGATTGCCCAAGCTCTGTCCATAAGGCTATTCTCAAGATGCTGATAATTAAAATAGCGAAACACTCCCGAAAATCCAAGAAAAGCCGTCACCGCAAAAAAAGCGAGCAACGCTGTAAAATACCCAAATAATTTTTTCGTAATTTTATTCATGGAAAACCTCAAGCTTATATCCTACACCACGCACAGTGACGATATCCCAGTCAGGATGACGATATGCTTCCAGCTTTGCACGCAGCCTCTTAATATGCGTATCCACCGTCCTGTCGTCGCCATAATAATCATATCCCCAGACAGAATCCAAAATATGATTGCGCGAAAATACCGTCCCGGCATGAGAGGACAGCAGCCAGAGTATCTCGATTTCCTTTTTCGTCAGATGAACCTCCTGCCCATCCAGAGTTACTTTATATTTATCAAGTGAAATGCACAGATTACTTCTGCAAAGAAACGCTTCCGGCCCTTCCTCTGACGTATGGATCCGCCTTAAAACCGCACGTAACCGCGCCATCACCTCAGACGGCGAAAAAGGCTTTACAACATAATCATCCGCGCCGATATCCAGCCCCATGATTCGTTCAAAATCCTCTCCTCTCGCCGTGATCATAATGATCGGCACCATCGACTTCTTCCGAATCTGGCGGCAAACCTCAAAGCCGTCCATTTCCGGCATCATAACGTCCAGCAAAACCGCGTCAAAGCTTTGCTCCGCAAATTTCTCCAACGCCTGCCTTCCGGTCTTTGCAACCGTTACCTCATACTGATCCTTTTTGGCATACTCCTTTAACACATCCAAAATCTGCTCATGGTCGTCAGCGATCAAAAGCCTTTTCATCTGCGCCATTTTACCGTCCCTCCCATTTTGTCAAAAACAGCTTCTAAATAATCCGTAAGCCGCATATTAAATTTAACTACTTTATCGGTATAACAGCAAGAATATCTGACAGCTACGCCGCAAATAACACATCTTGGGCAGAAAGCTTTATCTGTCATAATCTGAAAAGCTTCCAAATACCTTCCGCGCGCTGACCGCAAGCAAAAGCGACATAACGCCCGAAAACAAAACTACCACAAACTCAAACCCCGCGCAAAGCTCGAACAAGACCCCATATAACGCATTGCCAAAGGGCTGTGCACACATGGAAAATGTCAGTGCAGCCGCAATCACCTTCCCAATCAGATTCTCTGGTGTTTCGGCCTGCATAAACGACATCATCTGCACCGTAAAAACAGTCGCGAATACCATAATAATAAATCCGCATACAGTAAGGACAATATAATTAACCATCCCCGATACATCTAACAGCAATGCAAGGGCTACCGGAAATACACAAACAGCGCATACTGTGAGCAGCTTACTTGAATTTTGGATCGACAGCCTGTTCGCGAAAACGCCTGCTCCGATCCCACCTGCCAGCCCGCCGGCTGCCAGCGCTCCCTGCGCATATCCGTAAAGCCGGTTTGCCTCCAGTGCTCCCAGATCAAATACCTCCGTGATCAGATACGGCAGCGCTACAATGACCATCGCCGATAAAAAGAGATTGATCCCACAAACGACCAGCAGTGCTTTTCCGATCACTGGCTTAGCCCTGCATATAAACCGGATACTTTCCGTCAGATCAGCCTTGGCAAGCTCCCATATACTTCCATCTGAAGCTGCCCTTTGAAACGGAATGCTGATAAAAATCTCCATAATGGCAGATAAAATAAAGCATACGATACAGACCGCCAAAACGAGCTTGATCCCATATACACTATACAAAACACCTCCAAGTACTGGGCCGATCAGGGCTGCAAGAGAGCTTACGGTATTAATGATAGAATTGGCCACTATAAGCTTGCTCTGCTCTACTAATACTGGAATGCTTGCCTGCACCGACGGCTGGTAAGCTCCCGCAATACCATACAAAAGCATAAGTGTAACCGTTAACAGGACTACAATATTTCCGCCATCCATCAAAAGAAAAAAAGCCAGTATGACCGCCGCCGTAAAGAAATCCAATATCACCATAATATTCCTCTTATTCACCCTGTCCGCAACGATACCGCCCACTGGCGACAGCATTATCGACGGGATAAACGCACCAGCCATCACCGTTCCATAAAGCGCCGATGATCCCGTCAGATTTAAAAGATACAAGGGCAACGCAAACCGTAATGTAGCGTTCCCAAACAAGGAAATGATCTGCCCGATAACAACCAGTGTGAAATCTTTTGAAAAAAGTTTTTGATCCATGCTCTAACCCTCCAAGCTTTCTTAATTATTTCAATACCGTCCGTTGGTATGTATGAAAGGAAAAATATTTCTGCCCTATCTGCAGGGCAGAATGTTACCTATTCTTTTGATAAATAGCTGCAAGCTTACACATTCTCTCCGACATCTCGTTATCTACAATATCCAATCCAAACCCCTTAAGCATCTGGCCGAATACGATAAACTTACGATAAGCTTCGTCCGGCGTGCTGTTAAATATCATCGGATTCGTCCAAATATTTCCCACCAGTATAATAAGCTCCGCCAGCTCATCTGGATAATCCGTTTGAATAGAGCCATCCGAAATCCCCTGCTTGATGATCGGCAAAATATAATTCGGCGCTGCATCTTCTATCGTCTCCTGCAGCAAGCTAAACAGAAGTTTTGGATTCCTGCACAGATCAGGCGCCACAGTAAACAACTCATCTTGTACCGGCCGATTCAATGATTCTTTAAAAATAGCCTTAAGCTTATCCTTACCATTAAGGTCTGTGCGGTTTCGGATATCTGCAAGCATCTTGTTCGAATCTGACGTCATCTTGTCTGAAACAGCAAGCAAAATCTCTTCCTTTGATTTAAAATGATGGTAGATTGCCCCCTTGCTAAGCCCACCCAGCTGATTAATGATATCCTGGATAGACGTATGCTCATATCCTTTCTTCATAAACAGACGAAAGGCAACATCCAGTATTAATTGAACTGTCTCCTCCGGATGCTTATTTCGTGCCACTCTCGCTTCACCCCTCCTCTTAACATACCATCGGTATGAGCTAAATAGTAACATACCAATAGTATGTTTGTCAACGCCGAATTACGATTCTGCTGCTTCAGGAATTTACTGTATTTCCAGAAAGCCATTGTTGTACCACATTTAATCCTACTTCTAATATATCTGCAATGATATCCTCTGAATATCCTTTCTTTTTCATATTAAGCGCCGCCGCAAGCTTACCTTCCAGCTTGCCCTCAAGCCTGCCTTCATCAAAAATTTTTTCAGAAACCTCACACATCTCCTGGTAACCTCCTTCCTCACATTTCAGAAAATGGATCCGCGCAGACAGATCCCCTTGGCTTCTACAGCATAAATGCTGACTGCATAGATGTCAAGTTCTATTTCATTTTTTCTAATACAACATTGCGCCATTAATGATAAATAAAATATAAAAGGTATGGCGCTTGCAACAAGGTGCCATACCTTTTATATCTCTAGCTTCGTTTTTTTATTTACCCTTTGTTGACGCCATCAGCAGCATCTCTCCTTCCAGGCAAAAGCTTCCATACCCGCAAGGAAGAATAAAATGATCTCCCTTTGTCAATGGGCTGCCATCGATCGACCCGCTGCCTTCCAGCACCGATACTGCCAAAAACGGATATTCCTGCTCAAACTCCGCCTTTCCTTCGATTTCCATACGAAATACGCTGAAATACGTACAGTCCAGCAGCTTGTTCATCCGGTTTTTCAACAGTGTATTCGTAGAATAAATACACGCATCCATATCCTTCGCCGGAACCTGAATGACGTCGATGCTCTTTTGCAGATGCAGCTCTCTCGGCTTGCCGTTGCTTAATCTGCCATAGTCATACAGCCGGTATGTAATATCGCTGTTTTGCTGCGTTTCAAATATCAGGCAGCCGCCTTTGATCGCATGGACAGTACCTGGCTCAATATTGATAAAATCGCCTTTGTGCACTGGGATCTCCCGCAGCAGCTCGTTCCATCTGTCCTCCTCGATCATCTGCACCAGCTCTTCTTTTGTTTTTGCATGATGCCCGATGATCAAAGAAGCCGGCTCTGTACAATCTAAAATATACCAGCATTCCGTTTTTCCGTTTGCGCCGTTTTCATGCTCCTTTGCATAGCTGTCGTCCGGATGCACCTGAATACTCAGATCCTCTCTGGCATCAATGATCTTTGCCAAAAGTGGAAAATCCTCCGTCCCGTCGCTTCCGAACAGCTGCGGCTGCGTGTTCCATACCTCAGACAGCCGCATTCCAGCAAAGCTTCCGTTTTTCACTGTCCCGTCGCCGTTTGGATGTGCGGAAATGCCCCAGCATTCGCCCGTCTGCTCTCCTGCAGATGCATAATGAAAGTCGTGCTTTAGACGGCTTCCGCCCCAAATATTTTCCGTACATACCGGATCCAAAAATAAGATTTCCTTGCCCATCTGTGTTTCTTCTCCTCCTTATTTCTGAGTTCCCTGCGCGGTACCTACCAAGCTTGCCGCGCCGATAATTCCTGCGTCGTTACCGTTTTTCGCGGTAACGACCTTAGGTACGTACGACACATCCGCTCCGAAGCAATTTTCCCGCAGATATTCGTTCAGCGGGTTCGTCAGCCGTTCGCCCTGCGCGCATACGCCGCCGCCAAGTACGATCATATCCGGTCGGAAAATGTTGGCAAGGTCGGTAATGCCGTCCGCCAAAAACTGAATATAGTGTTCTACAAGCGCCTGGCCACAGATATCGCCTGCCTGCGCCGCGTCAAACGGCATTTTTGCATTCATCTGCTCCAAGTCGTGCCCGCACAGCTCCCAAAGCTTAGAATCCGGAAACTTCTCCGCCATCTTTTTTGCATCCCCGATCAGCGCGGATGCCGATGCGTATGCCTCCAGACAATCCTCTCTGCCGCACGTACACTTTCTTCCTTCCGAAGCAATACGGATATGCCCCAGCTCCGCGCCGCCCGGATGCCCGCCTTCGAAAATCGTTCCGTTTATTACGACTCCTCCGCCGACTCCGGTGCCAAGTGTCAGAAATATCGCGTTCTGGCAGCCCTTAGCTGCTCCCTTGACTGTCTCGCCAAGCGTCGCGCAGTTCGCATCGTTATTGACATAAATCGGAACCGGAAGGTATTGCGCAAGCTCTTTCGCCAGCGGTACATTGTCCCAGCGGATATTGTTGGAATACAGCACCACGCCGCTTTTGCTGTCGACCGTTCCCGGACTTCCGACTCCGGCGCCCAGACAGTCCGCCGTTTCATATCCATGCTCTTCAAGCAGCGCCAGAACCGCCTTTCCCATGTCCTCGATCACCTGCTCAAAAGGACGCTCCGCACGCGTTGGTATCGTCGTCTGCGCAATCATCTCATAAGACAGATCCACGATCCCTATTTTGATTCCTGTTCCGCCAAGGTCAATTCCCACCATTACTTTTTCTTTCTTTTCTGACATTCCAAACCTGCTCCTTCCCATCTGTTCCCATTACGCCTGCCTCTCCCGTACCGGATACTGTTTAATTGAGCTTTTCTTTCAGCCCGTATACTTCCACTTCATAAATACGTGCCGCACTGTCGGTTCCCTGCGTTGGTTTGTTGATCACCAGCTTGACAAACTGGGCATTTACCGGAGCAAATGCATCATGTGTCTGTCCAGACGCATTTTTCGTTACACTCTTCACTTCTTCAAATGCCGCGCCGTCCTCGCTCACATAGATCGCATAGGACTTCGTATTCATATCCGCGCTCTCGCCGCCAGCTTCTGCATGGTATACGTCAACCGCGCTGACTGCCTGCACAGCTCCAAGGTCAATCGTGATCTCGTGCGGCGCACTGCCAGTTGCGCACCATTTCTTTGTCTGATCGCCGTCTACTGCGAACTGCGGCGCTTCGTTTTCATTGACAAACGTATCCGCCTCGGTCGCTGCTCCCTGTGAAAGAAGCGTCAGACCATCAGCAGCCTGATTCGTGATCACAATATAATTTTCCATAGATGCATCTGCGCTGCCAGATCCGTTCTCCGCCTTCAGCGCTACCGGATATACGCCTTCCTCTGCATAAGTAACAGAAACCGTATCTCCCTGCGCACTTTCTGTATCCGAGCCTTTCAATGTCCAGGTTACCTTTTCTGTATTCTGTGAACACAGGCTTGTAAAGGTAATCTTTTCACCCGGTTTTGCAAGTGTGATGTCAGCCGTAAACGCTGCCTTCGGCAGGCTGTTATCCGGCCAGTCCATTGTTACCTCGCTTGCTGTGCCTTCTTCCAGAAGCCCATTAACCGGTACAACACGGAACGTGGATTTATTTGTTTCATCTGTACGCGGAAGCGTGTTAATATAAAAGCTTTCTGTATTTGATACACCGAGCAGAGACTTTGTATTATCCTGATTGATGCGGTATACCTCATAGTAATCCGCTTTTACATCGGATTTCCAAGAAAGGCGCACGCCTGCGTACATCGCATCCTCGTCAAACTCACTATCCAATACCTGTACGTCGCTGACCACAGCTTTTTCTTCTGAGTCCGCCTCTGCCATTGTAATATTTCCGAAGCGGAATTGCAAGCCATTTACATCCTCTGCAGCTGTCAATCGATAAGAGATCGTACGGATCGTCTTTCCAGCAAGCTCAGAAGCGTCGTATGTAACAACCGTCCATTCTTCTCCGACCTTCTTATCTCCTTCAAGCGTTACTTCAGAGCCGTCGTCCAGTTTTAGTACTGCATCCAGAGCAACCTCGCCGCCCTTTGTCTTTGCAGCTGTCGTAAATATCATATTTTCACTGGCCGGAAGCTTCGCGCTGTACATCTTCATTACAGACGGTACGTCCTTCTTCATAGCCCCGCGCAGGATCAGGCTGTTGCCGCCGTAATAAGCATCTCCTACGTCCAGGTCAGCCGTCAGGTTGTTGCCTTCTCCATTGTCGATAATATAACGGTAGGTCGGCAGCACATCTGCGATACTGCGGTTGTTCCAGTCAAGCAAACTGATCTGCTCGCCGTTTTTGTAAAAACCATAACCGTTTCCAGTTGAGAAATTTGTGATAAACGGCAGCTTCGTGATCGCCGTACGTTCCGTCACATATGTAGAAATACCCTTCCATTTTGTATCGTCTGTTACATCTGCAGCCTTAGACGGATCTCCCGCCGCGTTAACCCACATTCTGTTTTCCTGCTTCCAGAAATCTTGTACTGTTCCCGCAGAAAAATATGCCCAGCTCGGACAATACAGACCTAGTGATGTATAAGTACCGCCATCCGGTTTTTCAAACAGGTTCCATTTGATCGGCGTATCATAGCCGTTGCTCTGTACATCCACGCCTGCATACAGGTCATATGGATCGATCCCCAGCTTATCCGCCAGCTTTGCAGATGATTTTAACAGCTCTTTCTTTGCCAGCTTATCCTCGGTCCACCAGAAGTTTAAGAACATATCATCCGCGCCCTTGGAATCGTTGCTTGTCAGATATGCCGCGTTTTTCTTTGTCAGCGCGTTCTGCCAGTCCATTTCACCGTCCACAGTCATCGAATCGTAATAAATAAGCTGCATATCCGGCGCTTTTTCCTTAAAGTAAGCAAGGAATTTCTGCATTTTATCTGCGTGCTCTTTCGTCAAAGGCTCCTCGTCCGTACCTTCGCTTTCCTGATTCATAAACCAGCCGTCAAAGCCATAAGTCTGCGCTACCTCGATCAGCTTATCCGCAACCGGGAATGTACCGTCTTTTTCCTGAAGCAGGTCATCCAGCCACTCCATTTTGCCGCCGTGCGCTGCCTGCGGCATAAATACCGTTCCGATGACCTTAACGCCATGCTTATGCCCAGCATCCACAACGTCCGGACTCGGTGCTACAATCAGACCTTCTCCTGAAGATCCGCCCCAGTATACAAGCGTATCCACATACTGCCAATAAGAAAATGTATTTGCGTTTGATTTGTTCAATCCATGCGGGGAGTTTCCGCTTGTGCTGGCATTCATGATCGAAACCGCCATAACCTTTGTGTCTTTATTCTGGGTTTCGTTTACCGTCTCCAACTCTTCCACAGGAACGCGCTCTGCAAGCGGTACGTTGCTGACATTAAAGATCAGATCCTCATCCTCTTCCGCTTTCCATTCCAAAAGCTGCGCCGGGAACCAGTAGGACGACTCTGGCTGACGATTCATCGTAAGCTCTTTGTTTTCATTTTCCTCTGTCGGAGAATAGCCACCATCCTCTCCGCCGGAAGTCTCAGACTGTGCATCGTCTCCCGTATTTTCAGATTCGTTGTCTGTAGCGGTAACTTCTTCTTTTACATCCCCGCCCTCCGGCGCTTTCTGCTTATCGCCGCACGCGGTAAGTCCGGACATCATAGTCGCCGCAAGAAGTATGCTGATCAATACTTTTCCATGGCATTTTCTTCTCATAAAATTTTCCTCCACAATTTTTATTTATATTTCTAATAAGAGCACAAAAATTCAGACAGGCCGTGATAACTGCATAACCCTTCAAGCTCTCTGCAACCTGTCTGAATTGTAAATCCTGCAGCCTGGCTATTCTCAAGCAGCTGTCAGGATAAGCTGACCAGCTGCAAAATAGCCTTCTGCCCTTATAAACGAATCTTTACTGTCACAACTTCGTATGGCTTAAGCGGTACTTCTATCACATTTGCGGATACTACAGCCTGGCTTTCCGGCTCCTCCAGCAGGTTACAGATTTCCGCCTGCCGGAAGTCCTTGTTCACCGTCAGCTTCGCTTTCGTAGCGGCATTTTCCGACTCATACATACGAATGACAATCCCGTCTCCGTCCTCCGCCTGTTTTACTGTTTCAATAATCACATTGTCACGGTCAACGGATGCAAACGAATATTCCGGTACCATCTGTGTGCCTGTCTGCACGAAAAGCGGCTGGTTCAGCTTATATGCCTCTTCGACTGTGCCTGCTGCGCGCCAGCCCTCTGCATGAGGATAGATCGCATACGTAAAGGTATGCTCTTCCTGGTCTGTCGTCGGATTCGGCTCAATACCGGACTTGATCAGCGTCAGCGCCATATTGGAATCCTTGACCGAATGACCGTACTTGCAGTCGTTTAACAGCGATACGCCGTAATGTCCTTCGGAAAGATCCATCCACTTTTGTCCGCAGCTTTCAAAGCGTGCTACATCCCAGCTCGTATTCTGGTGCGTCTTTCGTGTCAGATTACCAAACTGCACATCAAACGTAGCTTCATCTGTATGCACGGCGACTGGGAAATGCACCTTCAATAATGTCTGATGCTCCTTCCAGTCTACGTGTGTGACAAACTCGATACGGCGGCTCTTTGCGTAAAAGATGATCTTTTGGTCAATCGTGGAATTAGATGCTTTTCTGGTAATCTCCAGTACCGCACGTACCGGGCCAAGCTCTGTCCATTCCATCCGCTCTACGCTGTCCACATCCCAATATTTTTCCGTATAGAAAATATCGATATCCCAGTTATCAAAGTAGATCGGCTTATCCTCATACATCCTGAGCAGATTCGCGCGAGCGCCGTCCTGCACCACTTCCCGGTCGTTCTCCTTATCAAAAATGCTCGTAAACATTCCCTGCTCATCCAGCTGGATACGATAAAACGGTGTTTCCAGCTCCCGGTCGCCATGCAGCGTAAACGGTATTTCCGCTGCCGCGCTGTCCGCTGCAGTAAAGGATCTGTACCCCTTCGACGGAAGCTGCTCCACATAAGCAATGCTGCCATCCGCCGTTTTCTGTACTGGATAGACTGTTCCGTCGCTGTCTGCGATCGCCGCTGCGTTCCAATCGCCGAGATTGACTACATCCGCTCTGACCTTTCCGGTCGTATTGAATATCGTTACCGCATCGCCGCTGCCAGACACAGCTTTTGTACGCTGCTCGGTCAGTTCTGCGAGCTGTGCCGCGATCTGCTCATATTCCACCTTCGTTACATCATATACTTCTTTGATCGAAGAACCCGGCAGAATATCATGGAACTGATTCAACAGTACAAGCTTCCACATCTCATCCAGCTCTTTTACCGGATAATCCATCGTATCCGCAGTCAGAACACTAAGAAGCTCCAGATCCATCAGCCCCAGCTCTGACTTACGGTTCGAGCGCTTATTTCTCGCCATTGACGTCAGCGTACCTCTGTGGTATTCGAAATACAGCTCTCCTTCCCAAACTGGAAGCCGTCTGTTTCCATCCACACGCTCCTTTAATTCATCAAAAAACGTGCGGGCAAATTCCTGCCGTACCTTTGGAATCCCCTTAACTCCCTTTTCCATACGGATCGAGGTTTCCAGCATTTCTCTGGTAGGGCCTCCGCCTCCGTCACCGTAGCCATAAGAAATAAGAATGTCGTTGTTAATATCTTTATTCTGGTAACGCGTCCACCCGCCCATGATCGCATCCGGGTGAAGCATTCCGTTATAGGTCGTAAAAAAGTCTTTGATCGGCTGGTGTACACCGAGTGTTGTGATCAGGTGCGTCAATACCTCCGAGCCGTCAATGCCGCGCCACATCATCGTGTCATATGGCACCTTGTTAAACTGGTTCCATGCCAGCTTTGTCGTCATAAAGTAATCAATCCCGCATTTTTTCATGATCTGCGGCAGCGCCCCGGAATAACCAAACACATCCGGCAGCCATAAGATCCGGTTGTCCACGCCAAATTCTTCTTTAAAGAAACGTTTGCCATGCATGAACTGACGTACCAGGGATTCTCCTGAAGTCAGGTTGCAGTCTGCTTCCAGCCACATACCACCTTCTGGCTCCCAGCGCTTTTCTTTAATACGCTCCTTGATCTTTTCGTACATTTCTGGATAACGTTCTTTAAAAAACGCGTAAAGCTGCGGCTGGCTGGACATAAACTTGTAATTCGGATATTCCTCCATCAGCTTTAATACAGTAGCAAAGCTGCGGCCTACTTTTTCACGCGTTTGTTCTACCGTCCACCACCATGCCACGTCGATATGCGTATGTCCGATACAGGTCGCAACAACGTCCTGCCATCCCGCCATATCGGTGTACAACGTCTGGTCAATATAATCCGACGCCTGCTGCAGCGTCTCATAAAACGCATCAGAATAAGGTGTGCGCAGATCCAGGAAATTCACCGTCGAATTTAACGCTTCCTCAATATCTCTGCGTGTTTTATCATCTTCTTCCATTCTCGTAAATGCCTGCAGCGGAACCCACAAGTCATAATACAGCTTCTCGATTGCCGCGTCTACCTCCTGCATTTCTACGATCAGGTTAAATTCCGTATGCAGCGTTCCTGTATAAGCAATTAAAACAAGCTCCAGCTCTTCTCCTTCTGTCGCCTGCGTACGCAAAAGTACGTCCCTATGGTTCATATCGATACCTTGTACGACTTCTCCATTCACATACAATAAAAATTGTGGGTTTTTCGCGTCATCCCACTCGTCTATCTGCGTACAAACGTGCATCCACATCCGTTTGCCGTCCAGCTCCTTTGGCACCTGATAGGATGCTTTAAAACAATAATGACGGTCTTTTCCGTACCAGTGCATATTGCGGCAGTCGAAATCCTCCCACGGCGTCTGGTCTGCCTCGGCTTCCTCCGGGCGAATATAAGTCCCTTCCTTGTATTTCCAGTTGTCTAACTGAAATTTTTGCTTTACCTTCAGTTTTTTCAGTTCTTCACAAATGACATTGACCCTTTTGTCTAAAAAGTGCATGAAAACCTCCTTAATTCCGCCCTTCGTGCCGGGCATGGCTGCTGCTAAAATTTTTATGCTTTGTTACTTACCCATACTGCGGAATGTCCCGCCAATACCTCTTCTTGATCCTGCCGCTGCGGCGGATACTGATATAAATACGATTGGTATTGCTTTGGAAGCACATAAGGGACGCTTCGGTGATTGACAATGACCATACCGTTTTCAAATACCCCCGCTTCAATGCCCCGCTCGCAGATCCCGCTGGCTGGCATGAGATGCTTCCTTAAAATGTCCTTCACAAGTGTTGTTTTAGACTGGATATATGGATACATCTCCCGATTTCCAAGCCCATACGGAACGTGTGGGATATTTTTTGCCGCATAGGACGCTCCGATCTGTATTCCGAACGCATAGACCGCGCCCGTATACTCCTGCGCGCCTGTTTCCGGCTCCGCTGCCTGCGCCGCTTTTTCCGCAAGTATATCTCCCGCATATTCTGCCACACAACAGCCCTTGCCGTCAATATAATTCGAAACAGATATTCCTCCATCATATCTGCAGAACGACTCGCCCTGCGGGATGATCGTTTTTCCGTACTGGTACGGCGTTTTCTCACAAGCCTCCCCTGCAATGCCAAAGCAGGCTTTTGCAAGCGCATCGCCTGGCCCATGCAGCAGGACGCCGCCTGTCTTTACCCATTCCCGGATACAAGCTTCTGACCGCTGATGCCCGACCGCGGCATAGCAATCATTTGCCGGTATGATAAGAATACGGTATTCTAAAAGCCCATCTTCTAAAATCTGATGCTCGCTGATAACGTCCGCCTGATATCCCAGGTCACAGCAAAGCTCATACCAGCCAAGCAGATCCAGCCTCCGGATCTTATTATTCCCCGTTTCGTACGGCTCTATAAGTGCCATTTCCGATGGAAACAGCAATGCAATTTCTTTTTTCCTCGCTCCCCTCCGCATTGGAATGACTTCCCCGCACCAGCGGTTGCCAAGTGTCAGCGAATCTAAAAAGCTTTCGTCCATCCGGTTCAATACTCCGCCATCGTCCAGACCGTTCACGCCATAACACGTATAGCCGTCGATCCCGCACGCGGTCATCGTACCGATGATTTCCGCCGGCGTTAGGAACGCGTACAGATCGTTATAAATAAATCTGCCCCAGTACACGCCTCCTACCATCTGCTTACCAGCGTTCATTACCCGCATCATACTGTGCTGACAGGAAACAGCGTAAGCATTCGGATACCCATCCGGCGTAACCGGAACTGTAATAAAGTGACAGCTGTCCAGATAAGGCGCAAGCGCGTACATATCAATCCCGCGCATTGCCGTATCCCATAGGTCGCTGAACTCGTTGTCTGCATCTGCCTGCGACCGTCCGTAAATATTCAGAAAATATCCCCACTGGGATAGATCTGGACAGAGAAACAGCTCCGGATGCTTTTCCTTTAACAACGTCTGCATATCTTGGAAATACAGTTCCAGCTCCCGCGCCTTCCAAAGCGATTCATCTCTTTTGCGGAAAAAACGCGGTGTCTGCTGCTGTACGTCCTCCTCTGTCAGAAAAGTCTCTCCATATTTTAACGAATACCAGTATTCCTGCGGCTCCAACTGCGAAAATTCTTCAACAGACGTTCCATACGCCTGATTCAAAGCCTCGATATCGCCGTCATACAACGTTTTTAAAAATTTCCGATACCGCTGCCTGCCCTCCTCGTCAAAGCTGGGCGCCACAACCGGATCCCACATACTGCAGACCGGAATAACCTCCCTGCCTGCCTCTTCCTGGGCCTGCTGCGGCGGCAGCGCCGCACACCGCTCGCATCCGCTGCCATACAGCTCCATGATGCGCTCGGTATGCTCTTTCATCGACGCCTTTGCCTTCGGCGACCAATACTTATACCATCGCCCTGGCGTGCCGTCAAAATGTACCGTCTCCTCTCCAAAAATCGGCGGGCTAAAGCGGATATGCGGATACAGGTTATCCCCGTTTAAATACAACAACAGATAATTGTAGCCAAGCCCGTGTGCTCGTGCAGCTTTCCCCATATACTCCTGCATTTTCACATACTGGCTGAGCGCACCTGTATCATACCGCTCCTTAAAATCCTCCCACGCCTTTGTATCAAACATCACGCTGTTAAATCCAAGCTTCTTGACTAACTGCATCGTCTCATCGATAAATGCTTCATCGTCATAAGCCGGGCTGTAAAAATTGCCGAAAATCACATTGATATACGGCCGATTGTCCGTCCTGCTGACCAGCATAGCATCCTCCCTGCACAGCTTTCTGCTGTTGTTATTCCATATAATCGATCAGGCGGTCAACTGTTGTAAACGCCAGTCCTGTCACGGTATCCGCGCATCCATAGTAAATAGCAATCCTGCCCGTTGCCGCGTCTGTAAGCGCCGCACATGGAAATACGACATTCGGCACATCACCGACACACTCATACAGCTCATGCGGGCCAAGAATATAATTTCTCGTCCGCTTCTTTACTTTCCACGGCTCTTCCAAGTCAAGCAGCGCACAGCCCATCCGGTAGACAAAACCATTGCACGTATTGATCACACCGTGATAAATTAGCAGCCAGCCCTCATCCGTCTCAATCGGAACACTCCCCGCACCGATCTTCGTGCATTGCCATGCGGAGTAGTCTCCTTTGATGGTGCCCATCACATATCGATGGCATCCCCAATATTTCATATCCGGGCTTTCGCTCAGGAAAATATCCCCAAACGGCGTATGCCCATTGTCGCTCGGACGGCTTAACATATAGTAATTGCCGTTAATCTTTCTCGGAAACAGCACACCGTTGCGGTTAAACGGTAAAAACGCGTTTTCCAACTGATAATACGTCTTAAAATCGTACGTATATCCTACTCCAATCGTCGGATACTCGTGGTAACCGTTGCACCAGGTCACATAATACCGATCCTCGATCCAACATACTCTTGGATCATAGCGGAAATCCCGCTTTGCTACTTCTGGATGCGCCCCTTCAAACACAATCGGCTCATCCGAAATTTCCCAGTGGATCCCGTCCTTGCTAAATCCTGTAAAAATATCCATACTGATTGATTTGCTGTCGCAGCGGAACACGCCCGCATACCCATCCTGAAATGGGACAACCGCACTGTTAAAAATGCTGTTTGAGCACTTTGTTGCAAATCTTTCAATGATTGGATTTGCGTCGTAGCGCCACACCGGCAACACTTCCCCGCCTTTCGGCTCCTGCCACGGCATTTGCGGCAAATCCGCCCCAATTATTTTCGCCATACTATCATTCCTGTCTGTTATTTTTTGTTTGCCATAAATTCGTCAACTTGTCTCTGCGCTTCATCAAGAATATCCTGGAAGCCTGCATTCATCAGCTCTTCTTTGATCTGCGGTACGGATTCCGCCGGATCCTTCACGCCTGTCATAACCTCGCTCTTATAACGCAGCCAGATTTCGCTGCAGTTTGCAAGCTGATCGTATACTTCAGTCGTATCAAACGTAAATCCAAGCATAACGGATGTTGCCGCACCCTCTACCAGCTCCTTGATCTCTTCAAACTGGTTGTATTCGTCTGTATCTTCCTGTGTTACTGTAAAATAGCTGCCGTTTGTATATCCAGGAATATCCCATGTTTTATCAGACTTGTGAACCTTACCATCGTCATTATACTCAAAGTTCACGCCTTCTTCTCCATAATAGAACATATCACGCAGCTTTGTATCTGTATTTACAAGGTTCAGCAGCTGCAGACATTTTTCCGGATATTTGCTGTTTGTAGAGATCATGTTGATGGACCCACGTACTGTATCGTTGGAAAGGATAGAATCTCCTACTTTTTCTACTACAACGTCCTTGCCCATCTGCGGACCCCAGGATGTGTAAGCAGCGGTTGGCCAGCCCTGTCCAACTCTCCACATATTGTATGCACGAGCTTCTGACAGTGTTGCAGCATCTGGGTTGATCAGGCCCTTCTGATTCCATTCATAAATAGTCTGCAGCGCTTTATAGATATCTTCCTGTTCCAGCGTATAGCAAACCTTTGCCTCCTGATCGTCATATCTAACGCCAAGTACCTGCGTACCAGCGCCAAGCTGATCGTAATTATCAAAGATAAAGTAAATACCATCGTTTTTCGAATAGAACGGATAATCATTCTTTGCCGCCTTAAGCTCTTCAAATACCGGTGTCAGGGAATCCAGCTCTGTAAGCTTGGTAATATCCAGGTCAAATTCTTCTACCAGCTCCTTATCCCAGATCGCATAATTGGAAATCGCAATATCCTTATACGTCGGCACGCCGTAGATCCTGTCGTTTACCTTCATCGCTGTCCAGCATTCCTCTGGCATCATTTCATTTAACTCTGGCATATTCGCATCAATCAAATCCGTAATGTCACAATATGCCCCAAGGTTGATATCCGAGATATAGTTGCCGCCGTGACCAAAAATAATGTCATATGGCTCATTCGTACTAATAATGATATTTCTGCGGCTGTCCCAGTCAGACCAGCTGATAACCTCTACTTCCAGGTTTACGCCGATCTTATCCCCGATATAGTCATTCACCTTTGTGATCCAGGAGTCATAATTTTCCGGCATTCCGTTTCCGATCAGCACCCATTTCAAATCTACCTTTTCACCGTTGCTTTCGCCCTGCGTGCTGTCTCCGCTGGATTCTGATCCATTATCGGAAGTCGTTCCCTTGTCTGCTCCGTCAGAGCCGCTGCCACAACCTGCCAATGCACCAACTGTCATTACAGATGCAAGCGCCGCTGCCATAAATCTTCTTAACTTCATTCTCATTTCCTCCTTTTATTTTTTCACTTCTATTGCATAGCCGGTCTTTTTCCCGATCTCTGTCTGGTCTGCTCTATTCTTTTACAGAGCCTATCGTTAAGCCGGAAATAAAGTACTTCTGGAAAAATGGATAGGTCAGCGCGATCGGCACGATAATTACGATCGCAATCGCCATACGCACACTTTCCGTCGGCATAGATGCCTTGTACTGCTGCATGGACAATCCGCCATACGGATTGTTCGCCATATATTCAATACCTTTTTGTACATTATTTAATAATGACTGAAGTGTCTGCAGGCTCTTATCATCCAAATACAGGGAAGCCTGGAACCAGTCATTCCAGTATCCGAATGCCGCAAACATTCCGATCGTTGCCATAACTGGCTTGGAGATCGGAAGTACGATCTGTGCCCAAATACGGAACTGTCCTGCTCCGTCAATCTTTGCAGACTCCACGATCGCGTCCGGCACCGTTGTCCGAAAGAATGTTCGGCAGATCGTGACACTGAATGAGGAACACGCCAGCGGGAAGATCAACGCCCAGATCGTATCTCTCAATCCTAAAATATTGTTTACAACTACATAGCTTGACAGCATACCACCGTTAAAAATCATCGGGATGAAGATCACCCATGTATAAAATCCCTTTAACTTAAAGTTTCTTCTGGAAACAACATAACCCATCGTTGTAACCAATGCAACTGTAATGATCGTACCAATCACAGTTACGATGATCGACATAAATACCGCACGGAAGATCATCGCCCGCTCATTCCACAAAAATCCATACGCAGCGGCAGAAAATTCCTGTGGGATGATCTGGTATCCGGTCGCACGCAGCGCCTCTTCACTCGTGATCGAAATGGAAAAGACAAACAGCAGCGGGAAGATACACGACAATCCCAAAATGAGGAATATAATGTTGAACAGTAAATTGGTAGACGGTTTGATCTGGTTGATCTTTGCCGAGCTTTCCAGATCCTTATTCTTTTTTCTCACTTTACACACCTCCCTCGTATTAGATCAGACTGTTCTCTTTGTCAACCTTACGGACAACCCAGTTCGCCAAAAGTATCGTTCCGCAGCTGCAGATCGCCTGGAAGAAGGATGCTGCTGCTGTCCGGCCAATCGGCGTTGCCGGAGACTTGATCGCCTGATAAATATACGTATCAAACGTCGATACCGTCGTATAAAGTGACTGTGGAATCCCCCCTGTCACCTGGTAGAACAAACCGAAGTCGGAGTTAAATATCTTGCCGCAGTCCAGGATCAGCATCATGATGAATACTGGCTTAATCGATGGAAGCGTAATATGTACTGTCTGCTGCCACTTTGTAGCACCGTCCATAACCGCCGCCTCATACAAGGACTGGTCGATACCTGTAATACTTGCAAGATAAAGCACCATACCATAGCCCATGCCCTTCCATGTGTTCAGCAGCACAATAATAAACGGCCAATACTTGGCTTCCTGATACCACATGATCGGGTCTGCTCCCATTGCCTTTAAAATGCCGTTCAAATAGCCCCTTTCCGGTGTCAGTATCGCATACACGAAGTAGGTAACCACTACCCATGACATGAAATACGGCAGGAACATCATTGTCTGATACACCTTAGAGCCAGCCTTATTGCGCATACTGCTGAGCATCAGAGCTCCGCAGACCGCCACGCTCGCGCTGATGATAATAAACACAATATTGTAAAGAATCGTGTTCTTTAACAGCATCGCAAATGCATTGGAAGAAAAGAAAAACGAGAAATTCCCGAACCCGGCCCATTCACTGTGCAGCAGATTGTAGATAAATCCGTGCCCTCCCGGCTGCAAACGGTACACCTTAAACGCGATGATAATACCAAACATCGGCAGATAAGCAAAAATCGCATACCAAAGCAGAGTAGGAAGCGAAAGCAGGAACAATTCCGTATCGTCCCTGGACCAGCGTCTTTTCAGACCTTTCTCCTTTCCATGAAGCGTTTTGTTTGTCTTCATTTTGTTTTACCTCCTTGTTTATTTTTGTTAAGTTAACATTAACATCTATTAAAACAAATGTCAACTTCATATGTCATTTTCATCATTATAGCCAATTTTTCATATTCTGTTTAGTATAATTTTACTAATTATTTATATTTATCATTTTTTGACGCGTTAAAACATCCCTTACAAAAATAAACCTCACATTTATGCAAAAGTTAGCCATTTGCTTTTGCAAATCCCCCTTCCCGTTGAATCCCATTTTTAAATTCGTTTTAACATTTGTAAACTAAATGATTGTAAATTTCTTCATTTTATGTTATACTAAACCAAATCAAGACCTTATACAAATTATAGAACCAAAAGAAACAGGAGCAGCGCCATGGAAAAAATCACGATGCAGGATATCGCAGACGCTCTGAATATCTCAAGAGTCACTGTCAGCAAAGCCTTTAACAACCAGTCCGGAGTATCCGACTCACTCCGCGAGCTAATCTTTGAAAAAGCAAGGGAGCTTGGCTATGCCAAGGTTCCATACCTGGCAATGGAACAGATACAGACAAAAGCACAGCGCTACGAATCATCGATCCATACCGTTTCCCTGGTCGTTTCACGCCCAGACTCCGCCGTATTCTGGACTGGCATTATACACCGTATGGCACAAGAGCTTTCTGGCTACAACATTAACCTGATGTATACTTATGTGCCTTCTGTGTGTACCAAGGATTTCAGTCTGCCGCCGATCTTAACGAGCTCCACTGGAAGCATTGACGGCATTATTGTATTAAACGTATATGATTCCCAGATCCTTGGTATGGTAAATGACCTTGCCCTTCCAAAAGTATTTCTGGACACCTCCCCTTCCTTATACCGCCTTCAGCTAAATGGAGATCTGGTTTTGATCGAAGGCTACCGGACAGAATACGAGATCACCGAAAATCTGATCCAGAGCGGGCACACACATATCGGCTTTCTCGGCGATATTTATTACGCCCAGACCAACCTGGAACGCTACCGCGGCTATTGCGCCTGTATGCAGGCTCACCGTCTGGACATCCGCGAGGAATACTGCCTGACTGGAAGCATCGGCATTTTTTCTTATGGCAAGGAACTGTCTGATTTCCTGAACGGCTTATCCGAGTGGCCGACTGCGTTTGTATGTGTCAGCGACTTCGTGGCGCATTTTGTAAAGCAGTACCTTGACGAAAACCCGCAGCGTGTCCCACACCCGGTGATCTTGACCGGATTTGATAATTCCGAGGAATACACAAATGTCGCTGGTCGTATCATTACAGCAAATGTACCTACCAGCCTGCTCGGAAAGCGATTGGCGATGCAGCTGCTATTCCGCACACAGCATCCTGAAGCACCGTTTGAGCTGACATTTGTACGTCCTACGATTATCTTCTGATGAAAAACTCTGATAAAAAAGAGAGACTGTTTTCTTACAGTCTCTCTTTCTTATTTATATGATATACATAAATGAATCTAACAGGCGATCATACTCCCTGTCTTTTCCCTACGATCACAAGTCCGCATCCAACAAACACCAGTCCGAAAATCAAAAACAGCATTGGGTCTAACGAGCCGTCTCCTGTTTTTGGCGTTTCGTCCAATGTATGACTTCCAGACGTTGTACCTGCATACGCACCAGATGAACCAGAGCTGCCAGATGAACGCACTGTTGTACTGCTAGACGAACCTCCTGATGAGCCGCTGGCGGATGCTGATCCAGAACTGCCAGAGCTGCTGGATGATGAGCCGGAGCTGCCGGATGTACTAGCTGAACCTGAGCCGCTGCCGGAATTGCTTCCCGACGATCCGCCAGAAGATTCTCCAAGGTCGATGGATGTGCTGCCTGCGCCGCTTTCATCCACATCATCCGAACGATCCGGTTCGGATGTATCCTCACCTACGTCCACACTAGTGCTTCCCCCTGCCGAAGAAGAGGAAGAAGTATCCGTATCATCGCTGTTGTCTGAAGAACTGCCGCCGTCCAGACTGGAAAACGCATAGCCCGCAGAGGAGGCAAATGTCTCCGCCGCAGTATTGCTGTATCCGGTAATCACGTCAGGCGACCATCCGGATTGTGAACCAATCGAGGTCACAGAACGCGGTATCTTGATCGAATTGATCCCGCTGCCGGAAAACGCACCGTTTTCAATCGTCGTTAAGCCATCTGGCAGAGACAGAGAAGTTACCCTGCTGCAGCCAGCCAGCGCGCCGCTGCCGATAATCTTTGTAGAAGAATTGATCGCGACGCTTGATCTTCCTACCGGAACCATGATCAGCCTTGTTCTGGACGCATTGTACAAGCATCCGCCGTCCGACGCATACGTCGAATTTCCAGACGCTACATTGATCGTTGTTAAAGCAGAACAGCCCGATAACGCGCTGCCGCCGATGCTCGTCGCGCTTGCCGGAATCGAAATCGCCGATAAGCTGGAGCAATTTGCAAACGCGCTGTCGCCGATACTGCTGACACCAGACGGGACCGACATCGTGCTCAAGCTGCTGCACCCTGAAAATGCGCTGCTGCCGATACTCGTAATACCTGCTGAAATCGCAATGCTCGTCAAAGAACGGCATCCGTTAAAGGTAGAAGCCGGAATCGCAGAAATCGAAGCCTGCATACTGACAGAGCTTAATCCGCTGCAGCCCGAAAATACGCCGCTGCCCATATTGGTTACACTTCCTGGAACTGTCACATTTGCAAGCGCAGTACAGTTTGCAAACGCACCGTCCCCGATGCTCGTTACACTTCCCGGAATGCTGACGCTGCTGATCGGCTTGCCCGCAAATGCGTTCGCGCCGATCGATGTTACACTCGAAGGGATCGTGACCGCACCGCCTCCGCCGTTATACGCAGTCAGTACGCCGCCGGAGATTGTCATATTTGCTTCATTCGATGCGAATACGTTCTCACACGGTATCCAAAACAATACCATTGCCATTGTCATAAGAATGGCAAATTTCCGTTTCATTCTTGAAATTTTCATATGCGTCACTCCTTCTTCGCAATGAGGAACAGCCGTCCATCCTGTATATAGCTGTTACAAGTCGATAATGTCAACAGCTCATCCCCATACGAAATATCAATCTTTTGGTCAAACACCGTCAGCTGCTGGATGTTTGCCAAAAATGCCTGAAATTCTTCTTTACTTTCGGCATTCAAAAAATTATAATACCGGAACGTATGATCATCCTGATAATTTACTTTGGACAGACACACCGCAACAATGCGGTACTCCGCCTTTTCATAGATCGTGTCAAACACAAGCTTTTGATGCTGCTCATAATAGTCCTTATCCATAAAACTCTTCAAGCCGCCAAACATTGTGCCATCCCTCATATTATGACCATAAATGATCAGATTCGTATCACGATTTACATAATCATTCCTTGCGTCAATAAACAACGTCCCGTGATCACTTTCTTTTTTCTCAAAATCTTTGTGCAGATAATAATCCGGATTTTTCTTTCCCGTTTGCATAACCGGATAATCGATAACCGTCCCTGCAATCGAAAGCCATCCCGCCAGATCCTTATTCTGCTCATACAAGCTTTTGTATTTTTTTAACACCGTCAGATCAGCAGGATCGATCTTTTTCTCTTCCTGCTCTTTTTGTTTCTGCTTTACTGTTTTTTTCTGCTTTGCAGCGGACGCCGCCTGACCGGAATCCTGTGCAGAGCCTGCGCCGCTTTCCTCATCCGCATAAGTATCGCGGATCAGATGTCCGGTTAAATTCTGCATATCCTGGAGCCGCTCAAACTCCTGGCTCTCCAGATGCTCCTGCCAAAGCGTCACGCCATAATATCCCAAACAAAGCACCGCGGCCAAAATACACATCAGCCCCGCAGCCCCAAGCTTTCGCCCTTTCTGCTTGTTCTGCTCCTTCTGCCGCTTTTCTTCCAGCAATATCTGGGAATTTTGGGCCAGAACGTCTGTCACATACCAGGAAAAGGAAATCCCGATCTTACTGCGAAACACGATTTCCTTATTCCTGATCAGAGTGTAGAGCCTCACGGCGACATCGGCATCCGTAATATCCAATTCCTTCGTAAGGAAGTCAATCTTCTTTACATCCTCCTGCGCCGCAAGATACTCTTCATAGGTATTAAATTCATAAACGCCTATTTTGTATTTTTCACTCATGCTGTGTTATTTCACCGTAATAACCTTTAATGGATTCAGCGAACTGTATACCTTCTTGCTTCCGTTCTTTCTGAATGCTCGGATACGGAAATAAGCCCTGTCGCCGCTCTTCATACCGCGTACCGTACATACCCGGATATTCGGGCTGTTTACAGTCTTTAACTTCTTGTACTTCGCACTGGAAGTCTTTTTATAGTAGATCTCATAACCAGATGCCCCTGATACCTTAGACCAGCTGATCCGTGCCTGCCCCTTCGCATTCGAAACGACCTTCACTGTCGGCGTACGGAGCTTCGTCGTCGCATTCAATACCGATGAGAATGCGCCATAGGACTTCGTACCGTCCGCGTTGCGGATATAAGATCTTACTTTATACTTATAAGTCTTACCTGCTGTCAAACCGGTGATCGTAACACTGTTTTTCTTCAATGTCTTAATTACCTTTGACTTGGAATCACAGAGCTGGTAACCATCTGCGTATCCCTGCTTCGTCCATTTCAGCTTCATGCTGTTATACTTCACATTCGTAGCCTTTAAGCCCTTCACTGCAACTGCTGAAATCTTAAAGCTGATCACCTTCGTTCCAGCGTAATTGCTGCTCAGACCACGGATCACAACCGTCGCTGTACCTGGATTTATATTATTCGTATAAGTTACCGTATAATCTACACCCTTGGTCAATACCTTACCGCCGTCACTTACTGTAACACTCGGCGTATACGCATCGCCCGTATAGGTTCTATCCGCAATATCCGTCGTATCACAGCTCTGAATGCTCTTCGGCTCAATGACAAAGTTTGCTGTCTGCTTACCAGAGTATTTTCCAACACCTGTTACTGTGATCGTCGCTGTACCTGCATTCACATTATTAGAATAGGATACCGTATATTCCGTACCCGGCACTAATGTCCTGCTGCCAGTCTCAACAACAACACCTGGTGTAATCGCCTTGCCAGTGTAAGCATAGCTCGGTGCATAACCGCTGATAATAAATCCGCCTACATCATTGCCGATACTGAACTTCACAGAAGCCGTCCCCGTGTAATTCGCATTGTTCAGCGCACGTAGCGTCGCAGTCGCCGTACCAATGTTGATATTATTTGAATAAGTAACGGTATAATCTGTACCTTCCATCAAAATACTATTGCCGCATTTTACCGTCAGTGCAGGTTTCACCTCGGAGCCTGTATACTGCTGTGCTGGGATCGGCGAAATCGTACACTTCGACAGCTGTGCGATAATACGGAAATTCTTAGTGATCGTACCCTTATTATTTCCAATACCATTCACTGTCGCTACCGCCGTACCAACTTCCACGTTGTTACTAAATGTAACCGTATAATCAATGTTCTCTGTCATGCCCGCGATCGATACCTTCGGATACACTGGCCTGCCTGTGTAATACATCGCATCAATCGTATCCATGGACATATTTACTTCATTCGGCGAAACCGCTGTCGACCCAGAGATTTCTCCCGTTCCCTGATCCAGGAAGCTGTTGTTGCCGCCCCAGCCGCCGCTGCTGATCGTAGAGCTTGTGATCATAAAGTTTGCAGTCGCGCTTCCGCTGAAGTTGTTCTGGCCTTTGATATTGATATACGCTGTACCTGCGTTTAAGTTGTTTGTATACGTTAAGGTATAGTCTACGTCCTCGGTCAGTTTGTATTTAATCTTGTCAATGTAGTCCGTTACGGAAATGCCTACTGGGCAGATGTCGTAACCTGTGTAGGAGTATTCTCGCTTGAAGCCGTCGATTACGAGGTTGTTGGAGAATGCTCTTGGTGTGATTGTGTAAGTTAATGTTTTTGGTTTCGATGCATAGGTTCCTTTAGATGGTTGACCTTCCAGTCTTATATAGTACGTAGCAGCATTAATAAAGTCTTGCTCTGTAATACGGTTTTCTGCAACAGTCTCACCTCTATAGTAAACAATCGAATACTGATCCTCATCCAAACCTGTTATTTTTAACTCCGGTTTTTGCAATGTAGAATTGAATACTGTTGTTGTCGGTTTCAATGTTACATTTACATCTGCATCGCTTATATCTGTACCAATAAAATACCAGAAGGTAGCAGAATCCGTATAATCTCCCGTACCAGTAATCGTACACTTAACCTTACCAGCATACGTAAAGTTTTCATCTGTATATCCTTCACGAACCTCTTCCACATCATCTGTATCTGGTTCAACATACACACGTTCAAATGTAAAATTCGTAGTTTCTCCAGGCGCCCCTAAGAAATAACCGTGATTGGCCATTTGCGGATAATTATAGTATATACCAATCTCATCCTCCAACAGAGCTGATGGGGTAGGTGCATTTGTAGCAAAGATAAGTTCTGGCTTTTCAAACTTCTTCTTTAGCTGATAGCTGTTTAAATCTACCACATTGCTTTGATTTGTTGGCAGATACATGAATTTTACATGATCTTTGAGCGATGCTGGCAATATTGCAAAGCTCTTTGATTTACTCCCATAATAGTTATCTCCAGTTGATGCCAAGCTAACTAAAACAGATGCCGATTTATCTTCTGTTGACGCATGAATATTATTTTCCCAGGTTATCGTTGCTGTACTGATATTTTCGGAAATTACCTTTGTACCAGTCCACTCCAGGATAACATCTCCCTTATATCTCAGTTCAAATGCTGGCGTTTTCTCCTGTCCATCATAAACTGGTGATTCAGATGATTTAAACACTAAATCCGCCAATTCAATATTCAATGGTACAATTTCAAATGTTAAAGCAGTTTCACCCGTAAAATTACCGATTCCTCTTATTTTAATTGTCTTTGTACCAATACTTGTTGGTTCAGCTGGATCATACCAATAAGCAAAATGCGTAGTATTATCTGTCCAATACTGATAATCATTTGCAAGATTATTATCGAAAGGTATTCCTGTCAACTGCAAGGAACCAAACTTACCTGTAGGAATTGGCTTTATCGGTCGATTATTTTGATAAGGTTCATCTTTAATCTCATCGAATTTTGCCTCTGTAATAGAGCGTGGTTCAATGATATACTCCATTTCTATCTGTCCAGTAAAATTGCCCACACCTACAATTACAAAACTTGGTTTTTGGTTAAGCTTTGGATTTGTCCAGTTAATATTGTCTCCTTTTTCCGTACGATGCATTTCATAGTCAGCAGGATTGTCTTCATCTCCAGCCTTTAGTACAAGGCTTCCGGATGTTGTCGGCACTGAGATAGATGCAATTTTAGGAAATACAATATCTCCTGTATAAGTTGCAACTGGATTTCCACCTTCAAACTTAATTGCTACATTTTCTTCGGTAATAACATAAGGTTCTATTTTAAACCTATGAGTTATTTCACTTCCCATATAAGATGGACTGATACCTTTAATCGTAATCACATACGATCCTACGTTAATAGCATCCTCGTACCCTTCAATAATATAGTCTTCATTACGTTTCAGAGGCTTACCATCCGCTCCTGTCACTACAATGTCCGAAGGATTGATTACCGGCTCCCCTATATAGGTGTATACATCCTTAAGACCCATTACGTTATCATTCGCAAGTTCTGCTACTACATTAAACTTCACAGGCAAATCCCCTGTCAAATATGCTTTATTCCCTTCCTTACCTGTTGCCGGATCTATATCAGCCGCTTCATCTGTCGGAATAATAGTAACTGATGTCTCCCCCAGCTTACTCAGATCTGGGTTGGCTTTAAATGTATAATCTTCATCAAAATTCAATTCTCGGCCACCACATTCTATCGTAATATAGTCTTGAATCTTTACATCCTTACCAAATGGTACTGCAGCAACCCCTTTCTTCCATATTACTTCTGCCTGACGCAAATTCCCCTGAATTACGATTGGATTATCATCTGTTGATGCAATATACTTTCTTCCGATAAAGTAATTCTCATCACCCACAATATATCCCGAATGAATACCAACCGTTTCATCAAGACATGATACTGTAAATTCTTCGCGATATTTTAATGGCCGGATTTTACTCAGAAATTCACCTTCAGCATCAGTATTATTACCTCCAGTATAATCTGTTTGACCATCCTGTTTTTGCTTAAAATTCACCTTCACATATCCATCATAGGATATATTTTCTGAATATGGTATCGGACTTGTGGTAACTTCCACCTCGGAGTTATCATCACCTTGTGAAGGTTTTGATGGACTCAGCTCACCATAAACAAAATATGCAACGTTACGCTCACCATTATAGTTAAAAACTCCGTCCACTTCCTTCTTTTCTATCCGAACGCACGTTTGACTACCAATTCCGCTTAAAGTATTTTCACTCACCCATAATGTGTTTACAGGAGTAGCTGTATATTGCTCACTTGGAACTGTCATTTCCACTTTCTTTCCATTTCCAAGATCCACAGTTTGCACGACTTTTACTTTCGGTGCGTATCGTATTCCTGTAAACGGCTCTCTCGACGGCCCATCAATCGTTATCTTAATGTCCTCGTTATCTTCACTCAGGCTTACAGGGGTAATTCTATAAGGAATATCAACGGTTCCGGTAAAATTACCTTTTCCTGTAATACGTAGCTTAGCAAGCTTATCATCCGATTCCTGAGTTACCTTATCAGCATTAATGCAAGTATAAACATAATCTCCATTTTCGGCATGTGATAATACTATAGCATCACTACCGCCATTCGGATTTCCATTCGCGCTAAACACTAATTCAAAGGTCGGCCATACACCTGAAGGTACATTATCGGCACTAAGAATCGTATACGGCCTATATGGATAGGAAGCTTTCAATCCACGTGCCAAGAACTTTCCAAGCAAAACATCTTTTCCATCAGAATCTTTTCCAACGATTGATTGTGGATCAATTTTATAATGTTCAGATATCGTTCCTTCAAATCCTGACGAAGGCTTACCCGTTACCCTTACGATTGCTCCTGTTTCTTTGTTACTCTCCACATAACCATTCGTCGCATTAAGATTATTTTCATATGTGATATCAAAAAGCTCTGTATAATTTCCAGGAACTCTGTCGCCATTTTTATCTTTAATGATAATAATAGCCTCTATATTGCTTCCCGTATAAGTATACGCTCCTACCGACTGCCCATTGGCATCTTTTGGATACACAATTTCTATTGTAAATCCATCATATGCAAGATGCTGCTTCTCCACTTTGAATTTAACTTTAATCTTACCATGATATCCATTAATACCTGTCAATATTGCTGATGCATATTGTACTCCTGCGGCATCATATTCATACCCCTTATCAAGGCTTACCCAATACTTGGCATCCGCGTTGCCTTTCTCTCCTTTTGGTATTGTTGGTGTTCCCTGCCCTGTACACAAATCAACTTGATTTGCTGATATATCTGTTGTTGCATTAAACACTATATTAAATATATTGGTTGGATCCGTCGCATAAGTTCCCTTTAAAGTTATTTCCGCTGATGGTTCCTGTTGGCTGGCTATAGGTGCCGGCTGTCCTAAATGCGCTCCATTCTCTCTCAAATGCAAATTCTTAATATGAGTTCCTACTGGAAGCTCCAGTTTTTCCAAGCTTGTACCTGAATAACAGCCTTTTCCTTGAATTTTAAACTTCACTGTGCCATCATTGCTAATACTGTTCTCAAAACCCACAATGCTATAATCCACATTAATTCGAAGCTTCTCATTATTATATTTCGCATCCGTTACATCAATGTGTTTTTCAATATAGTCAATATATTCTTGGTCACTACTTTCCAGATCCGGCTTAGGACTCGGATTTACTCTCGCTGTTATCTCATAGTTATCATCTTCATCTTTGCTTAAAATACTTCTCGTTTCAAATATAAAAGGAACTGTTTCAACATACGTAATTGGAGTAGTTCCATCTGTATTCTTGAAATTATTTCCTTTACTTGTAACTCTAAAACAATACTCCGTACCAATTTGCACCTGGTCAAATGGAACTGGTTTATCTCCAGGATTTCCATTGACATTAAAAATACCTGCCGTTAATGTATAGTCTACATCTTTCAACAACTCTGGATTTTTGCCATCCGAAGTATCTATCAGCTTAAGTTTTGGTACATCTGGTCCTTGGTTCAATCCACAATATACATGTGTCCTACCACTAGTACTTCCTCCAAAAGTAACCAAATCCAGTTTACCATTATCTATAGCCCGTGCTTTAATGTCAAATTTTTCTGTTTTTGAAACCGCATTTTCTCCAGTTCCAATATTTACCGTAACGGTACCGACATTTTTACCAGCATTTATATTATCTCCAAAAGTAATCTCATAATTATCAGGATCTAACAATATCCCCTTATGAGTTACTCCTGTCACGATCGGCATATGTTGTTCACCTGTATATATATGCTCGGTCGCAGAACTTCCACATTCTGTACATCCTGCAAATACTATTGCAATATCCTTTGCATTGTATTTATCAATTTTAAAAGTTGTTTCCAGATCTCCTGTCAGATCTCCATTGAAACTTAATTTTACTTTGTAGCCTTCATCCGGTTTTAAATTCCCCCACTCATCCTCTTGTATCTCAGCTCCTGATGGATGATAAAACGTTGGAGTAAATTCACCATTGCCCAAAAGGCTCATCTTATAAGAACTTTTCCCTGAACTAACGACTGCTCGATTGATTATATCATCCGCTTCACAAGAAACATCGAAGAGATTATCCACCCTGTTGCTTGAATTCCTTAACTCTAATGAGTACCCTTCTTTTAACAAATCTAATTGATGAATCGTATACCTTAGTGCTTCTGGCACTGGAAATGCGTTTAGATCACCGCCATCCATGATTCCATAATAACCCGGCTTATTTATATTACCAGAACCATCTGCCTTCCCAACAATTTTTATTGCAACTTCTCCGGCATGTATAAGCTCCGACACATTTGTTACCCAATCCGTAGAATTATTACTTGCGTTTGGTGCATTTATCAATTTATAGAATATATCATAGTCTTTTCCTGCTTCAAGTTTACTGCCTGTATCATTGAATGAAATTTCTATGTCTACAATATGCCCCTCACCATTAAATGTAATTTTGTCTAGACTCTCATTCTGATTTCTTGGTATTTTCTCTATATTCATGTCGCTAAGAGCAAGTTTACGTCTCAAATTATATCTGACTTTTTCCGCTTTATTATATGGAGCTTTTGCTGTGATCGTCATTTCAACTGTACCAGCCGTTGCACCTTGCGCGCCGTTAAGTATCGTATATTTAAGTTCGTACCCACTCCCTTCATTCAAGTATGTTCTAGAACCGTCCTTATTATCTATAACCCACACCTGAGCAGGTTTTTGTTCAATCCCCTTTAAGTCATTGTAGTCTACAGTAGACTCAAGCGGAGTCCACCCCAGTGTATAATCTGTTACTGGTTTTGAAGTTGTATACTGCGTTTCTCCAACATAGTAAGCTTCGCCTCCACTATAAATTCCCGTAATAGTACATACATTTCCATTATAAACAGGCGTATAATGTGTACCTGCCGTCAATTCTGTTCGATTTGAACCAATAACTTTTTCTACTTTAACTGTTCCATCTGCGTTCTCTGAAATTTTAAGTCCACTTACTTCCATGTACACTGTTGCTGTAGCAGATTTTTTTGTCCCATTTAACAAATTAAATCTTAAGAAATTTATCTCTCCACTATACGAGCCAACATCTTCCGCCTGCTTATCTACCTTATAGTCAGTTCCATAACTCAACACTTTTTTTCCTATATCTGGCTCATTTATTGTTACTTCCCAGTCTGCTCCGTTAAAAGACGCTGGTAATTCATTTACAACCCATTTATTAGACACATTGTCCGGCCCTAAGTCGCTCGCCTTAATATATTTAGCGTCAACCCACGTCGCATCTATGTCTCTGCGTGATATCTCATAAGTCACTTCCAACTCTGTAAAATCTTCAGTTCCATCAGAATTATAACGTGACACTTGCTCACTACCATCTAACGCTGCTATGAAAACCTTTGCCGTCTGAGTCACATCATTAATAACATTACCGCCAGTTCTTACGCTAAAATCCTTTCCGTTTCGAAGAATCAGATCATACCCATCGCCTTTAATACTAATTACTTCTGGTTCAACATCTTCTCCATAATTATATTGCGCCTTTCCTGCCAAGCTTATTTTTATCCCTGATCCAGTCAGTACACTGAATGTCGGTTTACCATCAACAACATCCGCCCGCAATCTTGGCGCCGCAACTGCCACTCCTCCAATCAGCAGTACGGAACACAATACAATGAATATCTTCACCCCAAATTTTTTCCATACATCCTTGTACATAACATACCATCCTCTCCGTTCTCCAAAATCTGAGAACTTTTTATACTCCGGATTACCCGCTACGCTCCAGAACACCCCAAAAGCCATCCCCGCAGTCACCCACCGCAATTCGCAAAATGTCTGTTCCATAACACATGAACCAGGAACCAGGCATTCCCACCGCCCGCCGGAATCCGAACAGGCATCATGCCAAGCGCGGTATACAGCCTGCAAAAATCCCTTTCAGCAATGCTCTGATACTGCAGCCTTCCAAACTCCCGTTCCTGCCCACTGACTGCTCTGCCGCTTCACGCAGACAACATCAATCCTGCCAGCCGCCGCACAATCCATGCCAAGCGGTAAGCGCCAGGGTATCCAGTCTGACCATCCCAGGTTTATTCAGCTGCCGTTCCAGTGCACGTTTGACTATCTGCAACCCATACACTAAAATCTATATTAAGGGAAAAGTATATACGTTCGATTTTACCTGATAAACACGCAGACTTATCCCATTAGATAGTTTAATATTATATCGGCACATTTTCCAAATTGTTAACCTTAACATGGAATTTTTTCGAATCATTTGCATAATGTCAACCAATACTGGAAGTCAAAAACCACCGCTTCGAGTAACTACTCAACTGTATATCTAACTCAAAACACCTCTCCCCCATCTAACACTGAACTAGCCGCTGGACTCGGCAAACTATTCTGTTATTTGGGTCAAATATATTAAAAAGCAAAGTATTTTCATTTGCACTTGCACTCTTTGCAACCTGGAAATCATACAATCCCTATTATCACCGCTGAATTAATGGAAAAGAGCAGCATACGCAATAAAACCTGCATATCCGCCTCACTCATCTCTTCCAAATTAATATCGTATGATTTGTTACGTAAAATTAAGTAGTATCTATCAACAATGAGGAAATAAAGATATTTTTCATACAAAGAATGCAAGTATTCGCCAATGATATTATCAGATAATGCACGAAAAATGGTGTATACATTTTTAGATGCATGATAGCAGCAAATACTAAAGACCGAATCGTACAGAAAAAATAGAATAAATACTGTCCAAACAAATTCATTTGCTTTCATCCAGTAAAAACCAATGATTAGATAAATTTATGAAGTGATAAATATATTTTTATATTACATCCATCACTTCATAAGATTTACAGAAAGTTCCTTAAATAGGAGAATCTTTTCAGGTTAAATCTGCAAGACGTTTCTCAAGAAGTGAAATTTGTGATAGGGCAGCTTTTAAAGCAGCTTCTTTTTCCGCCAATACTGTGTCCTTTTCTGCCAATGCAAACTCCTTTTCTGCAAGTGCTGTGTCCTTTTCTGCAAGTGCTGTGTCCTTTTCTGCAA
>CAJUIL010000027.1 GCA_910586225.1 uncultured Eubacterium sp. | reverse complement strand
TTCATCCAAACCACCGGCAGAGCCGGTGGTCAAGCCGTATGGCTGTGATTTTTATGGTTATTTTATCACTTTAGAGAAACTATTATAAATTCATGAAAGGAAAAATGAAAAAAGTAATTAAAAATAAAAAACAATATTTCTTTTTAATAGCATAAATATTATAATATATTAATACATAAAGAAATTTATCTGGTGTATATACTAAATGTTGCATTAAGACATATTGCATAAAGATATTGTTTAAATAAATAAAGTATAGTAATCACAAGTTAAAAATTTTTATCGTTTAAAAATTTTGAGACAAGTGAAGCACTTCAACTGCTTTTTCAGTATGTTTCAAAAAAGATATAAGATTAGATTTGGCAATGAAAGGCAACTAAAAATTAATGAATCAGATTTTTATATTGCAGAGTTATTGTTTCATTTATTGTAATTCTTCTTTTTAATATTTATAATTATATTACTGCTCTTCTGCTTTATTTTTGGAGTGAATATACCTATCTAATTCAGGGAGATTAATTATAAATCAGATTTAATAGAATACATATTGAGAAAAATATAATTTTTTTAAGAATATGTGTATTTAGTAATAATTTTCAATAATCGCAATTTGCTTTTTGGATATAATAACGAACCTATTTGTTTGTCAATAATTGTTAAAGTTATTATGTGCCAATAATGAAAAAACAATACTTTAATTTATAAAGAAATTTTATATAAGCAAAATGAGTATAGAAAGAGATGAAGTGCTTCACTTGCAAATAAAATTTAGTAGAAGACTGTAAAAAGTGTTTTCATAATAATAGTATTTTATTATTGCAAAATAATTATTTGATCCTAATTGCGTATATAGGGTTATCATTTGATACATATAAGGAACAAGTGAAGTGATTCATTTGATTCATCATATCAAATTTTTAAAGTAAAAAATATATGCAAAAGCAACAATTTTTTATAGGCCTTTTCGTATATAATAGATTAGAAATAGATTAAGTGTATTGCATTAATTGTTTTTAATGTAATATATTTATTAATTATTCAATTTTAGCATAATGTAATTCTTTCTAAATAATTTAGACTTTGTTTATTAGTAGAGCAATATCACAAAATAGTAAGTGTAGTACTTCAATTAATTTATAAAATGAAATTTCACATAGTAAATATTTATAAAATTAATATTTACAAGAAGATAGAAAAGTAAAAAATAATTACAATTAGATATTTAATATTATTATACTCAAACTTCGCACTTGTATAAGTGCGTATGTACATTGAAAATTCAATAATAACTGGCATAAAAACAGCATGAATACCGTCTGGTTTGGTAAAATTGAGTTGCGAAAAAACAATTAAAACCGGAGGACTCATGCTATAAATAAAAGTATAACACAAGACGTTCAGAATGATAACCAGATTTTTAAAACTATCCGAAGATTTTTTATCAGATTTCATGTTTCATTTGTATTAAAATCTGCTAATGCCTATAAAAGAATAGGCTTTTCTGCTGTGGAAATCTTTCAGTATCTGTTTCTGCTGATTTTTTCTAACAGAAGTATGCACATGAATTTTCTTACCGGAAGAAACACACCTGCGTTTGCAAAGGACACTGTCTACCGTTTTATGAAAGTGGCTCAGATCAATTGGATCCGTTTCACAACAATTCTTTCAGGCAGGATTATCAAGGAAGCTATTGTACCGTTGGATTCTTTAGAACGTGCCAATGTTTTGATTATTGATGATTCTATGTTTGATAGAAACCGTTCTAAAAAAATGGAACTGCTTACAAAAGTATATGATCATGCCAAACATACTTATAAATTTGGCTTTCAAATACTTACATTGGTCTGGTCTTACGGTAGCACATTCCTCCCGGTTAACAGTGTGCTTCTTTCCTCTGAAAATAAGAGGAATCGAATAAACGAAGCTCCGCCATGGATAAAAGGACTGTTGGATACAAATGACGCCAACTGTCTATGCAAAAAGGGACTTCTGTAATGCTTGAATTGTTAAAGCACGCGAAAAGCGCCGCCATACCGGCAAAATACGTCCTTTTTGACAGCTGGTTTTCCTCCCCAAGTTCCATCCATGCCGTGAAAGGGATCGGATATGATGTCATTGCCATAGTTAAGAAAACACCAAAATGTTTTTTCTCTACAACGGGGAAGATATGACCGCAACAGCCATTTACAGCAATACAAAAAACGCAGGGGACGTTCCAGATACCTTCTATCGGTGATGGTTGATGTTATAAAAGATGGAAAAACCATTCCAGCCAAAGTGGTCTATGTCCGAAACAGAAACAAACGGAAAGAATGTCTGTGCATCATTTCAATAGATACTGGATTGGATGAAAATGAAATTATCAGCATCTACGGAAAAAGATGGGAGATTGAAGTCTTTTTCAAAGTCTGCAAAAGTTACCTGCATCTAAGGAAAGAATACAGATCGATCTCCTATGATGCGATCACAGCACATACCGCAGTAGTCTTTACCAGATATATGATGTTATCCCTTGAAAGCTGTGAATCAAACGATGAACGGTCTTATGGTGAACTCTTTTTATATTTTCCGATGAAATGTCTGACATAACATGAATACAGGCGTTTCAATTATTGCTTCAAATGTTCAGAGAGCTGGCTGCTGATCATTTTGATATAACAGATGATCAAATCGATGCATTAGTAGATGTATTTATGGATGCTACTCCTGCTCTGTCAAAATTGAAACTACAAGCAGCGCAAACCATAGAACATTGATAACTAAATCACTGCCAGGTATTGAATTTTCAAGGTGAATAACTAAAATTTATGTGCGAAATTTGAGAAATTAATTTAAAGTATCTTAATTCATTAAACGGTGAAGCAAGCACACAAAAAGTTTGATTTTTACAATGAGCTTTTTGGATTTGCTTGTATTAGTTTTTTATAGTGGCAAAATAATACTTCAGTTTAAATAGTGACATTAACTCAAGTCAAACAAATGTTTTTAGTTCTAAAAGAAAATGTTTCAGTTAAAAAAAATTAAATGTATAAGAATATATTTTATTGTAAGATATGGATGTAATTTTTTAATATTAAAAAAGCTATATGTTAGCAGAAATAAATAATAATGCATGTTAAAAAAATTCCTATAGTTGCTAATTATTACTTCGTAAAATTACAACAATAACTTGATTGTGATTACATAAAATGATATTAATATATTTTATTGCTTTTTGAATTTAGATATTCCCTATATTGAAAATCTCGTATATAATATTTCGTGTAAATCAAATTTTTTAAAACTTTCAAAATTATCCGATACGATTGTACAAGTTCATTGATATTCCAAGGATCAGCAAATGTCAAGTTTAAGCAGTTAGTTTGATCCAAACAGCCTTTTGTCTCAAATATCAACAGATTGAATTAGTATTATATTTGTATGGATAATAATAAAAGAGCTTTTAAAAATAGAAAAGTGTAAATGAAAAAAGGAACACCTCGGTAGCTGATTATTAACGAAAAAAATATTTAAATAACACCCAAGAGAGGAGATAGGAATTTATGAAAGAAAAAACAGACGTACAGTTGAGATTACAAAGTATCCGTCAGCGAATGAAAGAAGAACAAATAGATGCCTGGATTGTATTGACTAGTGACGATCATGGATCTGAGTATATAGGTAACTATTTCAAATGCAGGGAGTATCTTTCCGGATTTACAGGTTCAGCTGGCAGTATTGTTGTTTTACAAAAAGAAGTTGGCTTATGGACAGATGGACGTTATTTTTTGCAGGCGGAAAAGGAATTGGAAGGAAGCGGGATTGTTTTGCATCGCATAGGAGAAGAAAATGTACCAAAGATAGAAGAATATTTAATACAAAAGCTGCCTATACAGGCAACGGTTGGCGTAGATGGTAGCACAATCCATGTAAACGCTTACCGCAGATTAAAAAAGGAGCTTGATAAAAAAAAGATTAGGATACGTTTAGATTGTGATTTAGTGGGAGATATTTGGCAGAACCGGCCTGTAATGTGCTGTAAGCCTGCGTGGGAATTGAATTTATGCTACGCAGGAAGCTCAAGAATGGAAAAGTTTGCTGAATTTCGGAAAAAATTAAAAGAGGAAGGAGCAGATTACAGCGTGATTTCTTCTTTGGATGATATTGCATGGATATTGAATATTCGGGGAAATGATATTGCCTGTAACCCATTGGTGCTTGGATTTCTAGTGATCGGAAAAAGCGAGGTTTTCTGGTTTGTGCAAAAAGAAGCAGTTGATTGTTCCTTGGAAGATAAATTACAAAAAGAAGGAATCCTACTAAGGGACTATTTTGAGATATATTCTTTTTTGGCAGAAGAACTAAATATGTGCTGTATATATTTGGATCCGGAACGAACAAATATGCTGATTTATAAAAATGCGAAAAATGAGAAAAAGCAAAGAACTATTTTAGAAGGTAAAAATTTGACGCTTTTGCCAAAGGCTATAAAAAATCAGACAGAAATTGATAATATGCGAAAAGCACATAGAAAAGATGCAGTTGCTTGTATTAAATTTTTATATTGGCTCAAAACAAATATTGCTAAAAAAAATGCAAGCGATGGAACGCGACAATTAAATGAAAAAAATATGTTTGAAAGCAAAGCGCTTTCAGAAATCTCATTGGCAGAAAAGTTGGAAAAATTTCGCTCCGAGCAGGAGCATTATATTAGTCCAAGCTTCGATACGATCGTAGGGTATGCCGAGCATGGTGCCATTATACATTATAAGGCAACAGCTGAAAGTAATCTTACCATTCAGGCAGAAAATTTTGTACTGATCGATTCAGGCGGACATTATTTAGAAGGAACCACAGATATTACAAGAACAATCGCGCTTGGAGAATTAACGCCGGAACAGAAACATCATTATACGCTTGTACTAAAAGGAAACATGAATTTGGCTGCGTCTAAGTTCCGATATGGATGTTCAGGCATTCATTTAGATAGTTTGGCAAGAAAAGCATTGTGGGCGGAGGGATTGGATTATAATCATGGCACTGGACATGGTATAGGATATTTACTAAATGTACACGAGCCGCCAAATAGCTTTCGGTGTATAATGAGTGAAAGTAGAGACGAGTGTACGAGGTTGGAACCGGGTATGATCACTTCAGATGAACCAGGTATTTATCTTCCAGGGAAATATGGCATACGTTTGGAAAATCTGATTCTTTGCAAGGAGCTTGAAAAAAATGAGTTTGGACGGTTTATGGGATTTGAGACGTTAACGCTTGTGCCTTTTGATCGTGATGCAATTCTTGTCGAAGAATTGGAGGATTGGGAGCGGGAATGGCTGAATCAGTATCATGCTAAAATAAGGGAGGAGATCGGAGGATTGTTAACTCCAAGTGAAGCAGCATGGTTAAAGGAAGCTACAGCAGCTTTGTAGTTTCTTCCTTTCAAATTTATAATGTTTAGCTTTTTTTTAGATTGTGTTCACAAAGTCGTCACAAGAAAAGGGTATGATAAACAAGTATTAGCTGACAAGCTGATATAATTTTTCATAACTCAAGCCGCGTGGGGTAATACTCATGCGGCACTCCCCGAATATATAGAGCGGCTGAAAAATGGTTTAGAAATATTGTATGTGATGCCGCAACGTCTGTTAATATAATACTCATATTAAACTATATCTTACATTAATTCCGGACTGGATAATTATAATTGTTAACAATGTGTAAAAAGGATGGAAATATCTTTAAAAGAAGTAGAAAAGGCATCAAAGAAAGGGAATGCTGATAGATTAATTTTTAAAACATCACTTTACAACTTTATAAATAATACCCCTGTTTCTGAACCAGCTGTTTTAAAGTATTAATTATGGAACTTGATTTTATATGGGTTTTGATGTTTTTCACGAAATGGACATAAAATACCTGCTGCCGGATTTCTTCGCTGAGGGCAAATCTGAATACTGCACACTTTCTGTATGATATTTTGAAAATGCTTCGTCCTGATACGGCAGAAGTTTCATTACGCAATATGCTATGTTGATTAAATTGACAAGCATCTCAACACCTTTTCTGCTGTGTACCATGTAGCTGCACAATGACCAGAATGTATTTTGCTCGTAGTAACTGACTTTAATTGGCCATCGGAAAGCGTACGCATCAAAGGAATAAACTGCATACGGCCGCTCCCCCGTCCGGCTTAGCGGGGCTTTTCCTGCTATGCAAAAAATATCTGCAGCTGCTGCGGAAAAACTGTGCTGAAAAACAGGCACTTGCTGCCGGATTCCTTTTCCGGGGACGTTACATACGCAAGGACTTCCCTTTTGCCAAAAATGTTTGTAAGGACGCGGCGCACAGCCATGTATAGTCTCCAATTTTTTCTTCCGACAGCGTAAAATCATCCTGGATGGAAAGCCTTTTCCCATACGATGCCAGCCGGCCCTTATTTCCGGTCCGCTACTGCGGCAGGTCATAAATAAAGGAATCAGACCTTGCATTTCCAATAAGGTCAAGGTTTTCGTATTCGTCTACGATAGAAACAAGGTTCTTTTTTACATACCAGTTGTCACAGAGGATAATAACATTCTTCTTTGTGCGTAGTTCCGGCATGACCCGGCGCACCATAAACGAAGCAAGCTCAAGCTTGGATTCCTTTTTCTGCCACATACGGTGTCCAAGCGGGACAGAAAGGTAATGGGGCCTATTTTTATTCCATACCGGGACACAGGGCATTACGCTACGAAGCAGCGCCCGTTCAGATAATTTGAACCATTAAGCACTGCATGACCAAAAAGTACTGAAAGAACTTCAAATTTTTTGCCATACTTCGGGACCATTGTATCATCCATACACAGAAAAACAGGCTGTGAGGACAGATTTTCGGATATGAGTTTTAAAGCTATGCTGGCAGTGACATTCATAAATCTGGAATAATCCGCCTTTGCATAGGAGTATGCATAATAAAATGCATTCAGGGATTTTTTTGTGATTCCTGATAAAAAGTGCCTGTACAAGGAACGGATGGAACCTGCCGACTCCATAGACAGGATAGATAATACCAGCAGGAATAGGGTTTCAGCCGTTGGCATGGAAAAAGTTTTAACATAAATGTAAAAATAACGATACAGCCTATCAATCAGATTATTTTCGTTGTATAATAAGTCAGACGTACAAGGTCACTCTCTTTCGTATAGTTTTGGTTTGCAAACTACATTAGAAAGTACCTTGTGCGTTATTTTATTTTTCAAAAAGTTGTAAAGTGGTGTTTTTAAAAGAATAAAAAACGGATTAGTTTTTTAAATTAAAACTCACAAGATCAAAGTATTTAGTTAGTGTAGAAAGGGAGACAAAGATATTTGTTCTACAAGGAGCATTCTTTTATCGTATGCTTTTGGTGAATGTGCTGTATTACAAATCCTGCTGCAAAAACAACTTTCAATAATCTACAAGTAATAGGCTTGTTCTGTTGCTGCGATTAATTATTATGATAGAAAATTCATTTTTCTTGAAAGAAAGAATTGCATTTTGGCAAAAAAATAGTATAATGTGGTAACAGTTAAATTTGAGACAGGCAGGGGAGGATGAAATATGGATCATCATAAATTAGCGGAATTGATCTTTCCAGATATTAAGGATACGATCGAAGACTTGGAAAAGCGTTTTCCAACGCGGGAGCTGCCGCAGGGAGCATACGTAACACGGTTTGCACCAAGCCCGACCGGTTATATGCATATTGGAGGACTGTACGCAGCTATGATTTCCAGCAGGCTTGCAAAACAGACCAATGGCATATTCTATCTTCGAATTGAAGATACTGATAAAAAGCGAGAGCTAAAGGGTGGTGTAAAAGAAATCATTCAGTCTCTCGCGGGGTATGGCGTAGCTTTTGATGAAGGACCTTTTGCAGGAGGTGAAAAGGCATATGGGCCATATAAGCAAAGTGAGCGGAAGAAAATATACCAGATTTGTGTAAAAGAGCTTATGCGGGCCGGGTATGCCTATCCATGTTTTTGTACGGCAGAGGAATTGGATCATATACGAAAACAGCAGGAAGAGAAAAAGGATGATCTTGGATATTATGGGGCTTATGCGCGTTGCAGGGATCTGACATACGAGCAGATTGAACAAAAGGTAAAGACGGGGATTCCATTTGTAGTCCGATTGAGATCTAACGGATCTGACGAAAAGCATATTATGTATTCCGATCCGATTCGCGGGAAAATAGAAATGCCAGAAAACCGTATGGATATTGTACTATTGAAATCAGATGGTATACCGACCTATCATTTTGCACATATCGTAGACGATCATTTTATGAGGACAAATTTAGTTGTCCGAGGAGATGAGTGGATGGCATCCTATCCGGTCCACAAGCAAATGTTTGATCTGTGTGGATTTACAGCGCCAGAGTATCTGCATATATCTCCAATCATGAAAATGGACGGAAATGCGAAACGTAAGTTAAGCAAACGCAAGGATCCAGAGGCTGCGGTAAGTTATTATCTGGAAGAGGGATTTCCGTCGGATAGTGTGAAAGAATATTTACTGACGATTGCTAACTCCAATTATGAGGAATGGCATAAAGCAAATCCGGACAAGACAGGAGAAGATTTTGAGCTTTCTTGTTCAAAGATGCCTGTTAGTGGCGCATTATTTGATATGGTAAAATTGACAGATGTCAGTAGAGAGATTATTGCAGGATTTTCCATTGCTATGTGTGAGAAACAGATTTTAGAGTGGGCGCAGCAATACGAACCAGATCTATACCAATTTGCAAAAGCACATCAGGATCAGTTTCAAGAAACGATTGCTTTGTGGAAGATGTCTGGAAAAAAGGTACGAAAGGATGTGTCAAAATGGAGCGAGCTAACGCAGATGTTTGACTATCTCTATATGCCGCAGGAAAAATTTGAACAGGTTGTTGTATATGAGCTGGATGATAAATATACAAAAGAACAGCTGGCCGAAGTAATTGGCGAATATAAGAAAAATCTGTTTTTGGATACGAATGAGTGGTTTTCGAATATGAAGGCACTTGGTGAACCTATGGGTTATTGTCCAGATATGAAGGAATATAAAAAGCATCCACAGGATTATAGGGGATCTATTTCAGATTTGTGTACGATGGTGCGTGTTGCGGTCACGGGACATAAAAATTCGCCGGATCTGTATACGATCATGAAGGTACTTGGTGAAGAAACGGTGCAGCGGCGTCTGGATCAGTTCTTGGAACGGTTATAGGCACAATGAAGTATTATTTTGCACCGTTAGAAGGAATTACAGGGTATCTATATAGACAGGCGCATTATGCATTTTATCCAGGACTTGACCGATATTATACACCGTTTCTTGTTCCAAAAGAAAAGAAGCACTTAAGTACAAAAGAACGTAATGATGTGATGGCGGAGCATAACCAGGGAATAACTGTAATTCCGCAAATCATGTCCAATCAGCCAGACGAGTTTGTAAGGATTGCTAAAGTATTACATGAGGAATACGGATATCAGGAGATAAATTTGAATCTGGGATGTCCGTCAAAAACGGTCGTATCGAAAAAAAGAGGTTCTGGTTTTTTAACAGTGCCAGAGCAGCTGGAGAGGTTTTTGACGACTGTTTGCAATGCGATGGAACGGGATGGAATGAAATTATCGGTCAAAACAAGAATTGGAAAGGACAAGCCGGAAGAATTTCAAAGACTTTTGTATATTTTTGCAGCCTGTCCTTTATCAGAGCTTATCATTCATCCGCGTGTACAAAAGGATTTTTATAATAATTTGCCAGATTTAAATGTTTTTTCACAAGCTGCTTCTATATATGAGCATATGGAAACAGAGCTTTGTTATAACGGTGATATCTTTCAAGCATCAGATGCGCAGTCTCTTATGGCACGTTTTCCAAATCTATCTGCGATCATGATAGGAAGAGGGCTTTTGGTCAATCCAAGGCTAGTACAGGAAATTAAGGTAAGAGAAAACGGCGGCAGCGAAGAAAGAGGAGAAAAAACAGCGGTGTATCAGCGATTTTTGAATGCAGAAATAGAAAAAGAGGAGAGAAAACGGCGGTATGCACTGCATAGGCGCTTGATGGATGATTATACTCTCGTACTGTCCAGTGAAAAAAATGTGTTGTTTAAAATGAAAGAGCTTTGGCTTTATATGAGTCAGGATTTTGTACAGTCGCAGAGATATTGGAAAAAAATAAAAAAGGCGCAGAAGCTTTCTGAGTTGGATAATGAGGTTTATGCGCTTTGTACGGAACAAAAGTTGCGTGATGCGATTGGCAGATCAGAATTATTTTGAGCATGAAGGCTTTTGTAAAACAGATTTAAAAGCTTAAGTAGTAAGCGATCATAAATATAGATGCCGGAGGCAAGGGATGGAAAGAAAATATGTATGTGACATGACACAGGGAAATGCGGCAGGTCTGCTACTCAGATTTGCATTGCCAATGCTTGTAGGAAATATCTTCCAGCAATTCTACAATATGGCTGATTCTGTGATTGTCGGTAAATTTGTAGGTTCACATGCGCTTGGGGCAGTAGGCTCTGTAGGTAGTTTAAATTTCTTGTTTTTTTCCTTATGTATGGGACTTGGAGCAGGATTAGGAATTTTAATCTCACAATATTTTGGAGCAGGGCAAGATGAGTTTGTAAAAAAAATCATTGCAAATGCTGCGTATATTACCGCAGCAGCGGGAATCATGATGAGTTTGTGCGGGGCATTATTGGCAAAGCCAATCCTGCATATCATGCATACACCACAGGAAAATTTTGCAGATGCGTTAGTTTATATGCGTATTGTATGCGGCGCTACCATAGTTGTGGCAGGCTATAATATGATTTCCTCTATTTTACGGGCTTTAGGTGATTCAAAAACACCACTGATTTTTTTAGTAGCTGCAAGCGGTATTAATATTGTGTTGGATTTATTGTTTGTCGTTGTTTTTCAGATGGGAGTTGCAGGAGCTGCATGGGCGACGGTTTTTGCGCAGATTGCAGCAATGGTAGGATCTATTTGGTTTGGGATGTATAAAAATCCTTACCTGCAGCTAAAAAAACGCCATTTTCGATTTGATATGGAAATTTTGCGTGACAGTTTGCGGCTTGGGCTGCCGATTGCAGCGCAGAATGCGCTTATTGCGTTTTCCTGCGTAGCGCTGCAAAGCGTTGTCAATCAGTTTGGCTCAGTTGTTATGGCGGCGTATACGGCAACCAGCCGTGTAGAACAGCTTGTGCAGCAGCCATTTGGTTCTCTTGGAACGGCATTGTCGACCTTTGCAGGGCAAAATGCCGGAGCTAGGCGTTATGACAGGGTGACGGCCGGGTGTAAGGTCAGTGTCTGGATCGTTGTTATTTTCAGCTTACTTATGGTTGCTGTAATGTTCCTGTTTGGCGATAAGATTGTGGGATTTTTTGTAAATGATCCTGAAGTGATCGCAATCGGAGGTAAAGGCTTGCAGATCACAAGCCTGATGTATATTGGACTTGGCTTAATCTATATTATGCGTGGTATGCTGAACGGAGTTGGCGACGCGGCCTTTGCGATGATCAACGGCGTTACAGAAGTCATTGGACGTGTAGGATTCGCTTATCTGCTGTTGATGCTTCCATCTGTTGGGATTTGGGGTGTATGGTATACAAACGGTTTGACATGGGCCTTGACGGGTGCTGCAAATGTAATCAGAGTGCTACAAGGAAAATGGAAAACGAAGATAGTTATAAAAACAGCAGAGCCATACAGAGCTGGATAATCACCATTTACAGAAAAACGTATTGCTAAAATATAAAATTTATTTAAATGCAAGACTACACATGGAATATTATAAATAAATATAATTTTACGCAAACCAATATGTGAGAGCAAAAAGAGCATATGTAAAAATTAAGTTTCAAAATAGTTTTGTTATATTGGAAAATACTAACAATTCAACAATAGAAGTAGCTTATTAAGGATAGGCTGCATATGATATTAAGAAGCGGTAGAATGTTATCTTTTATCATGCAGCATTCGCAGCAGAGATACAGTTCAATCGAGCAGGCGGTAGCGTGGGCTATAAGCCGGGTCGTAAGAGACAGCAAGTGGTACAGGCACTTGTGGGACAGTAGTTTTGGACAATTATTGTTGCCGCAGGTGCTTTTTCTTTTAAATTTGGGAGGTGATTTTTAGAATGAGCGCAACGCAAACAGGTGGTGGAGAACCGAAGGATGTGACAGAGCAGGTTGTCATGAAGGTTTCTAGAACAAGTATCCTTGCAAATATATTTTTGTCACTATTTAAGATGGCTGCGGGTATTGTGGCTTCATCGGGAGCTATGGTTTCGGATGCAGTACATTCAGCATCCGATGTATTCAGTACATTGATCGTGATGGTTGGCGTAAAAATTTCGCGGAAAGAGGCAGATAAAGAACATCCATATGGACATGAACGTATGGAGTGTGTGGCTGCACTTCTTTTGTCAATCATTTTGTTTCTAACTGGAATTGGTATTGGATATGCGGGAATTCAAAAGCTGGCGGCAGCAAGGTACGAGAAGATAGCTGTTCCAGGAGCACTTGCTCTTTTTGCCGCAGTAGTTTCCATCCTTGTGAAGGAATGGATGTTCTGGTATACGAAAATCCATGCCAAACGGATCAACTGTGGGGCATTGATGGCAGATGCTTGGCATCATCGTTCAGACGCACTGTCTTCTGTAGGATCTTTTGTCGGCATTTTCGGAGCAAGAATGGGATTCCCGTTTATGGATCCGGCAGCAGGAGTTGTTATTTGTGCCTTTATTGTAAAAGCGGCTTATGATATATTTAAGGATGCGATAGATAAGATGGTAGATAAATCCTGTGATGACAGCATGGTAGCACAGCTTAAAAGTACAGTTCTGGGACAGCAAGGGGTTATTCGGGTAGATGAGTTGATTACAAGGGAATTTGGAAACCGGATTTATGTAGATGTAGAGATTGCCGCAGATGGAAGAAAAACACTTCAAGAGACACATGCGATTGCGGAGTCTGTTCATAACCGGATTGAAAAGGAATTTCCGAATGTAAAACATATTATGGTTCATGTGAATCCAGATAAAGAAATTAAACAGGTAAAGCCGTAGCGTTGCGTGGAGTATAAAAAACTCCTATGCTATAATGATATTGGTTTCTCAGGCCATATCAAAAGCATAGGAGGTATCCAAAATCGATAATCAAAGTATAATACATACAAGATGAACTGCTCCTATCATATTGTTTTTATACCGAAGTATAGAAGAAAGATAATGTATGGAGAAACAAAAAAGATTTGGTTGAAATCATCAAGAAGCTGTGTGAGATGAAACAGGTGAATCAAATTGATGGGCATATATGCAAAGATCACATTCATATGTATGTTGCAATGCCACCGAAGATGAGTGTATCGGAATTCATGCCATAACTGAAAGGGAAGAGAACGACAAGCTGGAGGACAGAAGAAAGTAGGAGAGCCTTCTTTAGGAGGCAACCAGTAAAAATGGTACTGCGAAATCCCGCCTCTGGCGGAATCAGACAAATACCCCGAAGGGGTTAAAGTTAAATCCCGATGTGAAATGCGGGATGTTAATTTGAAATAACAGAGAAGGAGAAAAAATGGATCAGGAACGATTAAATAAGCAGTTTGATTTTATTCGGGAAATCGACAAAGAAAAAATGATCATGCGCCAAACCTATCTATCCGATGCATCCCGTAAAGAAAATGATGCAGAGCACGCTTGGCATACTGCAGTTATGACAATCTTGTTAAATGAATATGCAAACGAAAAAATTGATGTACTGAAAACCGTAGCTATGCTGTTGCTGCATGATGTTGTTGAAATTGACGCGGGAGATACTTATGCCTACGATGAGGAAGGCAAAAAGACGCAGCGTGCGAGGGAGGAATGTGCCGCAGACCGTATTTACGGAATGCTTCCAGAGGATCAAAAGCAAAGGCTGCGTGATCTGTGGGAAGAGTTTGAGGAGTCAAAAACACCAGAAGCCAGGTTTGCGCGTGCAATGGATCATATTCAGCCTTTGATGTTAAACGATGCAACAGATGGGAAGTCATGGATAGAGCATGGTGTGGAACTTTCACAGGTGCTTGCCAGAAATGCAAATACTGCCGATGGATCCCGTATTTTATGGGATTATGCGAAGAAATCTTGGATAGACAGGAATGTAAAAAATGGAAGTATCAGGGAATCAGAAAGTGAAAAAGAATGATTTAGATCAACAAGGAAAGGTCCACCAGAAAGATAATTTTATTGAGACGGTCCATGCTATACAAGAGATGATGGAATCATCTGCAGCTACGTTGCGCAGAGAGGAAATAGCGGCTTATTTCGAAGGTATGGATCTGACTGGCCAACAGATGGAGCTAGTATATGATTATCTGCAAAGTCCACAGGAAGAGCCGTTGACAAAAATGGAACCGAAAAATACTCTGAAAACAGAGCATGAACAGGGGTCGACGGATCTTACAAATAAAAGAAAACTGCCAGACAATGCTTTTTTTCGGATGTATTTGGAAGATTTAAATAAAATTGTACCATGTACGTCGGAAGAAGAAACGCGGTTGTATGAACGCCTAGTTGAAGGGGATGAAACAACTATACCACCGCTTTTGGAGCAATGGCTGCGCAGAGTGATCAATATTGTACAGTTACAGGCAGAAAACACAGATCCGAAGGACTGGGCGGATATGATACAGGAAGGAAATTTGTCTGTACTTCTTGTGCTGGAACAAATAGCTGGTAGCAAACAAAAGCTAGATTTTGAAGAAGCGCTTACAAATGCTATAAAACAGGCTGTAGGATCATATACACAAAAAATTGCTGCTGATGCAAAAATGGATCAGTCAGTTTTGTCAAAGGCAGAACGGGTTTATGAAGCACGAGCCTATTTGGCAAAACAGCTGCAAAGGCTTCCGTCAATAGATGAACTAAGCCAGTATACCAAGTTGCCAGAGGTAGAACTAGAACATATTTTAGCAATACTGGAAGGAAATGAGAGCTGCTAGGGAAAAGTACTATGGAAAAGGGTTTGAGAATTAGAGAAGAAAGTGAAAACGTGAATAATGAAAAAGAATATGAGACGATCCAGGAGTTAACTGCTAGGCTACGTCAGGAACAAACGCTGCCGGATGCTGCGTTTAGAGCGCTTCTGCAGATGGAAAGCGAGCAGGCGTTGGAATGTTTGTATGGGAATGCAAGGCAGGTGCAAGAAGCACATTATGGAAAAAAAGTATATGCAAGAGGTCTGATCGAATTTACGAATTACTGCCGGAATAATTGCTATTATTGTGGTATCCGGTGCGAAAACCGGAAGGCAGAGCGTTATAGGCTGTCGGAAAATGCTATTTATAGCTGTGCGGCGGAAGGCTATGCACTTGGATTCCGCACATTTGTCTTACAAGGCGGAGAAGACATTTTTTTTACAAAAGAAAAGCTTGGCAGTATTATTTTACATCTTAAAAAATTATATCCTGATTGTGCTGTGACGCTTTCCTTTGGTGAATGGGATGAACAGACATATAAATATTGGTTTGACTGTGGGGCCGACCGTTATTTGCTGCGGCATGAAACTGCGGATGAGACGCATTACCAAAAGCTGCATCCTCCAGAAATGAGTTTTGCGGATCGTAGAAAATGTTTAAGAAAGCTAAAAGAAATCGGATATCAGGTTGGAGCGGGGTTTATGATAGGCTCTCCTGGACAAACGCTTGATACGATAGTGGCGGATTTGCGGTTTTTGCAGCAATTAAGGCCACATATGATCGGCATCGGACCATTTATTCCACAGCAGGATACGCCGTTTGCGGCAGAATCAGGCGGAACGCTTGAGATGACAAGAAAGCTGCTGGCGATCCTTCGTCTGATGTTTCCAAAAGTATTGCTTCCGTCAACAACTGCGCTCGGATCCATACATCCAAAAGGGCGTGAACTGGGGATTTTGTCAGGTGCAAATGTAGTTATGCCCAATCTGTCTCCGGCAGAGGTACGAAGAAAGTATCAGATTTATGATCATAAGCTTTATTCTGGCTGTGAATCTGCACAAAGCAAGCGGCTTTTAGCTTCGCAAATGGCTTCTATTGGGTACGAACTGTGTATGGAGCGTGGCGACAGCCTGATGTGAGAGATAAGGCATAGTAAAAGTTAATGGGGGATTTTATGGTGGAAAAGAAGGCGCAGATTGAATTAAGCATCCGTAAAAAATTTCATAAACAAATATTCAGCCCGTTTGCAAAAGCATTGAATGAATACCAGCTCTTGAAAGAAGGCGATAAAGTAGCTGTTTGTATTTCAGGAGGAAAGGATTCGATGTTATTGGCAAAATGTTTTCAGGAATTACAAAGACATCGGAAATTTTATTTTGAACTGGTCTTTTTGGTGATGGATCCTGGATATCATGCAGCAAATCGCAAAAGAATTGAACAGAATGCAGAGCTAATGGGTGTTCCTCTTACCATTTTTGAGACGCATATTTTTGACGCGGTAGATCATATTGAAAAATCTCCGTGTTATTTGTGCGCGCGGATGCGCCGCGGTTATTTGTATAGCAAAGCCAGAGAATACGGATGTAATAAAATCGCGCTTGGTCATCACTATGATGATGTAATAGAAACAATTTTAATGGGGATGCTGTATGGCGGGCAGATACAGACGATGATGCCAAAGCTGCACAGCACGAATTTTCAGGGGATGGAGCTGATTCGTCCGTTATATCTCGTAAGAGAGGAACACATCATGCATTGGAGGGATTATAATGGCTTGGAATTTTTGCAGTGTGCCTGTCATTTTACGGAGCAGTGCGAAAAGGAAAACGAGATGGAAATGACCTCAAAAAGAAAAGAAATCAAAGAACTGATCCGTACGTTAAAGCAGAAAAATCCATATGTTGAAGGGAATCTGTTTAAAAGTGTAGAAAATGTAAATCTAAATACGATTATTGCTTATAAGAAAGATGGGATCAAACACCATTTTCTAGAAGCATATGAATAAAAAACCAGTGAAATCTTTCCTTTTGCAAATAGTTAAATGTAAAGGAAAAATTTCACTGGATTGGGAAAACTTCATTTCAATTTAATCAATCAGAGATAAAATTTTGTTTTTTGCAATCAGACCAACAGAAGTTTTGTGTTGTTTGCCATTCTTAAAGGAAATTAATGTTGGGATGCTCATAATCTGAAAACGGGAAGCCAGTTCAGGCTGCTCATCTACATTGACCTTACACAATTTCACTTCCTGGGTTTGTTCAGAAAGCTCCTCAACTGCAGGCGAAAGACGCTTGCAAGGACCACACCAATCAGCCCAGAAATCTACGATCACAGGTTTTTCAGACTGTATCACTTCAGATTCAAAATTTTCATCGGTAACTGTAATAACTGCCATTTTTATTCTCCTTTCCATTTGTGCGGATACTATCCGCTTTACTAGGCTTTGTTTGCGCCAGATTTTTATTTTGGAAACAAAGCGTATGCAGTCCGGCGGTTAAGCTGTCTGCAAACTGTTTTCAGCGTATCATATGTCTGCATAGAAAGCAAGTAATTTTGTTTGACAAAAAATAAATATCATGCTATTTTGAATGCAAAGTGAATAAGATCATTAAGATGAAAGAGAGGCGATATCTATGGAAATGGTACGCAGGCACATGATATTTACGGGGAGGGTTCAGGGGGTTGGATTCCGTTATCGGGCATCGTATACTGCACGCAGCCTTGGTGTGACTGGCTGGGTGAGGAATAACTCTGACGGCTCCGTGGAAATGGAGGCACAGGGAAGTGAAGCACAGATAAATAAAATGCTGTCCATGCTGAATCATGATTCTTACATTAGTATCGATCGGACAGATATGATAGATATTCCATTCAAGGAGGATGAAAAAGGTTTCCATGTCAGGGGCTATTAGCGGACTGTATGCGGTTTGAAGCATACTCTGGTAAAATAATTCCGAAAATGAATAACGTACAAATTTTTGCACATATTGATGTAGGAGACGTATGCAAAATGAAAAGGAACATCATGGAAAAACGAAAAAATGATTGGTCAATACTGGGATTTGGCTGTATGCGGTTTCCAACAAAAAACGGACGCATAGATATGAGAGAGACAGAACGGGAGCTTGCTTTCGCAATCCGGCATGGAATCAACTATTTTGATACAGCTTATGTATATAAAGGAAGCGAAAAAGCGCTTGGTACGCTGCTCGCTAAAAATCACTGGAGACAGAAGGTTGTGATTGCGACAAAGCTTCCTCATTATTTGATTTATTCTGTGGAAGGTGCACAGAAATTGTTTGTAGAACAGCTTTCACGATTGCATACAGCATACATAGATAATTATCTGATACATATGCTGCCGGATGTCAGCGTATGGAAAAAACTGGTGCGTATTGGTATTTTGGATTGGCTTTTAAAGAAAAAGGCTTCTGGACAGATCCGCAGGATCGGATTTTCTTATCATGGAAACACGAAACAGTTTATAGAGCTTTTGGATGCATATGAATGGGATTTTTGCCAGGTACAGTATAATTATATGGACGAACATAGCCAGGCAGGACGGGCAGGGGTAGAATATGCAGCAAAGAAGAATATTCCAGTAGTTATTATGGAGCCTCTTAGGGGCGGAAGGCTGGTAAACGGGCTGCCGCCTAAGGCACGAGCCGTTTTTCGCAAGGCAGATCCGAAACGCACGGCAGCAGAATGGGCATTCCTTTGGCTATGGAAACAGCCAGGCGTTTCCGTTGTTTTGTCTGGCATGAATTCTATGGAAATGTTAAAGGAAAATATAAAAATTGCCAATACTGTCAAAATGGGCAATTTTACAAAACGAGAGCTAAAAATTTATGACAAAGTGAAGCAGGCGGTCAATCAAAAGATCAAAGTACCTTGTACTGGGTGCGGATATTGTCAGCCATGTCCGGCTGGGGTAGATATCCCCGGAGTCTTTCGTTGTTACAATGTGTGTTATACAGATAATTTTTTTACTGGGATGAGGGAATATATGATGTGTACAACGATGCGTGCAAAGCGTACCAACGCTTCTCTTTGCAAACAGTGCGGACAATGTGAACAGCATTGTCCGCAGGGGATTGCGATTCGAAAAGAGCTGCATCATGCGGCGAGGCATTTGGAAAACCCAGCATATCATGTAATAAATGTTATTACTGGCAGAATGTTTCGAAAATAAGTAGAAAGGAGTCCGGATATGGATGTACAAATATGGAAGCAGTATCTTCCAGAATTTAAAGAAAAGACAGCACAATTTTATGAGGGGAATTTGACGAAAGGTGATTATAAAGCTTTTTCTGGATTTTACGGCAGCTATGCGCAAAGAAGCGGGCAGAAAAATATGCTCCGTCTACGTATGCCGGCAGGACGTGTTACAAAGGAAAAGCTGGCATTTACGGCAGCGATGCTGAGAAAATATAAGGTTCCAAGAATGCATTTTACGACTTGTCAGACAATCCAGCTTCACGATCTAAATCCTAATGCGGTATATGGGATTATGGAGGAAGCGCTGGACGCTGGGATAGTTATTATCGGAGGAGGCGGTGATTATCCGAGAAACGTTATGTGTCCGCCTCTTACAGGTGTGCAGCGGGAAGAATTTTTTGACGTTTTACCATGGGCGCAGGCAGCAGGAGACTATTTGTTAACATTGATACCACAGAAAAAAATGCCACGGAAGCTAAAGGTTGGATTTTCCAGCTCACCTGCGAATGTGACGCACGCCACATACCGGGATCTGGGGTTTGTAGCAACGAGGAATGGAAGCTTTGATGTATATAGTGCCGGAGGACTTGGGACAAATCCCCGTTTTGGTGTCAAGGTAGCGCAGGATATTGCTCCAGATATGATTTTATACTATATAAAGGCAATGTGGCTGACATTTCTTGCTTATGGAAATTATGAAAGCCGTGTGAAAGCAAGGACTCGCTATATGCAAGAGGCTCTCGGAGGGCCGGAGCAATATGCTGCTGCTTTTCAAGAAAAACTAAAAGAATCATTAAATTCAGATAAAAACCTGAAAATACAGCCATTTATTCAAAAAATTATAAAAAAGGGAGATGGAACCAGCATTTCGGATCCCAGGGTTTTACAGCAAAAACAGGATGGACTTTATACGGTATGCTGGCATCCTATCGGCGGTGTTCCAAAAACAGATATTTTCTGTGCTGTAAGTGATGCTGTAAACAATATGGATGCGGTTGAAATGCGGCTGGCGCCCGATGAGACTGCTTATTTGATCAATCTGACCGCAAAAGAGGCACATAAAATGCTAGAATTAACGGCAGACAGCGCGCAAAGCACATTTGAGGCTTCGGTCAGCTGCATTGGAGCTTCAGTTTGTCAGGTAGGTGTAAGGGATTCTCAGGCACTTCTTACAGAATGTGTACAGGCGGTGCGGGATGCAGCAATACCTGACGGAGCGCTGCCGCAAATTCATATTTCCGGCTGTCCATCGTCTTGTGGTACACACCAGACAGGTATCCTTGGTTTTCGCGGCGGTATCAAAAAGGTGGAGGGCAAGCCACAGCCAGCCTTTATGTTATACGTGAATGGCTGCGAGCAGCAGGGAATGGAGGCTATGGGCAGGGAAATAGGCGCAATACTTGAGACAGACATACCGAAATTCCTTGTAAAGCTGGGTCATACTGTTGCCCAAAGCGGTCTTTCTTTTGCGGATTGGAAGAAAGGAAATGAAAATGCATTAGAGCAGATTGCAGCGGAATATATCTGATATTTTGTTTCAGTTGCTTATTTTTAATGGCAGGAGCATATTTTTTCATGTTCCTGCCATTTTGCGTTAAGAAATTCCAAATTTATCCGATAAAATATTTAACAGATGTAAACAAATAGATACGGCTACGGAAAGCGCTTGGGTCAATGGATTGGCAAATTTAGATCAGGCGCTTTTTTCTGTGGAAAAGGCAGACTTCAAAGGAGCAGGAACATTGGAACAAACGCAGAATAAGACAAAAATAACGATCAAGCAAGGCAGCAGAATCCGGTTGGTTAGTATCCAGGATGTTATTTATATTGAAAGTCTGGGACGAAAGGTGGCGCTGCATCTGGCAGGAGAAACGATTGAATATTACGCAAAGATCAGCCAGTTGGAAAAGCAGCTTTCTCCGTATTTCTTCCGTACGCACAGAGCTTATCTGATCAATCTGCATTATGTGGAAAGCTACAGCAGACGAGAGGCTTTGCTGAAAAATGCGGATTCTGTGCTCATATCAAAGTATCGGCTTGCAGATTTTCAAAAAGCAGTCGAAAATTCTCATAAAATGCTTGCAAAATAACTCTAAAAGGGCTAAAATGTAGCAAATACAGTAAGCGTTCAGACGATCTGAACGCTTATAAATGTAAGTCATAAATTACCCGTATATTACAAATTTAAGGAGAAAAGCAGATGCAGCACAATGAGAGAAATTTGTCAATGGTCATGGATTTTTATGAAATGACGATGAGCAATGGTTATTTTGTGGATCAAAATCAGAATGCGCGGGTTGCATTTGATGTATTTTACCGTAAAAATCCAGACAGGGCAGGCTTTTCTATTTTCGCAGGATTAGAACAGATTATTGATTATATAGAAAATCTTCATTTTGAAGACGACGACATCGCATATCTTCGGGAACAGGATTTGTTTTCAGAAGAATTTTTGTCTTATTTGAAAGAATTTTCGTTTCAAGGCGATGTTTATGCATTTCCAGAAGGCACAGTAATGTATCCGAATGAACCGGTTTTAACGGTGATTGCGCCCCTGATCGACGCACAGCTGATTGAAACGGCCATTTTGCTTGAGATCAACCATCAATCGCTGATCGCAACAAAAGCGAGGAGGATTGTAAAGGCGTCGAAAGGACGAGTTGTTTCGGATTTTGGCGCAAGACGTGCACATAATATGGATGCAGCGGTTTATGGCGCGCGTGCCGCTTATATCGGCGGGGCAGCTGCAACCGCAACGGTTTTGGCTGGTAAATTGTTCCAGATTCCGGTTAGTGGTACGATGGCGCATAGTTGGGTTATGTATTTTGGAGATGAATTTACTGCGTTTCAAAAATATGCACAAACATATCCAGATGCTGCGGTTCTTTTGGTTGATACGTACGATGTGCTGGAAAGCGGGGTACCCAATGCGATACGCACGGCAAAGGAAGTACTAGAGCCGATGGGGAAGCGCTTAAAAGGAATTCGCCTGGATAGTGGGGATCTGGCTTATTTATCTAAGCGTGCCAGAAGAATGCTGGATGATGTCGGTTTGAATGACTGCAAGATTATCGTTTCAAACAGTCTGGATGAATATACGATTACATCGATTTTAGATCAGGGCGGCTGCATTGACAGCTTTGGCGTAGGCGAACGACTGATCACATCTCGTTCGGAGCCAGTATTCGGCGCTGTTTATAAAATCGTAGCCGTCGAAGAGGATGGTGTTTTCAAGCCTCGCATCAAAATTTCTGAAAATACAGAAAAAATTACAAATCCAGGTTTGAAAAAGGTTTATCGGATTTATGACAAGGAAGGAAATGCTATTGCGGATCTTTTAGCAAAAGCGGACCAGCAGTTGGATTTTTCAGTACCGCTGCGTTATGTGGATCCAGTGAAGCCATGGAAAAACCGTTATTTTGAGCAGTGTACAGCGAAAGAGCTGCAGATACCGATTTTTGTAAACGGACATCTTGTATATAAGCTGCCATCTATCAAAGAAATGGCAGCTTATGTCAGACAGCAGCTGGAGCATGAAATCTGGGAGGAGGAGCAGCGTTTTGAAAATCCTCACAAGCATTATATGGATATGACACCAGAACTCTATGAAGAAAAAATGAATCTGCTTTATGAGGCAAGGGCAGAATAGCACAGGCGATAGCCTGGAAAATTGCACCTGAACACGGAGGATAAAAGAGTGAAAGTAATCAAACGGGATGGAAGAATCGTAGACTATGATGGTACCAAAATCATTTTAGCAATGAAAAAAGCAAATGATGAGGTTCATCTGCAGGATCAGATCACAGACCAGAAAATGAAGGATATCGAACGCCTGATTTCAGAAATGACCCGCAGCCAGATTCAGGTAGAAGAGATCCAAGATTTGATTGAACACAGTCTTGTGCAGGAGCAAAAGTACGAGCTGGCAAAAAAATATATTATTTATCGGTATAAGCACGCGCTGATGCGCAAAGCAAATACAACGGATGAATCTATTTTGTCGTTAATACGCAATGATAATAAAGAACTGGCTGAAGAAAATTCTAATAAAAATACGCTTCTGGCATCCACGCAGCGAGACTATATCGCAGGAGAAGTGTCCAGAGATCTGACCAAACGGGTGCTGTTGCCGGATCGAATTGTAGAAGCGCATGAAAGTGGTGCGATCCATTTTCATGATGCGGACTATTTTTTACAGCCCATTTTTAACTGTTGTTTGATCGATATTGGTGATATGCTGGATCATGGTACGGTCATTAACGGAAAGCTGATCGAAACGCCGAAAAGCTTTCGTGTTGCCTGTACAGTGACAACGCAGATCATTGCTTCTGTTGCTTCGAATCAGTATGGCGGCCAGTCTGTGGATCTGATTCATCTGGGAAAATATCTGCGCTATAGCCGGGAAAAATTCCGGCGCAAGGCAAAGGAACAGCTGGACGACAGCTTTTCAGAAAAACAGCTGGAAAAGATCGTGGCTGTGTGGACAAAGGAAGAGTTGGAAGCAGGCGTACAGACGATGCAGTATCAGATCAATACGTTAATGACGACAAACGGACAGTCACCGTTTGTAACCCTATTTTTGCATATTGACGAAAACGATCCTTATATTGAAGAAAATGCACTTATTATAGAAGAAGTATTCCGGCAGCGCTACCAAGGGATCAAAAATGAAAAGGGCGTTTATGTTACACCTGCATTTCCAAAGCTTGTATATGTACTGGATGAGCATAACTGTCTCAAGGGTGGAAAATATGATTATTTGACAAAGCTTGCCGCAAAATGCTCTGCAAAACGGATGTATCCGGATTATATCTCAGCAAAAAAAATGAGAGAAAATTATGAGGGAAATGTATTTAGCTGTATGGGCTGCCGCAGTTTTCTTTCCCCATGGAAGGATAAAAATGGAGCTTATAAATTCGAAGGCAGATTTAACCAAGGCGTTGTCAGCCTGAATTTGCCTCAGATCGCACTGATCGCTAAAGGAGAGGAAGAATCTTTCTGGAAGCTTTTAGACGAACGCCTGCAGCTTTGCTATGACGCATTAATGTGTAGGCATCAAGCGCTGCTCGGCGTTCGGTCTGACACAAGTCCGATACATTGGCAGTATGGTGCGATTGCCAGACTTCAGAAAGGTGAGACGATTGACGAGCTTTTAAAAAATGGCTATTCTACATTATCGCTTGGTTATATCGGCGTATACGAAACGACCGTTCTAATGCGCGGCTGCAGCCATACAACGCCGAAAGGCCGTGAATTTGCTTGTCTGTTGATGAAACATCTGCGGAAAGCCGTCGACCAATGGAAAGCGGATACCAATCTGGGCTTTGCTTTGTATGGAACTCCTGCGGAAAGCTTGTGCTACCGTTTTGCAAGAATTGACCGTAAACGGTTTGGCGATGTGAAGGATATAACGGATAAAGGCTATTATACAAATTCTTATCATGTAGATGTCCGGGAAAAAATTGATGCCTTTGCAAAGCTTACCTTTGAAAGCGGATTTCAAAATCTGTCTTCAGGAGGAGCTATTTCTCTTGTGGAAATACCTAATATGCGACAAAATCTAGAAGCGCTGGAAGCTGCCATCCAATATATTTATGACAATATCCAGTATGCAGAATTTAATACAAAATCCGATTATTGTCAGTGCTGCGGATACGATGGTGAAATTACGATCAACGATTCGTTTGAGTGGGAATGCCCACAGTGCGGAAATAAAGATCACGCAAAAATGAATGTTGTTCGCAGGACGTGCGGATATCTTGGCGAAAATTTCTGGAATGTCGGAAAAACAAAGGAAATACGTTCCAGAGTCGTTCATTTATAAAGATCATGAACAAGCGGCAGTCATGGGATACCCACAGACTAAGCCTCTTGTAGAAGCTAAGACCAAATAGAAAGAGGAAAAAGAAACCATGCTCATAGAAAAAGTCAGAAAAGAAATCTGCCTATTGTTGTTTTTCGCAATAACGATCAGTCTGGCCTTTAGTCAGACGATTTATGAAGTCCATACTGAAGCTGCAGTACAGACACATAAGGGTGACTTGAAAAATACTCGTTTAGAAAATGCGAATGCTATGACGAGCACCCTTCCGGATCCTGCTATGGCTCTGAACGATCCGGATTTCAGTGAACATGATGAAACAGAAACTTTTCCTCCTTCCGCAGAACCAGCTGCTACAGAGAATACAACCGTTTCTGGCGGTGCGCTTGCGCTCAACACTGAAAATTTATATTTGATCGCAAGTGGTGATCCTTACGAGCTTTCTGTTGCGAATGCTGTTCAGGCATCTTATGCGCTGTCTGCAGAGGAGCCGCCTATTGCTACTTTATCAAATGAAACCGCACAGTCAGTAACAATCACGCCGCAGGCATCCGGACATACACGCTTAATTGTTACCGCTCTTGGAAGAGATGGAAACCAAGTAACTCTGACGTGTCAGATCGTGATTTCTGACCTGTCTCTTTCAGAAGAGGCTGTGGATATTTATTTAAATGATGAAAATCCGGCCATGGATATTGCTGTGCAGGGTATTGATCTGGATGCGGTATATTATGGCAGCGGAAATATCTGGACAGATGAAAGTATTCGGGATGCAATGACCTACGGTAAGCAATGTACGATCAAAGTAGGAAATCCAAAGGTTGCAGATGCCTGGTTCAGTGACGGCTATGTACATATCAAGCCCATTGCAAAAGGAATTACCAACGTCCGTATGAATATTTATGGTGTACCGCTTTCAATTCGCATAAACGTTCATCATTACACTTTAAATCGATACGTGATCAATACCTACATGGGAAGCCCGATGAAAAACCTAAAGCTGAAAGGAGCTGGAAATCATAATATAACCTGGGTATCTGGCAATAACCATGTGGCTAGCGTATCCAAAACAGGGCTTGTTACGATAAAGGGAATTGGAACAACCAAAATTACTGCAAAGGTAAATGGCAGAAAGGTTATATGTATTGTTTCTGTAAGCAGCAAAACTGCATACCGTGTAGTAAACGACGCTCGTTCCATATCCAAAAAGAAAAATATACGTTATAGTCAACAGCTGCGTATGTCCAAAAATTACTACGATTGTAGTTCTCTAGTATATCGCTGTTACCGACCTTATGGCATTCGCTTCGGGTATACACACCCAACTTGGGCACCGACTGCAGCCGACGAAGGACGCTGGTGTATGCTTACTGGTCATCAGCTTGCAACACAAGCTGTAGAGATTTTAAGCTGCAAACTAGTTCCAGGAGACACGATTTATTATTCTTTTAATGGAAATAACGGTCGCTATCTCGATATCGATCATACTGCCATATTTGCTGGTTATGCTTATGATCCACTTATTGGTTATTACGGAACCGTAATTGAAGCAAGCAGTACAAGTAATACGGTTACCGAACGTATGTATTATGCAAGCGAAAGCATCCGATTGATCGGTCGTCCAAGCAAAAAATAACCAGGCTTCCAATTATTTACGACATCATTTTCACATAAAATCAAAAAATCTACAAATACTGACTCCGCAAGGTAACCTTACGGCTCGTCTGAGCTGTTACATGATGAGAAAGGAGCTCAGTATTATGGATATTAATGATCAGTTACCCATTGGATTTGCTATGGGTGTGGCAATGCGCCGGGATGCTCTGGACGCATATAATAAATTAACTGAAGCAGAAAAAGAACAAGTTTTAAATGAATGCCGAGATGCGAAAAATAAAGCAGAAATGAACCGGATCATTTCACATCTGAGTGGAAGCTGGTTTTAAATGAATACAGCTGGTTTGAGTACTTCAAGCCAGCTGTATTTTTGCAGTCTTTTTATATGATTTCTTTATCTGTGATCAATGAATTTTCGAGAAGTAATTTGTCAGCATTGACGTTAAGTAAATTTTTTGATACATTTATATTATAAATTTTATACAAAAACAACCAATCAAGAAAGAGAGGGAAGTGCTTATGTTAAAGCAATGGAATGGTGCAGAAAGACCATCAGATGAAGTACTAACAGCCAGACTTCAAACAGCCAGAGAAAAACTTGGCAGACAGCAAATGCAGTTGAAGGAAATGAAACTTCCGGTACTCGTGTTAGTAGAAGGGTGGGGGACATCTGGAAAAGGATCGTCTATCGGAAAGATCATCAAAGGGATCGACCCACGTTTTTTCAAGGTTGCATCTATGGAAGAACCTACCTTGGAAGAATCCAGAAAACCGTTCCTTTATCGTCATTTCGTAAAAATTCCGGAAGCTGGAAAATTTCAGTTTTTGGATTCCGGATGGATGGATGAAATTGTCGAAGCAAAACTGCATCAGAATCTGGGAGAGGAAGAATATAAAAACAGGATTGACAGTATCAAACGTTTTGAACGTCAGCTGACAGATAATGGTTATCTGGTGATGAAGTTTTTCTTACATATTTCAAGAAAAGAGCAGAAGAAGCGCATTGACAATCTTCAGAAGAATAAAGACGCCAAATGGCGGGTTGCTAAAAAAGATAAGTGGCAAAATGCACATTACGATAAATGTCTGGATGTATATGACAGTTATTTGGAAGATACAAATATGCCTTCAGCTCCGTGGTATATTATTGATGCACAAACTAGAAAGTGGACAGAACTTCAGCTGTTAGAAACACTGACACAGGGGATTGAAATCGCATTAAACAACCACGCACTTTCAGTTCCACTTCTGCAAAATGTTTTTCCACTTGTACCAATGCCAAAACTGTCCGATATCCCGCTGGATACAGCTACTATTGATCCAGATTCTTATAAGCTGCAGCTAAAGCAACTGCAACACCGCCTTGGCGAACTGCACAACCGTCTGTACCGCAAAAAAGTTCCAGTAGTAATTGCATATGAAGGCTGGGATGCAGCAGGGAAGGGCGGCAATATCAAGAGGCTAACTGAAGCATTGGATCCAAGGGGATACGAGGTTCATCCGATCGCGAGTCCGGAACCACATGAAAAAGCAAGACATTATTTATGGCGTTTTTGGAACCGGATGCCAAAAGACGGGCATATCGCTATTTTTGACCGCACTTGGTACGGACGTGTTATGGTAGAGCGATTAGAAGGCTTTTGTAGTGAAAATGACTGGATGCGCGCCTATAATGAAATGAACGAATTTGAAAAGGAGCTTCATGACTGGGGTGCAGTTATCATCAAGTTTTGGGTTCAGATCGACAAAGAAACTCAGCTGCAGAGATTTACAGACCGTCAAAATACACCGGAAAAACAGTGGAAGATTACCGATGAGGACTGGCGTAACCGTGAAAAATGGGATCAGTATGAAGAAGCAGTCAATGAAATGATCCAAAAAACAAGCACTACCTATGCACCATGGTATATTTTAGAGTCTGTTGATAAAAAATATGCACGGATCAAGGCTTTACAGATTGTTGTAGATGCATTGGAAAAATCATTAAAATAGAAAAATGAATGAAATAATTCATTTTTCAGAAAAAACAGCTTGGATTCATTCAACAGCAAAATAGCTGTATTAATTTCATAATATTTATAAAAAACGCAGGTTGCAGACAGAGAAAAGAGTTTACAACCTGCGTTTTTTCGTGATAAAAAAAGCAACATTTCTTTGTGTCTTCTCATTTTATTAAATATTTCTGTGCAGTAGACATAATGTGATGGATTTTCCATAGTAAATGACTTATATTATATAAAAACCTGCGCAAAAAGAAAGAAATTTTAATTGCGCAACCTTTCATTGGATTTTTCTATTATGATCCATAAATAAATGATTGCTTTAGATACTATTTGCAAGAAATCCTGCAATTTAAACTGTGTCAGAAAATATAAGTACTATCCATATGTAACGAAAGAAAAATAATCTGTCTGCTTAATTAAATAACTGTAATTTTTAAATTATTTAACATTTAGTAAGCTTTTTTCTTTAAAAATGTAACTTTTATCGTTTGCTTTCTGTAAATCTATTGCTTTTCTGAGAAACAGCACCTGGTATCTCATTATTTAAGTTGCGCAAACCAAGAAATTCTCTATTTTTTATTCAAAAACCACATTTTATTATATCTTATTAAGATTGTTTGTGTGAATAATTATTCATCCGGCACGATTCTTTTTCTTCTATTCGATGTCCAAAAGCAGTATAAAGTGCCTCCTTTAACACAGTGTTTAGAAAAAGAACCTACGGAATACACCTGTCCCAGAGCTGTTGTTCAACGAATTTACATATGGCACTTGTATCTAACATCTATCAGATTGAAACACTCCCACTTCTTCTATCTGCCTGCATCTGCACCTTCCTTTATCTATACGGATACAATCAGCTCCAGTTGTTTTTCCGAAAAACAGCCGTCAAACTCTTCTCACCAACCAAAATACAGACACAAATAATGAGTAACAATAGAAACAACGATATCACTTCGTAAATTCCTTTTACTGTATGTTCCTCCTTATCACAGGGTAGAAGCTTGCGCAACAAGCTTTTCCGTTCTAGTACATTTATATATTAAGTTGTTCTTATTAAATTTTTATTTGCGCATATTTTTCGCTATCGAAATTTGTTGCACACAGTCACTTTTTGTTGCGCTTATGCTAAAAGTGTCATTACAAAATGCGCAACAAGAACTTTATCGTCGATATTTATACCAAGAAAGCCGTTGGCTTTCTACATTATTCCTTTATTCCCTTTATTTAATGAAAACATCCTACATATTTTTCCTTTCACCATCTCCACAAACACCTAAATTTGTGATATACTGTTTTTACTACCTGTTCCGCTATTAACAAAAAACAAGCCGCAGGCAGCACAACGCAATGCACAGGAGGCAGTTATGCACAATTTTCATGTATCATTAAAAAAAGTCGTAGACGACAGCTATGAGATCGAGACAGGCTATGCATTAGAGAAATCCTTGGTCAAAGATATCCAAAACGGCTTAGTTGGAGACATCCGTAAATTTGCCATTGTCACAGACAGTATCGTAAAAGAGCTTTATGCAGAAAAAATCCTTCACCTAATGAAGCAGGCAGGTTATCAGGCGGATCTGTTTGTGTTTGAAGCGGGCGAAAAAAATAAAACGCGAAAAACAAAAGAAGCGGTAGAAGACGCTATGCTTGCCAGCGGTTACCGCAGAGACTGCTGTATTTTGGCTATCGGCGGTGGAGTTGTGACCGACTTGGCTGGATTTACAGCTGGAACCTATGGACGGGGCATTCCCTTTATTAATTATGCAACGACGCTGCTTGCTGCTGCAGATGCTTCCGTGGGCGGCAAAACGGCAGTCGATACGCCGCTTGCAACCAACCTGATCGGTCTGTTTTATCAGCCGAAAAAGGTATACATAGACATCGCAGCCTGGCGGACGCTTCCTCGGCGCCAGATTGCAAGCGGCCTGGCGGAAACTATTAAGCATGCATGTCTGGCGGACCGAGATTTTTTTGACTACCTGACACAGCATATGGATGCCATATGGACATTTGATACGGCTGTATGCGAGCACATTGCGCAGGAAAACTGTCGTATCAAATATACAGTTGTTATGCAGGATGAACGTGAAAACGGGCTTCGTGAAATTTTAAATCTCGGTCATACCGTCGGGCGTGCGATTGAAACTGTCAGCGGCTATCGGCTGCTTCATGGAGAAGCTCTGTCTATCGGGCTTGCCGCAGAGGTAAGGCTTTCACACCAACTTGGCCACATGACCGAAGCGGAACAGAATGCGGTTATATGCCTGCTGGAACAGGCAAAGCTGCCGACAGCTATCCCTTCCTATATCGATCGTGAGGAATTAGTGAAAAAGCTCTATACAGATAAAAAAGTGAGAAACGGAACGCTACGTTTTGTCATTCAAAAAGGAATTGGCCAGATCGTAGAATATGCAGACGGTGTATTTGCCGTCCCTATTGAAGAAGCGATCGCACGCGCAATCATTATGGATATGCCGCAAGCAGCACAAGACTTGTAAATCCGGAACACAGCATATGCCCTAGTCTGCAGTTATGCTGCCTGCCCAGTATGTACCGGCAGGCAGCATCTACAGAACCTTATGCAGCGTTTTTATGAACTGCACTGTTTCGGGGAATCATCGACATCCTTTTGTAAACAGAATCCTGTTTACAGGTTCATGGAATTGTACAGCGCATCCTTATCATCTTGACAGATCGATAAATACCGTTTCGTAATCTCAATGCTGGAATGGTTATAAATATTCATGATCAGTGCAGATGGCGTTCCCTTTTTCCAGGCATGATAGCCAAAGGTCTTGCGCAAGGAATGGCAGCTGATATTTCCTTCTACATGGCTGGCCTGCGCTGCTTCTTTAATAATATGATATGCCCGGTTTCTGGACAGGGATTGATAGCCGCTTTTTCCACTACTGAAAATATATTCATCGCTCCGTTTGAACGGCCGGTTCTTTTTTAACAGCTTAAAAGCCGTAATACAGCTGGAATTTAACGCAATCATAGCGTGTTTTTTCGTCTTTTGTTCATAAATATCAATATGGTTTTTATACCTGCGCGTCTGTGTATCGTAAACGTCCTGCCATTTCAGATTCAGCAGATCGCTAATGCGAAGCGCTGTGTTGATCCCGATTACGAACAACGTATAGTCGCGGTAACTTTTTTTTGTTAAATAATACTCCTTCATTTTCTCAATTTCCTCTTTTGTACGGATTGGTGATGTAACCATCTGATAGCTCCTCCTTTGTATTCATGCATCTGCTGCTGTAAACCGATGCCAAACTCCCCCAAAACAGCATATGCGGCTCTGTGCAAAAAGAAATACTACATTCGTCATATGCGACACAAACCAGCAGTTCTTTTGTAACTGTATAGTAACTTTGATTTTTGATTTATTCAAATCTTTCTTATAAATCCTTATAAGATTCTAAAATATGTATGAAGATTTACTTAAACATGATAAATCCGGGCACTGAAACATTGGCAGCGTTCAAATTATGTGCTATACTCCCACTATGATTGAAGCTCATAAGCAGCTTCTATCCGTGAAGTTAAGGAAAGAGAGGCTTAAAATATCTATGAAGCAATCGGTAAAATATCTAAAGATTTTATGTAATCTGGCTGCATTTATCCTGGCTCTGTTCTGCCTGGCCTTTATCCTGCCCAAAATCCTTGTGTTTTTTATGCCTTTTGTAGTCGGATTTGTTTTGTCGCTGATCGCAAACCCGCTGGTCCGGTTTCTGGAAAAAAAGCTGAAGATCAAACGTAAATATGGTACATTTTTAACAATCGTGCTAGTTATCGCATTAGTAGTTTTTGTATGCTATGGAACAGTCATGCTTTTAGCTGTAGGCATACGTGGCTTCATGGAATATCTGCCAACAATGTACGAAAACGCTGGTATCGAACTCGCAGCCGCACTAGAGCAGCTGCAAGCCCTGCTTCGTAAAATACCCGCTCTGGAGAATCTTAATGTTGACGAGTTTGGCACTGTGCTTCAAGAGACGCTTGGCAGTCTGGTTAATGATTACAAAGAGCCAACTTTTTCCGCCATCAGTGGATTTGCTACAAGCATTCCGGATATTTTAGTCAGTGTGATCATGGGACTTTTAGCGACTTATTTCTTTATTGCCGACAGAGACCGGATCATGTCTGCATTAAAACAAAATATCCCATCATCTATTCAGGAAAAAAGCCGTCTGGTCTATGACCATATGCTGCGTGCGGTTGGCGGTTATTTCAAGGCACAGTTTAAGATCATGCTCGTAATTTACATCGTCATTATGATCGGGCTTATGATCATTGGTGTAAATTATGCATGGCTGATCGGATTTGGGATAGCTTTTTTGGATATGCTGCCTGTTTTTGGCACGGGTACCGTATTAATCCCATGGGCCGTGGTCAAGATTTTTTCTGGAAACTATGCAACGGCTATTGGTATGCTGATCCTTTATGCTGTATCATTAGTCGTACATCAGCTGATTCAGCCAAAATTAGTTGGCGAATCCGTTGGACTGGATCCATTTACTACCTTGTTTTTTATGTTTATTGGATATAAGATCAAAGGTGTGATCGGAATGATCATTGCAATTCCGATCGGAATGATCCTGACGACCTTTTATGAAGCCGGTGCATTTGATCATTTGATCTGGTGTATAACAGAAATATTCAGCGACATCCGGGAATTTTGCAAAATAGATACCAGTAAAAAGGAGGAGTTATGAAACAATACGCAGTTATTACAGGCGCAAGCTCTGGCATTGGTCGTGCCTTTGCCAAGCAGCTGTCCAGACAGGGCTATGCCCTGATCTTGATCTCACGCAGAGAAAAGCATTTACAAAATCTGGCCGCGCAGCTTTGGTCAGAGTGCATCGTTCTTCCCGCAGACCTGACAAGTCTGGAAGAATGCAGGCGCGTTTATGAATACATCAGAGACAAAAATATAGAAATCTTTATTAATAATGCTGGTTTCGGAGACTGTGGCCCATTTATAGTTGCAGATTTGGACAAGGAGCTGCAGATGATCCATTTAAATGTACGCGCTATGCATTTTTTTACAAAGCGTATCCTCCAGCTTATGCAGAAAAAAGATCGTGGTTATCTTTTAAATGTAGCCTCCAGTGCCGGGCTGATACCTGCTGGGCCATATATGGCAGCCTATTATGCCACAAAAGCCTACACTACAAGCTTCACGCGCGCGATAGCAGCAGAGCTAAAAGAATGCCGCAGCAACGTATATGCCGGCTGTCTGTGTCCTGGTCCAGTAGATACAAATTTTAACCACAGGGCAAATGTAGAATTTTCCCTAAAAGGCATTTCCGCTGGCTTTTGCGCTGCCTATGCCTTAAAGCAAATGAAAAAACGTCAAACTGTCATCATACCAACCCTTCGCATGAAGACTGTGACCATCTGTGGACGTTTTCTCCCGCAAAAGCTGTATATCCGACTTGTATCCCGCCAGCAAAAGAAAAAAATCTACACATAAGTGTATAATACCAGCCTGTACCGCATAGGTATAGAGTAAGAACATCATCGCGGAAACGTCCATGAAACTGATAAAACGAAAAATAATCCTGCCTGTGTGTATATTGGCCACTGCATTTCTTGCCGGACGTACCACAGCTACAGGCGTCAGACAATGGCAAAGTACTTATGCCATCGTACCGCTGGCTGATAACTGGGGACTTGGCTTTGGTGAAAATGGCTCACAACAACAGCCCACCGGTAATGCCACGGCCGCGGAATTAAAAGAAAATGATGCCTATTATGTTGGCGGCAAGGAGGAAAAGGTTATTTATCTGACCTTTGACTGCGGCTATGAAAACGGGAATACGGAACCTATCTTAAAAGCCTTAAAAAAACACAATGCAAAGGGTACCTTTTTTGTTGTCGGACATTTTCTGGAAACCAGCCCTGATCTGGTCAAACAGATGCTCACGGACGGCCATACCGTCGGAAACCACACCTTCCACCACCCGGATATGTCCTCCATTGCGACAAAGGAATCGTTTCAAAAGGAGTTGGAGGACAACGCAGCCTTATTCCAGCAGATCACTGGTGAAGAAATGTCACCATACTATCGTCCTCCGCAGGGAAAATATAGCGCTGTCAATCTGAAAATGGCCAAAGAGCTTGGCTACCATACTTTTTTCTGGAGCCTTGCATATGTTGACTGGTATGAAGACCGTCAGCCATCCCACGAGGAAGCCTTTGAAAAGCTAACTGGAAGAATCCATCCAGGCGCAATCGTCCTGTTACACAGTACATCGAAAACCAATGGTGAAATATTAGATGAGTTATTGACAAAATGGGAAGCTATGGGCTACACTTTTCAGCCTTTGTCTCATCTATTAGACGCAGATCATACAAAATCTGCTTACAGCAATCGTTGATCCGTGTATTGCAAGAAATATGTCAAAATTTAATAATTGTGATTTTTTTCCATCATTTTTAAGAAAAACAAGAGACTGCTTGATCCCGATCGTTGTCGTTGCGAAAAAGTTCTTGTGATTCCTATTAAAATATGATATGGTATTTTTAAATCATTTCATACTTAATACTGAATAAGGAGGAACTGCCATGCCAAAAACGCTGAAAAAAAAGCTGCATCTGCTTTTCGTATTAATGCTAATGGCAGCGTTATGTACCGGTTGCACCAATCATACTCAGATTTCATTAAACGAAAACGGCTCTGGCAGCTTTGAGCAAAACGCTTCCATCGAAAAAGCGCTGTGGGAGGAGCTGATGGATGGCTCTGATTCAGATGAATGGATACTTACCTATTTCCAAACGTTGTATCCGCAGGCGAAAATCACATTTTCAGACGAAGATCTGAATGGAACTGTTTCTAAAGTTTTTCACTTTTCCATGGATTTAAAGGATATTTCTGATCTAAAGCCGCTCCTGTCCAATTCTGAAATGTTTTCGGTGTGCTACAATGCCAATTATTTTTCCAGATCCCGGCTGTATATGCCAATGGAAGAGGATGAGGACGATCCTGCTTATGGCTTTTCAGATGAACTAGAGCAAATGCTTGGCTCTAAACCAGAAGCTATGCAAAAGCTTGTTTCTGAAATTATAAATATGGATTGTGACATGACCATTTCCTTTCCATATGAAATAGCAGACACAAATGGTTCTGTGCAAAAAGACGGAAAGACCGTATTATGGAATTTGGAACAGATGCAAACAGAACGTCTATATGCACTTTTTCAAACGTCAAATTCTGTAGTAAGACCAAAATTTGAAGGTGCTGCCAACGGAAAAGCGTATAATACGGGAGTTTCCTTAACTATCACTTCGGAAAACCTGCTAGACAAGGTCAAGGTCAATGACGAATCGACACAATCTGATTCCTTGTTTCTTTCTACCGAAGGCGTTTATCAGGTTACGGCCTCGGATATTAATGGAAATACGAGCAGCCTGAAATTCCGTATTGATACTACAAAGCCGGCCATCAGCGGTGTGAAAAATGGAAAATCCTACAAGAGCGCTCGCACGATCCGTTTTTCTGATAAAGGAAGCGGCATTAAATATGCTTCTTTAAACGGACAGACCATCAAATCAGGAAAAAAAGTATCAAAAAACGGAACATATACGCTGGAAGTTTGCGACAAAGCAGGCAATTTAAAACGAATGACCTTTAAAATTAAAGCATAAATGTAGGCCCGGTGCAGATGTCAGAATTTTCCTGATATCCGTATCGGGCTTTCCAGGAGACAAACATATGTTAAATGAAATACAACTCGGCCCAGTTACGATCCATATGTATGGGCTGATGATCGGCCTTGGTTATATTACAGCCTACCTTATCAGCTGTCTGCGCGCACGCAAAAAAGGGTTAAACGAAGATATTCTATGGGGTATTCTAATTTGTTCTATCCTAGGAATTTTAACCGGAAGCAGGATCTTATACTATATTGTAAGCATCCCACAGATCTTGAAGGATCCTTCTATTTTATGGAATTTTAAAAACGGCTACGTTGTTTATGGTGGTATCAGCTTTGGCATATTATTTGGTTATCTCTACTGTCAGAAAAAAAAGGCCTCCTTTTTTAAGTATTTTGATCTTGTGATGCCAGCTGTATCCGTGGCACAAGGCTTTGGACGAATTGGATGCTTTTTCGCAGGCTGCTGCTATGGAAGACAGACAGCTTCCTGGTTCCATATCATTTACACCCATTCTGATTTTGCACCAAACAATGTGCCATTGATCCCTACGCAGCTGCTTTCCAGCGCTGGAAACTTTCTGATAGCGGGGTTTTTATTCTGGTATGCTTCAAAAGCAAAAACAACAGGAACCGTTGGCGCTATGTATATGATCTTATACAGCGTTGGCAGATTTTTTATAGAAATTCTTCGGAATGATTTTCGGGGCGAATGGGGCGGCTTATCAACCTCCCAGTTGATCTCAGTCATTGTTCTGTTCCTCGGAATCCTTCTGTTTGTTCTGCTAAAAAAAAGAAAATCTATCGTTGCATCCACCGAAGGCTAAAAATAGGTAAAGCACTGTCCTACGAAATCAGGTAAGACAGTGTTTTTCTTAAAATATTTTTATTTTTTTGAAACCATTTGGCATATTTATGCGTCTAATCTAATAAGAATAGTATACTTTAGGAGGAGCAGCACAATGAATGTAGAAAAAAAGAACGTAAACGGAGCAAAAGCTGCAAAGGTGGTAGCTTCTGTGGTGCTTACCGGGTGCCTAACTGCCAGCCTCGGCTTAAATATCTATCAGATCAGCCAGTCTTTTTCGCAAAACCGAAAGGTAAATAAATTTATAGACAACCAGCTGGAACGGCAGGCAAAAGAGGAGGAAAAAGAAAATACTTACCAGGAGGACGGCTACAAGGTTGCAAACCAATACGAAATACGCAGCACCACACATATTTCAGATGCTTACAAAAACGGCGACGACGGTGATCTGACGAACGAAGATAAGGAAACACTGAAAATGGCTTCCGATATTTTAAACGAAATCATAAAAGACGGCATGAGTGATTACGAAAAAGAGCTTGCAGTCTATCGATGGATGTTTAAAAATGTCGGACAGGGGCAAGGCTCCTCTGTTACGCTTCCAGGAAGCAGGGAAAGCGCATTTACGCCGCATGGCGCCTTATCCGGCGGTAATACGGTCTGCGTTGGCTATGCCACCACCTTCCGTCTATTTATGCATATGCTGGATATGGACTGCCACATTGTACATAATGAATACCATTCTTGGGATATGGTGCAGCTGGATGACAATGAATGGTACCAGGTCGACATTTATTCAGACGTATCTGGTAAATGTCAATACCAGAATTTTAATATGACGGATGAAATATCCAGAAGCTCCCATGATTGGGACGGTTCTGCGCTTCCAGAAGCAAAAGGCGTAAAATATTCTTATGCGGCGCAAGGCAGCAAAGAACTGCCGGATATTTATCAGGTTCCCGCAAAGATCAAAAAAGCACTGGATAAAAAGAAGTCCTCTTCTTATTTCAGATTCAAAAAAGCGCTCAGCAAAGAAGATCTGCCGATCGCAGACCTTTTAATTAATCAAATGAATGAAGCGATGATGTCTCTATCTGGTTTTGAAAACTATAATATCGGCGGGATGTGGTATCAGGATGAACAGGATCAATATATCCTCGGCGTCTTTATCCATAATTACAATGACACATCAGAATCTGAATTTGACAAATCTTCGCCAGAAGCTAAAAAAATGATAGAAGCCGTATCCAAGGCTTTTGGTATCGACGTCCCACAAACAGCAGACGACGGAGAAAACAATGTCGCGAGAGAAACAGAAACAATGGCCGAAGCAACCATTGATCAACTTTAAAAACAATCAAAAGAAAGGCTTTCATCATGAAAAAATATATTAGTTGTGTATTGCTGACAGCAATGCTTACAATTGCATCCGCCTGCGGCAGTACCAAATCCACGAACGAGCCTGAGAGCAACATATCCATCGCAAGCCTGCAGGAAGCAATGCTTTCTGCAGATACAACATTGCCAGAAATGACCAAAATTTCCAGTGAAGATGACCAGGCGGAGCTAAACTTCACCTTTTTAAGTGACCTGAGCTATGACCTTGTAGATTCCTATTTTTATGCTTATGCTTCTGAAGGAACCGCAGAAGAAATCGCCGTCATCAAGCTTAAGGATAAGGGTGATGCTTCCGCAATGATGCAGTCAATGCATGACCATGTCAAAAGTCGTCAGGGAACCTTTCAAGAATACGATCCAAAGCAGGTCAGCATGACAGAAAAAGCTGTCATAACAAGAGAAGACCGGTATGTCGCCCTCATTATCAGCTCGAAAAATGGCCTCGTGCAAAAAGCGTTTGAATCAAGCTTTGAATAAATTTGCATTAATACGAAGGAGACAATATGTATGGTATTTAGCAGTATCGTATTTTTATGTATCTTTTTCCCTGCAGTCATAATACTCTACTATCTATGCCCTAAATGGCTGCGTAATTTCTTTTTGCTGCTGGCAAGCCTGCTGTTCTATGCTTGGGGAGAACCAAAATATATTGTAATTATGCTTTTTTCCACCGTTTTCGACTACTGCAACGGACGTCTTTTAGAATATTTTGTAGCAAAAGAAAAAAAACGCACTTTGGGCAGACTTGTACTAATTGTTTCGGTCGTTGGAAATCTGGGAATCTTATGCTTTTTCAAATATACAGATTTTGTACTGACTACCATAAATTCCATGACGAGGCATGATTTTAGGCTGCTTGGGCTTGCGCTGCCGATCGGAATATCTTTTTATACATTCCAAACGATGTCCTATACGATTGATGTATACCGTGGCAACGTTCAGGCACAGCACAACTTGATCTCATTCGGTATGTATGTCTGTATGTTCCCACAGCTGATTGCTGGCCCCATCGTCCGTTACAGTGATGTGCAGCAAGAAGTGGATACCCGACAAACATCTAGTTTACTTTGTGCCGCAGGTATGCAGCGCTTCCTGCTCGGACTTGGAAAAAAAGTACTGCTTGCTAACCAGATTGGGGCATTATGGGATGAAATCTACGGACTTAGCGCCACAGACCTTTCGATGTCGCTTGCCTGGCTCGGTGCGCTTGCGTTTACGTTCCAGATTTATTTTGACTTTTCTGGCTATTCTGATATGGCTATTGGACTCGGCGAAATGTTCGGCTTTCATTTTCCGGAAAATTTCCAGTATCCATATGAATCCAAAAGCATTACCGAATTTTGGCGCCGCTGGCACATGACGTTGAGCGGCTGGTTCCGGGAATATCTCTATATTCCGTTAGGCGGCAGCCGAAAAGGCATGGCGCGGCAAATACTCAACCTATTTGCCGTATGGTTTTTAACTGGTTTATGGCATGGAGCTGGATGGAACTTCATTTTATGGGGACTGTATTTTTTCATGCTGCTTGTTTTAGAAAAGCTCTTTCTGCTCTGGATACTGAACCGACTGCCAAGATTGCTCTCGCACTTATATGCGCTATTCTGGATCGTACTTGGCTGGGTTTTATTCGCCTGCGAAGATCTGACGCGGCTTGGCAATTATCTGAAAATGCTTTTTGGCATCGGAGTTCCCGTTGTAAACAAGCTGGCACTGTACGAATGGACGACTCACGCAGCCTTTTTGGTCATTCTTGCCCTGTCTTGTACACAGCTTATGAAAAAGACAGCCAATTTCGTACTGTACAAACTTTCTGCCTTTATTGGAGAAGCAGCTGCATTCTGGCTAAAGAGCAGCTGGTGTCTAGTTGTGCTCCTGCTTAGTATTACAATGCTTGTAAGTGGCAGCTACAACCCATTTTTGTACTTCAGATTTTAACGAGCTGTTCAAAACGTCTTTACAGAAGGAAGAATTTACATGAATCAAAAAAAAGCATCTGCTACCATATTTTTTACAGCAACCGTGCTGTTTCTTGCAGTCTGCGGCATTTTGCTCTTTGCGCTGCCGCAGCGCACTTATTCCGAAAATGAAAACCGTTATCTGACCACCTTTCAGCCTCTGTCCATTTCTGCGTTCCTTGATACATCGATGCAAAAAAACCTGACTGACAGTGCTGACGATCAATTTATCGGACGAGATCTATGGATGAAATTCGCAACGGCCCTGCAGCATACTGCTGGATTTCGGGATATCGGCGGCGTATATCTAGGCAAGGACGGTTATTATTTTGAACGCATCCTGGACAGCCACCTATCAGCCTCCCGTTATCAGAACAACCTACGATATCTGGAGCAATTTGCGAATATATACGGTTCTACGGTTACTTTCCTTCCTGTGCCGTCTAAAGGCACTATTTTAAAAGAATACCTTCCGTTAAATGCAGTTTTATACCATGCTGATAGCCTTTATGAACAAGCTGCGATGCAGTTGAAAAAAGCTGATCTGCTTGATATCCGACCATCGTTCCTTAAGGAAACCGACCACTGTCAGCTTTATTTTAAAACTGACCATCATTGGACAACGTACGCAGCTTATCTTGCCTATGAAGCTTTTTGTTTGTTACATAATGACACAGCGATTCCATTGTCACAATTTTCACCGGAATGTGTCCGCAAAGATTTTTACGGCACACTATATTCCAAAGCACCAGACTTTTGCACGCAGCCTGACTTGCTTTACCTGCCCTGCGCCATTCCAGAGACCGACGTTTCCATCAACAAAAAGAAATCAGAAGGCATTTATGATTGGGGAAAGCTGCAGTCCAAGGATAAATATGGCGTTTATTTTGGTGGAAATTTCGGTCAGATCACAATCCACAACGAGAGCAGCTCGAACGGCAAAGCTCTTTTGATCATCAAGGATTCCTTTGCAAACAGCCTCGTCCCATATCTGATCGACAGCTATGAAACAATCCTGCTTGTTGATTTCCGGTATTATAACAAGCCGCTCTCACGACTCATCGAGAAAACACAGCCCGATGAAACGTTAATCCTGTATGAAATCAGTAATTTTGCCCAGGATACAAATTTTTTTAAAATTTTAAAATAGAATCCATTGACAACAGACGACATTCAAATTAATATAGTATTAGTGATAAATTTTTGTGTGGAGGGCAGAAATTATGCAGATAGATCAGGAACAAAAGAAAAAATTGTTAACCGCACTGGCTATTATCATCAGTTTGCCGGTTTTAGCTGTAGGTATTTGGACGGCTTTAATTACGATTTTAGTATCAAAAGGCAGTATGCTTGGCATGATACTGATCATCGGCGGCTCACTGGTCGGCTATGCCGCATCACTTATTGTTGCTAAGCTTGTTGCAGATGTTGTTCATAAGTTTTTGTCAAATGCATCGGGTATTGCTGACGGAACCGTTTCTTTGGAGGACATTACTGCTCCGATCAGCCAGAATAACAGCAAGGTTAATGAAATTATGCAGACAGTCAATGAAATCGCGGTCTCCTATGCAAAAATTATTTCATCTATAGAAAACGCGACGGCAGAGCTTGGGGAAGTTACCGAAAGTTTCAACAGCCTGTTCAACGAAATGACAACTGCAGAAGAGGATATGAGCAGCAATGTCAATTCCATTTCCGAAAACATTATTTCACAGGCCGACCGGATGCAAATGATTACAGCCGAACTGGATTCGGTCAGTGATGAAATTAACCATATTTCGGCAAACGTAGAAAACCTGACCGCAAGCGCCGGCAAGATGCAGGATTGTAATAAATCCGTAGAAACCTATATTACCGAACTGATCAAGCTGAATGACGAAAACAGCGAATCGATTGAAAAAGTGCGCGAACAAACAGAACTGACGAATAAATCTGCGATGAACATCCGTACGGCGACGGAAATCATCGCAAGCATTTCCAATCAGACGAATCTGCTTGCGTTAAATGCAAGTATTGAAGCTGCAAGAGCAGGAGAGGCAGGAAAAGGCTTTGCTGTTGTTGCCGAGGAAATCAGAAAGCTTGCGGATCAATCCAAAGAGTCTACGGAGCAGATTAATGAAAGCGTCAACGAGCTTATTGACAATGCACAATTCAGTGTCGAAATTACCCAGAAGGTAACAACTGCATTTGCACAGCAAACAGAAAAAATAAATTATACGAGCAGCCTATTTGATTCTCTGCGTACCGAGGTTGATCACGTCGCAGGAGCGATCAGTGGTATTGAAACAGATGTACACAGCTTAAACGGCAATAAAGATTCGATCCTGACAAAAGTGCAAGATGTTGCAGACTTTTCCAATGAGAACGAAGAAAGTGCAAAAACAACGCTGGAAAATGTATATCATTTTGAAAAAATCATTTCAGAGTGCCGTGATGCTACGGATCACATTACTTCCGTATCAAACCATTTAATACATAACATTCATAAGCTAGGAAAATAGCCTTCAGCCCATTAAACTACGTTGCAGCGAAGAACTAAATTTTCTCTTGGTTGACATTATACGTTCTTACGGGCTTTGCAAAAGTTCCAAAAAGTGATATTGCAAATACCGTAAGAACGTAATCTAGAAGTGAAAAATCCCATCACACAGCGATTTTGAATGGAGTTTTTCGTGTAACAGTGAAGATATTTGCATTGTTGCCAATATCCCACAGATATCAAAAATTTCTCAGATTATCTCTTGCGTCTTATTCCATCATCTGTTATACTTGTTACACATAACAGACTTGTCTGATTTTCACAAATAATGAAAAAAATAAACTAAACTATGAAACGATCAAATGATAGCTACCGCATTTTATGGAAAAAAACGGCAGATGGCAACGCCAAAATATTACGTATATTTTCTTCCATTCCGACAATGAAAATACCAAACCAGCTTGCAGGAATTCCAGTTACAGAGATTGGTAATTATTGCTTTGCACCAACTTGTCAGCTGCCAGAGGAATATCTGACTACAGAATCAGACAATCTAACTGCTGTCACAGATTTATGCGGCAGTTTTTTGAAAAGTATACTACTTCCAGACACACTGACCAAAATCGGTGATTATTCCTTCTACAACTGCAGAAAGCTTTCGGATGTTACATTTCCAGGAGGCGCTTTAACGATTGGCAGCGATGCTTTTATGAATTGCCACAGCCTACATAAGCTCCAAATAAAATGCAGCGCTTTTGAAAAAAGCAGTCTACGCCAAATACTTGCACAAATTTCATGGGATGCGGAGGTTACTTTTCTTGGATCCAACAAGCATAATCTCCAACAGGTAAGCGCGGTTATATTTTATCCAGAATATTATGAAGCATATAATGAAATCACTCCCGCACATATTTTTGGAAGCAGGATTGTGGGTGAGGGCTTTCGTGCCAGACAGTCTTTCCAAAATGATATTGTAGACTTTTCACAGTATGACAGTATTTTTCCAAAAGCCTGTCAGGAAGAATCCGAACAGACATTGTGCCGCCTTGCGTTTGACCGTCTGCTGTATCCATATCATTTAGCAGACGCTTCGAAAATCCGGTATGCCAACTATATTTTAGCACATGGACAAACGCTCTGTAGACAACTGATCCATGATAAACAGCTGGAAGCTCTTTTGTTTTTACTAAACGAAAATCTATTGTCCCAGCAGGATATCGAGCATACGTTAACTTTTGCTGTACAATCCGGTTGGAGTGAAGGAGCGGCGGCTATACTGCACTGGAAACAGAAAAATATTTCCCAACAGACGCATACACGGTATACTTTTGAAGACTGGTAATATCTGTTTTAAATTATATATTAAATAGGACTAAAAAAATGACTCATATGAAAACTCAAGCAGAATGGGAAGAGGAAATGTCTTTCAAGATCCTGCAATTCATACGGAATGAATTATATTTGGATCTGCGATTTTTAAATCCTGCACTTTCTGCGCTCATTCCAAAAGCAGATGCCTCTCTACAGACACTTGCAACAAACGGTATTTATCTGTATTATTCTACCGATCAAATTCTGCGCATATTTCAAAAAAATCCCAAATTTCTGACTCGTGCTTACCTGCACAGCGTACTGCATTGTGTTTTTTCCCATTTATGGATTAGAGGAAACAGGGAGCGGTCACTTTGGAATCTTGCTTGCGATATTGTGGTAGAATATACGATCGACGTAATGGAAAAGCCTTCCACCAAACGGATACTTACCTGGCTTCGCAGCCAGATTTATGAAGATCTTGCAAAAGAACCTTCCTATATTAGCGCTGCTTCCGTGTACCGAATGCTCTTGCCATTATCTGCACAAAAACGTGTTTCTCTTCAAACAGAATTTTACACGGATGACCATCATTACTGGCCTGCATCTGGTACAAGGACACCTTTGCAAGAGCAGGCACAGGAGCAATGGGGGCAAATTGCAAGACAAACAAAGCTCCAGCAAGAGCGACAAAGCGGTGACACAAATGAAGGCAGCAAGCTATTCGCCTCACAGATCCGTGCAGAGCGCAGCAGAAGAAATTATGGAGATTTTTTGAGAAAATTTTCTATTTACCGTGAGGAGCTGCATACCGACCCAGATGCATTTGATCTGAATTTTTACACTTTCGGCCTGCGGCTTTATGGAAATCTACCGCTTATCGAAGCCTTAGAAACACGGGAAGTGAAAAAAATACGCGAATTTGTCATAGTCGTAGATACAAGTGACTCCACAAGTGGCAAGCTGGTTAAGAACTTTTTACGGGAAACTTTTCGGATCCTGCATGAAAGAGAGCATTTTTTTACTTCCTGCAATATCCGTATTCTGCAATGTGATGATCAGATCCGTTCAGAGCAGGAAATCCAAAATCTGGATCAATTTGAACGTTTTCTTGAACAGTTTACTATTATTGGCGGAGGAGGAACTGATTTTCGACCTGCTTTTGCTTATGTAAATTCCTTGATCGAACAGAGACGTTTCCTTAATCTCAGCGGATTGCTGTATTTTACAGATGGGCAGGGCATCTATCCTCAAAAACGGCCTCCATATCAGACTGCCTTTTTATTTTTAGGAAATTACGAAGAATCCGCTGTCCCACCTTGGGCTATGCGTCTTCAGCTAGAGCCTGAAGAATTTTTGTAACAGTTTCTTCACCTTCCCTGTTACATATAAAAATTGTAACCAAAGGAGAATATTATGAATATCAAGCAGGCAAAAGAAGAGATCAAGCATACTGTCCGTGCTTATCTGACAAAAGACGATACTGGGGCATACCGCATTCCATCTGTACGACAACGCCCGATTCTTCTCATCGGCCCGCCCGGCATTGGAAAAACACAAATAATGGAGCAGATTGCCAGAGAATGCCGCATTGGCCTGGTCGCATATACAATCACGCACCACACACGGCAAAGTGCTGTTGGTCTTCCTTATATAAAGGAAGAAACATTTAACGGTACTACATATTCCATTACTGAATATACGATGAGTGAAATCATTGCCAGCATTCATCAAAAAATGCAAAACAGCGGACTAACTGAAGGCATTTTGTTTATTGACGAGATCAACTGCGTTTCTGAAACACTTGCACCAACCATGCTTCAGTTTTTACAATGTAAAATGTTTGGCAACCAATCCATTCCAGAAGGCTGGATCATAACTGCCGCGGGAAATCCGCCGGAATACAACAGATCGGTTCGTGACTTTGATATGGTGACGCTGGATCGTGTGCGCTATATGAATCTGGAGGCAGACTATTCCGTATGGAAGGAATACGCAAAAGCTGCACATATTCATCGTGCTATCTTAAGCTATCTTGAGCTACGTCCCAATCATTTTTATCGAGTAGAAGCTGATGTGGATGGAATGCAATTTGTAACGGCAAGAGGATGGGAAGATCTGAGTTATTTATTGAAAGCTTATGAAGAGCTTCAGCTCCCGGTCAACGAAACGGTAGTACAAGAATTTATACACCACAAAGATATCGCATTGGATGCGGCGGCATATTTTGAACTTTTTTATAAATATCAGGATGATTATGGTATCGCAGATATTTTAGCTGGAAACATACGACCACAAATTTTTGCACGTATCAACCACGCTGCTTTTGATGAGCGATTAAGCGTTACCAGTCTATTGTCTGATGGGCTGTCAAATTACTTTATATATGCAGCTAGAGAAAAAGAACGTACAGATCTGTGGTATGCATTTTTAAAAAATTACCGCAGCGAACTTTCAGATGCTAAAGATTCCGCTATTTGCTATTCCAGGCTCATCCGACAGTATGAAGATAACTTCACACTAGAACGAGAAGGCGGACTACTGGACCGGCTGCAATGTCAAAATAGAGAATGGCTCCTTGTAAAACTAAAACAAGGAACTCCAGAAAACAGTCAAGTTCCCCGCGAAGCTTTTGCGACCGCAAAAGCAGGTTTTGAGATCCAGCAGGAAGTTATGGAACAATCGATACTGGCCGCTGGCATTGCATTAGAACACGCTTTTGATTTTATGGAACAAGCATTTACCCATGGTCAGGAAATGGTTGTTTTTGTTACTGACCTGACAGTTGGTATTGAGTCTTCAGCTTTCTTATCCGAACATCCATGCGAACGCTATACACGCTATAACGAACAGCTTTTGATCGGAACACGCAGAGAACAGCTCTTGTCTGAGTTGCAAAGGGACGTAGAGCAATTTACCTAATCCACACAAGAAAGGAAACAGCATGAACACTTTATACTTAGAATGTAGCAGCGGAATCAGCGGAGATATGACAGTTGCCGCCTTGTTGGATCTTGGCGTTGATCCGCAAATACTGGAGCAGGCATTAAAAAGTCTCTCTGTCAGCGGTTTTTCTACAAAAATCAGCCGCGTCAAAAAATCCGGCCTGGATGTATGCGATTTTGATGTGATACTGGAACAGGATAACCACGATCATGATATGGAGTACCTGCACTCACACAACCAGAAGAGTGTGCTCACACCGGATCATAATCAGACATACAGCCACAATAGCCAACCTGCTCCGTATGCTACGCATCCGATACAGCACCAACATTCGCACTATGAAGCTTGCTCTCCGATACATGATGCAAACTGTCATTCTTCACAACATATCCACCGCAGTCTTTCCGATATTTTGTCAATCATTCAAGACGCAAACATGACCGAATCCGCAAAGCAGATTGCAAGAAATATTTTTACTATTTTAGGAGAAGCAGAAGCAAAAGCACATGGTACTTCCATCGATCAAGTACATTTTCACGAAGTGGGAGCTGCCGACTCTATTGTAGATATCCTATCCACAGCCATTTGCCTAGATGAATTACATATTACAAATGTAATTATACCATATTTAGAGGAAGGATCCGGCTCTATCCGCTGTCAACATGGCATCCTTCCTGTTCCTGTTCCAGCAACAACCTATATTATTCAAAAATATCAGATTCCACTTCATATTTCTGAAATAAAAGGTGAATTTGTCACTCCGACTGGAGCGGCTATTGCAGCAGCTATCCGAACCAGCGGAAAACTCCCGGAGCAATTTCATATTCTTCGTACAGGACTTGGCGGAGGAAAACGTATGTATGAACGTCCAAGTATTCTACGCGCTATGTTGATCGAACCAGTAACAAAAAATATAAAACCTGATAGCACAGATTGTATATACAAGCTGGAAACGAATATCGACGACTGCTCAGGTGAGATGATGGGGTATGCCATGGATTGTTTGATGCAGTCTGGAGCAAAAGACGCCTATTTCTTTCCAATCTATATGAAAAAAAACCGTCCTGCCTACCAGCTCAACGTACTATGTACCGAAAAGGACATTTCAAAACTAGAACAGATTATTTTTCAGCAGACAACAACCATTGGTATTCGCAGACAGCCAATGGAACGCACCATTCTGCCACGCAGAATGCAAACCATCGAAACTACTTATGGGAATGTCCAGGTAAAGCTTTGTAGTTTATCCGAACAGACGCGTATTTATCTGGAATATGATTCTGTTATCCGTATCAGCCGGCAAACAGGCATCCCATATCCTGTAATTTACCAAAAACTACTAGATCAGTGCAGAAATAAAATTCAATAATCTCTGCGATTTAAACACCTCTTTCGTAAACCATAAGATATATTTCAAAAACAATGCACGGTATTTGTAGGCAAATTGCACAAGTATGAACCAGCTCTTATAGGATATAATCACGAAATCATTGTTTTCTGCATAAAAACTATTTACATTGTCAAAAATAAATTGGTAGAATAAGGTTGATACCAGATTTCAGCATTTGACAGAAAGGAAGAGTAGCCTATGTTTCAAAAAAACGATTATGTAATTTATGGAAACAACGGTGTCTGCAGGATTAAAGAGATCGGACCGCTGGATATGCCAGGCATCCCAAAAGAACGGATGTATTATACACTTGTACCGTATTATACAAAAGACAGTCAGATTTTTACACCGGTAGACAGCACAAAAGTAGTGATGCGATCTTTAATTCACAAAGAAACGATCCTGCAGCTACTAGAAGAAATTCCGGACCTGGAACCTCTCTGGGTCAAAGACGAAAAGCAGAGGGAAACCCAGTATAAGGAAACACTTCGCAAATGCGACTGCAGAGAATTGATTCGGATCATTAAAACAATTTACCATCGAATGCAAAGCCGTATAGCCGAAGGGAAAAAAATCACAGCATCGGATGAAAAATATTTTCATCTTGCTGAAGAGCGGCTCTATGGAGAATTTGCCATTATCCTTGGAATCGAACGCGACCAGGTACGTGACTTTATCACAGAAAAAGTTGGAGAAACAAAATTCATTCAAAAAGCTTGAACTTTATATTCGGTCATAAAATGTGTCATAAAAGATAAAAAAACTGTGTTTCTATCAATACAAAACACAGTTTTTTCATCTTTTCTTTTATCTTATAAAATAATGACGGATTTGTGTTTCAAAAGCCTAGCTCCATTGACAATCAAAAGAACACCAGACACAATTCCGGTTGTTACAATGCAGATACCAAGCACAAGGCTTGAAACAGCTGTTGCATTGATTGCTTTATATAATTTTTCATTCATGTGACAACGCCTCCTTGTTTTTTCTTATTTATTTTATCATAGAACGCCAAAACAATTCAATGATATTCCAATTTTTCTAAAAAATGATTTGCCCAAACCCAATGCTGCGTGTATAATAAATAGTTAAGGACACTCCTACTAAACTAAATAGAAAGGCTGAGGGCAATTCATTGAATAAAAAAGAAATTATGGAAATAAAAAAACGTCTAAAAAAAGAAGGATGTACCTTTACGCGTATGTGCGGCTGTTATGTTGACGGAGAACATAACCGAATCACACGGCTAGGTAAAACTTTTTTGAATCTAGACGAAGAAGAATTTTTCAAATATCTGGAGCTTGCAAAAAAGGTTTTTTCCGGCACACTTGGTAATAATCTTCTTGAGCTGGAATTTCCTCTTTCTGAAGAAGAGCAGGGAGGCAAACAACAATTTTTACTTGGACTACGCGAAAGTAAATTAAAAAACGAAGAGCTTCTGGAACGTTTTTATGACTTGATCATTGAAAACTATGACTATGCTGGTAATTATCTCATTCTGATTTTTCACGACGCTTATGACATACCATTGAAAACCAAAGATCACAGAAACTTGGACGAATCTGAAGAAATATACGAATATCTGCTGTGCGCAGTCTGCCCGGTTACCCTTTCCAAACCAGGTCTTGGATATCTCGAAGCTTCCAACGAAATCGGCCTGCGTCTGCGTGATTGGGTAGTGGGGACACCAGATACTGGTTTTGTATTTCCTGCCTTTACTGAACGCAGCACAGACATCCACACAGCACTATTTTACACAAAAAATCCAAAAGAACCACCGGAAGGTTTCATTGAGGGTGTTTTAGGCTGTGGAAAGAAAATGACAGCTGCCGAGCAAAAAGAAGTATTTCGTTCCATTTTGGAAGATACCCTCGCTGAAGAAAGCAGCTATGAAACGATCAAAGAAATTCACGACAAAATTCAGGAAAAGATTAATGAAAATGCAGCTGCCACTTCACAAGAAGAAGAGCCAGAACCAATAGAACTTTCAAAAGAAACGATCAAAGAAATCTTAAATGAAAGTGGCATTTCTGACGAAAGAATCATACAAGCAGAACACGAGTACGACGAAAAAGTCGGCGATGCCAAGCTTTATGCTGAAAACGTTGTGGACCAACGCAGATTTGAAGTAAAGACATATGATGTTGTCCTGCACGTTAAACCAGAAAAAGCAGCACAAATCAAATCGCAAATGATAGATGGCCAAAAATGCCTGGTAATTCCCATGGACGCAAACGAAAATGTAAATGTAAATGGAATACATACGACTGTATAAATTTTCCACACTAGAATAATTAAACTACAGAACGCTTACAAAAGAAAGCCTATGGATAAAATTACATAAGAATTGGAGACAGCTTTCTCCAAAATGAGGCTGCTATTTTGGGGATTGTCGTTAATTACAAGCAGCCAGAAAATGATTCAGCTGTATTAGAAAAATTAATTTTAGAATAATTAATCAATCTAGGAATGAATTGCATTTGAAATAGTATGTTATTCATTCCTAATTTATTTTTTAATCCTAGGTCTCTGTATATAAAATCTCAATATATAAGGGGGGCGAAAACTATTCGCAAAACTTTCATTTTGCGAATAGTTTTCGCCCCCCTTATATAGAACTACTGATTCTGTAATTTTCAGTTTTTCATAACGATTTTGAACAGGCAGTTTTTACATCATTTGCCCATTTCCTTCTCCATTCATTTTTTCCAACAGGCTTGCAATTTCCTGCTGCAACTGAGGATTACTTGCCATCATACTCTGCAGCTCCTCTACCGAAATTTCCTTCTTTCCAGCTGCTTTTTGCTCCATAGGTTCTTCAGGCTGCCTCATATCCTGGGCTATCCCTCCTTGCGTCAGTAAATCTCTTTCCAACTCATCATAATTATAATCACGTTGATGAAAACTTTGGTATGTAGATTTTTCAGCTACCTTCAAAGCCGTCCTTTGATCAACCTGACGTCCCGTTGAAAGCTGATTATACCCGTTTTTCATAAAATAGCAAGCCAGTCCAACCCTAGAGTCACATCTCGTATGATCTACAATTTCCAGAGCTTCCTGAATAAATGCGTCATCTCTCTCATATTTTTTTGCCATCGATAAAATATCCCTAACCTCAGCATCTTGATAACCTTTTTTTCGTATCTCCACATGCTGACTCGTTATTTCATAAAAAGCAGAATCTGCAACAACCTTGGAATTAGGGTTTAGCTGCGTCACATGAAAGGTCAAACTCATGACACCTTTTTGACCTGACCTCAGCTTTCCTCTATTTTCTTCATATTCAAAATAAATGTCAGTACTCCCATTAATCTGCTCCATAGACGGCTTTATAACATATCGTTTAAAATCTGTATATTTATAAGATTTTGGACAATCCAACATCCTAAGCAATTCCTCGATAGCTATTGTAAATACTCCCGTCTCCATATCCGGATTTTTCAGGTTCCAGTTTTTCCGATCCTGAAATAAATAATACAGACGTTTAGCATATTTATTGCTTAAATTAATTGCATACCGAATCGAATAGTATGCTCCTCTTCGAGATTCTACAATCATTCGTTTTAAATCATCATCCATCTTAAAATCAATATGGCTGTTTTCTTCATCTTTAGCGCGTACATATGTAATTTTAGAAAACCACGGATAAAAAATAGACGTATCTTCATCTTTTTTCAATTTAAATCCCTTTCCTTCTAAAGACTCTACCGCCTGTTTTAAAAATCGATATGCATGGGATTTATCCTCAATATTATAGTATTCCTTCACATCTGCTACACGGATAGAATATTCTTTTTTATCCACCTGATCATCGATCATACCAAATGCAATATCCATAATATCATTCTGTCTCCTATCCAAATTATACCTGGCCTCTACAATGCTTTGCGGTCTAAATGCAACTTCATTTCCACCCTTTTTTCTAACTTTCTTTTTCTCATTTTGCGTTGAGACTTCTGATTTTCTTGCCATAACTCCTCCTATTCTTCACATTTTCCTCCTGACATATGTTATTACTAACAGCCATATACTCTTACCTTATTCGATACCATTTGCCATTTTTTCTATCTCAATCTGCTACATAAGCCGCAAGATTCTCGCACCTTTTATTCACTATTCTCACTATGTTCGTTCGATACTTACCGCCAATTTCTCTTAACTTTTTTCTATTAACCGCTGATTTTTCTTAGCATTTCCATATTTATTTGTATATTACCGCCATATTCTCTTAGCTTAGATTTATTGTATCTCACAAATTTTATCTTTTATAATTTTTTACCGCTATATTCTCTTAGCTTATTCCATTTATGAGTTCTCATATCACTGTTTTTTCATTATAATTCCATTATTTGACCGCCAATTTCTCTTAGCTTAGATGAAATCTATCTCAAATTTTGAATAGCATAAGTTTAATTCACTACTTTAAACAATTACCGCTAATTTCTCTTAGCTTTTGTCACTTTTCTACTAAATCCACTTATTTTTAACATTATTACCGCTAATTTCTCTTACCTATTTATCTTTTTTACTTCTAAATGAACTTATTTTTTCTTTTTTCACCGCCATATACTCTTATCTTCTATTATTTTCACCGCTATATGCTCTTACCTTTTATTATTTTCACCGCCATATACTCTTACCTTTCAATTTTTTCTACAGCCATATATTCTTAGCTTATACAAACGAATAGGTACCGCTAAATACTCGTACCTTTTGCTCGTATAAATTCTCTATAAATTCAATTCTTTTACCGCCAAATACTCGTACCTTTAGGTTACTATTTCTACTAAATCAAGCTTTTTATTCATATTTTGACTGAAAAAGTAAAAAATAACAGCCATTTGCTCTTATCTTTCTAATATAAATTTATTACCGCTGATTTCTCTCACCTTATACAGATTATTCTAATTTAATAAAAATCATCTAACCCAATTAAAAATGACTAATTTTTTATCTTTAAATATTTTTTCACTAAAAAAATGCAAATAAACAGCTATCTACTCTTACCTTTTTCTTCCTCGTTTTCATTTTAATCAAAAGATACGAAAATGTCAATATTTTTTTCTCATCTCTTATCTTTTAACAGCCATTCTTTCTTATCTATTCCGCTTTTTTTTCTTATCTATACAGCCGTTTGCTCCTGAAAAGAAAGCAATTTTCTCTTACCTTTACAGCAATTTTCTCTTAGGTTAACAGCAAGATTCTCTTTGCTAAATAGAGATAAACCTTGATTTTAACACATTTCTTAACTGGCCATACTATACCATACTATACCATACTTCCATTCTTTTCCATACTACTAATAGTTAAAAAAATTAAACCAAATACAAAAACTATATATTTTGTAAAGGCAATTTTAAAATTGAACCATTACTTGTTTTAGCTGGAAGGTTCGGTGAACTGTGAATCTCGATGTTATCGGATTTTGTTTTCTCCCACAAATCTTGATTTTTAATATACTCTTTGATAATTTTATTTGTCACAACCCTGCTGCTTGCTACATAATACCTATTTTGCCCATAAAATGTTGTCCGTTTGCTCAAAGATATGACGGAATTAAAAGCAATAGGTGTATATGGTCGCAACCTACATATTCTGTCAATATTTCCACTTCATTGCTTTGCCATATCATACGGATCAGTACTCTCAGTGTGCCTATTTTGTGTAATTTTTTACGACTTCACTTTAGATTTAGTATTCGAATTTTTTCTTTTATTTAAACATGAAGCTATAGGGTTTACCTAAAGGTGAGGGTTTCAATCTCATTATACGGAATACAGACAATAATATTTTGACTCTATAAAGAGAAGTTGTTATTATGTAAGCTTAAATTTTTAATAGATACCTTTTAGGATATACTTTTCGATTGAAGAAAATTAGATAAAGAATTTGAATTTTAAGTTTGTTCTTAACTATTAAATATTTAAAACATATAATTATCAATAAAAGACACACATTAATAATTATATGTTTTAATAAATTAAGAAGATATTTCAATTTCAGTAAGCAAATCGTGAAGTCTGTTTTTTAAAATTTCAAGTCTGGTTTTTAAATCTGCATCCGTTCTAATTATATTTTTGTTATTTTTTAATGTTGTAAAATTTGATTCGAAAAGCTGTAAAACTTGTTCTGTTTTTGCTATTTGTGAGATTCTTTTCAATTCCTGATCAGAAATAGCTGTATTTCGAGATTCTCGTTCTTTTTGGTGTTGTTTCATTTTTTCAAGCTGATTTTCTAAACGCTGCTTTTCACGTTCTGCCTTTTTCTTTGCATCTGAAACATATTTCAACTCTTCTTTTAGATCTGGTTGTGGTTTTTCTGTTTTGTTGTTTTGAAGAGTTTGGATTCTCCGTTCTAATGCTTCGATGCTTTTGTCACGTTCGGCAAGCATTTGTAGTGTACGCTCTAATTCTTGATGATTCCGTTTATTTTCTAATTCTTTTTCTTGCGAAATTTTCTTAATGCTTTCCAATTCTTCTGCATCTACGTTTCCTTTGGCGTTTAATAATTCCACTATTTTTAGTTGTGCCCACTCATCTAGTCGGCTGAATTTACTTGCTTCTTCTAAACTAATGCCGTTTTGGTTAAGGAGGTCACTTAATTCCGGTATTAATTTTTCGGCATTTACGTATTTTATGGCTTGCCGTTGTGATATGTTTAGTTGCCTAGCTATCTCCTTGGAGATATTTGTTATTTCACCACTTAATTTTTTAGCTTCGTATAATTCTTTCAAACGTCTGATTTCCCATCGTTTTTCTTCCACTGAAGTTTCTCGGATGTCATGATTTGCAGAAATGAGCATAATTTCTTCATCGATCTCTGTTATGCTGGATTTTTCAACTTTACAGGGAATGCCTGTTGGAAATAGTTCGCGGTATGTTTTATCATCCATTCGATTAATAGCATGATAACGGCGCTCTCCAGATACAATGCGATATTTATCAGAATCGTTATCTGGTATTACTGATAGGTTATGACGTAAGCCATTTACAATAATGGACTCTCTGAGGGCCTCAATGTTATCTTGGGAATAGTTTTTATTCTTTTCATTTGGTGTAATTTTATCTTTAGGGATGAATTTAAAGTTATAATTTGAATTTGCTTGCATTTGCTTAAGCTTTTCTCCGCCTTTTGTATCCAAAACTCCAGTAGAGGTTTGTCCAGGTTTAAATATTTTTTTTGAAGCCATTATTTTTCCCCTTTCATAAATTTGACGAGTTTCTTATAATGCTTATTGTCCATGAGACCGAGATAGTTCACGAGTTCAATATAGTCTTGTGCAGCTGTACAGCGTTTGTCATAGCTTAGAAGCGGGATAAATGCTGTATTACTTTGGTTTACAGCATCTGTTTGGCGTATAGATACAGGTATGAACCGTTCTTCAAACATTTCTTCATAGCTTTCAAACATTTGTTTGAATAAATTTGTTCGACTTGACACTCTAGTCATGAAGATTCCTAAAAAATTGATAGATAATGAGTAAGTATCATTTAAATTTTGTATGGACTCAATCAAGTCCATTAAGCCGTCATAGGAAAAATTATCCGCATTTATCGGGGTAAGTACTCCATCGCTAGCACAAAGAGAACAATTAGATAGTGCTGATTTGAAAGGAGAGTTATCAATAAAAATATAATCATAATCTTCTTTTATGTATTCTAAATTATGACGGAATGTAAGTTCTACCGGATATTCTTTACTTGCTGCATGTATTTTATAAATTAGCTCATAGTAATCTCTACTGGCAGAAATAATGGATATGCCAGGTTGAATTGTTGGTGTAATAAATTCTTCGACAGATGACTTACGAAGTTGTTTCGTACAGAATAGGTGTTCTGTATTTACATCTGGATTTTCGTTTTGACCGTACATTTTAGTTGTATTCATTTGTGGGTCAAGATCGATGATAAGTATATGGTAGCCTGCTATAGCTAGAATCTGTGAAATGGTAATTACAGACGTAGATTTAGCTACTCCACCTTTTGAATTGTTAATACTGATTGTTTCTGCCACGTTATTATCTCCTTTAAAATTTTGTATTTATAATGATTATACTAGAAAAAAAGATTTTTACAAATGAAATATGTATAAAATCTGATTATTGTGTGAAATGCTGAAAAAGAAGAGTTTGAGATATATTATTTTAAGGATAATTCATAATTAGTAGATTAGGTAGATTCTAATTTAGATTATTATTTTATTTTATTTGATGAGATAGTTAGTTTTTTAATTTTAGTGCTATAGTATAAATTGTAATACTTCATCCTTTATATAACATTTTATAATAGAATTTCAAACTAAAGTACTGTTGAAGGAGTTTGAAATGAAGTGCTTCATCTGAGAATTATAATACTAGAATTGTACACAAATATATACAATGAAGTGAATTAATCTCTTCTGCATAGTTAGTTATTAACACTGACATAATATGGTACTTTGGATAAATCTGCGAGAATAAAAGTTGCTTTTATACATTATACTACTAAAATAATTTAACATCGGATTTTATAATAGAGATATGAAATTATACTTACATATTTATTAGATGTATCGATATGAATTTGTGTTTGACATTGTTGAGCTGGTGATAGTTCTTGTAACTAACGGAACGTCCATTAAGCCCCCAGCAGAGCTGGGGAGAATAGAGTGAGCAGTAGCGAT
>CAJUIL010000026.1 GCA_910586225.1 uncultured Eubacterium sp. | reverse complement strand
AAAATCAGCATAAACTTTCAACTTTTTGTGTCCAAAGTATTGACATAGGTCCACTAGTACAATACCATAAGGTGGTGACATTTAAAGACGTAACTCCATTATTTTCTCCTACACATAAGATATATGTGAAAAATTGGAAAAAAATAGAAATAACGAATATTCAGGCTTGGGATGGAAGTGATTATGGAACACGTCCAGACCATACAATTATTAGGAAGTAAAGGTAATGCAAGACTTATCGTTCATGGATAATAAAGTATTTGACAAAGCAGTTACTATTATAGTTGATATATTGCAGGAAATATATTTAAAGGGTGGGTTAGCATATGTTGAAATAACTGAGGAATATGAGGATGCCATATGTTATTACAGAAATTTAGGGATAGAAATTTTACAGAATGGTTATTTGCCAGATATTTCTGCTGTTATGCTCGAATTAGCTATAAATAAAGTTGAGAGTAGCTACAATATCAGTATGGAGCAAAAAAATATTTTGATATTGCTAAAACATCTGTTCCTCAAAATTCAAACTATGAATATTGAATATATCTTAGATTTTCAAAGCATGTTTTGTTCTAATAAAGTTGTGTCGAATAATTATGACAAGATTAGTAAGTATATAAGTGAACAAAATGATGTGGATTGATACTTAATCTGGAAATGAGAAAACTTATAAAAAGTAAACGGTAAAACGTGAGTACCTATACAAAACTGGAGCAAACCTGTACTATAATAGCAGGCTTGCTCCAGTCCTTATTTCACTTCATATTTATTGGATTTCCGGCAGCGCTCTGGCAGGTTCGGAGACCATGGAAGCAGGTCATCCAAAAAAGAAAAGTCTGTGTCGTCTTCGTGTTTCGGTATCTCTGTCAAGAGATGCTCCACATAGTCATAGACTTTCAAACCATTTGCATTCGCAGTTTCAGTGATGCTGTAGATGATGGCGCTGGATTTTGCCCCGCGGATGGTGTCGATCAGACGCCAGTTGTGTTTTCCGATACAAAAACCCCGCAGCGTGGATTCGGTTGCGTTGTTGCCCAGGGGGACTTCACCGTCTTCCAGAAACACCCGCAAAAATCACTCCTGGTTCAGGGAGTAATTAAATGCGGTCCCAGTCTGGGATTTGGGCAGAACTTCATCCTGATGCTTTTTTACCCATACAAAATAAGCGTCAACCAGCGGCTTTATCTCCAATTGCCTCCTATGCTGCCGTTCAGCGGGCTCCAGCCCCGCCAGCTCATTGTCAAGTTTATAAATTGCCCCGATCTGCTTTAAGGCGTCATAAGCCAGTGTGCCCTTACAATTCCATCAAAGATGAGCATATTGGACGTAGTGTCAAAGCTAAAAGGAAAGAGCGCACTTATGATATTTGACAGGCATCCAGAATACAGGAACAAATATGGAGGACATTTCTGGGCGAGGGGATACTATGTGGAGACTATTGGGCAAGTGAATGAAGATGCGATCAAGAAATATATAGAAGAACAAGAAGAATGCAGCAGAATAGAAGGATAAGTGCCTCTTTTAAGCGGCTGCCAAGTACCATAGGTTAGAAAAGATACTGCCTATAGGCAGAACCGAAAAAGAGGTTGCTTAGACACCGCTATAGGCGGTATCGAAAAGTGCCTTGGAGGGGATTATCCAGACCACCGGCAAAGCCGGTGGTCAAGCCGTATGGCTGTAATTTATGAACGTAGAAAAATTCAGGTTAATAACAATCAAAATTTTGTATAAGTTTTGACAAAAGATAAATGAAGGTATACAATGAAAATGTAACAGTGATTATTAATTTAGTTCAAATAAGGAGGGTTATTTTAACAAGTTAGATAAATATTTAACAGGTAAAAGTTATTGTCACTGTATCAGTATCATAAATAGTATATAAATTGTATGTAAAGGAGGGACGCCATGAGGAAAAGAATTATTATAAGGCAAGGCGCTGTAATGGGGATTTTATCAGCAATGTTTTTTTTCGCAGTTGAAGCAAATTTGAATCTGTTGAATGTTCATGCATCGGAGGTGTCTAAGCTGTATTCAGAGGAGGCTGTGCAGAATGTATTAGAAGATTATTTTGAGGATTTTTTAGATACGATGCTCGCAGATAACAACAGAGATTATTCAAGTGATGATTTTGCGACAATAAATGGATACATTGCAGCAAAATACCTCGTTGCTAAAAGAGAAGGCAATAAAATATTATTGGATGGAATTCAGGCAGTCAGTCTGGAAGAAGTCGTATTAGAGGAGCTTTTGGAAAAAGATGATTTCTTGGAAGCAACAGCATACGTAAAGTATGAGTATTCATGGGGCAGCGGCAGTGAAGAGGATACATGCGGGGCAGGATCACTTTATCAAGTGACTCTGGCAAAATCAAATGATGGTTATAAAGTATTGGACTTGGATGACATTGAGAATGATGAAGTGCAGATGGCAAAAGACAGTATCTGTATATCAGAACGAAATTCAAAAGACATCTATCAGAGAGCAGATGAATATTTTGACAAGATACAGCAAAATGCGAAAGATATGACAGAGACAGTCATTGATAGTAAAGCGATAGAAGCAGAGGATGAAGATTTTTGTGCACCGGCTAATATCAATGTTTCTTATGATACATCAAAAGCGAGAAATTGGGGATATAAGTTAGGAGATAAATACGAGAATTATATTTTTAAAAGAGCTACTGAGGACTGTACGAATTTTGTCTCTCAATGTGTATGGGCAGGATATGGCGGGCTGATGGATATAATATTCCTACTAGTCCGTCTATAAATGATACTGTATGTATTGCATTGAAGGAGCGGGTAGCATCTGATTATAGGATGACAAGTACGTGGTATGGCAGAAATTATGATTCGCCCTACGGTGATCCGCCATCTCAATTTTGCGGTGTTGAAGCGTTTTGCAATTATGTGACATCTAATTCTGGGATAGGGCCAAGAGCAACAGTATATAACAATAATAGTGTGTATACTAATTTGTCAGTAAAAATGAAAGCAGGTGATGTATTGCAGTTTTATAGCAGCAGCCTTGGCAGATATCGTCATTCAGTTATAGTTGTTTCACAGACTGATTACCGGGTATCTGATTATACTAAAGTCAAAGTTGCTCAGCATAGTTCTCAATATAATTACAGACCTCTTTCAGAACTAATCGAATATTATGGTGGAAGCTCTTGTAAGATGAGATTGCTTCGATTTAAATCTACTACCTATTAAAAATTACAAAGTATAAGGTTTTAATAGATAGCAAGGTTTTATAAAGAGATATGAGAAATAAATTATTGAAAGAGGAGAGGTATAGCACCTGAAAAGATTGCTGAATTTGTTGATCTTTCCATTGATGAAGTTAAAAAGATAAAAACGGGACAAACAATATAAGTGGCACGAATGAGCTAGGAATCCTAAAAAACAAGTTCCTAGTTCTATTTGTTAGGCCAAGAGCCTGTTTACATTGTGGAGTTTTTTGTGTTCCGCAAAAAGGAAATTTGAAAAAACATCTGTCGGTGGTGGGAGATACTTCAGCTTACAGTAAAAATCTCCTTTGTTACAATAATGCTAATTCGCCAACTGCATTAAGGACAAAGGAGGTTATCCAAATGGATAGTAATAGTTTATCACCGGGTCTTTGACAGTTGTATTTTTATTAAAGGCATCCCATCCCTTGTATAATTTACCCTTTCTTGTCAAATATTTTGTTTTGCTCTATAGTATTGTTGGTAACGTCTTGATATTTTCTAGCTTTCTGGTTAAAATATCACATAAATCAAATTCCAAACATCTAATCCAGCATAATATCAGGATTTTCTTAAAATTATATAAAACCAAATGCATTACTATATACCTGAATTCGTGAAACTGGTTGATTTATGATGCCAATCTCAAACGGATTGGCTTACTATTGATAAATAGTTCTTCAAAAGCTGTATTTTTCATGTATATGGACTGCATTTATTTCCAAATAGCGGTTAGGAACTCTGGAAATTCATTCAAAAGGGCGTACTTACCACTTGGTTTCTCACAAAGGGATCTGACAAGAAGATATCTATAATCGGAAATCTGCAAATGCTGTATACACTCCGACAAATGCATACCTCCATGTGCTGCTTCGGGCAAGGCCTAACATCAGCTGTCGGGTATGTTTCGTAACGTGGCTTGCCATTAAGATCATGTTGCCAATCACTGTGCGCAGTCTCCTGTGTCTGACCTTATGCCTTGTCTCTGTGCCCTTCTTGGCGATACTTTCCTGTCCGATCATCCAAAGGATGTTATAGGCCGCTTGCCAGCTCCAATATCAGTTCATTGGTTTCAAATTTCCCGGATGGCAGCCGTTCCAGCTCCATGTCGGTTTTGATCTCGCTGTGAAACCGCTCGCATTCGCAATGGGCATGTAGAGCTCAATGACTTCGCGGTCCGTCATTCCAAGGTTTGTCCACTAGGTACTGACTTCAATATCGCCTTCCAGAAGGTACGGGCCATATTTATCCTTTCCTTGCACATACGGATGGTTTCCTTTAAAAACTCAGGGGTATGTTTCTGTCAATGCTGCTTTCCTTCCAGGAGCTCACAGTTCACCAGATAGCCTTCTGTACCAATATATGTCATGATCGGAGCGTAGCCCTCATAGAAGTAACAGTAAAGATATCTAAACAGATATCATGAAAACAGTCCTTGGCAGTATGTAAAATCCCATTTTCATTTACTTATAATTGTGTTAAGCTGATAATAAGAAACGAAAAATTACGAATCTGACTACAAAGGAGTGTTTTATGAGAAGCAATCAGACAACACTGTGCTATATTGAAAAAGACGGAAAATATCTGATGATGCACAGGGTAAAAAAAGAACACGATATCAACAAGGATAAATGGGTCGGCATCGGCGGGCACTTTGAGGCGGATGAGTCGCCGGAGGAATGCCTGCTGCGCGAGGTAAAGGAGGAAACCGGGCTGATACTAGACGACTGGCGGTTTCGCGGGATCATTACCTTTATCTGTGACCAGCAGCAGACGGAATATATGTTTTTGTATACGGCAGATGCATACAGCGGGGAGCTGACGGACTGTGATGAGGGCGAGCTGGAATGGGTAGCAAAATCCCGTGTGTATGACCTGCCGATCTGGGAGGGGGATAAAATATTTTTCCGGATGCTGGAGGAGGATCATCCGTTTTTTTCTCTGAAATTAAAATACGAGGGAAATCGGCTCGTTGAAAAAGCTTTAAACGGACGCAGCTTCTAACACCTGTCTGGCCTGTGCCACAATTTTTTTGTCTGTTTGTAAGATCGAATATTCACTCATTGTGGCAAGACCCATCGGTACGTTTTCCCTGCGGTAACGCATTTTGCTGTCTAGTATTTTTTTAGCGGACAGATGATAGGCGGTAATATCTGTTTCTGCGAGGAACTGCTGGATGACGGCGGGAGTTACGCCCGCGCCAGCCATAAGCTGCGGGCCGTCTGCCTGCAGCGCGCACAGCTTTTTCAGAAGAGGAAGTCCTTTTTCACAGCTGCTTTCCTGACCAGATGTCAGTATCGTATCGATGCCTAGTATTTTTGCCTGTTCATAAGCTTGCAGCGGGTCTGCGCACAGATCAAAGGCCCGGTGCAGCGTGACCTTCATATCTCCGGCTGTTTCAATCAGCTCCCTCATTTGGTCGATATGGAGCGTTCCATCTGGCTGTAAGCAGCCGATGACTACCCCATCAGCGCCTGCTCTTCGAAACTGTTCTACTTCCTTTTTGAGGATCTGAAATTCATAGTCAGAATAAAGAAAATCACCGAAGCGGGGCCGTAAAAGCACACGCACCGGAAGAGAACAGTGTTCCCTGACCTGCTCAAATAAAGCCAAACCTGGTGAGATACCGCCGATCAGAAGCGCTGCGCATAATTCCAAACGGTCTGCGCCGCCTTCGCTTGCGGCAAGTGCGGATTCTACGCTGTCGACACAGCATTCCAATGTATAACGTGGCATATGTTTTTCCTCCTTGTTGTTTTCAGTATTGGTTGCCTTCATGGATCCTTTATTTTTATTTATGATAGGATTGTAACATATTTTTTTGACTTTGCGATTCTTTTTTTGAACCAATCGGAAAGCTGTTACCATATATCAGTGAAGGGCAACCCCTTTCTAAGACGTCTGAAAAGTGGGGATGAATTATGACAATAGAAGAATTGGAGCATTGCATCCGTGAATATGGAACTGATATTTATTCTTTCTGCGCGTATTTGACAGGCAGCAGGCAGGAAGCGGAGGATCTTTACCAGGATACGCTTTTAAAAGCGGTGGAATGCAGCAAAACGATCCGGACAGAGCAGAATCCGAAGGGATATCTTTTGACGGTCGCGGTGCGCATTTGGAAAAATAAAAAGCGCAAGTATGCCTGGAGAAAACGGATTGCGGACGGTCCTGCGATGACCGAGGCAGAAGCTCTGCAGGCGGCTGATAAAATGCAGCAGTCGGCGGAAGCACAGTTTTTGCGGAGAGAGGAAGCGGAAGCGGTCAGGGCGGCGGTAAACCGTCTGCCGCAGCGATATCGGATGATCGTACTTTTGTATTATATGGAAGATTTTTCGGTCGCACAGATCGCTTCTGTTATCCGGATCCCGCAGGGGACGGTAAAAAGCAGGCTGTATTATGCCAGAAGGATATTAGAAAAAGAACTGGAGGTTGTTTTAAATGAAAAAGAATGTTGACGCATTATTAAAACAAGCCCTTACTCCAACGCAGGCACCGGGTGTACAGCTGAACCAGGAGATCATAAGACAGGCAAAGGAGAGAGAGGATATGGGTAAAAAAAGAGCAGGAAAGTTACCAGCAGCGGCGGCAGCAGCGTTTATCGTATTGGCGGCGGGGTCTGTGACAGCGTATGCCTCGTGGAGGTATTTGGCGCCGGAGAAGGTAACAGAGCATTTTAAAGACGCAAAGCTGGCAGAAGCGTTTCAGAGTAAGACAGCGGTTACGGTCAACGAGCAGCAGACGATCGGCGGATATCGTGTGACGCTGCTTGGCATGGTATCCGGGAAGGATCTTACACACTTTCAGGCAAGCGCCGGCGGCGAGATCTTAGACGACCGGACGTATGCGGTTACAGCGATTGAATATGCAGATGGAACGCCGATGCCGGATACGTCTGACGAGGCGTACGGCGAGCTTTCCTTTTTTGTATCGCCGCTTATCAAGGGCTATGATCCGGTACAATACAATGTGGTCACGATGCGCGGAGGTTATTCGGAGCTTATGCAGGACGGTGTTTTATACAGGGTTACAGAATGCGACAATGTAGAAATCTTTGCAGATCATGGACTGTACCTGTGCGTATCAGACAGTACGTTTTATGATAACCAAGCATATCGCTTTGACAAAACGACAGGCGAAATAGCAAGAAAAGAAGGTTATCAAGGACTGAACGCGCTGTTTGAGCTGCCGATAGATAAGGCCAAGGCAGATCCGCAGGCAGCGGCCGAATACCTGAAAAGTCTGGCGGAGCCGGAGAAAACATCAGACGAAGTGCCGAAGGCTATGCAAAGGAAAGAAGAGGAGATTGAACAATGGATGGAGAAGCTTACGCCGGATACGATCGATCTGTATGCAAAACGCGTAGAAAGCACAGTGCAGACGTTAACGCCAGACAGTGACGGATATGTGAGCTATCAATATAAAATCAAAGGCCGTGGGTCTGGCAGCGGGAAGATTTGCGTGCAGGATTATTTTGAAGGCAAGGGGGCCGGAATGTCTGAACAGTTCCCATATTCATATTCAGATGCCGGGCTGGATAGCCTTAAGATCTTAACTTTTACACTGGGTGAGGACGGCACAGTGACGTTCGCGGTTTATATTCCAAAGTGATAGGATATTACGGATTGACGTAGCGAGTGTGCTGGCTCGCTGGTTACTGTGACGAAATTCCCATTTTAATCGGGAGAAATTTATCATGAAACATTTACACATCATACTTGCATTTATGTCCTTACTTCTTTTACTTTTGACGGCTTGTTCTGCAAAATCGGAAACCGTTCAAGAGAAGGATGTCGTTGTAGAAATTATAAAAAAATATTACGATCTGGAGAAAGAAGACGACTATGTTGCAAAAATAGTTTGTGATCATTCTGTTTCAAGACCGGTATTAATAGACCTGGGCTTTTCTTCGGATACAGCTGATTTTTATGATCAGGCTTATTATGAATCTCATGCGCTGGTCGCAATCGTTATGAAAGCGGGTGTATCAAATACATTTTCTCTGGAAAGTATGAAGGCTGATAATAAGGAGCTAAATGTTCGATTAAATAAGAAAATACCGGCTTATGTTGATGATATGCTTGTGAACAGAGGCATTCTCGTCGAAGTCTCTAAGGATGATATAGATCAAATGGAGGACGTTAAGGTTTCTATTCACACGAGAAAGGAATAAGGTTACAGTGGAGCCAAGGACTGGCGGTAATGTTTCTAAAATAATCTTCTGGACAGGTTGTCAATTCCGGTAAAAAGTGGTAAAATGGAACAATCTAAGATTTAAAAAAGAAGGAGGGCAAAAATGTCTCAGAAGATTTTTAAAAAGCTTGCATTATTACTAGCAGTTGTGATGATACTTACAGGTATGCCGGTCTATGCACACGCAGCGGCGGCTCCGGCGTTTCAGACAACTTACTCGACCTTTTATGAAAACCGTGCCAACCAAGGCATTTACGATATCCAGGTCAAAAATGTGCAGAAGGGTTATATTTTAAAGTGGCATATCACAGGAAAGGGCAAGAAATGGGCGTCCTTTGATACGCAAAAGACAATCGCAAAGGGCACCTCGGTGACAAACCAGCTGACGATCGACAGCAACGGAGAGTCTGCATATGCGGTCGGCGAGCGCATTCGTATTACGGTTAACGTATATACGGCCAAATGGAAGCTGGTCAATAAGATTACATTTGCGGGCAAGCTGCAGAGCAAGGCAAAGTCCGTGAATATTGACACTACGGGGGTCAGCGACTTAAAGCAGCTGAAATCCGGTGAAACATACCAGTTCCGCGCAGTTATGACTCCTGCGAATGCGACAAGCAAGGTGTACTGGACAGTGACAGATGCAAAAGGAGCGGACTGCTCTTCACAGATCACGCAGGACGGTGCGTTTACTCCGACGCAGTCCGGCGAATACACGATCACCGCAACACCGAGAAATTCGGCGAAGGGAGCGGCGCTTTGTACAAAGCAGGTAAAGGTAACGGTTGGTACGTTTATCGAAAATATTGAACAGAAAGCATCCAATCGTTTTAGCCTTACGTTTGGAACAGCTCCTGCAGTGAAGTTTAAGGAAGCGGATTTTTCCATTAAGTCGGGAGAGACGACGGTTGTTGTAAAGAAGGTAGAATATTCGCAGGATGGTAAGACGGTAGATGTCACTACATCGACCAGCTTTACAGATGGAAAGGTCTATACGGTTTCCTGTGCAGGCTATACGAAGGATTTTACTGCAAGCGCAGGCAAACCAGTGAAGCTTAAGATCACAACCTCATCTGCACAGGCAGGAAAATATACGACGATCGAATATGCATTTTACGATGTGAAAAATATTGATGTAACAGAAATGATAAAAAATGGTACGTTCCGTTACTCAGCAAATGTAACGAACGGACTGCTGGATCAGCAGACGAACAAGCTGTTTATGACAACCATTGGAAGCATTGCGAGTGTAACGCTGGAATATACGGGAATTGACGGCACACGCCTGTCAGACACCCAGACGATCGTCTGTGTAGAGCAGCGGGCGGAGGAAGCGGCCGAAACTAAATTTACACTGACCAAAAGCATCCAGACACCTACTTTTAAGGATCCGGATGTACGGGAGGTAGCGATTGGCGATACGATGTATGCGCATTTTGCCGCATTGGATAAAAGTGGGGCAGCGATCGCTTATGACGCGCTTACTTATACGTCCTCGGATCCGGACAGCCTGATCGTCAGCTCAGACGGTAAGCTGACGCCGATCAAGGCAGGTACGGTTACGATCGTGGTTACTGCAATGCAGGGTACGATCCCTGTGACTTATTCTTATGATGTGACAGTTAAGGCAGGCCGTTATCTGGCGTCGATCAAGATGAAAGAAACAGCGATCGCTATGTCAAATGTAAATGTAGCCGGATATCAGAAGATCATTCCGGTTACGGCGCTCGATCAATACGGAGAAGCGCTGTCACTGACAAATGCGACGGGAATCGTTACAGAATCTTATGGTCGGACTGTGGCGCGCTATGAGCCGTCCAGCAACAGCATTATCGTGACGACAAACGGAGCGTCGGTTGGTATTTACAACTGTATTTTGGCGCTGACAGCAGGCGGCGTAACCTTAAATCAGAATTTTACTGTCATTGTGTCTGCTCCTCCGATGAACGGCGCATATACCTATCAGGTAGAAGCAAGCAACGCTTCGCTGGATATGGGCATCAATGAAAATACAGAGATTGGAAATGTGCCGCAGATCACAATACGCCTTGCAGAATACCGCGGCGGTGTATTTAACGATTATGTTGATTTTACAGGAGCGCAGATCCGCAAGGGAAATACTTATTACGCGACCGATATGATCACGCCGATCACATCCGACAGCGCAATTACGGCAACAACGAACAAAATGACGCTGCAGCCGGTACAGATCGGAACGGCGATGGAAAATGACGGTTTATACTGCAGAAAAGCGGAGCAGGGAATTTATACGGTGACGCTGAAATACAACCAGCGGTATTCCTATATCGGTACGGGCTCGAACGAAAATAAGGTAGCGACCGTAAATATCGAACTGACAGATACGCAGAAAATCCCGGATTACAGCATCCGCAGCCTGACGACAAGTACAAGCGCTACCAATGCTTTTCAGGTAGCGGCGGATTGTATCCAGGTAGCAAACGGTGATCTGATCACAGATTGTACGGTTACAGGCTCAAATTATACTGGTTCTGCAACCCCGGTAGGAAAAGGAGAGCAGATCCATATCAGTACGATCACGATTCGTTCAGCGGTTATCATTAAGGGAAATCAGAAGGTGTATGTAGATTACCGGATCCCGGTAGGCAGAACCTTTACAAATCGATAGCAGGATCAGCGGAATACTGCCGCAGATGGGGCAGATTGCTGCGAAATATTATGAAAATGAACAGAAAGGCGTCCAGTGCGGACGTCTTTTTGTTTTTTTATAAGTGAAAAAAATTCATCTTTAAAGTGAATAATTCTCATACTTTCACTTTACAAAATCCCCAAGGGTTATTATAATAAAATGCGTTGAGAAATGTTGCTATGAGCAGCCTTTGGCTGTGAATAGCAGCTGAGAAATGAGTGTGACAGCTTAAGTTGTACTGCGTATCTGTGCGCAGGATATGTAAAGCTAAGTATTTGCAGCAGTGAAGGTATCAGAACGGCTGCAAGTATTTGACGTTTGTATAAAAAGGAGTGTATGGAAATGAACAAAGGACTTGAGATCAGATGGCATGGAAGAGGCGGACAGGGAGCCAAAACAGCGGCATTGCTGTTAGCTGATGCGGCATTTAAAACAGGACAATACGTACAGGGTTTTCCGGAATACGGTCCAGAGCGTATGGGCGCGCCGATTACCGCATATAACCGGATCGGACGAGAGCCGATACGGGTGCATTCTAATATTTATACGCCGGATCTGGTGATGGTCGTAGATGAAACCCTGCTGCATTCTGTGGATGTTACGGCGGGCCTGAAACGGGATGGCGCCATTATTATTAATACTCCAAAGGCAAAAGAAGAGATTCTGCCGCTGCTGAACGGATATCAGGGCAGTATTTATACGGTTGATGCCAGAAGCATCTCAGAAGAGACGCTTGGAAAGAATTTTCCAAATTCCCCAATGCTGGCGGCGGCTGTCGCGGTCAGCGGAGTGATGGAGCGCGAAGCGTTTTTAAAAGAGATGCGCGGCTTGTACGAGCATAAATTTGCAAAGAAGCCGGAAGTGATCGAAGGAAATATGCAGGCATTGTATCGGACGTTTGAAGTAATGCAGGAAATGTTGAATCAGGATATTAGAAAAAGCGCGTAAAGGTCAGACGATACAATAAAAATTAAATTGAGGATAAAGATACATGAGAACAGATGTACATAAAATAAACGAGCAGACAAGACACCAGGATTTGACTGAGGGTCTGATGATGTTTGCTCCGGGAACTTCGAAATATTTTCATACAGGCGAATGGCGGACGAGCACGCCGGTCTTTCATGAAAAGCTGTGCAAACAGTGTATGCTCTGCGTACCAGTTTGTCCGGATTCCAGTATTCCGGTGAAGGACGGGGCGCGGGAGGATTTTGACTATGACCACTGTAAGGGCTGCGGTATCTGCGCGAACGTCTGCCCGTTTCAGGCAATTACGATGAAGGAGGGAAGGTAACGATGGCGATCAAAGACCGTATGTCAGGCAACGAGGCGGTATCGTATGCGATCCGCCAGATTAATCCGGATGTTATGCCGGCGTTTCCGATCACGCCGTCTACGGAAATTCCGCAGATGGTATCTTCCTATATCGCAAACGGAGAAATGGACACGGAATTTATTCCAGTAGAAAGTGAGCATTCTTCCATGAGCGCGGCGATCGGTGCGCAGGCTGCAGGCGCAAGGAGCCTTACGGCGACTTCCTCTGCAGGTTTGGCGCTGATGTGGGAAGAGCTGCTGCTGGCGGCTTCGAACCGGATGCCGCTTGTGCTGGCGCTTGTAAACCGCACATTATCCGGACCGATCAATATCAACTGCGACCATACCGACGGCATGGGTGCGCGTGATACCGGATGGATTCAGATCTACGCGGAAAATAACCAGGAGGCTTATGATAATTTCATCCAGGCATATCCGATCGCAGAGCATAAGGATGTGCATCTTCCGGTTATGATCTGCCAGGATGGATTTATTACGAGTCATGCCGTAGAAAATATCGAGCTGCTGGAGGACCAAGCGGTAAAGGATTTTGTAGGTACGTATGAGCCAGAGGAGTATTTGCTTCATCCAGGTAAGCCGGTTGCGGTCGGCCCGTATTCCGCTTCCGCTTATGTAATGGAAGCAAGGAAAAACCAAGAGATAGCGATGGAGCAGGCAAAGGCGGTCATATTAGAGGTGGCACAGCGATTTTCCAGCCTTTCTGGCCGCAGCTATGGATTATTTGAAGAATACCGCACAGATGATGCGGATTATATTATGCTGCTGATCGGTTCAGCGGCAGGTACAGCGAAGCAGGCGGTAGACGATCTGCGCGCCGAGGGCAAAAAGGTCGGCGTGATCAAATTAAGAGTATTCCGGCCGTTTCCGGCCAAGGAGCTCGCAGAAGCGTTAAAGGGCTGCCGGATGGCTGCGATCTTAGACCGCTGTGAGAGCTATAATGGAAACGGAGGGCCGTTAGGCTGCGAAGTGGACGCGGCGCTGTTTCGAAACAAGGTCAGCATAGAAACTGTTAATTATATTTATGGCCTGGGCGGGCGTGATTTTACAGTTAAGGATGTTTACGCGGTTTTTGAAGAGCTTGCGCAAGCGGATCAGTATGGAAAAAAAGTAGAACAGTACCAGTATATCGGGTTACGGAAATAGGAGGCACAAGTGAGCAATCAGACAGTATCAGAAAAGTCCTATCGTTTGAAGGATTGGGTGGAGAAGCCGGAGCGGCTGGCACCTGGGCATCGGATGTGCGCAGGCTGCGGGGCTACGATCGGTGTACGCGCGGTACTGCGTGCGCTGCATCCGGGCGACCATGCGGTCATCGGAAACGCAACCGGATGTCTGGAGGTATCTTCCTATATGTATCCGTATACAGCATGGGAGGACAGCTATATCCATAATGCGTTTGAAAACGCAGGCGCTACATTAAGCGGCGTAGAGACAGCGTACAAGGCGTTAAAGAAGCGCGGAAGGCTTCCAGAGCAGGAAAACTTTAAATTTATTACGTTCGGCGGTGACGGAGGGACTTATGATATTGGGTTCCAGTCATTATCCGGCGCGATGGAGCGCGGGCATGACATGGTATATGTCTGCTATGATAACGGCGCGTATATGAACACCGGCATCCAGCGTTCCTCTGCGACGCCGATGTATGCAGATACAACGACGACACCGATTGGGACACAGTCCGACGGAAAGATGCAAAACCGTAAAGATCTGTCCGCGATCATAGCGGATCACAACGTACCGTATGTCGCGCAGACGACGTTGACACAGGATTTTAAAGACCTGCATCTAAAGGCGGAAAAAGCAATCTATACGCAGGGAGCCTGTTTTTTGAATATTATGACGCCGTGTCCGAGAGGATGGCGGTATGATACGCCGGAAATCATGAAGATCTGCAAGCTGGCGGTAGATACGTGCTACTGGCCGCTGTTTGAGGTAGACCATGGAAAGTGGACGCTTTCTTATGAGCCGAAAAAGAAGCTGCCGATCGAGGACTTTTTAAAACCGCAGGGCAGGTTCCGGCATCTGTTTCAACCAGGCAATGAGCAGCTTCTCGTGCAATTCCAGGAAGAAGTAGACCGCAGATGGGAAGAGCTGCAGTACCGCTGCGCGAGGTAAGCTATGACATTATTAACGTATCAGGTGTTTCAGACCGCAGCGAATATCGGCAGCTTTCAAAAGGCTGCCGATATTCTTGGTCTGACCCCTTCTGCTATCAGCCATACGATCGCATCGATGGAAAATGAACTGGGATTTACCGTGCTTACACGCAGCAAGGCAGGGATTGCGCTGACGAATTACGGAGAGCATCTGCTGCCGTATGTCAACGCAGTTTTAAACAGCGACGAGAGCTTAAAGCAGGCGATTGCCCAGCTCAACGGATTAAAGCAGGGCAAGGTCAAGCTTGCCGTATTTTCAAGCGTATGTACGAACTGGCTGCCGGATATCCTGCGCTCGTTCCAAAAGCAGTACGCCGAGATTACGATCGAGGTGTTCCAGGGGACATACGACGACGTATCGTATTGGATCAAAAACGGTGTTGCAGATCTTGGGTTTTTATCGGTATCCAGCGCCAAGGATATCCCGATCGAGCCATTGTATAAAGACCCGCTGCTTTGTGTGCTGCCAAAAGGCGCCCGCAAGGACCGCACAAAGCCATATATGGATATTGAAGAAATGCGTGAGCACCAGTTTGTTACACAGCGGGAGTGTACCGACGCGGATATCCAGAATTTTTTAAAGGAAAATTCGCTGCGTATCCAGTCACACTACCATGTGGTAGACGATCTGTCCACGATCGCGCTTGTAGCAAAAGGGTTCGGCATCTGCCTAATGCCAGAGCTGGTTATGCGGGATATTCCGTACGAGGTGGACTGCTATCCGGTACATCCGCAGGCGTGCCGGATCATTGGAATTGCCGCGCTGCACCCGGAATTTATGGCTCCGGCTGTGCGGATGCTGTACCATCATATTTTAGAAGGATATCAAAGTGTGGATGTAAAGTAGCGATTCTATGCGTATTCGAATGGCAGCGCTATTCGTACCGGGATAGTATTTTTCTGGCTTTTTCCTTTAAGATTTCCCGTGCCTCTATCGGCTCTAGGATTTCAACATATTCGCCGAACGAGAGCAGGTACAAAAATGTCCATTCACTTAGCTGATAGCGGAAGGTTACCTCCAGTGTACCGTCCTCTAGCTTTTTTATATACTGCTCCTGAAATTCGTCGTAAACCTTATATGCGATCTTTTCAGAAAAATGCAGCTTAAAGACGGGGATGTTGTATGTTTCCTTGTAAGCGGGCGTAAGCGAAAAATCCTTTGGCAGCTCGCGGTCAAACAGCTCGTTTGTGATCTGCAGGTTTCTGATACGGGACATTTTATAAGTACGGATATCCTGCTTGTATCTGGAATAGCCAATCAAATACCAAGCGTGTGATTTAAAAACCAGCTTTAATGGCTCAACGACCTGCTCCGCTACAGTCAGCTCGGAATGCAGATACGTAAAGGTTATGACATACTTATTGATCACCGCACGCTCCAGAGCAGTAATGCTGCTGCGTTCTTTTTCTGGGCTGCCCCAACAGGAAAAGTCAATTTCCAGCCATTCGGATTGCAAATTGTGGCTGAATAGTCCGGCAGCCTTGTTTAAGGTTTTTTCCGCGTCAGGATAATTGGACGATTTCAAGATCTGCAGCGCCCGGATGATATTGCCCTGTTCTGCTTTTGTAAAATAAGACTTGTCCAAAGAAAAGCCCTTTAGTAAGGACAATCCTCCGCCATAGCCTTTTTGCGATGTGATTGGTATTCCAGCGATGGAAAGAATATTGATATCCCGGTATATCGTGCGTGTAGATACGCCAAATTCCTCCGCCAGCTGCTTTGCTGTCATGCTTTGATGACTTAGCAGTAGGAATATGATCTGGATCAGCCTGTCTATCTGCATTGCGTCACTCTGCCTTCTGGCGGCTTTCGCTATGCGGATCCCAGGAAAACAGCCCCTCTCCTAAATATTTGTCATGCGGTACGACTAAGCATTTTTCGATCGCTTTCCAATAACTTTCATAGAGATTTTTCTGCGCGGCACCGTAGCTTTCTTTAGTATCAAACTCCCAATAGAGCATATATTTCATGCTTTTCACGATCCGTGTGAGCTTTTTAGGCGGCAGTCCTTCTTTGATCTGATCCATATCGATATGATATTCTCTTTTTGCAAAACGGAGCAAAAGCAGGCCCGTTTGCTGTTCCATCAAGGTCTGGATTTTTGGCAGCAGAGCCTCAAATTCTGCGATCTTTTGCGGTTTGACCTGGTAAATGCATAGTTCTGTAAATGGCATATGCGGTTCTCCTTTCATTTTGATCATAATACCATCAGGAATGTGACAGCAGAGTGTCGCATTTCTTTGTATCATAAAAATACGTGATTTGAAGGCAGAATCATAGTGTAAAATTAATTTTAGTGTATTCCGCGGTCATTTATATGTTATAATCCATAAAAAGGACAGGAGGCGGACAGGATGGATGACAAGCCATTGCCGATAGGGGTGGATAATTTTGAGATGCTTGTGACAAGAGGGTATTATTATGTGGATAAAACGCTTCTGATACGGGAGCTGCTGGAGAAAAAGGGTGCCGTGAACTTGTTTGCACGTCCACGCAGGTTTGGGAAAACGCTGAATCTAAGTATGCTGCAATATTTTTTCGAGGACGCGAGAAATGCAGACGGGACGAAAAAGGACCATAGTAATTTATTTAACGGTCTTAAGATCATGCATACAGGGGAGAAATATTTGTCCCATATGGGCCAGTATCCAGTCATCAGCCTTTCGCTGAAATCGGCCAAGCAGCCGGATTTTGACTTAGCATACCGAATGCTGGTCCGTCAGATTGCAGGGGAATTTGAACGTCATCAGTTTGTTATGCAGGGGGCAATGTCAAAAAAGTGCAGAGCCAGATATGAGGAGCTTGTATGGGAAAGGGCTGACAGGGAAAGTGTCAGCGATTCTTTAAAATTTCTGTCGGAATGCTTGGAGCAATATTATGGAAAAAAAGCCGTTCTTTTGATCGATGAATACGATGTACCGCTGGAAAACGCTTTTTTTGAAGGATTTTATGAAGAGATGGTAAGCTTCCTGCGCTCTGTGTTTGAATCGGCGCTTAAGACGAATGCTAGTCTGGAACTTGCGGTTCTTACAGGATGCCTGCGTATTTCTAAGGAAAGCATTTTTACAGGGATGAATAACCTGGAGATCATTTCGGTATTAAATAAAAATTATGGAGAGCATTTTGGCTTTACAGAAGAAGAGGTAGAAAAGATCTGCACGGATTTTAAGCTGGAGCATAAATATGAAATAATAAAGGAATGGTATGATGGGTACATTTTCGGGAATACGCGTATATACAATCCGTGGAGTGTTGTGCGCTATATCAAAGATATGCTGGCAGACGATACGGCGTTTCCGTCTGCTTACTGGGCGAATACAAGCTCCAACAGCATTGTGCGTACGATGCTTGAACGGGCGGACAGCGGGACAAAGGAGGAGCTTGAGGCGCTGATCGAGGGAAAAAGCGTGGCAAAACCAGTACATGAGGATGTTACCTATGAGGAAGTCTATCGTTCGATGGATTATTTGTGGAATTTTATGCTTTTTACCGGGTATTTCCGAAAGGTGTCGGAGCGGATGGATGCACAGGACCAGCTTTGGGCAGTATTTGAAATCCCAAATAAAGAGGTAAGATATATTTTCCGGACAAAAATACTTAACTGGTTTGAAGAAAAGGTGAAGGCAAAGGATCGGACACGGTTGTTTACAGCGCTGCTGGAGCATGATACAGGGATACTAGAGGAGGAAATAGCTGAGCTTTTAATGGAAACGATAAGCTTTCATGATGCGTACGAGAGCTTTTATCATGGATTTCTGCTTGGGATCTTGTCGGGTATGCATGGTTATGTAGTCAGGTCAAACCGGGAATGCGGGACTGGGCGCAGCGATTTGTATATTCGTCCGTTAACGAGACGAAAAGAGGCGTTTGTCATAGAGTTTAAGGTGGCCAGGCGGTTCCAGGATATGGAACAGGCTGCCAAGGAAGCGTTAGTACAGATGCGGGACAGACAGTATGTAAGGGAGTTAAGGGATGACGGCTATGAAAAGACGGCGCAGTATGGGATTGCGTTTTATGGAAAGGATTGTCTGGTAAAGCTTGCAGAAGAAGGATGAAATGGAGAGCTTATGATGTACGATGTGATTGTGATTGGCGCTGGTCCGGCTGGCAGTACCGCGGCAAAGGTATTGGCAGAAGCCGGGCGCCAGGTGCTGCTGGTGGAAAAGTTTAAGATACCGCGTTATAAATCCTGTTCCGGTATTTTGATCCAAAAGACAATGGGGCTGGTGGAGCGTTATTTCGGCGAGCAGGTACCTGCGTCTGTGACGTGTACGCCTGCGGACAACCGTGGTATGATCTTTACCAATGACAGGGGTAAGGAATACCGCTTTGAGCAGGATGGGCTGAACGTCTGGCGCAGTACGTTTGACGCTTGGCTGACGAAAAAAGCGCAGGCGCACGGAGCGCAGGTATGTGATGATACGATCGTGCTCGCTTGTGAGCAGGAGGAGCATTGTGTGACTGTGAAGCTCCGTGGAAGGCGTGCGGAGCAGGCCAGATATGTTATTGACTGTGAGGGTGTGGCCGGGACGTTAAAGTACCAGATATGGAAAGCTTCTCCGTCGTTTATCACGACCTACCAGACCTTTCATCAGGGGACCGCAGACCTCGATCCGCATTATTTTTACGCGTATCTGCAGCCGGAGCTGTCGGAATATGACGCGTGGTTTAATGTAAAGGATGATAGGATTGTTTTGGGAGTTGCCGTAAAGGATACGGGCAGGATATCGTATTATTATCACAGGTTTCTTACATATATGGAGCAGCAGCACGGACTGCGGCTGGATCAACAGCTGAAATCGGAGAAATGGCTGATGCCGCAGATACGTCCAGGATGTCAGATTGATTATGGGATGAACCGTATTTTATTTGCCGGAGAGGCGGCTGGTTTTTTGAATCCGATGGGCGAGGGCATCTCCGCGGCGATGGAAAGCGGTTATCATGCAGCCTGTGCGGCGGCGCGGTATTTTGGCAGCTTGGAGCGGATATACGCGTATTACCGCCGCGAGACAGAGGCGATGCAGTCGTATATGCAGCGCCAGTGGAGCCTGGTAGGAGCGATGGCGGGTACTTTTCGGGAGATGGAGTAGCACGATCAGTCGGTAGTTTCCCGCCGGATGAAAACAGGGGTGATATTTTTGTGCACGAGTTCGGTCTGCGGTTTTGGACGGCGTTTTTTTTGCTCCTCCATCAGCGCTACAAGCAGGGACATCGCTTCGCAGGCAATTTTGTCGATCTGCTGGCCGATCGTGCTGATCGGAAATATCGCTTGGCTGGCTGCAGGGGAATCGTCAAAGCCGATCATACGATATTCATCAGGCCAGCCGCCGTGCTCCCGGACAATGGTGTTTAGCATACTGTTGGCGTGTGTGTCATTGGAAAGGAACAGCCCCTTTTTCTGATGCGGGTATTTTTCTTTGATATAGGTATAGACCTCCGACATGGATGCATGGATCTGTTTGTGGGAATGGCCAAGGTCCCGCTGGATCAATTCGTGCCGGATGCCATACTCGCTGCAGGTATCCAGAAATCCCCGGATACGTCCGTATGACGGCACATCCTTTGCGACCATAGAATTGATATGCAGCAATACATCGCAGCGATTCTTGATCAAAAGGCTTGTCGCTTGTACGGCGCCCATATAGTTGTCCGTGTTGACACTGTTGATATACTGATCCTCGCGCTCGATCCCAACAACAGGGATACCGCAGTCAGCAAGCTCTTTGGATGGAAGGGTGTGGCTTAAAATGATCATGCCCTCAATCCGGTAGGCGAGCAGCTCATGGAGATATTTGCGTTCCGCTTCTTCGCCGCTTTTGCTTGTGAAAATGAGGAATTTATAGCCATAGGTTTCATACGTGTTCAAGATCTGATTCAGCATCTCCGCATAATAATGCAGGTACAGGTTTGGCACGATAATGCCGACAAATTCACTTTTTCCGTTTGCAAACACCTTGGCGAGTTTGTTTTCTTTGTAGTCTAGGTCAGTCAGCGCCTTTGCGATGATCTCCTGGTTTTCTATCGTAAGTGAATCCGGATTGTTAAAATACCGGGATATCGTTGTTTTGGAAAAGTTTGTATATTTCGCAATATCTGCGAAGGTGATCTTTTTTTTATCTTTTTTTTCATCCATGAGAAGTTCCTCCAGTTATCTTAATGTCAGTATAGCAGGAGGCGAGGGGGAAATCAACCCCAAAATAACTGGTTAAGTAACCGGTATTCTAGCGTAACAACATGATTCTGGAGTGTAAACATCCCATCGTGAAGCGATTTTCCATGTATTTTTGCAGGTAACAGGTCAGCTTGTCTGAACTGTTACATTCTTGTGGAATAGGCGGGCATGATTTTTTGCAAAACTGATTGACACATCCTGGGATCTGTGTTAATATATATCCAGAAAGTAACCGGTAACTTAACTAGTTCTGAAACTAGTTATGAGATAAGCATTGAGAGGAGGATATTTATGGAGCTTCAATATTTAGGCACAGCCGCAGCGGAGGGCTGGCCGGCATTGTTTTGTGAATGTGAAATATGCAAAAGGGCCAGGCAGGTTGGCGGGAAGGAGCTTCGCACGCGCACGCAGTCGATCGTAGACGGCAGACTATTAATCGATTTTCCGCCGGATACCTATACACACGCGCTCAGCTATTCGCTCCAGCTTGGACAGATCCAGCATTTGCTTGTTACCCATTCGCATATGGATCATTTTTTTCCGGTTGAGCTGATCCATCGGCACGAGCATTTTGGGCACAATGCTAAGGGGATGCTGCACGTTTACGGGAATGAGGCGGTAGAAAAGGCGTTTTACGACGCGGTGCTTATTGACCGTTTCCGTGTGCATCCGCTGGATGAGGCTGTCCGGTTTGTACGGCTTGCGCCGTTTGCGGATTTTATGGCGGACGGGTATCATATTATTCCGGTTCCGGCTGACCATGATAAAAGAGAGTTATGTTTTATTTACATTATTGAGAAGGATGGAAAATGCCTTTTGTATGGGCATGATACAGGCGCGGGACTAAGCGCGCAGGCATGGGACTGCATTTTCAGCCATCAGTATGATCTGGTGTCGCTGGACGCTACGATGGGGAAAAAGCAGATAGGCGGCTATCATATGGGACTGCAAGACGGGCTTGCGTTTATAAGGCTGCTCAAGGAGCAAGGATGCGTGGATCAGGATACGGTGAAGGTGATCAATCATTTTTCGCATAACGGGGAAATGACACATGAGCAGCTGGAAGCATTTGCAGAGGAACATGGTATGATAGCGGCATATGACGGGATGAAGGTTGTATTTTAGGAAAGAAAATGCAGAGCAGACGCAGAAAGAGAGGAAATTATGGATTATCGAAAGGTCGCAGAGCAGATCTATGACAAGGTGGGAAAAAAGGAAAATCTCATATCGGCGGCGCACTGTGCGACGCGGCTTCGGCTTGTGATCGCGGATAACAATAAGTGCGACAGCAAGGCGGTAGAGGAGCTGGAAGGTGTAAAGGGTGTGTTTTTCGCTTCCGGCCAGCTTCAGATCATTCTTGGTACTGGGACAGTGAATAAGGTGTATGATGAATTTTTGCAGGTGTCCGGCCTTTCCGCGGCTACCAAGGCGGAAGTAAAGCAGGCGGCGGCAGCGCAGCAGAATATTTTCAAACGGGCGATCAAGACGCTTGGCGATATTTTCGTACCTATTATTCCTGCGATCGTGGCAAGCGGGTTTTTGATGGGTATTATGGAAGCGCTGAACTTTATGGTAAGCAACGGGTTCGTGTCGCTGAATACGGAAAGTTCTTTGTTTGTATTTGCAAAATTATTCAGCAATGTGGCTTATACGTTTCTGCCAATCTTGATCGCGACAAGCGCGGCAAAGGCTTTTGGCGGCAACGCGTACTTAGGCGCGGTCATCGGGATGCTGATGATCCATCCGGATCTGCAGAATGCCTGGACGGTTGCGACGCAAGGCGTACAGGTCAGACAGAGCGTATGGTTCGGATTGTATGAGATCGACCTGATCGGCTATCAGGGCCATGTCATTCCAGTCATTATCGCGGTCTGGGTTATGTGTATGGTAGAAAAGAAGCTGCATAAAGTTGTACCGGAAATGTTTGACCTGTTTGTGACGCCGCTGGTCAGCGTATTTGTAACAGGCTATCTGACCTATTCGGTGATCGGTCCGGTATTTGTCGTTATTGAAAACGGGATCATCAGCGGGATTCAATGGCTGATCGCGCTTCCGCTTGGGATCGGCAGCTTTGTAATGGGTGCGCTGTACGCGCCGACCGTTGTGGCGGGCGTGCATCATATGTATACGATCATCGATGTAGGGCAGCTCGCCCAATATGGCGTTACATACTGGCTTCCGCTGGCATCCGCGGCGAATCTGGCACAGGGCGCGGCGACGCTGGCAGTTGCTCTGAAAACAAAAAATACAAGGATCAAATCTATGGCGCTGCCTTCAGCTTTCAGTGCGTTTATGGGTATTACGGAGCCTGCGATCTTTGGTGTAAATATGCGCTTCTTTAAACCGTTTGTCTGCGGCTGCGCAGGAGGCGCCTGCGGTGCCCTGTTTGCTTCGGTGACGAGACTTGGCGCTAGTGGAACAGGTGTTACCGGGCTGTTCGGTGTGCTGCTGTGCTTAAGTATGCCGGTGCAGTATATTTTAATGATGGCGATCGCGACAGGGGTTTCGTTTACGCTGACTTGGATGTTTGGATACCGGGATGAGGAGACACAGCAGAATAAGGAAACAGCGACAGCGGACAGCAGCGCGTTGCAGGATGCCGCGGCCGATCAGGCGGAACGGGTGATCTATGCTCCGATACGGGGTAATGTGATACCAAGAGAGCAGATTCCGGATGAGACATTTGCGTCTGGTGTATTAGGAGATGGCGTTGGCATTGAGCCGGAGCTTGGTGAAGTCGTTGCGCCTTTTGACGGCGTCGTTTCGTCGGTGACGGAAACAAAGCACGCCATCGGTGTCAGTGGCCCAGGAGGTATGGAAGTACTGATCCATGTCGGTGTGGATACGGTAAAGATGAAGGGTGACGGGTTTACGACGCTCGTTCAGGAAGGCGATAAGGTACGTGCGGGACAAAAGCTGATGACGTTTGATATAGGAAAGATCAAAGCAGCAGGATACAGCACGACTTCAGCGGTGCTTTTGACAAACAGCGATGAGTTTTCTGACTGCAGGGTATTAAAAACCGGAAAGATTATGCAGATGGAGAAGGTTATCTCTGCGGAGTAAAAATATTTTCAAATTGGTTGGCAGAGTTTCTTGTTTTTATACAATAAAACAAAAATATGAATGGTTTTATACAAACAGCTATTTTGCATCTGTCATAAAACAGGTAGTTCTGTTTTATGCAGATGCAAAAAATAAGCCAAAATATGAATCGATTCAATCATAAGAGGTCATTATGAAATGAAAATTAATGAGTATGTTATTGGCAGGTACAATGCTGCTTGCCGTAATGGTAATTCCGGCGCAGACAGTCATGCTGCCGCAGTTCTCTGTTATTTACAAGCTGGGGCTGGCGGATTCTTATGCGGCGCTGATCCTTCCGGCGATTGCAAGCCCGATGTATATCTTTTTGTTCCGGCAAAATTTTCTCGGCATTCCGGAAAGCATTGAGGAAGCCGCAAAGCTGGACGGTGCCAGCGCGCTGCGGACGTTTTTACAGCTGATCGTGCCTTTGGCGAAGCCGATCTATGCAGCGGTTACGATCCTTGTGTTTATTGCGATGTGGAATGATTTTGTATGGCCGGTCATGGTCATCTCCGATACAGGGATTGCTTCGACAGGGGCAAAAAATTAAGAACTTTTCCACACTTCTCCAGCTATTGTATTTTCAAAAATGCATGGTATAATTTAGGAAGTGGTGGAGAAGGCAATGCAAACAAAACTCCATCCGGAAATGAATGCGGACAGCCGGCAAGCTTTGGCTGCCGCAAAGGTGGAGGAATACATGGCAACGATCAAGGATGTGGCAAATGACGCAGGCGTAGCGGTCGGAACGGTATCTAAGGTGCTCAACGGCCAGTATGTCAGCGCTAAAAACAAAAAGAAGGTGGAAGAGTCCGTGGCAAAATTGGGCTACGAGATGAACTATTACGCGAGGGGCCTTCGGGCGGGCTATACTTATACGGCTGCTGTCATTGTGCCGGATATACGGAATCCGTTTTTTGCTTGCCTGGTTTCTTCGATTGAAAAGGAGTTGTATCAAAAAGGCTATAAAATGTTTTTATGCCAGTCACAGAAGGATGCGGAAAAAGAAGCCTATTATCTAAAGCTGGCGTGTCAGAACCGTGTGGATGGGATCATCGGCGTGACGTTTAACGACAGTGAAAAACAGCTGCAGGAAAAGATACCAATGGTGATGATCGACCGTCATCTGGAAAACGGCTGCTGCTGTGTATCTTCTGATAACTTCCACGGCGGGGAGCTGGCGGTGCGCCGTCTGCTGGCTGGCGGGAGCCGAAGGCTGTTGTTTGTACGTACCGGCTCGCGCCTGAGCAGCGAAACGTTAAAGCGCGGGCAGGGCTTTGCGGCGGAATGTCAAAGACAAGGCGTTTTTTATGCTACGGCTGATTTTGGGGATGATACAGACGTGTATCCGCTAGGATCTATCGAAAAATATTTGCTTGCGCATATGCGAGACGGGGTGCTTTACTATGACGGCATTTATACGAGTACGGACGCACTGGCGCTCGTTGTGCTGGAGCTGCTGCGCAGCCGTGGTATTTTGGTGCCGCAGGACGTACAGGTCATTGGACATGACGGCCTCAAGCGGATGAACAATGGCCCGTATCTGCTTTCTTCGATCGTGCAGCCGGTGGAAGAAATGGCGCGTGTCGGTGTGCGGAATCTGCTTGGATTGATCCGCAAGGAAGCTGTAGAGCCTTTGACCATTCTTCCGGTCACATTTGCGGAGGGCGGTACAACGAGAAAAGTATAGGGAAAGGAAAGGGCAGGAATATGACAAGTCAGACCTTGCGGGAAGCACGAAAATACGAGGAAGCTTCCGAAAAGCATATTAAAACACAGGAGCGCCCGGCGTTCCATCTGTCCGCGCGGACAGGCTGGATGGAAAGCAAGTGCTTTTGACCAGCCCGCAGGATATGATGCCGCAAGGCTTTGAGTATCACAATGGAAACGGTACGCTCTGCCTGATCGGACAATATGATGAACACACAGATACGTTTACCGAAGAACACAGCCAGTCGATTGATTACGGGATCGACTTTTACGCGCCGCAGGCAGTCCTTTCGCCGGACGGCAGACGCATCATGATCGGCTGGATGCAAAACTGGGATACTTGCAGCCTGCGTACATCGGAGCACCCGCTCTGGTACGGGCAGATGAGCCTGCCAAGGGAGCTTTCCGTCAAAAACGGAAGGCTGTACCAACAGCCGATCCGGGAGCTGGAGCAGCTGCGCGGCGTTCGGACAGCTTATCAGAAGGTGCCTGTGAATGGCTTGGTCAGCCTGGAGAGGGTCCGTGGACGTAAGGCGGACTTAGAGCTGTCGATCCGTCCGCAGGAAGGAGAGCGTTTGTACCGGAAATTGTGAAGTATGATCTTGAGGTATAAAAATGCAGGTAGTTGACAATTTAATAAGTCTTTACACCTTTTACAGAATCCATTATAATAAGTATAGCAACAATTCGTATAAATTATTAAGGAAAGTAGGTGAGTGCATATGCCAATGACTGAAAAAGAATTGAATTGCCATTTGTTAGATATGATAGATTTATTGGAAAGAATTGAAGAATCAACAAATGACGAAGGCGCATTGAAGCAAATTGCAGTTGAACGAAAGAGAATAGAGCGTAAGCTGTATCAGAAACCACCATTAGTTAATGAGCAAAATTAAGTAGTATTACAACAATATGAAGGTGTAAAGTCCTATTAAATTGTCAAGGCTTTGCACCTTTTTGATTTGTGAGTTGAAAGTAATAGGCTTTGGTGTTATACTTAACGAAGTATTTCTAAACTTATCTTTTTGGTTTGCCCACAAAATCAGAAAGGATTGATGGATATGGGAAAATCATTAAAAGGTAAAGAACTATATGAAAAAAGGATACAAATAGGGTAAAATGAAAATGGAACAGTAATATCAAAAATTAGAGTGTAAGAGTACGAAAAAACCCATAAAATAAAGGAGAAAACGATCATATGGAACAGTATAAAAAAGAATTTATCGAGTTTATGGTAGACAGCGGCGTATTGAAGTTCGGCGAGTTTATATTGAAAAGCGGACGTAAATCTCCGTTTTTTATGAATGCCGGAGGGTATGTGACAGGTACGCAGCTGATGAAGCTGGGAGAATATTATGCAAGGGCGATCCATGAGTGTTATGGGGATGATTTTGACATTTTATTTGGGCCGGCGTATAAAGGGATTCCGCTGAGCGTTGCAACGGCGATCGCATATACGGGGCTGTACGGGAAGGATGTGCGGTACTGCTCGAATCGTAAGGAGGAAAAAGACCACGGGGATACGGGGATTTTGCTGGGGAGCAGCTTAAGGGATGGCGATCGCGTGGTGATGATCGAGGATGTGGCGACGTCGGGAAAATCGATGGCAGAGACGGTTCCGATCGTGAGGGCGCAGGCAGATGTGGAAATTGTGGGACTGATCGTATCATTGAATCGGATGGAAAAGGGGCTTTCCGGTGAGAAGAGCGCGCTGGATGAGATTCGGGAGACGTATGGCTTTGAGACAAACGCGATCGTTTCGATGCAGGAAGTGACAGAGTACTTATATAACCGTCCATACCATGGGAAAATTTTGATGGATGATACATTAAAGGCCGCGATTGACGCATACTATGAACAGTATGGTGCAAAATAAGCTGAGGACTGTAAATTGAAATATAAAAAGCATAAAAAGATATACCGGACGGCGGCTTGGCTGCTGTTCGGTCTTTATCTTATTTTGATGGTCTACTTTCTTTTTTTTGCGGAAAGCATGGGAAGGACCCATATTGGGAAGGAATATCATTATAATTTAAAGCCGTTTAAGGAGATACAACGTTATTTAACGTATTATGATGTGATCGGGCCATATACGGTATTTTTAAATCTTGCCGGAAATATCTTGGCGTTTGTGCCGTTTGGCTTATTTTTTCCGCTGCTGTCGCGCAGAAACCGGAGCTTTTGGAAGGTTACGCTGATCAGCTTTGAGGTCAGCCTGCTGGTGGAGCTGATCCAGCTTGTGACGCGGGTCGGCAGCTGTGATGTGGATGATATGATTTTAAATACGCTGGGCGGGATGCTGGGACATTTGTGCTTTAAGCTCCTGTTTTACTGGCATCGGATGGATCTGAAGGGAGCACAGGATGAAGAAAAAAGCACGGGCTGATAAAAATTATAAATTTACCGGGAAAAAGCATTCTGGGCCTGGCACGGCTGCGCTTATTTTTTCGTTTGCGCCGCTGATCTTGTTTTTTTATGCCGTTGCGGTTTCTTATCAAAGAGGCGGGCAGGCGCCGGAAAAGATCGGATGTATCGGGATCGCGGCAATGCTGGCGGCGCTGATGACGCTATGGATTTCCATACGCGAAGCGCGCAAGGAAAATATTTTGAAAAAAGTCCCGGTGACAGGGGCGGTCCTGTCGGTATTGATGCTGACAGGATGGATGGCAGTATATGTAATAGGATGGATTGGATTATGAGTTATCGTGAGATTTATAAAGAGGATAATGAGAAGGCCGCAGAGCGTTACGGACTTGTGCTTACCCGCATTCGGGAAGCAGCGAAGCAGCCGGAGACGGAGGAGCGGTTTGCGGATTATTTTAAGCGAACGGCGCAGTTTGTCCTGCTTTGTGCGGAAGTTTTGGAAATGCAGCAAAAAGGGGAGCTAAAGCAGCGTTCCATAGACGAATGTGAAAAGCTGAACAAAAGGCTGTATGCGGACATTTTGCCGGAAGCTGACGGTTATGAGATAAGCTATGCGAACCCAGCGTATGCAGTTAAAATGCTGGGTGAGGATTTTGGCGGGCCGCTCTGCTTTTTGTACGCGGAATGCCGCGCGCTGATCGCTTATGCGTTTGAGGGCAGATTGGCGGATATGACGATCCTGATGGAACTGCTTGTTGAGGTCTATACTTGCTTTTGCGATGGCAGCGGCACGGATGCGGAAGAAATACGCCGGATCTTGTACTGGCATTTTCATGATTACAGTGAGATTATCGTAGCACAGGCCGTTCGGGAGAGCGTTGACCCGCAGCTTGATTTTTTTACCGGGATCGTGATGCAGGCAGATCTGTCGGACGATACGTATCTGTATCGATACGGAGAGTATATTTCAGAAAACGAGCTTCGTACGGCGCGGTATTTGGCGGGCTTGACGCAGGAGCAGATCCAGGCGATGGCGGATACGTTTACCGAAGGATACCGGATCGGATTTGAGGTGACGAATAAGGACTTGTCCAAGAAAAAAACAGTCAGTATTCATTATGCGATCGGGTTTGAGCGGGTTGTGCGGGAAGCGGTTTTGAATTTTAAGAAGCTGGGCCTTTCGACGGTGATCTTTCGGGATGCGGTGTCGTCGATGGGAAATAGGGGGCATGGCAAACGTGGCTGCTATTCTACGGCGGCGAACCGTCAGTTTGATTTTGACCACCGCAATGACAGCGCTTATTATCTGGATAAGGCATTTGTAAAGCGGCGGCTGGAGGTGCTGCGCGAGGCTTATGAGACATACCGGGAGCTTGCGGCAGTTTACGCAGGCCCGGCGGTGCAGGAAGTGTTTGGCGAGGAGCCGTTTGCGCCGGAAAATAAAAAGGAAGCCGCGCACTACAGTGAAAAGCAGCAAAAGCTGTTAGTTTATTATGCCAATGAGTCCGGGCAGATCACGAACGAGTATATTCGAGGAGATGAGCGCAGCTTTACGATCATTGCGTATCCGCTGCCTGCGATCGGGCGGGATTATGAAGCGATATTTGCTGAGACGGTAAAGCTGAATACGCTGGATTATATGCTTTACCGGAATATGCAGCAGCGGCTGATCGATGTGCTGGATAAGGCGCAGCGCGTGCACATTACCGGGAAGGGCGCGAATCGTACGGATCTGTATGTGTCGATCCGCAGGCTGGAGCATCCGGATTCGCAGACGGCGTTTGAAAACTGTGTGGCGGATGTGAATATTCCGGTCGGCGAGGTATTTACGTCTCCGATGCTGCAGGGGACATCGGGCATCCTGCACGTAACGGGCGTGTATTTAAACGAGCTGTATTATAAGGATCTGGAGCTAACGTTTTCAGACGGGATGGTGACTGCGTATACGTGTGCGAACTTTGCGGATGAAGCGGAAAATAGGAGGTATATTCATGAAAATGTATTGATGCAGCATGATACGCTTCCAATGGGAGAGTTTGCGATTGGGACAAATACAACAGCCTATCGGATGGCGCGGGATTATCAGATCGCGGATAAGCTGCCGATCCTTATTGCGGAAAAGACCGGGCCGCATTTTGCGGTCGGGGATACGTGCTATTCGCACGCGGAGGATACGAGCGTCTATAATCCAGATGGGAAAGAGATTGTTGCGAAGGACAACGAGCGCACAATGATCCGAAAAGAGGATGCGTCCAAGGCGTATTTTAACTGTCATACGGATATTACGATTCCGTATGATGAGTTGGATACGATCACAGCGCTGCTGCCGGACGGGAGTGCGGTCGATGTTATAAAAGACGGGAGATTTGTTGTACCGGGGACGGAGGAGCTGAACCGTCCGTTAGATAAAGCATGATGATAAAAAGATCGGGTACTTGCCGATAAACAAAGGGAGGATAAAGAAATGGCAGAAGTAGGAATAGTGATGGGATCGGATTCAGATCTTCCGGTTATGGCGAAGGCTGCGGATGTGCTAAAGCAGCTGGGTATTGCGTTTGAAATGAAGATCATTTCCGCGCATCGGGAACCGGATGTGTTTTTTGAGTATGCGAAAACAGCCGAAGAGAAGGGCTTTAAGGTAATTATTGCGGGCGCTGGGATGGCGGCGCATCTGCCGGGAATGTGCGCGGCTATTTTCCCGATGCCGGTTATTGGGATCCCGATGCATACGACGTCGCTGGGCGGGCGGGATTCGCTTTATTCGATTGTACAGATGCCAAGCGGCATCCCGGTGGCGACGGTAGCGATCAATGGCGGTGTGAACGCGGCGCTTCTGGCGGCGAAGATACTGGCGGTTTCGGATAGCGCGCTGCTTGGAAGGCTGAAGGAATATGCGAAAGAGCTAAAGGAGCAGGTACAGGCGAAGGATGAAAAGCTGCAGGAATGCGGTTATGAGAACTATGGGAAATAAAAAATGAAGGTTAAATTGCAGATACAAAGCGGAATCCTGCGTATTTGCATAAGAAAATAAGGATTGCAGATTACTGACTGGAAGAATTGCTGAAGGAAAGAATACTGTTGCAGTTTTATTTGCCGTAATGCAGGCAGATTCTTTTTGGTGCCGTAATCTGAAAAGAAGCCTGTATTGCGGTCTTTTATTTTGGGAAGAAAAATGCCAGCCGCACAGGAAGGCAGAAGGGAGATAGAAAAGCATGGGGACAACTTTAAATGATACACCGAGCGCCAACCGGACGCATATCGCTTTTTTTGGCCGGATGAACAGCGGAAAATCATCGCTGCTGAACGCGCTGGCTGGTCAGGATATCTCGATCGTATCTGATGTGGGTGGGACGACGACGGATCTGGTGAAAAAACCAATGGAGATCCATGGGATCGGGCCGTGCGTGCTGGTCGATACGGCTGGGTTTGATGATAGCGGTACTTTGGGAGACAGCCGTGTGGCACGGGCAAAACAGGCGGCGCAGCTGGCGGATCTGGCCGTATTGGTATTTGCGGCAGATGTGCAAGCAGCTGCATCGGATACGGCAAAGCCGCAGAATGCATTTGCCGAAGAAAAGCGTTGGTACGAATTGCTGCGCAAAAGCGATACGCCCGTTATTTTCGTATTGAATAAAACGGATCAGAACGGGCAGGCGGCACGACAGGCGGAACGCATCGCGGCGGAGCTTGGGCAGATGCCGCTTTTGGTGAGCGCGCTTACAAGGGCAGGGGTCGCAGATCTAAAGGCCGCGTTAGTGTCGGCCGCGGCGCAGCAGATGGAGCGTACAGCGCGTCTGATCACGGGAAATCTGGCAGGCAAAGGGGACACTGTGCTGCTTGTAATGCCGCAGGATATTCAGGCGCCGCGAGGAAGGCTGATCCTGCCGCAGGTGCAGACCTTACGGGAGCTTTTGGATAAAAAGTGCCTGACGGTGTGCACGACGACAGACCAGATGGAGCAGGCGCTCGCAGTTTTAAAAGAACCGCCAAAGCTGATCATTACGGATTCGCAGGTATTTCCGGCTGTTTATGAAAAGAAGCCGCCGCAAAGCAGGCTGACGTCATTTTCGACGTTGTTTGCAGCGTATAAGGGGGATATTGACTATTACGTCCAAGGGGCGCGGGAAATTGCTGCGCTGACAGAGCAGGACTGTGTGCTGATCGCGGAATGCTGTACGCACGCGCCGCTGGACGAAGATATCGGCCGGGTGAAGCTGCCGCGGCTTCTGCGCAAAAAAATCGGAGAAGGGCTCAAGGTAGAGCTGGTATCCGGCACGGATTTTCCGCACGATCTTTCACCTTACCGGCTCGTGATCCAGTGCGGCGCCTGTATGTTTAACCGTAAGTATGTGATGGCAAGGGTGAACGCTGCCAAAAGCCAGCAGGTGCCGATGACGAATTATGGGGTTGCGATCGCTTATCTGAGCGGGATTTTAGATAAAATCGAATGGGACAGCGCAAGGGAGCAGTCTGAAAGGCCGAAAAAATGAAAAGTCAGAAAGAGGTGGAAGCAATGCAGACGGAAGATACAAAGCTTGCCGTAGTTGCGATCGTTGTGGAGCGCAGGGAAAGTGTCCGGGAGCTGAACGAGCTGCTTCATGGGTGCAGCAGTTATATTATCGGCAGAATGGGAATCCCGCACAGGGAGCGGGGAGTTTCCCTGATCAGCGTAGCGATGGACGCTCCAGCGGATGTGATCAGCGCGCTGTCAGGAAAGCTTGGAAGGATCAGCGGCGTGTCCGCAAAGGTAGCGTACTCCAAGATTTAGGAAAGATCAGTTAAAAATTGAAATCAGAAGGGATGGAATGGTATGTATAACGTAATGTCTCCAAAGGCAGAGGAGTTTATTAGTGACGAGGAAATCAGGGAATGTCTGGATTATGCGCAGAAGAATAAAAGGAATGCGCCTCTAATCGATGAAATTTTAAATAAGGCTAGGAAAATGCAGGGACTTTCGCATAAAGAGGCGATCGTACTGCTGGATTGTGAGCTGGAGGACAAAAATCAGGAAATCTACGCGCTGGCAGAGCAGATCAAGCAGGAATTTTACGGAAACCGCATCGTTATGTTTGCGCCGCTGTATCTGTCTAACTACTGTATCAATGGGTGCGAATACTGTCCGTATCATGCGAAAAACAAGCATATCGCCAGAAAGAAGCTGACACAGGAGGAGGTACGCCGGGAGGTGATCGCGCTGCAGGATATGGGGCATAAAAGACTAGCGCTGGAAGCAGGGGAAGATCCGGTCAACAATCCGCTGGAATATATTTTGGAATGTATCCATACGATTTATAGCATCAAGCATAAAAATGGGGCGATCCGCCGCGTGAACGTTAATATCGCGGCAACAACTGTTGAAGATTACCGCAGGTTAAAGGAAGCGGGGATCGGTACGTATATTTTATTTCAGGAGACTTATCATAAGGAGCAGTATGAAAAACTGCATCCAACCGGGCCAAAGAGCAATTATGCGTACCATACCGAGGCGATGGACCGCGCAATGGACGGAGGGATTGACGACGTTGGGCTGGGTGTATTGTTCGGGCTGAACAATTATCGTTATGATTTTACAGGGATCATTATGCACGCGGAGCATTTGGAAGCGTACAAGGGTGTCGGCCCGCATACGATCAGCGTACCACGGGTGCGCCGTGCGGATGATATTGACCCGGACGTATTTGACAACGGCATCAGTGACGAGACATTTGAAAAAATTGTGGCGTGTATCCGGATCGCGGTTCCTTATACCGGAATGATCGTTTCCACGAGGGAATCCGCCGAAACGCGTAAAAAAGTACTGCATCTTGGTATCTCACAGATCAGCGGCGGCTCCCGGACGAGTGTGGGCGGCTATTATGAAGAGGAAGCAGAGGACGATAATTCCGCACAATTTGACGTCAGCGACCGTAGGACATTGGAGCAGGTCGTACACTGGCTGATGGAGCTAGGCTATGTACCGAGCTTTTGCACCGCCTGCTACCGGGCCGGACGTACGGGGGACCGCTTTATGGAGCTGTTAAAGAGCAGGCAGATTGTAAACTGCTGTCATCCGAATGCTTTGATGACGCTCAAGGAGTTTTTAGAGGATTATGCAACGCCTGAGACAAGGGAACTTGGAGAACGGCTGATCACGGAGGAACTGAAAAAGATCCCGAATGAAACGGTTCGTAAAAAGGCGGAAGAATATATTCAAAATATCCACAATGGGGAACGGGATTTTCGGTTTTGATGGAATTTAAGATGGATTTTTGCAGGTAACAGGTCAGCTTGTCTGAACTGTTACAAAAAAGAGGGTGTCTGGCATCCTCTTTTTTCATAAAATGTATATTTTTTGGGGAAAATAGTGTATAATGACGAAATAGGAGCCGCTACATTATATAAAATTAGGAAATAAAGAAAGCAGGAACAGCATATGCCATACGTAATTCTCGTTATTATCATATTTACACTCGAATATTTTATCAAACGCCATATGGACCAGGTACGTACGCTGCAGCAGCAGCGACCGCTGGCGGGTGGGAGGCTGGTTCTTAAAAAATACTATAATACCGGCGCGGCCGGCAATGCTTTTAAACGTCATCCGGGGTATGTACGCTGCATCCATACTGCCGCGCTGCTTTTTGTCGCTGCGGCAATGGTGTATACGCTGCCGAAAAAGGGAGCCAGGGCGGTAAAGACGGGACTTGCGTTTTTGGCGGGCGGGGGCTTGAGCAATCTGTATGACCGTCTGCGCAAAGGGTATGTGGTCGATTATTTCAGCTTTGGAGCCGGGCCGAAATGGTTTCGAAGGCTGGTGTTTAACCTGGCGGATTTTTTTGTTTTTGCCGGGATTTTGTTATGTATGATACAAATGATAAGAAAGGATGGAAAGCTATGACAGTTCAGGATACGGGGCAGGATCATAATCCGCTTGGTGTCAAGCCGGTTGGAGCCTTGCTCGTGGAATTTGCGGTTCCGAGTATTATTGCGATGCTGGTCAGCGCGCTGTATAATATTGTGGATCAGTTTTTTATCGGGCATTATGTCGGAATGCTTGGCAATGCGGCGACGAATGTGGCGTTTCCGCTGACGATGAGCTGTACGGCGATCTCGCTGATGTGCGGGATCGGCGGCGCGGCGAATTTTAATCTGAATATGGGACGCGGAAACAAAGAAAAGGCGGCAAAATATGCGGGGAATGCAATCGCGATGACGATTGTCATCGGCGCGGCGCTCTGCGCGTTGACGAAAATCTTCTTAAAACCGATGATGGTTGCGTTTGGCGCGACAGACCAGACGCTGGCGTACTCTTTGACCTATACGGGGATCACGTCCTTTGGATTTCCGTTTCTTATTTTTACGACCGGAGGGTCAAATCTGGTCAGGGCGGACGGAAGTCCGCGCTTTTCGATGCTTTGTACGCTTGTCGGTGCGATCGTCAATACGTGTCTGGATGCGCTGTTTATGATCGTATTCCGGTTCGGGATCCAGGGCGCTGCATGGGCGACGGTGATTGGACAGGTTGTATCGGCGGTGCTAGTGGCCTGTTATCTGACACGATTTCGCACCGTTTCTTTGACGAGAGAGTGCTTTTTGCCCAAAGCGGCCTGTTGGGGAAACATTGCGAAGCTCGGAATGTCGCCGTGCATTAACCAGCTTGCAATGATGCTTGTACAGATTGTATTGAACAATGTGCTGACCTTCTACGGCGGACAATCTGCTTATGGCGGTGATATACCACTGGCCTGTGCGGGTATTATATCCAAGGTCGGGATGATGTTTTTCTCGATCGTGATTGGAATTTCACAGGGGATGCAGCCGATTGTCAGCTTTAATTACGGAGCGAAACAGTACGAACGGGTGCTGGAGGCAGTCTGGAAATCGATCGCGTGTGCGACAGTCATTTCCATTGCTGCATTTTTATGTTTTCAGATCTTTCCGCGGCCGATTATCGGGCTGTTCGGGCAGGAAAGCGAGGAGTATTTCCAGTTTGCAGAGCGGTATTTTCGGATTTATCTGTTTTTCACGTTTGCAAACCAGTTCCAGCCGATCGTGGCGAATATGTATACGTCTATCGGCAAGGCGGCGGCAGGAGCGCTGATGTCGCTGACCAGGCAGATTTTGTTTTTAATGCCGCTTTTAATCATACTTCCGCGTTTTTTTGGCCTGGACGGCGCGATGTATGCGGCTCCGGTGGCGGATTTTGTGGCGTTTCTAGTTGCTGGGACGATGCTGATGCGGGAAACGCGCTGGCTGAAAAAGGCGGCGTTACGTTCTAACGGCGGTTGAGGTTTGGATCAGCTGCGCAATTTCTTCGGTTGTCAAAGCGATGCATTGCTTTTCGCGTATCGCATATACGCGCCTGCAGATGGTCAGCACCGAAGGGCGGTGTGTGGTTACAATGCACGTACGAGGATGGTTGTCCTGCAGGATATTGCGCAGCACGTTTTTTTCTGTTTCGCTGTCGAGCGCCGAGGTCGCTTCATCCAGCAGCAGGATCGGTGCCTGACGCAGAAGTGCGCGTGCGATGGACAGCCTTTGCGCCTGACCTTCAGAAAAACCGCCGCCGCGTTCTTTGATCATGCTGTTGATACCGTCCGGCAGCTTTTGTACAAATTCCCATGCGCAGGCAAGACGGAGCGCGCTTGTAATCTCTGCGTCGGAGGCGTCTGGCTTGACGCTGCGCATATTTTCCGCGATCGTACCAGAAAACATCGTATTTCCTTGTGGTACATAGGAAAACAGTCTGCGTGCGGCCGGAGTTAGTAAGAGTCTGCTGTCTGCATCCTGTGCGCCATGAAAAAAGACTGTTCCGGATTGTGGGCGGATCAGAGCTAAAAGCAGGCGTATCATGGTCGTTTTTCCTTCTCCTGAAGGCCCGACGAGCGCGACAACTTCATGCGGGTGCGCTTCTAAGGATGCCTGTAAGAACACCTGCGTCCCGTTTTGGTAGGCATAGCTGACCTGGTCGACGCACAAGCTGATGCCATCCGCGCGGTGTTTTTCATAAAAATGCTCTGCTTGGCTGCTGCCGCTGAAATCTTCGCGCGGCATTTCGATAATGTCCATCAACCGTCCAGCGGAGGTAGTCAGGCTGATCACTGTTGGGACAAGGGAGGTCAGGCTGTGCAGCGCTCCAGTCAGCGTACCGGAGAGCGAGAGGAACATCGTCATCGTACCATAGGAGATTGCGCCGCAAAAGACGCGGTAAATGCCCCAGCCGTAAGACAGATAAGAGACAAAAAGCCCTGCGGCAGACAGCAGCAGGGAAGTGCCCATAGACATTTTCTGGAAATCCAGCCGCATTGTGATCGATTCCTTCTGAAGCTGCTTGAGTCGTTCGCAGTACAGACGGATCAGGTCAAACGCTTTGATCGTCTGGATATTGGAAAAGGCTTCTTGGTTAAAGCCGGACATTTTCGCGCCCATAGCCGCGCTGCGCTGGTTGTTGCTGACCATCCGCCTTAACAGTGTTTTGGACAAAAGCAGGCTGACAGGCATTCCTAAAAAGGCAAATAACGCAAACGTAGCGTCGTGATAAAGAACCATCGCAAAGGCGCTGGCAAACCGAAACAAATAAATCACGGCATTCGGTATAAAATTCAATACGCCAGAAGAGATATTGGATGCGTCCGAGCCCCAGCGGGTCAAAAGATCCCCAGTATGGTAGCTGGTCAGGGATTCCCAGTCCGTGACGAGTATTTTAGAAAAAATGTCCGCTTTGATCTCCGCGTCTACCTTCATACTTAAATAATGGGATGCATAATCTGATATCTGGCCGATCAGGGTCGTGCCGATATTCAGTCCGATCAAGATGGCAAACGTTTGGATGATCTCGCCGGACGCGTGCCCGGTGATCAGGTCTACAAGATCTCTGGATACGATGCTGGTAAGCAGCCCGACCGTAGTACCGAACATACCAAGCAGCGTATAAAAGATCATGACCAGCCAGTAGCGCTTTGCGTACTGGTAGATCCAGAGCGTTTGGCGGCGCATATCCCGCAGGCGGCCATCTCGGATACGGCTTGTAAAAAAGCGGACGCTTGTTTTCAGGTAGTTTTTCATAAAAGGCGGTTTAATGCTGGAAGCAGTCTTTGTTGCAGGTCATAACAGCTCCGGTGATGGCAAGCCCTTCGCCTGAGGATACGGCGATGTCTCCGGTTCCGATGTTGTCAGAGCCGTTTTGGTGATAGGAATACGCGATATCAATACAGTTTGTACCATTGCCGCCTGCTAAGGATGCGTTAGACGAGCTGGCGTTGACAAAGGTGACTGGCTGGTTGAACGATAATAATAAATGCTGCTGGCCGCCATGATGTTCGGCGCCATGTACTGCATCCGCCTGTATGACGTAATAATCTCTCCCGGTTTCCGGTTTTTGGTGAATCCGTGCGGTTACCGTATAGCAGTCAGAACTTGCGGTATCTCCGCTGGCGGCGTATACGCCCTCTGCTAAGCTGTCATTTGCAAGGATGATCGGTTTTTCATAATTTTTCATAGCTGATTCCCTTTCTTAGTTTTGTTTTTTTCTTTCGTTATCTCTTTACTGTAAGCCTATTTACAGCTTATGATGCTGCGTCAGCTTTTTATAACGTTTCGTAGTTTTGCGGTTTTGCTTTTGGTTATCATAGTTTCTGCGATTTTCAGTGTTTCATTCGCAACCTTTGCATTTTCATGCAAGTGTTTTCCCACGTGCAACCAGTGTAGCATAGTTCTGTTTTGCAGTAAATAAGCCGCGGCAACTATTTTTTCGCATTTTCTGCACAGTAGTTCACGTTGGATCGTAACAGTTCAGACAAGCTGACCTGTTACCCGCAAAAATCCATTGAACATCGCTTCGCGATGGGGTTTTTGCACTCCTGAATCATGTTCTTACGGTCTTTGCAGCAGAGTGCAAAGACCTGCCTGAACTGTTACGTTTGATCTAATAATCCTGCAGGTCCACCCATTTTTTTAATGTTTCTGCAGCGGATCTGTTTTTGGTGCACTTCAAAAGACAGATGCGTGTTTGAGCGGCGAGCGCTGCCATAAAGTCCAGACTTTGCTGCAGCATAGCGCCGTCCCAGGCGGGAGAGATCAGCCGGTGTGCGGACAATAAAATTTTGCGGTCCTCGGTCAGGGTGAGGCATTCATCCGTGGCGCCGCGGTTTAGGAGCACAATGCCGCCGAGCGGGTAGCAGCCGGTATCTGCAATGCCGGAGGTACCGCACCAGGGCAGACCGTAAAGAACAGGAACACCGTCTTTGAATGCAAGCAGGTTCAGATCTCCGTTCAAGATAGGCGTATGAAAATGCTCGTTCCAGAGCGCTGCGTGCGTGGATTTTCCCATGCCGGAAGGGCCGGAGAACAGCCATGCCTGTTTGTGGTATAGGATCGAAGCGGAATGCAGGGCATAACAGCCGTGTTTTTTTGCGGTATATAAAAATAAAAAGCGGACGGCATGGAACAGATCAGCGGAAAGAGTCTTTGTGATTGGCGGCTGGTAATAGATACAAGCACGCGTACCGTCTATGGACAGGGTGGCTCCTACAATCTGCGGCATTTGCGGAAAGCGCATCGCATATTCGCCGTCAGTTTTGGAAAGGCGCAGCGTTTGGCTTTGGATGAGTACAGTCTCTTGCTGCGGCGCAGAAAGACCGGCGGCTTTGATGCAAATAGCAAGATCCGGGCGGTCAATATCCGCGCATCGAAACGGCATAAGATCGCTGGCAAACGCTTCCTTTGGCCCGGTCAAGCGAAGATGCACAGGCCCGATCTTGATACACTGGGAAGTGGAAGGATGGGGCTTTGGGTCTGGACAAAAGGATGTGTGAAAATGTGCTGACGAGGTACCGTTTAAGTCAGATGCTAAAGGATCGGTCAAAATATCATAGTCTGCAAGCTGCCGGAGAAAGCTGTGCAGGTCGCGTTCCAGCAGCGGCAGCTCGTCTGGCGCAGCCTGACAGTATGCGCCGAATTGCTCCAGTACCCATGCAGGGTCGGTATGACGGCACAGCTGTTCCCACAAAAACACGCCGCTTTCGTTTAGACGGATCCCGCGCTTATGGTCTGCAATACCCTGTCCGTGCGGGAGCAGATAGGGAATCCGGGCAATCCGGTAAAGAGAAAAAACAGGGTTGATCTTCATAGTAGGACACTCTTTTCTTAAATTTTGATAATAGCTTGTAAATGCCGGTTGGAAAATTTAGTATAGCATTTTGCGAAAAAAAATGCTACGATAAATTCTTGTTACGGGAGGGATGGAAATGACAGAGGATGCGAACAGCGGCAAAACAGCCGGAGGTAATGAAAAAAAGATAGATATCGAACAGCTTTTGGCGCAGGGACATCCTGTGCGGATCTATCCGCAGGGATACAGTATGTATCCGATGTTTGTTCCGGGCAGAGACGAAGCGGTGATAGGCCCGCTGCCGCAAGGACGCGTGCCGCGGCGGGGTGACGTCGTGCTTTATCGCAGGGCGGGAAGCAGAGGCATTTTAGTGCTGCACCGAATCTGGAAGGCGGTGCCGGAGGGGGTTTATCTGGTTGGAGATAATCAGACGGATATTGAAGGCCCGCTGCGGCCGGAGCAGCTGCGGGGGATACTGACGTCGTTTATCTACAAAGGGCGCGAGGTGTCCGTCCGGCATCCGGTTTATGTTTTTTACAGTTGTGTTTGGCTGCTTGTCCGGCCATTTCGACAAAAAATTGCATCTGTTATTCATTTTTTTGTACACTTTTTTTCATAATGTGCTATAATGGATTTCGTGTTTCAAAAAAACAGGTAGAAAAATACAAAAATAATGGAAATTGAGAACGCTTATGATTGGGGTGGAGCTTATGAAAATGGCTTATCAGCTGCGCAAGGCAGCGGGGAAATACTGGCTTTTGCATATGGCGCAGGAGGGCGCGGCATATGCAAAGCCGATTGCTTTAAACGAAAGCGGCGCGGAAATCTGGCGTATGCTGGAAAAGGGGGAAGCGCCGGAACGGGCAGCGGAGGCATTCGCTGGCTGTTATGGCATTACGCAGGAGGAAGCGTTGTCAGATATCCGGCAGTTTATCCGGCAGCTGGAAGCAAGGGGAGTTATTTGGGATCGTACAGGAGATGAGGAAAAATGGAAGTTTTGCTGATCGGCGGCAGCGGCAGCCTGATGAACGCAATGCTGAACAAGCTGAATAAGGAGGGGCACCGTTCGTATGTGCTGACTGGCAGCCGGAATGCAGCAGGTGTATATAAAAATGTTTATGAAAGATATAATTTTTCGTATGATTGCGATTGCTTAAAGGAAATTTTTGAAAGTATAAATCCAGATGTGATTTTGTTCACGGGAGCGTATGATCCAAATTTCAGCTGGGAGGATCCACGTAGGGAGTCGGTGCGTTTTCTGGCAGGGATACAGAATGTGGTATCCGCGTTTGCGATGATGAAAAAGGGAAGGCTTATTTTTCTGTCCTCGCAGGAGGTGTATACAAATTCCTATCCAAATGATATATCTGAGCAGGTGCAGGCTAGTGCGGCCAGTTTACGGGGAATCACGTATGTACAGGGAGAGGAGCTGTGCCGTAATTATCATCAGACAATGGGGCTGGATACGGTAGTGCTGCGGCTGGATCATCTGTATGCGGTGCCGCATGGGGAACGCCTGCTGGGAGAGCGTCTGCGGGACAATGTGTGTGCGCGTATGTGCGTGGAGGCGCTGCGTACCGGGAGTATCCAGGCAAGCGCCAATAAGGTGTTTTCCATGCTGCATCTGGATGACGCAGTAGAGTTTATTTATCAGGTTGTACGGGCGCAGCGGACGCAGCGGCAGCTGTACCATTTATCCTCACAGCAGCCATTGACAGAGCTTGCGCTGGCGCAGCTTGTACAAAAGGAGATGGGCGACAGGGTCGGCCTTACGGATCAGACGGTAGGGAGCGAATACCGGGTTATTTTGTCGGCAAAAGCGTTTGCGGATGAATTTGGGATGAAGCTTTTTCATGCGTATGAGCCGTCTGTTGCTGTGATGGCAAAGTATTTCCGGCGTCATGCGGGTGATTATCTGCGGGAGACGGATACCGGGGCGGGTGCGGTGACAAGGCTTCGGCAGACTCTTTTGTATCTTGTGCGTGCCTTGGTTCCGTTTTTGGAAAATATTGTCTGCCTTGTCCCGGTGTTTTTGCTGGACGAGGGGGCAGCGGACAGTGCGTATTTTGCGCGGTTGGATTTTTATTTGCTGTATGTGCTGTTTTTTGCGATGATGCACGGGCAGCAGCAGGCGGTGTTTTCCGCGGTGCTCTCAGCCGGGGGCTATTGCCTGCGGCAGGCGCATAGGATAGGCGGATTGGAGGTACTGCTTGATCATAATACGTATGTCTGGGTGGCGCAGCTGTTTATCCTTGGGTTGTCGGCGGGGTATTTAAAGGACCGTCTGGCAGCGGTGCAGGGGGAGGATCTGGAGGAGATGCAGTACTTGGCCGGGCAGCTTGATGATATCCACGATATCAATACGAGTAATGTCCGCTTGAAAAATGTGCTGGAGGTGCAGATTGTCAACCAGAATGACAGTTTTGGAAAAATTTATGAGATTACGTCGTCTCTCGACCAATACGATCCGTCAGAGGTATTGTTTTACGCAGCGGAAATATTATCTGGTCTGGTCGGCAGTAAGGATGTAGCGATCTATTCCGTTGCGAACGATTCGTATGCAAGATTGTTTTCCGCGACGTCGAAAAAGGCGAGAGAGCTGGGCAACTCGATCGCGTATAAATCGTATGGGCAAATGTATGAGGATCTGAAGGAGCGGAGGGTTTATATTAATAAAACGATGGATGAAAATTACCCGTTGATGGCAAACGCGATCTATTCCGAGGACAGGATGCAGCTGATCTTGATGATTTGGGGGATCCCATGGGAGCGAATGACGCTTGCGCAGGCAAATATGCTCGTTGTGATCGGGTATCTGATCCAAAACGCGGTCGTACGTGCCAGCCGTTACATCGAAGCGCTTGAGCACCAGCGTTATGTCGGCGGGACGAGGATCATGGAAACCGAGGCGTTCGCCAGCCTGGTAAAGGCTTATCTAAAGGCGCGGAATAAAGACCTGACGGAATGTACGATACTGCGTATCGATATCCCAAAGCACAGGCAGGAGGAAGCGGCGGCAGCGCTCGAAAAGCTGATGCGTCAGTCGGATTATCTTGGCAGGCTTTCGGATGGAAATCTGTATGCGCTGTTGGCCAATACGGAGCATAAAGATGCGATGCTTGTCATACAGAGATTTTCAGAGGCCGGCTATCCAAGCCGGGTCAGAGAGGGGATGGAGCTATGAGCCAGTGGCAGCTGTTTTGGATTCTGCTTTTGGGAAGCACGCTGGTATCCTTTGCATATCTTTTCGCGGGGATGGTATTTCATTTGGCGTTTGATAAAAGATCCTGTGCGCTGCGTTTTGGCGTGATGCTTCTTTGTCCGGTGGCCGGCCCGCTGTTTTTTCTAGGCGGTTATCTCTTGTGCCGGCTTGTATTCCGTACGGAAGCTGACCTTGCGGACGTTGTGTTCAGCAAGGAGCGTGTACAGACAAATGTGCGGGCGGATGAAGAGCATGAGCGGGACTTGGTTCCAGTGGAGGAGGCGCTTGCAGTCACAGACAAAAGCAGCCTGCGATCCCTAATGCTGAATGTCATACGTGCGGATACGCGCAGCTGTCTTTCGGCGCTTGCGCTTGCGTTAAACAGCCATGATTCAGAGACGGCGCATTATGCCGCTTCTGTTTTGCAGGATGAGCTGAATGATTTCCGTCTGTATGTGCGCAGAGGGCTGCAGGAAATGGAGTCGCAGGACGCAGGCTGTACCGCACTGGAGGAGGCTTTGCTGCCATATATGAACAATGTGCTGGTGCAGAATGTATTTACACCGATGGAGCAGAAAAAATTCGTGCTGCTGCTTTCGGATGTGGGGGACAGCTTTTTTCAAAAAAATCCGTCTGGAATGACGATCGCATTTTACGAATGGATCTGCCTGCGCCTGCTGGAGGTAAAGGAATTTGCAAAAACAGAGATTTGGTGCGCGCGCATGGTAGAACAGTACCCGCTGGAGCTGGCTGCTTATACGTGCAGGCTCAAGCTGTATTTTACCTTGCAGCAAAAGGAAAGGTTTTTTCAGGTCATGGAGGAATTAAAAGGTTCCGGGATTGTGATCGACAGCGAGACGCTGGAGCTGATACGGACTTTTGCCTGACCGCGGAAAGGAAGAGGGGGCTTTTTATGTCTATGAAAATGCTGACGGCGCTGCAGCTTTTTGAGATCTTTAGCGCTTACGCGGTGATGACGCTGCTTGTGCCGGCGCTCCTTTTATATAAAAAAATAAGAGGGATGCGGTTTTGCGTGCGGTTTATGATCTACCAGTCTGCCGGTAATTTTTATATGATTACGCTTGTACTCATCCTGCAGCTTTTGCATATTTCAAACTGGTTTACGCTGTTTGGGACGACTGTGGCTGTGCCTGCTGCGGCGTTTTTGCGGATGCGGGGGCCGTATTTGCAGGAGGAGCTGCAAAGTGCTTTGGAAGCGGCAAAGAAACTGGCGGAGGGTAAATACGGAGGCCGCCTGCTTGCGGGCCGTTTGCTTGCGCGGCTGCACCGGGCAGGAAGATGCGCGGCAGTCTTAGTATGGAAGCGTTTTTGGAAGTATCCGGCGGAGGTATTGCTTGTGTTTGCGGTGATCGGAGCGTTTGCTGTTACTTATGGAGTAAATGCTTTTGCACAGTATAGCTATGGTGCTTCGGATATTGTTGTGCATAACGACTGGATAAATTCCATGGGCCGTGGAAAACTGTTTGCAGCGGGCGTATATCCGTTTGGCTTTCATTGTGTCATTTATTTTCTGCATACGGTATTCAGGATCGAGACGTATGTGCTGCTGCGGCTGTTCTGGGTCGTACAGGCGCTGCTGATCCACCTGATGCTGCTGTCATTTGTGCGGCTGTTTTGTAAAACACGGTTTCTGGCGTATGCGGGGCTTTTTTTGTACTTGCTTGCGGATGTGTTTCAGGACAATACGTACAGCCGTTTTTTCAGCTCGCTGCCGCAGGAATTTGGTATGATATTTATTCTGCCTTCGGCTGCGTTCCTGTTTTTATACTTAGAGAACAAAAAGCGGGAGGGGACGATAAACCGTACGAACGAGGACGAAGAGGCTGTATTTTTGCTGGAGGAAGATGCGCAGGACGGCTCGCTGCAGGTGCGTAAGGTTTTGCTGGAGGAAAAGCGGGATCGGCGTATCTGTATCTGCTGGTGGGAAGCGGAGAGCTTTTGGTATTTATGTTTTTTTGTGATTTCTTTTAGCCTGACGCTCACAGTACATTTTTACAATACGATAACGGCGGGGATCCTTTGCCTGGGGATTGCGTGCGGGTACTGCTTCCGTCTGTTTCGCAGGCCGTATTTTGCACAGGTGATGGCAGCGGGCGTAGCGGCGGTTGTGCTTGCGGTGCTGCCGATGGCCTGTGCGGTGGCGGGAGGTACGCCGTTAGAAGGTTCTTTGTATTGGGGGCTGCGTGTGCTGGACGGGACGCAAGGCAAGCCGTCGGTCAAAACAGAGGATGAGAAAAGGGAGCTTCAGGTTACAGATATCCGGCACTTTATTGTACTGCAGGATCATATCATTTATTTGGACGGAAAGATCGTTTCAGACAAAGGATCGTTTGAAGGGGGACGGGTCATATCACAGGGCGATATTACCGTGGATACGTATCAGGTTCGGGGCGGTCAGCTGGTATCTGGCGCAAAGCTTCTGGACGATGGTCAAGTGTTTTATGAGGGTGATTTTATTGCGGTTGGGTATGGGCTGGAGGAAAACAGCGATCTGGAAGGAGCTGTGCAGATGAAGCATCCGGGTACTTTGGAGCGGATCATGCAAAGGCCAAGAAGGGTGGCTTCTGCAATCTGTGATATGATGCGTTCGTTTTTGCTGCAGAGCAGGTTCTTGTGGATGGACTGGCTGATCTTGGCGTCCGTGCCGTTTCTGGCGCTGCTTTCGGTACTGTTTTTCTGCCTGCGGCAGACGGAATATGCGGCGCGTCTTATGTCGGTGGCAGCTTGGATGGGTATGCTTACGGTGGTGCTCGCCGCTGCGAATTTGGGATTGCCGGAACTGATGGAGACGAGGGGACGTACAACCGTGTATTATGCGTATTTGCTCATTGTTTTATGGTGCTTTTGCGCGGATAGTATTTTATCGCTGCTTTTTGGGAGGATTTTGCCGGCGCGCGGGGTGGATCTGCTGTCGATACTGCTTGTTTTTGCGCTTGCGGCGGGCGTTTGCTTTTCTGGGACAGGAAAGATGATCCGTTATCCGCAGGGAATGCAGCTCAATGACGCGGTATTGTGCCTGACGAATATTATCCGGGAAGAGCAAGACGATACTTGGACGATCGTATCTGCCAATGATGAGCTTCATATGGGGGAGGACCATGGCTTCCACTATGAAACCGATACATTTTTGCGCAAGCTGGAGCAGGCGGGAGGGACGGGCAAGCTGTATATTCCGACACAGAAGGTATATTTTTTTATTGAAAAAGTACCGGTTCCTTATAGCGAGGAATATGCCGGCAGCGGCCAGTCAGTTTCCGTACGCGGTGCAGACCAAAGACTGCCGGATAAGCAAGGCATTGAAATGTACAAAGGGGAGCGGCGCTGGGTGGAAATGTCCAGGATGTATTACTGGGCACAGCAGTTTGTGCGATTGTTTCCAAAAGAGTTTACGGTTTACTATGAGTCGGAGGAGTTTGTTTGTTATTGTGCAAGGCAGAATCCGTACAGCTTGTTTAATTTTTCGATAGACTATGTGTATAATATGAAAACATACGCGGAGGAATAGCAAAATGGTATCCCGCAGGAATTTTTTTACAATATCTATGATCATGCTCGTGCTGCTTTTGATGCTCCAGGCACCGGAGGTATTGAAAGAACAGATGAATGATTACGACAGCAACGCTTATGCGGCGCAGGCGGATACAAAATGGAACCGGGCTTCGGTGCAGGCGGTGTCAAAGCGGCAGGGGAAGGAAGCCGGGAAATATGTGGTATTGATCGGAGCCAGTGGGGAAGCAGCGCAGCAGGCAGAGACGCATCAGGAAGGGGCAGCGCTTGTATCCGTGGTAGAACAGTGGTGTTTGTATTCGAAGCGCTATCTGGAATGTTATCCGAGGCTTTCGGCGTATACGTTTCGGCCATCGCAGAGGCCGGAAGCAGTACTGGTGGAAGCGGCGGCTCTGGAGCCGGAGGAGGATACGCAGCGCTTGGAGGATCTGAATAGACAAGGGGTAGACCTTGTATTTTGCGGACTGCCGGATCTTGCGCAGCTTGAAAAAAACGGTCGTCTGCGCCGTCTTTTGGGAATCCGGGCAGTCGCGGCCAAAAAGGTACAGGCAAAGGGGATCCGCCTGTTTGACGGCCTGCTGCTGGGCGGGGAAAAAATATATTGTCTGAGCGAGACGACGGAGCCATACAGACAGGATATGGAGTTAACGATGACTTGGTGCCAGACCGCGCCGGGAACGAAAACGTATATGGCTGGTATGTTGGATGATACGGTGAAAAACGAGGATCTTCCAGCGTTGATTTGGCGCAGCAGTACAGGGAGCGCTGAAGTATTTGTGATAAACGGGACGTATATGGAGGATTACTGCGGGATTGGTTTTTTGGAAGGGATATTTTATGAGATGCAGGATTATGCGCTTTATCCTGTTATAAATGCGCAAAATCTGTCGATCCTAAGCTGTCCAGTGCCCGGAAATGCGAATGAAAAGACGATGCTGCGCCTGTACAGCCGTACGCTTGATGCGGTATACCGGGATCTGGTCTGGCCGGGAATTTCCCTGACTGCAGAAAGGAGCGGCAAGCGGCCTACTTGTATGCTGGCGCCGCAGCTGGATCCAGCAGACGGGACAAAAACGGATGCCGCAAGCCTTGTGTACGCGATGAAGCTGCTGCGGGAAGAAAAAGGAGAAGCAGGCATATCCGGTGATTCAGAGGATCTGGGCGGGCAGGAGAAGGAATTTTTAGAAAGGGAGCTTACCGATTATTCGTTTTTGTCTTTTTATCAAGGGGATCGGTCAGATCAGGAAACAAAGCGCATTCTATCGGAGCAAGGCTTCGGCGATGTGCGTACCGTGCTCGTGGACAGGAAGGAAGGACCCTTTGTCGGGTATTTTAATGAAGATATTACAAAGCAGATGATACTGAACAAAGCGGACAAACATACCTTTTTAGACGACCTGCGTATGAACAGTGTGCAGACTGCGCTTGGTTATTCCAGTATTGCGCTGGATCTGAGCCGTATTGTGTATCCGCAGTCTGAGGAGGATGTGTGGGAAAAAGTGTATGACAGGTTTTCCGGCAATGCGCAAACCTACTGGAAAGGGTACGAGGCGTTTGACGCGACGACGCTAGCGCAGAGCGACAGGCGGATACGGCGGTTTCTGGCGATTTGCCATACGCAGGAGCGCATAGCGGATACGATCACGCTGTCTGTGGAAAATCTGGAGGAGGAGGCGTTTTTTATGCTGCGGCTGCATGGGGAGACGGTGGAAAGGATACAAGGGGCGGAATGCAAAGCGATACAGGAGGGGGCCTATCTGATCCGCGTATTGGAGGAGCAGGTCAGGATTACGCTAAAGGATGCATCAGACAAAAGGTACTATTATTAAAAACAGGCGAAGGTATCAGACATGGGCGCGCAGATGGGAAATGATCCGGATATGGAACAGTTGCAGGATCTTGAATATAAGGATTATAAATATAGCGAGGAAGAGCTGAATGATCCGCAGGAATACCGTTATAGTGACGAGGAGCTTTCCGGCGGCTTACAGGAAGGGGAAAAGATACAAGGCTGTGTTGGACAGCGGCCGGTAGGAGGACAGGTGCGCAGGCTTCGTGTGTGTATTGTGGCGGAGGGGTGCTATCCGTATGTGGTGGGCGGTGTTTCCGGCTGGATCCACAGCTTGATCCGCCTGTTTCCGGACGTGGAGTTTCGGCTGCTTACGATCGTGGCGAACCGCTCAATGCGTGGGAAGTTTGTATATGAGCTGCCTGACAATCTGGCTTCAGTGCATGAGGTCTATCTGGAGGATGCCGACTGGGTTCGCAGACGTACGGGAACAAGGAGTACGCTGCGGCTTTCCAGACAGGAATATGCTGCGCTGCGGGGTCTGCTTCTCAATCAGCGGATAGACTGGCACAGGCTGTTTGTCATGTTCCGTAAAAGCGGGCTTTCCCTGAATGATCTGCTGATGGGGGAGGATTTTTATCGAGCAGTCAGGGATTGCTATGACCTGCAGTATCCGCAGATTGTGTTTTCGGATTTTTTATGGACGATGCGTTCGATTTATCTGCCGTTATTTTTTGTATTAAAAACCGAGGTGCCGCGTGCGGATTTTTATCACTGTGCCGCGACCGGGTATGCGGGTGTGCTTGGGTGTATGGCAAAGGATCTGTATGGGAGCCGTATTCTGATCTCTGAGCATGGCATTTATACGAGGGAGCGGGAGGAAGAGCTGATCAAGGCGAAATGGGTCAGCGGCATTTATAAAAATATATGGATTGACCAGTTTCACAAAATGTCGAAGCTGGCGTACCAGGAAGCCGATCTTGTGACCAGTCTGTACGAGCACGCGAGAAGGCTGCAGACAGAGCTTGGCTGTCCGCCGGAAAAGACCGCCGTAACGCCAAACGGGATCGATGTAAGCCAGCTGGAGCAGCTGCCGCCAAAAACGCAGGATGATAAACGGTATGTGAATATTGGCGCGATCCTGCGTGTTACGCCGATCAAAGATGTGAAAACCTTGATACAGGCGTTTGGATATGCAAAGGAACGCCAGCCCTGGCTAAAGCTGTGGATCATGGGGCCAGCGGACGCCGACGAGGCGTATGCGCAGGAATGCAGGGAGCTGGCGGATGCGATGCAGCTTGAGGATATCGTATTTACCGGAAGCATCCAGGTCAGGGATTATCTCGGACGCATGGATATTACGATACTGACAAGTATTAGCGAGGGACAGCCGCTTACGATATTGGAAAGCTTTGCCGCGCGCTGTCCGGTGATCGCGACGAACGTAGGCAACTGCGCCGGGCTGATCTACGGCGAGGAGGGTGACGCGTTTGGACAGGCAGGCATTGTGACGCATATTATGAATATGGAAGAAATCTCACAGGCGATGCTGGAGCTTGCCGGAGACAGGGAAAAGCGAAAGCGCATGGGGGAGAACGGTTACCGCAGGCTGATGAGCAAATACCGGGTGGAGCATATGCAGGCGTCTTACCAGAAAATATATAAAGACTTTGCGTCAAATGCGGGGTTGGATCCGGATGTGCTGTGACAGGGGAAAGGAACGTGGAAAATGGCGGGGATTGGATTAAAACTGAATTGGATTTTCGGGAAAAGGACGATATTATCGAGTGTGTTAGGCGTTGGATATAGTGCGGGTGTTACGATCGCACCGATGGCTGTGATTATTGGAAATGTCCTTTTGATGGGAAAGGTGCTTGGATTTGACCGGCTGGGGTATGCGGGAAGGGAATTGTTTTCATGTACGCTGCTGTATATTTTTATTTTTTCGCTGTTGACGACAGCGCCGTTTAACGCGGTGCTTTCCCGGTATTTGTCGGATGTCATATACGAGGAGCGCTACGCGGATATTTTGCCTTGCTTTTATGTGGGGCTGTTGTTGAACGTAGTGTTCAGCGCGCTTTTTGGTATCCCTTTCTGTATCTGGGAGGCTGTGGTTGGACAGGTTGGGATTTTGTATGTGTTTACCGGATTCATAGGGTATCTGTCGCTTGTGCTTGTATTTTATTCGATGCTGTATTTGTCTGTCTGCAAGGATTATGCAAGGATTTCTCTGTTTTTTATACTGGGGATGGCGGAAGCGTTTGCGCTGGCGCTGTTGTTTGCATGGGTCATGCGGCTGAGCGTGCCGGCTTCTATGCTGCTGGCCCTTGTGATCGGATTTTTCAGCATTGCGTGTGCGGAGCTTGCTTCGGTTCAGTATTATTTTAAGCAAAACAGCGGACGCTACCGGGAGGCGCTTTCTTATTTTAGAAAATTCGCATTGCTTGTCGTTACTAATTTCTGCTATACGCTTGGTTTGTTTATTCATAACTTTATTTTTTGGGGTACGGATCTTCGTATGGTAGTAGCGCGCAGCTTTGTATGCGCGCAGCCGTATGATATGGCGTCCTGCCTGGCGATGTTTACGAATCTTTCGGCGACTGTGCTATTGATCGCGCGCCTGGAAATGCATTTTCATGAAAAATATAAGGCGTATTCAGAAGCGGTGATCGGCGGACGCGGGGCGGATATTAGAAACTGTCAGAAACGTATGTTCCGCCAGCTTTCGGCGGAGCTTTTGAATCTGGCTCGTATGCAGTTTATGATCACGGTCGTTGTATTTTTGCTGTGTGAAGCTATCCTGCCGCAGTATGGCATCTCTGGTCTGGTGATGCGGATCTATCCGTGTCTTGCCGCAGGATATTTTATTTTGTTTTTAATGTATGCGGAAATTATATTTCTATATTATTTTAATGACAATCTGGGCGCTATGCTGACGGCGGTTGTATTCGCAGCGGCTACGGGGGTGATGAGCGGCTTTGCCGCGGGGCTTTCAGAGCGCTGGTATGGGCTGGGCGTTGTGGCTGGGTCGTTTCTTGGCTGGACGGTTGGATATTTGCGGCTGCGCTGGGTGGAAAAGCATATGGATGTGCATATTTTCTGCCGGGGAACGCTGATCCCGGTACGTATCGGAGCGCCGGAGCCATCCAGGGTATATGAAGCAAGGTGAGCTGACAGGATCGTATGCGAAAAAATAAGGAGGGGAAAAGGATGGATATTCTGCGTTTGTCGTTTGTATTGATGGGAATGGTCTTGCTTGCGCTGGATTTTTTATCGTTTGTGTTCCGCAAGGTTACAGAGGGTGTCGGCCTGCTCTGGATCGCATTGAGCGGGGCGCTGTTTTTCAGCGGGGCAGTACCGGGGCTTTACGACTGGACAAAAGCGGTGCCAAAGGAAGCGGTACCAGCTTTGGTATTGTTTGCCTCGGCATTTTTGCTGGCGGCGTTTTATGTAAGCTGTCTCGTATCCCAGCTGATACGGAAAAATCAGGAGCTTGCGATGCACGTATCGCTTTTGAATCAGGAAAACGAAAGTATCTTGTACGAATTAAAAAAGATAAAGGAACAGCGGGAGCATGAAGAAGATCTTATTTGTCATTAATACGCTTGGCCGGGCGGGAGCGGAAACAGCGCTGCTGGAGCTTTTGCGCGTACTTGTACAAAAGGAATATGAGATATCCGTGTATGTGATGCTTGGACAGGGAGAGCTTGCAAAAGAGCTCCCGTCTAATGTAAGGTTATTAAATACACATTATAAAAATGAATCCGTACTTACCGCAAAGGGGCGGATAGAGCTTGCAAAGACAGTGATACGAAGCTTTTTCAGAAACGGCAGACTGCTGCACAAGGCCGGGATGGTATTTCACAATCTTTGTTGGTTGTGCAGGCGAAAGCGGCTGCAGGCGGATAAGCTGCTTTGGCGGATCTTGGCCGAAGGCGCGCAGGAGATAACAGAGGAATATGATCTGGCGGTTGCCTATCTGGAGGGGGCTTCCACGTATTTTGTAGCGGAATCTGTCCGGGCGGTAAAAAAGGCGGCTTTTTTGCATATCGACTACGGCAGCGCAGGGTATACAAAAGAGCTGGACAGGGGATGCTACCGTGTATTTGACCGGATCTTTGCGGTATCGGACGAGGTACAGGAACGGTTTTTGGATATGTATCCACAGTACAGAAGGAAGATGTATGTCTTTCACAATCTGGTGGACCAAGAACGGATCCGTACGCTTGCGCAGGCAGGCGAAGGGTTTACAGACGGCTTTTCCGGGTTTCGGATCTTGACCGTCGGGAGGCTGGATCATCAAAAAGCTTATGATATTGCTATCCGCGCATTTGCTATCTTAAAAAAATCAGGGCTGTGTGTGCGCTGGTATGTGCTTGGCGAGGGGAGTGAACGAAAGCGTCTGGAAAATTTGAGCAAAGCGTTAAAAGTGAATGAGGATTTTATTTTGTATGGCTCTGTGGACAATCCATATCCGTATTATAGACAGTGCGACTTGTATGTGCACGCGACGCGGTTTGAGGGAAAGAGCATTGCGGTCCAGGAGGCGCTGACGCTTGGCTGCGCGGTGCTGGCATCGGACTGCAGCGGCAACCGTGAGCAGCTGACGGATGGCGTGGACGGCAGATTTTGCGAGCTTTCACCAGAAGGGCTTGCGTCAGGCATCCAGGAGCTTTTAGCAGACGAAGCCCTGCGCAAGCGTCTCGGAAAAGCAGCCGCACAGAAAACGACGGTGTATACAAAGGATATGGATCGGTTGCTGGAGCTGTTAAACAGTGACACATAAAAGGACCGTACTGCTGTGATAAGAAAAGGGGAGTTGCCGTATGGAAAAAAGAATGGATAAGGAAGTGCTGATCATCATTCCGGCATACAATGAAGAGAAAAATATCAAAAAGGTGCTGACAGATCTGGAGCAGCCGGAAATCCGGGCGATAGCGGATATCTTGGTGATGAATGACGCGTCGGCGGACGAAACAAATTGGATCGTAAAACGCAGCGGATATGCACATAAGCTCGTAACTCATGTATTTAACCTCGGCTATGGAAGCGCGCTGCAGCTTGGCTATAAATATGCGATACGGCGCGGATACCGTTATGTAATACAGATGGACGCAGACGGACAGCATGATGTATGCAATATCCCAAGCATCTATCAGGCCCTGCAGACACCGGATGAACAAGGGCAGACGCCGGATATTGTACTTTGTTCCCGCTATATGCCGGGCAGCAGCGGATATGAGACGAAGCTCGTCAAGCGCGTCGCCTACCGTATATTCCAGCACATGATCCACTTGTTCTCCGGCAGATGGATCACAGATACAACAACCGGGCTGCAGGGACTTTCTTGGAACGTCGTTTTGTATTACTCCAAATACGGCAACTTTGACGATAAGTATCCAGATGCAAATATGATCCTCCAAATGCTCCTGCTCGGATACCATATTCAGGAAATCCCAGCAGTCATGCATCCAAGAACTGAAGGAAAAAGTATGCATTCAGGACTAAAGCCAGCAGCATACCTGTTCCGTATGTTTTTCAGTATGCTTGCAGTCTATATCCGCATACGGATTTTTCAAAGAAACCCTAATAACACAAGAAACCATGAAACCCAAACCAACCAGCAACATAACCGCCAGGACGACAAATAAGCACCTGCTAGTGTACTGACCTGTTGATATTCCAGAGCACCAACATCCACAAGAAAGAAGGTACAATATGAACCGCTTAAGACTCCCCAAAAACGGCAGCTTTCATCAAATTCCTAGAACAGAAACCACAGCCAATCTCATAAACCCCGCACGCGGCTGGTATCATTTATATACTTTTTTTCTGGAAAAGCCGTTAGACTTGGATGAGCTATACTGGTCACTGAAAAAAGAGGAAACACTTGTACAAGCGCTGATCCTTCTTAGCTCATTTCAAACGTCAGCGATTTCTGACGAAGCACTGTCGCGTCTGGAGTGTTTACTGCAGTTTTTTCAATCGCACCAAAAAGAAGTGATCCTTCGGTTTGCATATGACAATCAGGGGCAGGGACTTTTTGCAGAGCCAAAAACCATACATCTTGTACAGACACACATCAAACAGGCGGGCGCTGTCGTCAGGCGGCTTGCAGATACGGTATATCTTATGCAGGGTCTTTTTGTCGGCAGCTGGGGTGAGATGCACAGCTCCCGGTATTTATCCAAGGAACGTTTACGTCAGCTGGCGGATACGATGCGTCAGGCGGTAGGGGACCAAATACCGATCGCGGTACGTACGCCGCTGCAGTGGCGGCTTTTGCATCCGCAGGGAACGCAGCCTGGCGAGTCGGATATGTGCTTATTTAACGACGGGATGTTTGGCTCGGAAACGGATCTAGGGACATATGGTGTCAGGTGCAGGGAGGACGCACAGTGGGAAGAGGGCTGGTGCAGGAAGGACGAGCTTGCGTTTTTAAATAAGATGCACGAAAAGCTGCCGTACGGCGGGGAAGCCGTAGGAGTCTCGGATGAGGGGAGTCTTGAGCGGGCGGTTGCGGAAATGCGCCAGACGCAGCTTTGCTATTTAAATTCCGTACATGATAAAAGCTGTTTGGATCGCTGGCGCAGCGAGGTATGGAATGGAATAGGAGTCTGGAACGGACGATGCGGTCTGGATTATATTGGTGCGCATTTAGGCTATCGTCTGCTCATCCGCAGCGTATCGGTACGGGGCCGGGGCAGACGGCTGGAAATAGAACTGCAAAATACGGGCTTTGCAGGAATTTTAGAGGAAGCGGAGCTGATCGTGACGGTAGAGGCAGAGGGCAGGCAGCAACAGGAACAGGTTATTTCTATCTTTCCAAAGGATCTGCAGCCAGGAAGACTTTGCCGGGTGTCCTGTGTGCTTCACCGGGCATATGGCTGGCCGTACGGCTTATCCGGTATGCCTGATCAGGCGGAGGACGGCAGGTATTTGATCTATGCGCGACTGCGAAGAAGGCGGGATAAGCGCAGGATTTTATTGGCAAACGGTCAGCAGACCGATAAGGTGCTGCTTGGAATTTATTCGCACAGCTGACAATGAATGGGGGCTGCCGGCAATATTGACCGGCAGTTTTCATTTTTGCAGCTGTAAAGCGGCGATAGGATAACCAAATGCTTCGTCCATGGTCAGTGTGTTGGCCAGCCGGATCTGTGTATCAGAGGCTTCGTCGGTCAAACGGAAATATACGGTATAGCTTCCAGGCTCATAGGCATTGCCGTCCAGTGGAAGCGTCAGCGTAACTTCATCCCCAGCGGACCAAAGACGTGTGTCTGTGTCAAACGACATGGTATAGCATTCTCCCGTCTGTGTATGGCGCAGGATAAGTTCTGCGCGCAGAGGGCGGTAGCAGACGGCAAAGCCTCGGTTTGCAAGCGTCAGGTTACAGACAGCAGGGCCTTTTCCCCGTTTGGTATATGCAAGCGAGGAGTTTACGATCGTATAACGGTAGCCCAGATGCCTTTCGATATAACGAAGGCCGTCCATTCCTTGAAAGCAGTCGTCGCCTTCATAAGTGGCAAGCTCCCATTTTTTCAGAACATGATCGTCGTGGTGTGCATTTAGGTAAGAAATATGCATTTGGGTGAAGGCAGCCACCGCAGCGGGAAAGTCATTGTAAGGATTGGCGGTGACAGCCTCCCCGCCATTTGGAACATAGCGGCACAGACGGTCTTGAAAATCCAGCTCTTCGCTGCGGCTGCCCTTTACCGAATAGTCGGACGCTGCTTTTGCGTCTGGCAGGAGCGCTTTGCGGGAATCAGCGTAAGTGCCGAGGTCGGTTGCGGAGCCAAGCATACCGTCATTAAACAGGCCGAGTCTGGATGCTGTGGAGCCGTCCCAGGCAGCGGAGTCCAAAATCGGATCAAAGCTCTGCACAGCCGTGCGCCAGTGCTGCGGCGTGCGTACAGACAGGAAAATAGATGGCTCTAGGGCGTCTGCTAGATGCTGCGTAAGCCTGCGGATAGCGCTGTCGTTCAAATGGGCAGAACCATGCATTTCTCCGTAATTTCCGACAAAAATTCCCTGCACGATGTAAACCGTCTGTGAATATCGATTAACGATGCCGGTCGTTTGATCTATATGACGCAGGATCAGATGTTCGGACCGCGGCTCGTTGTACGAAGCCTGTCCGTCCCAATCGTATAGAAAACGCAGGATCAGATGACAGTCAGAATACTGTTCCCAAGCGGAAAGAAGCAGATCTAGCTGGGCGAGCGCGCTGTCGGTTAAATCTCTGGAGGCAAACTGGCGCAGATTGATCTGCAGCAAGGCGAGTGGTCTGTCAGCAGCATCACGGATATGTGACTGGACAGCCTGCGCTGAGACAGGTTTGTTGTCAGACAGGGTATATCCATACATAGAGTAAAAGCCGCAGTACGGATTACGCAGCTCTTCGGATGATTCGGTGAAGGCTGCGGGCGCGTAGGTGAAAAGGTACTGGTGACGGCTGTAAAATACGCTCAGGATGATCAGAGCAGCAGACAGGAAGGACACGAAGGCCATGGATGCTGCGGGAATCAAAATGCGTTTTTTTATTTGTGACTGCATGGAGAGTTCCTTTCTGATTAGGGGTAAATTTTAAAGAGAGCAGATGCGGATCGTGTTTGAATACCGCCGCATCTGCGGATAGGCAGCGCAGAGCTTTTTCATAGATTGATTTTAGCATGAAACAGGGTGGCTTGCAAGATGAAAAATAATGGTGGCCTAATAAGGATGAATAAAATTATTATTGCGCAGGATTTACATGGATGTTATCATGTTAGGTATCTGAGTACTCTCGGAAACTCTTGAATAATGGATTGAACTTTATACAAAAAAGAGC
>CAJUIL010000025.1 GCA_910586225.1 uncultured Eubacterium sp. | reverse complement strand
CTTTTTTGAGAAAGGACAGCTCATAGGCTGGGTTCAGGGCAATTTTCTTTTCGTCCACCATGTTCAGCAGTTCGGGGATTAACTCGGTCAGGCGGATGTAGCGTTGCACCTGCCTTTGACTTTCACCAGCTTGATTTGCGACAAGCTGAATAGAAGTGCTGGACTTCTCGCCAACTTGGCGAGAAGTTAAATCCGACCGTTCTCCTTGATGCTTGATGGCCTCCAATTTCATCTTGTAGGCAAAAGCCCTCTCGCTGGGGAGAAGGCTTTCCCTTTGCAAGTTGCTGTCTGGAAATAGAAAAAGCCGCCACTTCAAAAATTGAAAAGTGACAGCTTTTTCTGATCCCGGAATACAGTTCCCCGGAAACGCAAAAAGCACCCAGCAAAAAATACTGAGTGCCTGCATTAAAATCATATTCAATTATTCAAATTCGGTCAAATTATATCAAACCATCCAGACGAAAAATTTTCCTTGAAGGAGCTGAAAAGCCGCACTTCCAAACGGCAAAAATCGGCCTGCGGTTATCCTATTTTGTAACCACTTACCCCTCTTTTTGCCCGGTTATCTTATTGGGAACCACTACAAATTTAGTGAAAAACGGTTTTTTTAAGTCAAACTGCATCAAACCCTATCAAAAGCAAAAGCCCGGAAAACCTTGATTTTCCGGGCTTTTTGAGCCATTTTGATAAAATTTAACGCTTGCTGAACTGCGGAGCGCGACGAGCCGCCTTGAGACCGTACTTCTTTCTTTCCTTCATACGAGGATCACGTGTCAGATATCCAGCACTCTTTAATACCGGACGGTAATCAGAATCCGCTTCCAGTAATGCTCTTGCGATACCGTGACGGATTGCGCCTGCCTGTCCTGTGAAGCCGCCGCCCTTTACATTTACGAGTACGTCAAATTTATCTACTGTTCCTGTAGCCTCTAATGGCTGGCGAACAATAACCTTTAATGTCTCTAATCCGAGATAATCGTCGATGTCTCTTTTATTGATTGTGATTTTGCCTGTTCCTGGAAACAGATATACTCTGGCAACAGAGCTTTTTCTTCTTCCTGTTCCATAATATCTTGCATTAGCCACTGTAATTTACCTCCTATTTCCGATTAAAATGTGAGAGCTTCCGGTTTCTGCGCTGCGTGCTTGTGATCCGGTCCGACGTATACGAATAACTTACGGTACATCTGTCTTCCCAGCGGTCCCTTCGGGAGCATACCCTTCACTGCGTGTTCCACAACTCTTTCCGGATGTCTGATCAACATATCCTTCAATGTGGTTTCCTTCATTCCCCCAACATAACCGGAATGCTTGTAGTAAATCTTCTGGTCGAGCTTTTTGCCTGTTACTTTAATCTTCTCAGCGTTGACTACGATGACGTAATCGCCTGTATCCATATGCGGCGTAAAAATTGGTTTATTTTTGCCTCTTAATACTTTAGCAATCTCTGATGCTAAACGTCCTAATGTCATTCCTGCTGCGTCTACAACATACCATTTTCTGTTAATGGTATCTGGACTTGCCATAAATGTGTTCATTGGTCTGCCTCCTTGAAAATTTTTGTAAGAACTCCAAAAACTCAGCCATGTCCGGAAGCTTCGTCTTCTTCCTTCTCCGAATCATTATATAGTTAAAATGCAGCAGTGGAATTACTGCATTTCTCCACTATGTCAGACTTAAATATTATAGTACCCGCAGCCGTGTGTGTCAAGGCTTATTTTCAAATATTCCCATAGAAAAATCGATCCCGATCATCGTAAGCCCATGCGCCGGGGCTGTCGGACCTGCACGGGAACGGTCGCAGGCGCTTAATATATCCGGCAGTTGTTCTGGCTGCAGCTCGCCCATTCCGGCCTGCAGAAGCGTTCCTGCAATAATGCGCACCATATTGTATAAAAAACCGCTGCCCGTCACCCGGATCGTGATTAAATCCTGTTCCTTTGCAACCGTCAGGCTGTAGATCGTGCGCACAGTCGTATCTGCCTGGGAATGTGCGGAGCAAAAGCTCTTAAAATCATGTTCTCCGGCGAGATAAGACGCGGCTTGGCGCATTTTTTCCACATCCAGCCTGCGGTAGGTAAAGTAGCAGTCATGACGATGCAGCGGCAGCGGAAATGTCCGGTTTAAGATTTTATATTCATAAGTCTTGCGGCTTTCACAGCGTCTGGGATGAAAATCCGGCGCCACCTCGCAGGAATCCTGCACAACGATATCGTCCGGCAGACGTTGGTTGAGCGCATAGGACAACTTCTGCGGCGGTATTTTGGTAGTTGTATCAAATACCGCTACATTTCCCAAGGAATGAACGCCAGAGTCCGTCCGGCTCGCACCGATAACGGTAACCGGCTCCCCGGTCAGCTCTGTCAGCGCTTTGTTCAAAACCTCTTCGATTGTAATGCCTGTGGGCTGTACCTGCCAGCCATGGTAATTTGTCCCGTCATACGCTACGGTCAGCTTGATTCTTTTCATAGCATAAAAGCCCTTTAATGTTGAAAATCGATCGGAAACGACAGTCTGCGCAGCAGCAGCACCCCCGCAAAAAATAAGATCAACGCCAGATAAGCTGCGTAATCCTGTTTTTTGTATTTTAAAGGCTTCATCTTCGTCCTGCCTGCCCCGCCTCGGTAACAGCGCGCCTCCATCGCCATCGCAAGGTCGTTGGCACGACGGAAGGCGGAGATAAACAACGGCACGAGCAGCGGGATCATAGCCTTTGCCCTGCGCAGCAGGCTCCCGCTTTCAAAATCCGCGCCCCGCGCCATTTGCGCACGCATAATCTTATCCGTTTCTTCTATTAAAATAGGGATGAACCGCAGCGCGATCGCCATCATCATTGCAATCTCATGGACTGGAACACGTACCGCCTGCAGCGGCTTTAACGACTTTTCCAATCCATCTGTCAGCTGGTTTGGCGTCGTTGTCAGAGTCATTAAGGATGTCCCCAAGATCAAATAGATCAGGCGCAGCACCATCTTTACCGCTGTCTCCACACCCTCCCGCGTAATATGCAGCCATTTCCACTCCCAGATCACATTGGGGCTGCTCGTCAAAAACAGGTTGAACACCGCTGTCAGCACCACTAATACCGCAATCGCCCGCAGACCCTTGACCATATACCAAAACGGCACCTTCGACAGACGGATGACCACCGCCAGAAATACGGTGATCAGTGCAAATCCGGCAATTCCCTTAAATGAAAACACAGTGATCAAAAACAACATCGTCCCAAACAGCTTTACCCGCGGGTCCAGCCTGTGCAGGAGTGAATCAGCTGGATAATACTGTCCTATCGTAATATCTCTAATCATACATTCCGCTTCCTTTATGATAACAGCGTAAAATTTCCTTTTTCGCTCCTTCCAGATCCGACACATCCGTACGCACGTCAAATCCAGCTGCCCGCATTTCATTCATCAGATACGTCACCTGCGGCGCTGCCAGCCCGATCGCTTCCAGTTCCCGGTAATGACAAAACACATGAGCCGGAATATCGTCAAACACAATTTCTCCCTGATTCATTACGATCATGCGGCCGACATATTTTGCCACATCTTCCATACTGTGCGACACAAGAATGACCGTCATTGAGTACTCCTGCTTCATTGTGACAATCTGCTCAAAAATCTCATCCCGGCCTTTCGGATCCAGCCCGGCCGTCGGTTCATCTAATACAAGCACCTCCGGCTTCATCGCCAAAACTCCTGCAATCGCAACACGCCGCTTCTGTCCCCCAGAAAGGTCGAACGGAGACTGGTAATACAACTCTTCCGGCATCCCCACATTTTTCAGCGCTTCAAACGCCCGCAAACCCGCCTCATTTTTCGATAGCCCTTGGTTCATGGGACCGAAACAGACATCATCAAAAATCGTCGTTTCAAACAGCTGATGCTCTGGATACTGGAACACAAGCCCGACCTTGCTGCGCAGCTCTTTGAGATTGTAATCCGGGTCGTAGATATCTTCCCCGTTATAATAGATCCCGCCGCTTGTCGCCTTTGTCAGTCCGTTTAGATGCTGGATAAGCGTTGATTTTCCGGAGCCGGTATGTCCAATGATTCCGATAAATTCACCATCCTCTATTTTCAGGCTGATGTTTTTTAACGCCTGGATCTCACAAGCTGTCCCTGCGCCGTATACATAATTTACCTTATCTAATATGATCGACATTGTACCTTTCCTTCACTATTCTACTGGCGGATCCGCTGTAGTTCCCGCAAAAGCTCTTCGCGCGTCAGTATTCCCTCCGGCACATCCAGTCCTTCCTGCCGCAGCTCATGCGCCAGCTGCGTGATCTGCGGTACGTCCAGGCGATGCGCCTTCAGCTCGTCCACCTGCGAAAAAATCTCCCGCGGCGTCCCCTGCATCACAACCCTTCCCTGATCCATCACGTAAACCCGATCCGCATCCACAACCTCTTCCATATAATGCGTGATCAAAATGATCGTAACCCCTTTTTGTCGGTTCAGCTCATGCACCGTCCGCAGGACATCCGCTCTCCCAAGCGGGTCCAGCATCGCAGTCGGCTCGTCGAGCACGATACATTTTGGCTGCATTGCAACGACGCCCGCGATCGCGACACGCTGCTTCTGCCCACCGGACAGCTTGTTTGGAGAATGCTTCCGGTATTTTAACATCCCGACAGCTGTTAGGCTGTCCATCACCCGTGTCCAGATCTCATCCGTCGCAACACCGATATTTTCCGGCCCGAAGCCAACGTCCTCTTCTACGACGCTGGCTACGATCTGGTTATCCGGATTCTGAAATACCATACCGGCACTCTGCCGGATTTCCCAGATCTTGGAATCATCCCTGGCGTCGTTTCCATCGATCCACAGACTGCCCTCCGTTGGTGCAAGAATCGCGTTCAAATGCTTTGCAAGCGTTGATTTCCCGGAGCCGTTATGTCCCAGCACCGCGATAAACTCCCCCTGCTGGACCTCCAGGTCTACCTGGTCAAGGGCCGTCTGGATCGCTTCCACATTGCCCTCCTCATCGCGCCGGATATATTCAAATACGAGCTTTGCGGCCTTAATCATATTCATTTTCTCATCCCTCCCAGGACAGGCGATGCAGCTCTCCCTCCAGCTTCATATCCGCAAATCCGTTCTGGCGGAGCGCTTCATATAATACGATCGCCGCCGCGTTAGACAGGTTCAGGGAACGCGTATCTCCCAGCATCGGGATACGGATACATTCAGCTGGATGCTCCTTTAAAATCTCTTCCGGTATACCGCCGCTTTCTTTTCCAAACATCAAAAAGCAATCCGGCTCGTAGGAAACCTCCGTATAAAGCTGCCGCCCCTTCGTCGTTGCGTAATATACCCTTGCCCCCGGATTTTTTTCCAGAAACTCGGCGTAATCCACATACGTCGTCACGTCAATCTCGTGCCAGTAATCCATTCCGGCACGTTTTAACGCTTTTTCATTCAGCTGAAATCCCAGCGGTTCTATTAAGTGCAGCCTGACTCCGGCCGCTGCGCAGGTACGTCCAATATTGCCCGTATTTTGCGGGATTTCCGGCTGATGCAGCACAATATTTAATCCTGACATGATCTACTTCTCCATTTTTTCTGCAGCCTTTCGCTTTTCGATAAACCTACGGACTCTGGCCAGCGCTAGTTTCAGATTGTCCAGCGAATACGCATACGATATCCGGATAAACCCTTCGCCGCACGCCCCAAATGCCGTCCCTGGCACAACCGCCACCTTTTCCTCAGCGAGAAGCTTTTCCGCAAACTCCTCCGACGTCATACCAAACTCCTGAATACACGGGAATACATAAAACGCGCCAAACGGCTCGAAGCACGGCAAACCCATCTCTTCAAATGCGTGCATCAAATAACGCCGTCTGCCGTTATACTGCTCCCGCATAGCCGCCACGTCGCTGTCCCCGTTGCGCAGCGCGCCGACAGCCGCATACTGGCTGTTGGTCGGCGCACACATGATCGCGTACTGGTGGATTTTAAGCATTTGCTCCAGGATCATCTGCGGCCCGCAGGCATAGCCAAGCCGCCAGCCAGTCATAGCGTGCGACTTAGAAAAACCGTTGATCACGATCGTACGCTCCCGCATACCTGGCAGCGATGCAATCGATACATGATCCATGCCTTCGACATAAGTAAGCTCGGCATAAATCTCATCGCTTAACACAAACAAGTCATGCTCTCTAACGACCTGCGCTACTTCCTCCAGATTGTGCCGCTCCATGACCGCTCCGGTCGGATTGTTCGGAAACGGCAGTACGAGCAGCTTTGTCTTAGGCGTGATCGCAGCCTCCAGCTCCTCCTTTGTCAGACGGAACTCATTTTCTGCCTGCAGCTCAATGATCACAGGCGTACCATTCGCCAGACGGCAGCAAGGCTCATAAGAAACGTAACTTGGCTGCGGAATAAGTACTTCGTCGCCAGGGTCCAGCATCGCGCGCATTGCAATATCAATCGCCTCGCTGCCCCCTACCGTAACAAGCACCTCTTTATTATAATCATATTCCAGATCAAATCTGCGCTTTAGATACTTCGCTATCTCTATCTTCAGCTCCTTCAAGCCCGCATTGGACGTATAAAACGTCCGGCCCTTCTCTAGGGAGTAAATTCCTTCGTCCCGGATGTGCCACGGCGTATCAAAATCCGGCTCTCCGACACCAAGAGAAATAGCGTCCTTCATCTCGCTTACAATATCAAAAAACTTCCGGATACCGGAAGGCTGTATATTCACGATTTCTTTTGACAATGGATTTCTCATGGTGTGATCAGCATCCTTTCATCCTTTGGCGCATCCGCGATAATCGTTCCGTGGTCTTTATATTTTTTCAGGATAAAATTTGTCTTCGTGCTCAGCACAGAATCCAGTGTCGACAGCTTATCCGTTACAAACTGCGATACTTCTCGCAGCGTCTTGCCCTCCAGCGTAACAAGCAGGTCAAACCCGCCGGAGATCAAAAACACAGCGTTTACCTCTGGATAATTGTAGATCCGCTCCGCCACCTTATCAAATCCCATATCGCGCTGCGGTGTCACCCGTACCTCGATCATCGCGGTAACTTTTTCCACATCGGTTTTATCCCAGTCGATCAACGTATGATAGCCGCAAATAATGTGCTCTTCTTCCATTCTTTTTAATTCCTGAGCAACCGTCATCTCATCCACACCAATAATGACAGCCAGCTCCTTTAGATCAATACGGCTGTTTTTCTCGATAAAAGTTAATATTTTTTCACGCATAGACTCCCTCTTTCAAAAAAGCGTTTTACACTACTTTATATAATTCGTCGGACTTCGGCGGCTCTAAAAACCTGCGTTCCCCCGCCGTATACAGCACACGGTCGTTCCCATCCGTTGCCTTGCCTGCTACGACCGCATGAATGCCAGCTTTTTCCAGCTCACGGACAATCGTATTCCCATCCGCTGCCGCCATCAGCATACATCCGCTGGAGATCAGCTCATACGGATTAATGTCAAAATATTCACAGATTTCCACCGTTTCCTGACGGATTGGAATTTTGCGCAAATCAATCTCCAGACCGACCCCTGATGCCTCCGCCATTTCCCAGAGTGCTCCGAAAATACCGCCCTCTGTAACGTCATGCATCGCAGCCACTTGATGACGAACTGCAATTTTTGCCTCCGGCAGCACGGACAGCAGTTGATCCAGCCGCTTTGCCTCGTCCAAAAACGGCTGTGTAAATCTGGCGCGCAGCTCCGTCTCTTTTTCCTTTGCAAGAATTGATGTACCTTCCAGACCGATCCATTTTGTCATGATAATATCCATCCCAGGACGAGCGCCCGCTGTGGATATCAGTTTTCCTTTTTTTGCCTTTCCAACGCCGACAACAGAAATGAGCGGCTGGTTCACCGCTTTTGTCACTTCTGTATGTCCGCCCATGATCTGAACGTTTACCCTTGCGCAGGCCTCTTCCGCCTGAGACATCATATTCCGCAGCTTTTGCTCGCTGACGCGCTCCGGAAGCAGGATCGTGAGCATAATGCCAACAGGCTCTGCCCCCGCGCTTGCCAGATCGTTAACTGTAATCTGTACCGCCAGATGACCGATATCCTTGAGGGTGCCTGTGATCGGATCCGTCGAAAGAACAAGCATTTCGTCCTCCGCCACCGCAGCAGCGGCACAATCCTCGCCTACGGAGGCGCCAAGCAGCACCTCCTCCCTGCGAACGTGTATCTGGTTCAGTACAGACCTTTTTAAAACCGCCTCTGGTACTTTTCCTATCTTCATCGTTCCAAGCCTTCCGGATTTCCATCTTTTGACGCCTGCTTGCTGTTAACCGACGCCTCGGAGGAATCCTGCTTATTGCTCACAGAAGCCTTTGAAGCGTCCTCCTGCTGCTTGGCAGGCTCCTCGTCTTTTTTCTTATCGTCCTTCTGCTCGCTGTCCTTTTTCGGTTCTTCTTTCTTATCATCCTTTTTGGAGGAATCCTTATCTGGCTTTTTGTCCGTGTTCTTATCCGGTTTTTTATCCGGCTCCTGTGCATCCGGATTTTCTGCGTTCGGATCTTCCTCTGGATCTTCTTCTGGCTGCGGCGGCTGTGCTGCTATTGTTGCCGCTGTCTGTGCGGCCGCATAGATCGCACCCTCATTTTGGGAAGCGATCGCATTTTGAATGTACGCCCTCGCCTCGTCGCTTGTCGTATTCGTCCCTACAATAATGATCTTCGGCGACGCACGATAATTACTGTTGTTAAATTCTTCACGGCTCTTTTCCTCGCCGTTTTCTTTTACAACCTTCCAAAGTCTCGCCACCTTGCCGACATGAGCAGACTGCTGCACTGACACGTAGCCTACGTTGTAGCTTGCAGAGCCCTGGATCTGCGTTGGAGGATTATTCTCGCTTACAATCTCGCTTTCAAAGATCACTTCGCGGTCTGCGCTGCGTTTTTCCTCGCCATAAATCGTAAATGTAATGATACCGCCTCCGGTCACACCTTCAATATAGACCGGCGCATCCGTATTATTCTTAAATTTTAAGTCTTTTACAGTTCCCGCGATCGCAGCATCCATCGAAGGCTTTACATAGTTTACGATCATGGAATGCGCATATCGTTCGGTAACCGCAAGCTCTGCGCGGATTACCGCGTTATATAACGTCGTGGACACCTGGCAGATCCCGCCGCCGTATGTCTCTACGACCGTCCCGTTTTCATACGATCCTGCCAGCGCATAGCCGTTCTCCGCGTCAAAAGGACTGACTGCCTCATAAACCGAAAATTCATCCCCTGGATAAAGCAGCGCTCCATTGATCCTGCTGCAGCCATTGGATACATTCATTGCGCGTCCAGCGCTGGAGCTGCTGTAATTCGTCGAAAAAGTACCGAGCACATCTTTCACCTTTGCAAGCTGCTCTTTTGAACCGCGCGGCTGCACGACGTCCGCATTCAGCGCAATGCTGGCTTCTTTTGTATCCCATTCATTTTCAATATAAGCGGCGATCGTCTTTGCGGATTCCTCTGCATTGACCGCGATCCCCTCATCGCCTCCGGTAATCGTAAAGCCGCCGTTTTCACGTACCAGACCGCCGTCTACGGCTTCCTGATCGACCTTATCTGCATTTGCTTTCAGATATTTTTTAATCTTGGCCTTGTCAGTCCCAAAAGAAACCTCCAGCTTTTTCGGCTCATGCTCCAGATCCTTTTTATCTTTATAACGGGAGATCAGGCTGCCGCTTTTGCCGATCATAGCCGCTTCTTCCACAACCCCGGTGTTTTCCCAGTCCACGCCAAGCTGGCCTGCCGTCGCAGTCATGCTCTTATCATTCACCGTCAGTGTAAATTTTGTATTCTGTATCTCGTCTACATAAGCTCCGACAGCCTGTCTGGCTTCTTCCTCGGTCATACCGCCGACGGCGACTTCACCAATGTAAATATTATCTAGAATCTTATCACCCTGCTTTGCCTCCGCGTATGCCTGACTGACAGCAAATCCAGCTGTCAAAAGTCCGACTGCGGCAAGTGATGTGATCACGCATCTTTTTATCAGCATATTATGTTTCAATCTCACTTCCATCCGTTCCTTTCTTACTGTAATTTTCTTACTGATCCTCCCGCGGCAGCTTGGACAAACCTGCCTGCCGCACAACTGCTGCAATTTTACTTGCAGGTTAACATTTTATCGCATACAAGCCGTACTTTTCAAGCGGAATTGTCACGAATATATTTGACATCAGCGCCCGTTTTCTGTATATTATACACGATATCCGCTTTTGCCGGTCAGCCAAGCGCAGCCACCAAAAGCGGCAGCACCATGGCAAACGCCAGAAGTATACAAACGACCGCTGCCGCTGTCCGCTTCTTTTTAGATGTGTAAATCGTTGTTTTGGTTTTGGTTTTTTTAGATTTTGACATACGACCCTCTTTCCCAGACATAAGCTAGTCTGTTATAAATATATTGTTGATAGTTTGTGATTATTTATGTTATTTTCAGCTGCCAGTTTCTTCTGGCAATGAAATTCATAATTAACAATGAAATCTGTAATTTAAAGAAAGGATGCGATGATCATGCCATTACTGTTACTGCCATTTATCTTGATCCTGCTGTCTGTTTTCTCCATGCTGCGCAACCGCTCGCAGCGTTCCATGAAGGACCAGGAGGATTCCTTCTGGGAAAAAGAGCAGCGTGCAAACCGGACACGTAAACAAGACATCAGCGGTCTGGACTATATCCAGATCCCGCTGGATACTTTTCCGCTTGGCCGTTATGCAGACGCCCCGCTCCCATCGCTGGAGCAGACGCTGCAAACGCTGTCAGGCCGCAAGATACTGAATCTTTCCGGGATCTCCAACACCGATTTAAAACTTATGTATGGCGCAGCCAATCTGAATATTTTATCGGACTGCGACGCTAATTTCACAACGCTGGCCCGTACGCTTGCGGACTATGGCGAACAGCTGGCAGATCTGGGCCACTGGCAGGACGCCGTTACCGTACTGGAATTTGGCGTCTCGTGTAAAACCGATGTCAGTAAAAACTATACGCTGCTCGGCGCCCTGTACAAGGAGCACGGTGAATCCAGCAAATTAAACACGCTGATCCAAACGGTACAAGACAGCGAAATGCTGCTAAAAAATTCCATCCTAAATCAGCTTTAAAAACAAGTATATCACGCAAAAATACCAGCCACACACAGGTCAGAGCGACTGTCCTGACACAGACGCCTGCACCTGCTGCTTTGGCATCCTTCCATACTGCGCGATGATCCGGTCAATCTGCCGGGAGGCTTCATTTTTGGTAAGCGTTTCCCATGGCACCTGAAGCGTCAGATGATGATAATCCGCCAGCTGCTGCAAATGGTTTTTCTGCCTGCTTGTCGCCGGGGACTGCTTTTTTGTTCGAAACACAAGCGGCGCCGGAGCAAATAACTCTGGCTGCTCTTTTTCATACGCCGCCTCGAAAGCCTCATACAACTCCCTTGCAGCCATTGCGTCGTCCAACGCCCGGTGACTGCGCGCCCGCTGGATATGAAAACGATCACATAACAGCTGCAGCGTCTTTTTTTCTTCCGGCGGCAGGAGTTTTCTCGCCAGCTTCAGCGTATCCAGCCCCTCCCGCTCAAACGCTACATTCCGGTTCATCGCAGCCTGCTTTAAAAACCCATAATCAAAAATGACATTGTGTCCAAGCAGCACAAGATCGCCGCAAAATTCCATAATTTCAGGAAATACCTCATCCAGCTCACGCCCTTGGCGCGCCATCTCATTCGTAATCCCGGTCAGCTGCACCACTTCCTCTGCCAGTTCCAAATGCGGACAAATCATCGCCTGATACTTGGCCTGCACCTTTTTATGCTCTACACGGACAGCACCGATTTCCAGAATGCTGTCCCGTCTGGCGTTCAATCCGGTCATTTCCAAATCCACCGCCACATAATTTTCCATGATCAAAGCTTCTTATCCCCTGCCTTACACATATCCTGCAGAAAACACTCGCTGCATTTCGGGCTTCTTGCCATACAAATGCTGCGGCCAAACGTAATGATCTGCATATTATATAATATCCAATGGTCCTTTGGCAGGACCTTCATCAAATCCTGTTCTATTTTATACGGATCCGACTCCTTTGTAAATCCAAGGCGGTTGGAAATACGTTTTACGTGCGTATCCACAACAATACTCGGCTCGTGATAGATATTCCCGCGTATAACATTCGCCGTCTTTCTCCCGACTCCTGCCAGGCTGGTCAGATCCTCGATCGACGACGGCACCTCTCCGCCAAATTTTGTCACCAGATCCCTGCAGCAGGAAATGATATTCTTCGCCTTGCTATGATAAAACCCAATCGAATGTATATCCTGTTCCAGCTCCGTAATATCCGCACCGGCAAATTTTTCCAGCGTATCGTATTTTTGAAAAAGGTCTGCCGTCACAATATTCACCCTGGCGTCCGTACACTGGGCGCTTAAAATAACGGCGATCAATAGCTGCCAGGCATTATCATGGTTCAGATAGCAAAGCGTATCCGTACCGTAAGTCTGGTCAAGGCGCTCCAGAATCTTAGCTGTGCGTTTTGTCATGGGTTTTCCTCCTTTGTATGTATCGGCTGTTTTAGAATTTCTATAATACTGATATTCATTATATACGAAAATGAGGTGGATTTTTTGTATGTATTGCTGAAATTTTTTTAAATCTAATAGACTGTATGGAAATCTTCTGTCTTTTGAAGATATTTCCATACAGTCTATTGTCAATTACTTATGATCCTCTTCTCCCTTTTCTTTAATACTATCCGTCCTGAAAATAAACTTTGTCGTCGCCTCCATATTCTCCGGCGCTCCACTAAATGTCCGGTAATCCTCTCCCGCCTTCGCGATCTCCTGGATCCGCAGCGTCAGCTCCTTCACATCCCCGTGATAAGCGTCCACCATCTTTTTTACTGCCTTTTTATCAAATTCCTCCAGTCCATCGCTCAGCTCGTGTGCGCCGTTATCCAGCTTTCCAACACCATCGCTGATGCGTCCTGCACCATCGGAAAGCTTTGCCACTCCTTCCTTTAACGCCGCATGGTTCCCGGTCAGCGCATCTGCACCAGATACAAGCTGTCCAACACCATCCTTTAACGCTGGAATGCCCTGCGCCAACCTCTGTGCCCCGTCACTCAGCGCTTTTGTTCCGCTCACCAGACTATGACCGCTTTTTTCATCCTTAGCTCCTATCGCTGCCGCGATCTGCTGCTTCGCGGACTGCGCACCGGATACTGCAGCCATTTCACCTGCTTGCTTTGCCGCCGTCTCACACGCGCCTACGACCGCTTCGCCAACCGATGCCGCGCCTTGGCTGGCAATGCCGCCCGTAATCCCGCTTGCTAACGCGGACGATAATCCTCCGTTTAAGACTGCGTTTGCAAAATAGGCCGCGTAAGTCGTTTCTGTCCCTGGTACGGTCGCTTGGCACGCTTCAGCGGAATAAGACTGCCCAGACGCATCTGTAAACCCATTTGCCGCATAGTACTGCGCAAGCGCGGCAACAACCCCGTCCGAAGTCAGGCCTTGTGCATTTAGCCCCGCCTGAATACCCGTCTGTACGGTCTGTACAGCTTTGTCATTTGTCATCGTATGCTCAAAGTTCTGAACCGCCTCCTGATAAATCCGATTGTAGGACGCTGTTCCTTTTTCAAATTGTGCCGCAACCGTCTGATCCACTTCTTTTTTTATCGCAGCCTGTTCCTTTTCTGTCATTTCCGCCCGCAGCGTCTGGTCGAGCTTTTGTACACCGTCGCTGATCGTTTTTGCGCTGTCCTTTAGCACGTTTACACCGGATTCCAGTGTCCCGGAACTTTTATCTAAGCTATGGATGCCGTCTGCCAGCTTTGATACTCCATCCGTATAAGCGTTCATTCCGTTTGCCAGCGTACCTACCCCATCTGAAAAACCACCCATACTCTCCTGCAGTGTATCCAGTCCATCTGCCAAGTCTCCGCCGCCGTTTTTCAGCTGCCCCATTGCATCAGACATTTCATCAAGTGTGTCCTCCAATTCGCTGAAATCCAGACGGTCCGAAAATCCACCGTTAGACATCAGCCCTGCTACTGCAACGGTCGCCGTCATTTCCAGTGAAAAGTTTTCCACATCCGCAGTCACCTCTACATGATCCGGAAATTCAAAATCCTCGTCAAAATCCTTCTCATCCACATCCAGGCTTTCCTTTAATCCCGGCATTGCGATTCCTACCGCAACAAGTCGATTCCCATCAGAAAGCACTCTTCCGTTATTCACCCGTACATTTCGGAAGCTTTCATCTAAAACCATACCAGATACTACGGTAAACGGTACATAAATTTCTGCCGTTTTACCATTGATGTCCACCGTCGTTTTCGCGCTGTTCGTATAGTCAAAGCGGATGGTCACTTTCCCGCTCTTCCCGGCTAGATCTTGAGGCGAAATTTCCTGACCGTCCAGATAATATGTCAGCTTTTCGGAAAGCGGCGGCTCCTTCTGCGTTGTGCCGCGGTAAAAAATGTCCTGTCCGTTGGCCTGCCATGTGAGCTTTTGCCCGTTCTGAGCAAATGTCTCGTCGCCTTTCACATTTTCGATCTCGGTCAGCTCAGTAGCATCTTCGATCACAGCTTCCGCAGAGCCGTTTTTCAGCCAGCTGCTCACGATCGTCTGCCTTACGGCTCCATTTGCGTCTGTAATAAGATAAACCGTTTCCTCCTTCGCATCCAAGCTTTGTGTCCCTTCAGATGCAAGCATAGCGGTAAGCTGTTCTGTCAGGGTTTCCTTCACCGCTTGATCCGCCTTTTGTTTTCCGGCCTTTTGCTTCGTATCCGCACCCTTCTTTGCCGCTGCCCGTTCCTCTTCCGTAAAATACCTGCCTGCGGCAGTCAGTTGATCCTCCTGCAGCCGATATACGCCAAAGCTCCCGCCTGCAAGGGCTACACATAAAACACCTGCGATCATACGCATCGAAAATCTATTTTTATATCGTTCTTTTAACTCTTTTAATTTCATTGCTGCCTCCTGATTCCACAATTTTGTATTACATAAGCTACTGATCTTTCTTTCACTTTCTTTTCTGGATCTATAAAGCCTGCACTCGTCTTACAGATCACCTTATCAAATATCATAAACATTGCTGGAAGGATAAACGCCACTACCAAAAGGCTGATAATCGCCCCGCGTGCCAGCAATACGCATAACGCGCTGATCATATCAATACTGGAATACAGCCCGACGCCAAACGTCGCCGCGAAAAAGCTCAACGCACTGACGAATACGGACTGCAGCGAGCTGTTCAGCGCCGAAGAAACCGCCTCCTGCTTTCCCGCACCCTGATATCTGGCACGTTTATATTTATTTGTCATTAATATCGCATAATCCACCGTCGCCCCAAGCTGGATCGTCCCAATAACGATCGATGCGATAAACGGCAGTACTGTTCCCGTATAAGCCGGAATGCCCATATTGATAAAAATTGCAAACTCGATAACCGCCACAAGGATGACCGGCAGGGAAATGGATTTTAATACAATGGCGATAATGATAAAAATCAATACAATCGATACGGTACTGACTGTCTTAAAGTCCTTATCCGTGATCGTGATCAAATCCTGCGTACAAGGTGCTTCCCCAATCAGCATCGCCGTCGTATCATATTTTTTTATGATCCCTTTGATCTCGTCACATTGTGCATTTACCTGATCGGATGCCGTCTTATATTCCGACGCTAAAAACATCATCTGATACTTTCCGTTATCCAGTACTTCTTTATATGCATCCGGCACCATCTCTTCCGGAAATGCCGGGCCAAGCACCGAATCCATTCCCAGAACCAGCTTAATGCCAGTTACCTCTCTAAGCTCTTTCAGCATAGCCCTCGCTTTTTTCGGCTCCAGCCCGCTGTCTGCGATAATGACGTGTGTTGCGCCCATTTCAAAATCCTCTTCCAGCTTTGTATTCGCCATCACGCTTTCCAGCTCCTTTGGCAGCGTTCCCGCAAGGTCGTAATATACCTTGTTATGCGTATAACCATAGAGCGCCGGCACCAAAATAATTACAAACAATGCCGCGAACACCAGATACCTTCTGGTTACAAAATCCCCAATACGCCCCAGATCCGGAATGATCGCCCGGTGCCTTGTTTTTTCTATCGCGCGGTCAAAGATAAGGATCATCGCCGGAAGTATCGTAACGCATCCGAACACGCCAAATACAACACCCTTCGCCATCACAATCCCCAAATCCAGTCCAAGCGTAAACGTCATAAAACACATCGCCAAAAATCCAGCTACCGTTGTAATAGAGCTTCCAACAACAGATGAAACCGTATTTGAGATCGCATGAGCCATCGCACGCTTTTTATCTCCCGGAAACCGCTTCTGGTTCTCCTGGTAGCTGTGCCAGAGAAAAATAGAATAATCCATCGTAACCGCCAGCTGCAGGACTGCTGCCAACGCCTGTGTAATAAATGAAATCTCTCCGGCAATAAAATTAGTTCCCAGATTATAAACAATCGCCATTCCAATGCTCAGCAAAAAGAACAGCGGGATCAAAAACGAATCCATCGTCAGCGACAGTACGACAGCTGACAGTCCTGACGCAATCGCAACATACATAAGCGCTTCACTGTTGCATATTTTTTTAATATCTGCCACAACGGCGGACATACCGCTCAGCAGGCACTTCTGGCTGGTCAGGCCGCGTATCTGCTCCACCGCGTCCAGCGTTTCGTCTGCTGACATCGAGGTGTCTAGCATGACGATCATCAAGGTAGTATTTTTTTCCTTGTTTTCAAAGGTTTCCTGCAGATCACCTGGCAGCAGTTCTATCGGTATCGAAGGATCCGCCAGTGAATCATACCAGAGGACGGATTTCACATGGTCGATCTGACAGATCTCGCTCTTTAGCGCTACCACATCCTTCTGCTCCATTCCCTCTACAACAGCTACCGAAAACGCCCCTGTTCCAAACTCCTCCAGCAAAATGTCCTGGCCCTGCATCGTCTCAATATCTCCAGGCAGATAAGACAGGATATCGTAGTTGATTCTGGTATTTACATAACCTATCACAGCCGGAACCAACAGCAGGAAGCTGAGAATCACTATCGGTACTCTGAATTTCACGACTCCTTTACCAAATTTGATCATGCTTTTCCTCATCTCTTTCTTTTCATTCTATTTCAGTTTCATGTTTCAACCGGAACCGCCAGCGGCTTATTTGCCGGCAATTCCTAAGCACCGGTGCAAATAGAAGTATACAAAAAAAGATTGAATATGAAAATATTCAATCTTTTTTAAACGTAGCCATTTCTTTACATTTTCTGTTTCGTGTAAAAAATGGTGTACAAATCGATGAAATTGTATATGTAATGCTTGGGTCTATAAATCCTTCAGCGCATCCTCCAGCGAATGGCTCATGACATACTGGTACAGCTCCGCCAGATCCTCCGCGCAGATCGTCATGCCGCTCTGTATCCACTCAATGATAATAAACACCATAGACTGTCCGTAGTACTGCGCCAAACGCCCAGGCGTTAACCATTCATATTTGGGCTGCTTACGTTCGCTGTGCTCCCCGCATACCTCCTCTAAAAGGCTCTGCAGGCAGTTCTGCGAGATACTGTAAAAGGAATTTTGTCCCTCCAGCCTACTGACCTTCGTATAAAATTCCTTTTCCTTCTCAACATTGAGAAACAAAAAGGTCATTGCCTGCGTCGTCAGTCCGCTGCGTACAAACGGCTTGATCGGTTCGATCAGATCGTGGTTGATGATCCATTCCAGCAGCTCGTATTTGTCCTGAAAATGATTGTAAAATGTCGTACGGATCACACCCGCCCGATCTGTAATCTCTTTTATCGTAATCTTTTCAATCGGATACTGACACGCCAGCTCCTTAAAGCTATCCGCAAGCAGCTGGTCAATCTCCCGCTTTCCCTGATTGGCCATGAATTATTTTTCCTCCAGCTTATTGTTCCACAAATCCTCCGGCACAGGGATCATCTCCTGCGTCCCCTCACGCCAGCAGATGAGCTTACGGGTCTGTTCTACACGGCAAACCCACGTATTGTCATAAATACCGCTGATCTCCAGATCCTCTTTTCCCATCAGCCAGGTTTTTTTTCCAATCATTGTAAGCGCGTGCACCTTTTCAAACACGATCGTTCCCGCGCCGCTTTTTTCCGGCTCATCCACGCTCACAATAAACGCCTGCGGTACAAGCCGCTGCCCGTTCACTACAAATCCATTTTCCAAACGGTACTGGACATTTAAAATATCCAATATCCCGTTGTCTAAAAATGCTGCCATACAATCCCCTCCCTTATCATTCCTCTTCGTCAAACTCCACTGTAACAAAAAAGCCCTTCGGCGTCTCCTTCACCTCCAGCACCGTTCCTTCCGTAGATCTTAGCCGCTCACGAAACGTATAATTCGCTGACATCGCATACGCATTGCCAAGCGTATAATAATAAGAATCCGGCAGCTTCCCTTCTGTCACCGGAAGTACCTCGCCCTCCCTGAGCAGCCCGGTACGCTCCATTTTAAATTCCATCCTGCGCTTTGCCATCACTCGTCTACCTCATGCGCCTCCACATCGATCGGCACAAGCTTTTCCGCCGCACACCGGATCGCGCTCACCGTATGGTATACGATGAACATATTCGATATCCCGTCGTAAACAAGCGCAATTCCAAGCATCCGTACCGCCACAGAAACTACGCCGAAGGAATCACAGATACAGACCACGCCAAACACACAGTTCAAAAGCGCCAGTAAAAATAACATCATCCACCGATCGCTGCCGTTTTTCTTCGCCTCTGAAGCCATCTGGAAATCCCGCAGGCTGTGCACGAGTAAAACCACACCGATCACGATTGGTACAAGCGTTGCAATCGACTCCGGCGTAATAAAAATCCAAACTCCAAGCAGCAAAAACAACAAGCCGCCTGTAATCGCCAATATTCCCCTGCCTTCCATCACATATCCAAATATATAAACCGCACCCATTACTACAAGCAGCGCGCCCAGTATCCGGCAGATCAGGCCAGTGACCTCCATCGGCCACGCGATCAGCACTCCGCCCAGCGCAATCGTCAATACCGCGGACAAATAAGCTGCGATCCGAAGCTTTTTAAACAGTTCCTTCATAAAAATCCATCTCCTTTTCCTTGCATCTGCCCGTTAAAACATTGCTTATATCTGGTCATTATAGGTTATTTCAGGCAAAATGACAATATATTTTTGCGATATTCTTTGGATGCAAATAATTACCATTGACATCCTGCTGCCCGCCAGCAGCAAGACTTTGCACGTTTTTTTACAAATTCCCCCAAAAAATCTTTGTGTATTATATCTATTTACATCCGTCTTTTTTCATGCTACCATTGCCCTATCGATTCGGCGTGCCGGATACCTCTGTGAAAGTCCATGATGACAAGGAGGTACCACCTATGACACGCAAATCCAAATATTCTATATTATCCATCGTATTGTTAACGATTCTGTTTCTGTTCTCCCCATTAACCCGGATAACAGTCAGCGCGGCTTCTTTGCAGCTGCCGCCTGTAATCGTACTCACCAAATACGCAAAAACGATGGCGATCGGCGAAGAATTTGGCCTGATCGCAGTCGCCTCCAACGGAAAGCTGCCCACATTCAAAAGCAGCTCCTCCTCGATCGCTTCCGTAAATACATACGGGCTTATCACAGCAAAAAAAGCCGGAACCTGCAAGATTACGGCAAAGATCAAGAACGCTGAAGCCTCTTGTAAGATCACAGTAAAGAAAACCTCACTGACGATACGGCCTACCAGCATTTCGCTCTATCGGCTGGGTGAACGCCAGCTCACCGCGTCAGTATCCACCGGCCACACGCCCGTATGGAAATCAAGTAAAAGCAGCGTAGCTACCGTAGACGAAAACGGCGTAGTAACCGCGGTCAAGCACGGCACCGCCAAAATAACCGCCACTGTAGACGGCGTATCCAAGGTATGCACAGTCACTGTCAGGCAGCCTGTCATCAAGCTTTCCGCCTCCACGCTTGCTATGAACGTCAATGAAACACGCACGCTTTCCGCTTCTGTCTCATCCGGTAACACCCCGGAATGGAGCACCAGTAACAGCAATGTGCTTTCTGTCGACCAAAACGGCAATATTACCGCACTGAAAAAAGGACGGGCATATGTTTATGCCCGTGAGGACGGCATTAAGACAAGCTGTGTCGTAACTGTCAGTGAAAGCGCATAATACCCGCTTCTTTGCAAACCGTCAGTGAAAATACATAAATCAAGTTGCTGTGCAGTTATATGCAATTACCTAGCATTCGGCTGCTCATGATCCATTTACCCGTACTTTCACATAGCTCCGGTGTCCCGAATCGAACCGCATTTTATCAGATGCATCAAATAACCCAGTCCCATACCCATTCTTCTTCGTCATTTTTTGGCGGATCGGCCTGAAATACCATTTCCGGCGCCTTTAGCGATACTTTTGTATACGCCGGTACCGATTCTGTAATAAACGTATTGCCGCCAATAATCGAATTTGCTCCGATCACAGTTTCACCGCCCAAAATCGTCGCGCCGGAATAAATCGTCACATTATTTTCGATGGTAGGATGCCGCTTGACGTCCGCAAGCAGCTGCCCCTTCCTCGTCGACAGCGCTCCGAGCGTCACACCCTGATACAACTTGACATTGTCCCCAATCTGCGTCGTTTCCCCGATCACAACACCGGTTCCATGGTCAATAAAGAAATATTCCCCGATCGCAGCTCCCGGATTAATATCGATCCCCGTACGGCTATGCGCATATTCTGACATAATGCGCGGAATAAATGGAACATGGCGGACATACAGCTCATGCGCCATCCGGTATACAAAAATCGCGAATACGCCCGGATAAGAGGAAATGATCTCTTGCCTGCTCTTTGCAGCCGGATCCCCGTCAAAGCCCGCCTGCACATCCTTTAACAGCATATTCTGGATATCCGCCAGCCTGCCGATAAAGTACCGCGCCGTTTCGTCCGCTTCCTCAGAAATCTGCTCTCTCGTACTGCTCTCATTCGTATACAGCAGCGCAATCTCCACCTGCTGCCGCAGCTCCCGGCGGATACTGTTTAACGTATTGCCCGCAAAATAGCGCGCATCCGTATACTCAAAATTCTTTTCCTCAAAATAACCGGGAAACATCAGCGATCTCAGCCGTTTGATCAAAATAATAATATTGCTCCTGCCCGGCAGCCGGCGGTTCTCCTTTGTGACAAACACCTCGTCGGAAATATAATTTTGTGTTATTTTTTTTACTACGTCGTCAAACTCTGTTCTGTTTTCTGTTGCCATCCTTTCCCTCCTGATTTGATGATCATTCCTCTAAGCTCTGCTCATCCGAAACCGCACATGATGCACCACACAAACCGCAATACTGAAAATAAGCAAAAAATAAAAACTGATCCCCCGCGTCACGCACATCGAAGGCACTACATACCTAGCCGTAAACACATCCCGAAACGCCCTTTTATACATCAGCTCGGTAATCCCCTGCGCCCCCGGCAAGGGCAGCATATCTACCGCCAGATAGATCGACATTTGTATCATCAGTATCGTCAGCGCACTGGTGCCCTCCAGCCCGAATCCGCGGTATACGATATACGGCAGAATAAACACCAGACACCGCTGGCCAAATGTCGCAAGCAGTACAACTGCTACCTGCTTTTTGTTCCGGAGCAAAAACTGCACGGCATTCTGGTAGCTCTTTATAAAACGATGGATCGTATCGGTTCGAAGCTTCGATTTTTTTAATATCCGCATCCAGATCAGCAAGCCTTCTACCGCAAAGATCATCCAACTGGCAAAACCTGGAAACACCATTACGACAAGCAGCGCTGCAACAAGCGCTGTATTCAAAAACATCCCCAGGTAAAACAAGTGCAGGTAGCTTCCTAGGTTTTCCTCTAGCACCGAAAACCCAAGCAATACCATCGCCGCTCCCATCAGCACCAAAACCAGCTTATAAACCAGCGCTACTGTCATCAGCACAACCGTACTGGCGGACAAGTCGTTGCCATCCCGTTTCATATGATACAGCTGCATCGGCTGGCCTCCGGTTGCGGACGGCGTAATACCCGAATATAAAAAGCCGACAAAGGAATAGCGGATACAATCCCAGAACTTGGCCCTGCCCTGCAGGCCACGCAGCAAATACCAGATCATAACGCCCTCCAACATCGTAAATACGAGCGCTGCTACCGCCGCTGCAAGTACATAAGACAACCGCATTTTTTTTAAGGAAGCCGCCACCATTCCCATATCGTTATCCTGAAACACCGTATAAAAGGCAAGCACCGCAAGCAGTACAAAAAGCAAATAGCTCAGCTGGTTTTTCCGACTGGCATTCATTACAAACATCTCCTCCCCGATGTGGTCAAACGGTTTATGAAACTGCGGTCAGTATTTCTGCCAGCGCCCCATACAAATGCGCATCCAACTTCATCGCGTGAAACTGGGCCAGTACCGTCGGCACACTCTTTCCTTCTTTTAGAAATGCAAACAGGCTGTCCTTTTGTCCAAAGCTGATTTCCGCTTGATTCAAAAAATCAAAGCATCTTTGCAGCACATGGTTTTCTTTCTGCCTATCCGCTGGATCAAATAGCACCTGTATCTGTTTGGAGATTTCCGTCTGTGGGACCGCTACGATCACAGTCATCTTCTTTTCATCATATGTTACAGGACACGCAGCTGACTCACCATCTATCCTTACCTGCACCTGTCCCGCCGCCTGCGGCTTATATCCTGCTAGTTCAATCGTATAGCAGCGCTTTTGCGGGATCAGGCTTGTATTTCCCTGCGCCGGTTCAATCGTAAAGACTGCCTGATCTGCTTCTTTGTAATGCATCAAGGTCGTCACGCAATCGCCCGCTTCATACGCGCACGTTTCGTTGTCATCCTCATAAAGCGAAAAGCTTCCGTCCGCACCCGCAAACACCTTGATACGTAAAGCCTGTGGATTCGCAGTCGCCTGTACCGCTTTGATCTCATCGGTAAGCGGAAGGATCCCGCCCGCCTTAGCCAACACCGGAATACTTTCCAACCCACGGTACATTGCCAGCAAACGGCCACCCTCATACATCGTGCCTGTATAAATATCGTACCAGATACCTTCCGGCAGCCAGACTGTTACCTCCGCCACATTCAGATCCTTTAACCGCGGCGATGTAACCGGCGCCACCAGCAGTTCGCTGCCAAAATAGAACTGGTTATTCACCTGATACGCAGCCTCCTCCTGCGGATGCTCGTAATACATCGGCAGTATCATCGGAAGCCCCTCGTTATAATTGCGATAGTTCATCGTATACAAATAAGGGATCATCCGGTGACGTTCCCGCAGCGCCTCGCCCATCGCCAGCTCCGCTTCCTTACGGTACCGCCACGGCTCCTTTGCGTTAAACTCGCTGCTGGTACTATGCAGCCGCAGCACAGGCGAGAACGCTCCCAGCTGCGTCCAGCGCGCGGTCATTTCATCGTTTTTATACCCCATCATATGGCCGCCGATATCATGGCTCCACCAACCATATCCAATGTTAGACGCTGTTGCTGTAAAATATGGCTGGAAATCAAGCGACTCCCATGTAACGATCGTATCTCCGGAAAACCCGATCGGATAACGATGACTCCCCGGCCCTGCATATCTGGAAAATGTCAGCGGTCGTTTCCCTCCGCGCTTACTGTCCAGAAAATGAAAATGATTGAGTATCCAAAGCGGGTCCAGTCCTTCGATCTTACTGCTGCTTCCCTGCTGCCAGTCAATCCACCAGAAATCCACGCCTTCATCCTCCTTCGGATGATGCAGGTATTTAAAATAAGCATCTAGATACTGCTGGCTTGCCAGATCACAAAATACTGGGTCCTTTTGTTTGTAATCCACGCCGAGCGCCTTAGCCATCTGCTCGTACATTTCTTCGTGCGCCCGCACACCGTCCGCCGGATGTACGTTCAGCGTCACACGCATTCCCCGCTCATGTAGCCTCGACAAAAATCGTGCCGGATCCGCAAACAGCTCCTTGTTCCATGTATACCCAGTCCATCCGCTGCCATACTGCGGGTCTATGTCTACCAAATGCCAGTCCATATCGATCACCGCCACCGTAAACGGCAGATTTTCCTGGTCAAACCGCTCCATCAGCTCCATATATGTCTGTTCGGTATATTTATAATAACGGCTCCACCAATTACCAAGCGCAAACCTCGGCAGCATTGGTGTTTTTCCGCACAAAAAATAAAAATCCCGCAGCGCCTGCTTATAATCATTTCCGTAGCCAAAAAAGTACAGATCCCAAATCCCTTTTTTCCTTGGCGCGATCCATCCGTCGTCCAGCAAGATCTGGGATCTGCTGTCGTCAAGCACCGCGTATCCATTGCGCGAGATTACCCCGCTTTCCAAGCTGACTGCGCCGTCCGCTCCATCCAGCGTCCTTGCCGTACCTCCAAGGCTGCAGCCCTGCTCTCCAAAACGCCAGACGCTTTCATAATTGCTGCAGCCCCCAACGACCTGTATACTCAGTCCATGACCAGCAAACTCTTTTTGATCATACTGCAGGTGGATCCGAGAGGTATGTATCTCTATGCCATCCTCCGTCTCAACAACCCGATAGGAGGTTTTTGGAAAATCCCTGTAAAAAGCCATCTGCGTCGCCCTGTCCTCAAATACGCCATCCTCACTGTATTCCAGCCGGATAAGCCCTTCTGTCAGCACGGTAATCCTGTACTTATCTCCCGTCACCATATTTTCCGCCAGCGCAAGCGGACGGGTCGCCATTTGGTATCGTTCCTTCATTGTGAAATCTCCTCCAGCCTTTTCTGTGTTTTATTGATACAGTCATAAAGTGAAAAACTGCCAGCAAAAGATTTACGTGCAGTTCCTTATACGCTGCTCCATTTTAAAAGCAGATTATCATGTAATTCTACGCTTGTCAAGCATCATACAAAAGGCTAAAACCAGTTGCTACCCATGCTGGAACAGGAGATGTTTATGACGGCGGCAGATGGCTGGACGTGGATGCAGGACGTGGCACGATTCCAATATTCCTGCGTAATGGAAAGCAGGAATATTTAATCGGTCAGATTTAAACCCACATCATTCCATCCATTCGAACTCTTGTCAAAATTGTCTTGACTATATTACTTAAACTGGGTGAAAAGCCACCCGCCCCTCTAGAAAACTCAAAAAGAAATGATTCAAAGAGATGGATAGGTAGAAACGCGAACGCTACCGTTAGAATTTCAATGACTCGACATACCCTTTACTATTATTAACCCCTCACAGACTGAAAAACTTTTTTGAAATGATAAGCAGCAGAAGCCTTTTTATTACATAGCTACAGCGCCATATTTTCCTCTACGCTGCACTAAAGACTTTTTTTCAATTTCTTCCGCTGGCATTTTTGCTGCTATCTCCGACAAAATCTCTTCTAAACGTAAATTTATAGATATATTCCTCTCTTTTTTCCTACGCAATATTCCTTGACATCCTACTGGAGAGATATATATAGCCTCTGGAGCATCTGCAGATATAATGTATGTCAAATACACTATTATTTTGAATTAAGCGTTCTCCAATCCAACGTACAACAGGCACCGCCCATGAATTTCCAACAGCTTGATAACGATTCGTTCTTCTTGCACCATGAATATTCGTATAGTTATCTGGAAATCCCATCATTCTTTCACATTCTAACGGAGATAAACGTCTAATACGCCCATCTTGTACTACAAATAAAGAACCATTATATGCCGCTGCATTTCCGTTCCATTTCGTTGCATACGCAGCATATAAACAATCTGAATATTCTCGAAAAATCTCGAAATAATGCCCCTCTTTCTCGAAATTAAGTGCAAAGGATGGGTAAACCGCCAATTCACCTGTATGCTGTTCAAATAGTATATTTTCTGGTTTAAAATCTTTCCCTCCGGCTAACACATATAATCTTCTCCGCTGTTGCGGCAAGCCAAAATACTTAGCATCCAAAACTCTCCATGCTACATTTCTTTTAGTTCCTCTAAGTAATCCCGCAGTTGGCCATCGTTTAAACGTTAATACTTGATCTAAACCAGCAAGAGAAGATATCAAGCAGCCAAAAGCATTTGTTTTATCTGTTAATACGCCTTCTACATTCTCCCAAAATACAACACATGGAGATAACCCATCTTGCTTTCTAACAGTATCATTAGCTTCAATTATATCAACAAACTTTAACGTAAGATTTCCTCTTGCATCCTCAAGTCCTTTTTTTTCGCCAGCTAATGAAAAAGCCTGACAGGGTGTACCTCCACAGATTAAGTCAGGTGCGCATATTTTTTTCTGACAACAAATTTGGAATACCATTCATATCACCCAAATTCTCAATACTAGGAAATTTTTCTTTAAGCACTGCGGAAGGGAAAGTAGCTATTTCAGAAAACCATTGAAATGATAATCCTAAAGGCTTCCATGCTATGGAAGCTGCTTCGATACCAGAGCATATACTACCGACAGTTTTTATCATAATTTGCTCCCCTTTCTTAGTGTTCTATTACTATCTCTAATTAAACTCTTTCGCATAAATTTTCTTCTGAAAGAAATTGGTTAAATTTTTCTCTCCACAACTCTAAATCATACCAACAGCAGCCAATGCACCCTTTTTCATCAGCTTTAGAAGATCCCCGCCATTTCTCATCCCCTTCATAAAACCATTTAATTCCAAAGAAATCGCCTCGAATTCCTGTTAATACACACCTTTTACAATATCTCTCTTTTTGCAAATTTGTTTGATTCGTAAGTAACTGAAACTTATTCTTTATCTCTTCATATGACATTGCTGTATCATTAATAGTCTCTCCATTTACCCATCTTGATGAAGGGAATTTATGATCTATGATAAGTTCTGAAGGCATTTGGGGAGAATCAAAGCAAGCATCTTTCAGCGGAAGTACACTTTTTATTTTATTCTGCAAACTAACGGAAATCATAAACCGTTTTTCATTATCCGCCGCGTTTCGTGGCAATCGAATGAGCAGATCAAAGTATTGCTTCCCACCACACGTCGCACATTCTCTTTTAATGGTTGCTATGTAATATCCCCTTTGCTTTAATGCCTTTATCCTCGCTGCCGGTTGTGGATTACTTTGAGGAACCGGTCCGCATTTTCTGCACTGCCATTTGGTCAGGCTTTCTGTACCATTTAGCGCATCAAACACCGCCTGCGTATCAAATGCCTGCCTGTTTTCCCAAAATTGGCGCTGCTCATTTTGCCAAACCTGATTTTTCCCTGGATCTAATTCCATATAACATTGTAACGTCCAACTCTTTACATCATCTAATGTTAATGGAATATCAGTCCCTTGATATTTTGATTTAATGGGAATTGCCCCATTCCATGTATTTGAAACAATTCTCCCGTTTTTATATTAGGATTAAATCTCTTGTTTTCAAAGGGATATGCCATATGATCCACCCTCCTTTGTACATATGCTATTACATCTATACGATAACATATCCCTTAATAAAGTTCAATTTCTCATGTCCATTTTTATGAGATTTTGTACGGTTTTTCTATACACTAAATCAATAAACTGAAACAAAAGCTGATAACCTCTTCTTCTACCATTCTCACAAATCCGCATATAAAGACACCTGCTCTTGCTTACCTACGTCCACAAGCCCTTTGGTCGTAAGTTTCAGGCTTGGGATAACTGCAAGGCTTACAAAAGCCATTGTCATAAGCGGCGCAACTTCCTTTGCTACCCCAAGAAAAGTAAGCGTATCTAAGAGTTTTTCATTTTTTTCTGCCAGCTCCGTCGCCCCAAGCTCTGACATTAATCCGGCTATCGGCAAAGGAAGATCGGCCAAGATCTTTCCGTCGCAGGATACTGCATATCCTCCGCCCATCTTTATCACATGGTTTGCCACACACATCATATCCTCATCATTGGCGCCAATAATAACGAGATTATGGGAATCATGGGATACGGTTGATGCAACAGCGCCTTTTTTTAGTCCAATCCCTGATATGAAGCCTATTCCTTTATGTCCAGTGTGCATATGGCGCTCTACCACAGCAATTTTCAAAATATCCCGATCTGCATCTATGCCATTGTTTTTTGCCCAATTTATTTCTGTAATCCACTCATCGGTAAGGAGCTGCCCTGGTATTGTTTTGATAACACGGCAATGCGTTCCTTTCTCCTCGATATGAAGATCGGATTCTCTCAGTCTGTCCACATAAAAAGAATTTCTGACAGCTTTTATCCTCTGTTCTTTTATGGCTGGCGTTGTAATTTCCGTTACCTTCCCGTTGCTTACGACCTTTTTTCCTCCGCAATATACATCACGCACTGATACCGAATCCAAATCATCCAAGATCAGCACATTCGCCTGAAAACCAGGTGCAACAGCCCCTACCCGATGCAGGCCAAAACACTCCGCTGTCTGAATGGTAGCCATACGGATCGCTGCAAACGGAGACTTTCCCATCTCTATTGCAAGGCGGATGATATGGTCGATATGCCCATCCTTTAGGATATCTGCCGGATGCCTGTCATCCGTTACCAAAAGACACTTACGCGACCACGGTTCATCAAATAGCTCGATGAGTCCATTTAAATTTCTGGCTGCGGTTCCCTGTCGGATCATCAGCCATTGTCCTTTACGGATCCTCTCGGCCCCTTCCTCGTAAGAAGAGCACTCATGATCGCTCTGTATGCCTGCTGACAAATAAATATCTAGCTCTTTTCCTGAAATGAGCGGTGCATGGCCATCCACCACCTTCCCATTTCTATGTGCATCCTCGATCTTCTGCAGCACTTCCTGCTCTTTCGCAATGACACCCGGATAATTCATCATTTCCGCAAGGCCAAGTATGCGCGGAGCCATATACAGCGGTTCTAGATCCTCCGCAGTAAGCGTTGCCCCCGATTCATCAAAAGCCGTCGACGGGACACAGGACGGCAGCATAATATAGACTGTCACTGGAAGCTCCGCACTGGCTTCCAGCATAAACTGCACGCCCTCTATCCCACAGACATTCGCTATCTCATGCGGGTCTGCAATCACCCCTGTCGTCCCATGCGGCAGTACTGCTTTTGCAAATTCCACAGGTGTCATCATAGTACTCTCAATGTGGATATGACCATCGATAAAACCTGGACAAATATACTTTCCGGACACATCCTCTACGATATCGGCATCATCCTCTGTATAATCTCCCACACCGATAATTTTTTCATCCTCGATCAAGACGTTTCTTTTTTCGAGACTGTCCGAAAAAACATTTACCACTGATCCGTTCTTAAATAAAATTTTCATAATAACCCCCTTTTTCTACATTACTATCTCCCCCTATAACGATATCCACATAAAATATTCCTGATGCTCCCCGTATCCCTTTATCTATCCAGCAAGCAGCTTTACAGAAAGGCTGTGACAGAACTATGCCTGATCTTGCGGCAGCAACAGAACAGGTTTCGTCCAGCAAAAACGCATCCGCTGCCGCAGGATACACAAAGGCAGAGGCTTTCGGAACGCCAATGGCATATGTCGATCTGTAAGAACCATTATAGCCAAAAGCACCGTTCCTGACAACATCTTTCCATATTTTTTAAGATCCCGTTTCTCATGATCCCCCGCTTACATATACCGTCCTGTCATCCTCTTATTGCTTTTTTGATATGCAAAATTTTTATGATTTGCTGGCCATATTCTTTATTGTCCTTTGTAAAGCTTCTATCCTCTCCTGAATCCTTCTTGCTTCAGCTTCCGGATCCCATTTCCTTTCTGTCTGCAGCTCCCGTGCTGTATCTTCCCGATCGTTTTTACCGCTTTCCTGTACCATCTGTTCATCTGCCAGCTCTGTTTTTGTTTCATTCTTATTCATGATTTTTATACTCCTACTTCAAAACACCTATGATTACAGCATATGCCCCCTATTTCCCTGTAATTATAAATGCGCCCCTTCCATTTAGAAAGAGGCGCAGGATAATCATCATGTTTTTCGATATAATCGTCAATTTCGTTTTTTTATACAAACACACCGCACAATACTACATCCACACGGAAAACTCCCTCCTTCGCACTTGCTTTAAAATACCCATTCTGACGCTTTGCGGCAGCTTTCATACCTGCAATGCCTAACCCATGTCCTTCGCCGTACTTTGTGGTAGGAAAATCCTGCTGCTCAGACAGCTTACTGCTGCAGCGGTTCTCAATCCTGATCACAAGATTCTTTCCTTTCGGCCTTGCTGATAACCTGACAAAGGGATCCGCCTGCCCTGCGCATCCTTCTAAAGCATTTTGCAATGCATTTGAAAGGATACAGTTTATCCCTGAATGAACCTCTTCTCTAACTTCCGGTATCATCGCGTCAACAGAAAACGGAATACCCTGCTGCGCAAACTGATCCGCATACCAGCCGATAGAAATATTTGCAACATAATCTGCGCACCATGGCGAAATCCGTAAAACAGCAACCGTATTCCCAAGATCTGCAACATACCGTCTGGCCTCTTCGATCCTCCCATCAGCAAGCATAGCGGATACCGTACGAAAATAAAACTGCATATCATGCTTAATACTCCGCAAAGACATATCCCGCTGCACGATGCTTTCGTATTGCTGCTTGGCATACTCTGCCAGAAGCAGCGCCGTTTCTGCTTCTACCTCCATATCCGCTTTACGCTTTGCTAATTGGTCCATCGTTTCTTTTAACGCGATCACCGAAAAAAAGACGGAGGCTATCCCAGTGAAAAACTGCAGCGGGAGCTTTAACTGCAAAAATACAGGCCAACTTGCATCCATAGGCAGGAGCGTCAGCAGGTACTTCATATAATCCAGATAATATCCGGCTAAGAGAACCAGCACCGACAACGGAAATCCCATTTTCGTTCTATCTCCCTCACGCTGAAGGCTTGTATGATTTTTTATCCAAAACAGCGTAAAGAAACATCCGACTATTGAAAAAAACGGCCGGCTAAGATTGAAATTAAGCAATCCGGCCAATGACAGTACTGTCATTGCCAAATATCCTCCAAGAAAAACTGACATCCACCGCCATATCCCCCGCAGCCGCCAGCCTTTGACATAAAGAGCCAGCCATGCCGTAAACTGGACAAGCGGATCGATATAAAAGAAAAGCCAGTCCATGAAAGCAGGCAGTACAGGCGAATGATGAAATACCGACCAGAGCGCATTATTTTCTGAATTTAAGAAGGCCATCGCCACTACTGCAAGAAGCAGTATCGATAAATTTTCCCAAAGCGGCATACCACGATATGTGATCAAAAGAGCCAGTGACAACAGAGCCGTCAGGATCACAAAGAAACTGATGATCAGATACGGGGCGCTCATACCAAACCGGTAAAGCGTCAGATCGTTCATGCTTCCAATCTGCATTTCCCGCAAATGTCCCAATTCAGGAAGGAAAAGAGGCGGCGCCCGATAAATAAGCGTAACTTCCCTGCCGCTGTCTTTCTGCTCCAAAACTACCTGATTAATATGGTGCGCCGAGCGATAGACAAAATCCGCCGCCTCCGGCAATGTTCCATAAGTATAACGCTTTTCTCCGTCAATCCGGACCTCCACACTCTGTTGTATCGAAATAAACTGAAGCGCATATGCTTCTCCTGTCCATTCTGGTAAAGTTGTAGTAAGCCGGATTTCTCCTGTTCCCTTTGGCAAAAACAGTACCTCAGGCAACGTAACCGTACCTTGCTGCCCGGAATCTGTCGTGTATTCCCAAACGCTGTCCACCTTTTCAACCGTACTGCTATTTGCCGGAAACCCAAATCTCCACACCCCTGCACATACCGCCGCCACAAATGACACGGCAACCAAAATCGGCAGTATGTATTTGATATACTTCATAAATTTTTCTCCGTAATATATTGAAAATAGGCTTCCCTAACAGCTTTGCGCTCCCGCACCCGGATCGGGATCACCTCCCCGTTTTCCATACGAAAGTCATCCTCAGCGGCGCAGACCCGGTCCATATTCACAAGAAAACTCTGGTGACAGCGAAGAAACTGCTTTTGGGAAAGTCTGCAGGCAACCTCGCTCATACGCCCATAATAATGAATGGTTTCCCTGACCGTATGGATCGCCAGCCTGTTTCGGTTGCTTTCGATATATATGATTTCAGACGGCAGGATCGTAAAAATTCTGTTTCCCTGCCGCAAAGTAAGCAGCACAGAATTTTCATTTTGAAACAGCCTTTCTAACAGCTGCCGCAGCTTTTCCTGCTCCAACGGCTTTACAATATACCCTGCCGCCTCCACCTCATAACCCTCGATCGCAAAATCCGATGTCGTTGTCAGAAAAATAATGATCGCCTTGCAGCCCGCCTCCCGCAGTCAGCGGGCCGTTTCCACACCATCAGGACCCGACATATAAATGTCCAGAAAAAGCAGATCCAGCTTTGCTTCCTCCCATGCCGCCAACAATGCAGCGCCGCTTTCATACTCTATGATCTCAGCCTTCATCTTACAGTCGTCCAGCCCTTGCTTTAGGACCAGACGTATTCTTTCCCGTTCATCCGGAATATCATCACAAATTGCAATGCGAAACATACCATACCTCCTTGACAAGCTATTTCAGTATAGCTTATCAAGTGTGCTTGTGCAATCTCTATTCTTTCGTTTTCTTTTTCACATAGTTCTCCTTCCCAATCTCTCTCCAATCCCCCTTCATATCAAAAACAATCACCTTTTTCTCACTAACCAGATACAGCGTATCCCCCACATAAACACTCCGCCAGCTGCTGCCATCATACATTTTTTCTTCTCTCGCCAGTATCCGATCCACCTTGCTGACAAATTTGCCATTATCATAGGAAAACACCCGATATTTCCTCATTCTTTGTTCCTTATAATTTTCTGTAGTAAACGCGATCAGGTTCTTTTTCAGATCCACGAGTACGCTCTTATACTCATACATCGCATCGGAATGGCTCGCGTCCTTCAAAACCAGCTTTGCCTCTTCTGTCACGTTCCCTGGGTCAGAAATATCAAACATGGACAGCTTTACGCCAATCGTCTCCCCGCTATCCGGATCTGTCTCATACCCGATGCCAAGCAGCTTGCTATCACTCCAAAAATGCAAGTATTCCGAAAACCCAGTTACCTTAAGCTCCCCAATTACTCGCGGCTGTCTGGGATCTGAAAAGTCCACCGTAAACAGCGGGTCGGTATTGCGGTAGGTCACAAAATAGCCGGCAGTTCCCGCAAAACGAGCCGCGTAAATCTGTTCTCCTTCCGCCAACCCAGTCAGCTTGCCGACAACCTTCATTGCTTCATCCAGTACATACACGCGGTTTTCCCACGGCTGCGCACTTGTTACCGAGGTCAGCACCTGCAGATAGCCGTCTCTTTCATGCAGCGCAAACGTATCCGTAATACTTCCTTTGACTGTCTTTGCCGCCTTTGCTTGGATCATCCCGTCCGTTCCGAGCACAAATCGCGCGATCTTCGTCCGAACTGCTTTATTTGTGTAAGCGCTTTCATATAAATAAACGGAATGCCCCGTCACATACAGCTCCGCATTCTGATTGACAACCAGCTTCATATCCAGCACCTTGCTATGATCCGCCAGATCCATTGAAACCATAAACAACCCTTCCCTGCCCTGCTTCGGCAGATAAATACAGTCTGCGCTAGCTACTTTGCCGTTTACCGCCGGAAGCCAAGTCTGCAGAGCATCCTCCTTTAACGCATTCTCACGCGGCGTTTCGTTCGAAACGCTTAATGACTGGGCTGTAAAAAGAATCAGACGATTTGCAATTTTTCGCGAGGTCTTGTACCAGCCATCCTGTACAGCCGTGTCCTGCACGACCGGATGCAGCGGATCCGTAATCTGATAGGTTACTACTTTCGTAACTCCCGCTGTATCCATATACCACACATCCTCTTGTGTAAGCGCTTTTGCCGCTTCCCTCTTTCCCTCAGTACCGGCTTTTGACTCCTCCGCTGCCGCTGCATGATCATCCAGCAAGAGCGCCGGCTCGGTCTGTGTCTGGATGATCACTGTCAACAGCCCATCCGCCACATACATATCACAGATCCTATCCGTATCCTCATCCATATCCGGCCGGATCATCCCTGCCACTTTCGGCATCCGCTGCCGCACATCCAGCACACAGATCTGCGCCTCCTGCACGACATATAAAAAGCTGCCGTCTGTTTTTACAATATCACTCTCGTCCACTCCTTCTACCTGCAGATTGGTAGAAGAAAAGTCTGTGCCATTGTACAAGGCTTCGTCAGATGCAAAGCTGCTTGATCCGCCTCCCGTCAAGCCGTCATCCATAGTATCCATCTCCACATCTTCCGCCTTCGCCGCTTCTTTCCTTTCCAGATCCTTAACCGCAGCATACGCCGACTGCTCCAGCACATCATATACCGAACCGTAATCATCTGCCAGCGTATACATTTTCCCTAATTTTTTCACAGGCTCTAGAAGTAAAACCGTATCCGGCCGGGATACATCATGATCCGCATTTTCGGCATACTCTGTTGCCTCTCCCTGCACATTATCTGCCTGCTGCCCATTCGACGCCTGTGTGCTTCTGTCAGACTCCTCCATCTTTTGTTCCGGCCACATTTGCACACCTTCGCCAACCGCCTGCTGTCTGCTCTGGGTACGGTATGCAAGCCCTGCCGCACCAAAGCAAAGACACAGACACGCCGCTGCGGCTGCTGCCCTATAACGATACCACTTTTTCCTCCCGGCGCGTGCCGCTGGCTGCTCTTTTCCCTGTTCCAGCTGCTTTCTGATCTGCTCTGGCCAAAGCTCCTTCGGCACATCGATCTGCTGTGCAGATTTTTTAATCTTTTCTATCATTTCCCGTTCATCCATTCCGCTTCCCTCCTGACTCCATTCTGTTGCTTATCCAATACGCCGTTTTTAGTCGCCTTTCCAACAAATTAATTTTTTATTTTATTTCCTTCCCTTCCATCCCCGCCGTGCTCCAGCTTTTCCTTCATTTTTTTTAGCGCACGGCTTTCTCTGGAACGGACCGTATTCTCGTTCATATGCAGCTGCCTTGCGATCTCCCTGCTTGTGTATCCCGCAAACAAATGCATAGCAAGAATCATCCTATCCTGCTGCGGCAGCTCCCAAAAGAATATCCTCACCTGTATATATTCCGCCTCATCCCCCGCATTCCCAGGAATTGCCAGCTGCTCTGACAGTTCTTTTGACAGCTCTACCGTCCGATTCGTATACTCTTTTCGCCTCCTTTTGCACTTTGCGGACAAAATACGGAATATCCAGCCGCGAAACGCCTGCTCTGACCGAAGCTGGCCAATCGACGCAAACGCGTCCGTTACCGTCTCGCTTACCGCATCCTGCGCGTCCGCAGGGTCTTGTAAAACATAAACTGCAAACCGGTATAAATCCTCATAAACCTCCTGGTACAAGCTGGCAAACGCATCTGTACTTCCATGCTTCGCCTGCCGCACCAGCTCCAAGTATTGTTCCATGGCACGCCTCCCGGATAACTCCTATTGTAACCGTCTGTTCATACATTTTCCGTATATGATAATAGTGTCATAAATAAACGATTTTGTTGCAGCAAAAAAGAGCTTTTTCCATTCGCGGCAGATCTGCCGGTTGGAAAAAGCTCTTTATTTATGCATCCTTTCGTCGCAGTACTACAGATGAATGCTTCGGCAGCATGATTTTCAGCCGCCCTTCTGATATCGTATAAGTAACAGGCACTACCGAATATCCCATTTCATTCGTAAAAATCAGCTGCTCCAGCTGTGCCGTCAGCGGGATCCCAGCTGCCCATACCGAAACATCTACCTCCCTGTTTCCATCCGCGTTATTGACCAAAACGACAAGCTGCTCCTTCCGGTTAAAACGCGCATAGCACAACAGATTATGTTCTCCCTGCAAAAACTTCACCGATCCTGTGCGAAGCGCCTCATGCTCCTTATGGATCCGTATCATTTCCCGATGAAACGCGATCAGCTCCCGGTCCTCCTTACCCCATGGATAGGTTCTGCGGTTGTCAGGATCCGTAAAGCCACATACGCCCGCTTCATCACCATAATACAAGGTCGGCGCTCCCGGCCATGTCATCTGGATCACGACAGCCTCACGGAATACGCCTTTATTGACCCCTTCCGAGGCTGCCTGCGCACCCAAGGTATCAATACGTCCGGCCTTTCGATTCGTCCGCGTCAGGAAGCGGGAATGGTCGTGATTAGACAGCTGGTTCATTGAGCAGTACAAGGAAGGCGTCAAAAAGCTCGTCATATAATGATTCATCGAGCCTTCAAAATTTGCAATATTCCCAAGCGTACTTTCCTCAAAACTGTCGCTGTGCTTCTCCATTCCGGTCAAAAACCATGTTACAGGCTCCATGAACGCATCATAGTTCATAATCGTATCCCACTGATCGCCAGCGAGCCAGTTTTTCGGATCACCGTAATGCTCCGCTAAAATGATCGCATTTGGATTCGCCTCTTTCACCTCTCTGCGGAAATCCCTCCAGAACTGGTGATTAAACCCTTCGCTGTATCCCAGGTCAGCCGCAACGTCCAATCGCCAGCCATCGGCGTTATAAGGCGGCGATACCCATTTCTTCCCAATGTCCAGAATATATCGGTAGAGTTCCTTTGATTCCTCATAGTTCAGCTTTGGCAGCGTATCATGCTCCCACCAGCCATCATAAGACTTATTGTGCGGCCATGCGTTTTGGTCTTTAAATTTAAAATAACCCCGGTATGGGCTTTGCGCCGATACATAAGCTCCCGGCTCATATCCCTCCTGCCCGTTATACAGCTCCTCACGATCCATCCATTTATTAAAAGAACCACAGTGGTTAAACACCCCGTCCAAAATTACCTTCATTCCGCGCTTGTGGATTTCCTCAACCAGATCCGCGAACAGCTGGTTGCTCGCTTCCAAATTGCGCTTATCCGTAACGCGCTTAATATACCGCTGCGCCTGCCGGTTATCAACGGAGCCGTGTTCCAGCAGCGCTCCCCCATCTTCTACGATCTTACCGTAATGCGGGTCGATATAATCATAGTCTTGTATGTCATATTTATGGTTCGAAGGGGACACAAACAAAGGATTAAAATAAATAACCTCAATCCCAAGATCCTGCAGATAATCCAGCTTTTTACGCACCCCCTCCAGGTCGCCGCCGTAAAACTCCGCCACCGAAAATTTCTCCGGCACCTTATCCCAATTTTCCACCCGCTGGCTTGTTGTCCGGATGTAAAAATACTCGTTCGTTTCAACATCATTCGTAATGTCGCCATTGTAAAAACGGTCTACCAAAATCTGATACATGACCGCGCCCTTTGCCCAATCCGGCGTTGCAAATCCCGGTACGATCCGAAACATATACTGCGGCCGCAGCTCCTTTGTCGGCCCATAATTATCATAATATAAGGTAAGCATCCCATCCGCTACCTGAAAATAGTAATCAAACGGCTGGTCTGACATTTTAACCGTATAGGCGTAATAATCAAATTCCTCGCAAGTCTCTACCTTATCCATCAGGTACTCCTGCCCATTGCCGCATAAAAATACAGCATCTACATTATCCTTTTTTGTGCGGAAACGAATGGTTACCTCTTCCCCTTCCTTTGGCTCCGGAGGCTGCCTGTAATCCGCCGTCCCATCAGAAAAAAGCACCTGCTTGTATAACACCGGGCGCATCTGCATCATGTATCGCTGTATTCTGTTCAACTCATAAATTGATTTACTTTTCATTTCCACAAAGCTCCATCTTTTCTTTTTCTCTCGTTAAGTATATCCCAAATTTCCAAAATAATCTATAGCACAACTAAACAAAAATTTAAGAATGTGAAAAATTCGTCCTGATTTGCGTAATTAATGGCTTCTTTTATACTACCCGATATTGTATGCTAAAGGACGGGGGTTTTTCAGCATTATTATTTGTCCCGGTACAGCGGATACTGCTTTCAGCATCCGCTGTACTAAATTTCCAGAAAGTAAAAAGGACAGCTTTCGCTGTCCTTTTTAGGAGAAGGTATTTTTACTATGGGGTATAGCAAAAACTATATAATGTATTGGGGGGTTTTTACGTTAATTATAATACCATCTTTGTTCAGATAAGTGTGCACAAACTTCAAAAAATATCCAATATTTTTTTGTGCATTTTATGAATTAAGTATTTTTTAGTTTTTTTCATTAACGTTATATTGCACAGTTAAAACGCTCTGTTTAAGCTTCGTTTTGTAAATCCAAGAAACGTGCCTGAAATCCATTACAACCGTTCCAGACACGCTCCAAATTGCTTACATTTCCATTATACTTCCAATAAAGGTTTTTCTTTTTTATCTAAAAACAAAGACTCAAATTCTTCTCGGCTGATCTTTTCCTTTTCCAGCAGCAGATCCGCACACTGATGCAATACCTGCTCGTACTGACGGATAATATCCCGCGCCTTTACATAGCATTCATCAATAATACGCTTAACCTCCTGATCGATCAGCGTCGCCACATTTTCTCCGTAGCCCTTCGTATGCGCCAGATCCCTTCCGATAAAGACTTCGTTATCATCGTCCTCATAACAGATAAGCCCCAGATTTTCTGACATACCATATCTTGTCACCATCGCCTTTGCCATCGCTGTCGCCTGCTTGATATCTTGGGAAGCCCCAGTCGTAATATCGTCAAAGATCATTTCCTCTGCAACACGTCCGCCCAGATCTACAACAATCTCCTGCAGCATCCGCCCTTTCGTATTAAACATCTCATCCTTTTCCGGCAGCGGCATCGTATAACCTGCTGCACCCGCCCCAGTCGGAATGATCGATACGGAATACACCGGCCCAACATCCGGCAGCACATGAAATAAAATCGCATGACCTGCCTCGTGAAAAGCTGTAATGCGTTTTTCCTTTTCGCTGATGATCTTGCTCTTTTTCTCTGCTCCAATGCCTACCTTAACAAACGAATTGCGGATATCGTCCAGCCGGATATACCCACGATCCGCTTTCGCCGCACGGATAGCCGCTTCATTCAGCAGGTTTTCCAGATCGGCTCCGGTAAATCCCGCTGTTGTCTGCGCGATCTGCTTCAAATCCACGTCGTCGCCCAGCGGCTTGTTTTTTGCGTGCACGTGTAAGATTTCCTCACGGCCGCCTACATCCGGTCTGCCTACGTGCACCTTGCGGTCAAACCGCCCCGGACGCATAATCGCAGGATCCAAAATATCCACCCGGTTTGTCGCCGCCATTACAATAATGCCTTCGTTCACACCAAAGCCATCCATCTCGACCAGCATTTGGTTAAGCGTCTGCTCCCGCTCATCGTGGCCTCCGCCCATACCAGTACCGCGCCGTCTGGCAACCGCATCAATCTCGTCGATAAATACAATGCACGGCGCGTTTTTCTTCGCATCCTCAAACAAATCCCGGACACGGGAAGCGCCGACACCGACAAACATTTCCACAAAATCCGAACCGGAAATACTGAAAAACGGTACGCCCGCTTCTCCCGCTACCGCCTTGGCAAGCAGCGTTTTTCCAGTTCCCGGAGGACCTACGAGCAGTACGCCCTTTGGTATCCTCGCGCCCAGCTTCGTATACTTTCCCGGCTCCCGCAGAAAATCAACGATTTCCTCCAGCTCCTCTTTTTCCTCCTGCAAGCCTGCAACCTTGGAAAAATTGACTTCTTTCGCTTCATCTGTATACATTCTGGCACGGCTTTTGCCGAAATTCATCATTTTCGGCCCGCCGCCCCCGCCTGCGGACTGGTTGATGTTGTTCATGATAATAAATAAAATGAACATCGCTCCAAAAATGATCAAGTATGGAAGCCACGTAGACAGCCAGCTTGCCCGCGGGATATTTTTCACAAGATAATTATGAAAATCCTGCTGCTTTAAATACTCCTGTTCCGCATTGACATCTGACACGATGATCTCATGGCGGTCCGTATCATTTTTCAGCGTAACTACCAGCGTCCCTGTCGGCGTCTCCGCATTCTGCTCAATGATCACAGAATAGATCTCTCCCGCTTCCAGATCTGTCTGATACTGATGATACGTATACGTATCCGATGTAATATCCGTCTCACTTAAAAAATACCATATGCCAATGACCCCTAATACGAGAATGGCATATAAGACAAAGCCCCGATAACCTTTCTTCAAATCATAACCTCCTTCTGCACACGTTACCGCTTCTCTCCCTCTTCACCCGCTTACTCCTCCAGTACGCCGATGTAAGGAAGATTTCTATATTTCTGATCATAGTCCATCCCGTATCCAATCACAAATTTATTAGGAATGACGAATCCCTTATAGTCCACAGCTACCTCCACGACGCGCCGCTCCGGTTTGTCCAAAAGCGCGCACAGCTTCAGACTTTTCGGTCCCCGCGCCCTAAGGTTTTCCAACAGCAGGCTAAGCGTTCTTCCAGTATCAATAATATCCTCAATGATCAGCACATTTTTCCCCGCAATGTCCTCGATCAGATCTTTTGTAATATTGACCTGTCCGCTGGACTCCGTACCTGCGCCGTAGCTGGACGCCTCCATAAAATCTAAGATCACCGGCACCGCGATCCGCTTCGTCAGCTCCGTGCAAAAATACACGCCGCCGCGTAAAATACCGACCGCAATAATCTCTTCTCCCTGAAAATCCTTGCTTATCTGTTCCGCAAGCTCTGTGATCCGTGCCTTTACCTCTTCCTCTGAAATCATTACCTGAATCTGTTCATTCATGCTCTTTTCCTCCGCAAAAAGTAACCTCCAATATTTTTCTGGTCTGTTTATCTACTTTATAATAACTGCTGATGCGGTGTCCGACGACCCACATAATATGCGCCCCGTCCGCCAGCAGCGGCAACCGTTCCCGTTCCTTCGCAGGAATTTTTTCATTCACCAGATACTTCTTTAGCTTCTGGCGTCTGCCGCTGTCATCCACGACCAGATAGTCCCCCGGCTGCCTGTTTCTGATACAGAATCCATTCTTTATCTTATCATAATCAAACCATTTCGTATACTTCTTTTTGGAAATTTGTGACATATGTTCAGAAAACCCCTCCATGATCCGCATACAAAACTGCTTTTCTTCTTGATTTTCCACGTTGCTCTCTGCGTTTTCCACATTTTTTACAACACACAGCTCCACACCACCGTATACACGTACCGCCTGCATCTCGTAAGGAAGCTGTGTCCGTCTGCCGTTTTGCTTGTCAAACAACTCTCGTACCTGTGCAATATGCTCCCTCGTCAGATCCCTGCCGCTTCCTGCCATCGTCTCCAGCAACTGATACAGCAATTCCTTTTGCAGCACCGGATCCAAACGCAAAAAAGCCTCCTGTTCGATCCGGATACCATCCGCAAGCTGCACACAGCACGTCTGGCTTGCTGCCTCCGCCTGTTTTTGCAAATACACACGAATCTCACGTAACTGCTGCGCCGCCGCATACATATGCTCCTGCGCACGGCTATTGACCTGTACAAGCGCAGGAAGCGCCTGATGCCGGATGCGGTTCCTGCTGTATTGATCCAGCTCATTTGTAGCATCCTGACAAAATGCCTGCCCAAGCCCCGCAAGATAGTACTCTATCTCTTCCCGTCTCACAGCCAGCAGCGGACGTATCACATCCTGGTACACCGGCGCGATCCCGCCCAAGCCGCGAATCCCGCTGCCGCGCGCCAAATGAAACAGCATCGTCTCCGCGCTGTCCCCCAGATGATGCGCTACCGCAATCCGTACCCTCGTGTGCGGATACCGCTCCTTTTCCTCTCGGAAAGCCTGATACCGCAGCTTGCGCCCAGCCTCCTCTTCACTCATTTTGTGCTCACGCGCATATTCCGGCACCTTGTAATGGATGATATGACACTCTATGCCGCGCACCGAGCAAAAAGACCTGACAAACTCTGCATCCTCGGCAGACGCTTCCCCGCGTATCCCATGCTCGATATGCACAACAGACACCTGATGTCCAAACGTTTCCCGCAGCCGCAGAAGCGCCAGCAGCAAACAGATCGAATCCGCCCCTCCCGACACGCCTGCGATAACCTGATCACCCGGCTCTATCATTTGATGCAGCCGGATAAAATCTTCTATTTTTTGTAAAAACCTATCTCCCGTTCCCATCTTTATCTCAATCTTTCATCTACATTTTATTTTTTCCAGACTCCGCATACAAGGATTGTCATATCGTCCGCTGCTTTTCCTCCGGTCCGTTCCAGTACCTCTTCCAAAACGGCGTCTGCAAACTGCCCTGGATGCTGGTACGACAGCTGCTTCAGGATTCCGCACATTGCCAGATCCGTATCCTCTTCCTGCAGATATTCTAACACACCATCAGTCATCATGACAAGGAAATCACCGTCTGACAACTGTTTTTTTGTAGCCGCCAGCTCCATCCGATGCGTCACGCCAACCGGAAGCGAGCTGGATTCCACCCGCTCCACAAAATCTCCGTGCTTGATAAACGTTGCCGCCGCTCCAATCTTGTACAGCTCACAGCACCCGGTATACAGATCCAGTGAGCAAATATCCACAGTAGAGTACAGATCATCCTCACCCCGTATGACCATAGCAGAATTCATCATTTTTAACGCCGTTTCCTCCGAAAATCCTGCCTCCAGAAACTTTTCCAGCAGCTCCAGCACAAGCTCGCTTTCCTTGCAGGCATTGCTGCCCGAACCCATGCCATCCGACAGCATCATAGCCATCTGCCCGTTATCCAGCTCCAAAAACGAATAATTATCCCCCGAAACACGTCCGCCATCCTTGACCATCCGCGCAACCGCGTGTGTCTCATGAAAACACGTATCTTCTTCAAACAGAACCGCCGACCCCTGCGGGCTGACCATTGCCCGCTCATCCCTGTGCGGCCGCATCGCCCGCTCCAGTCCTACAGAAACCGCCCTTGTCAGCTCCTTCATACTGATACAGCTGCCATTTTTCGCATACGCATCACACGTAAGCTGCCAGCGTTTATTCTTATTTTCATAGATATGCGGATTTTGCACGATCACACCTCGCTCCCTCGCCCGGTACTTCACCTCCGCCAACAGCTGCCTATGCTGCTGCGTAACCTCACACCGCTCATTCACACAGTCCTCCATAATATATGCCATCGCATCCAGCTGCTGTGCAATGATCTCCCGGTTTTCGAGCAATCTGTTATACCACGCCAAATTTAGTCTCGCTTTTTCAAAAATACGCATACTTTCTTGAATGACCGCATCCGTATACGGACAATACTCCTGCATCTGAACAACGATCTCATGATCCGCTTCCCCGGTTCGCTGCAGCGACTGCAGCATATACGCCAGATACGAATACATCGGGCTTTCTTCCTTTTCCCAGCACAGGGCGCACTGATTACAGCCTGTACACAGCGTCCCCGTCAGCTCATTTTGTATTTTCCCCATCTGCTCTGCAGACAGCACTCTCTGCGCAGAGCTCATCCGTGAAAAAATCCTAGACAGCCCGCTAAAAGAATCCGCATAATTTACCAGCTTCGATTCCTGAATATGTCCGCCCTCTTCCCTTTGCGGCACAAAACCAGCCTGCATAAAAAAATCGATCAATCGTGTCCCCATCATAATTGAAGAAAACACAAACACCGCTTCGACCAGACTGACAACAACCCCCGTCGAATGACGTACATTTAATAACTCGCCCGACAACGACATCATAAACGTCGCAATCGAAGCCGCCGCAGAAGCACAAAGCACCGTACATCGCCCTTCCGCCCACTCAAACAGCTTTATCGTGATCAAAATCACACCCATAGCCATCAGATACTTTACCGCCGCCGTGATCGGCACAAACAGCACAATTCCCAAAAACATTGCCGCACTCAGCGCTATCCGCGCCGCATCCTCCAGACATACCGCCGTAAAAAAAGCCGGTATGAGCGGATAACAGCCCATCCACGACATCTGGCACATCAAAATTCCTCCTACGTATAAAATCACCTGCTTGACACTCAGCTTTTTCATCCCGCATCCTCCAATCCTGTCTTACTCAAGGCCTGTCCGCCTCTCTACCCTGCCGCCAGCACTTCCAAGTCCAACTGCCCAGCTCTTCCCAGCGGCATATGACAGCCATTATAAAAAGACACCGCTAAAATGTTTGTCAAACTATGGTTTATGATTTTATTTTTATTCGCCTTTATATCCGTTCAAAAGCATAATCGAGTCGATTCAAAGCCATTCAAGTTTTCGAACCACCTAAAATCCCCCCAAACAAGAAAAAGACCCAGCCCACAAGCCAGATCTTTCACCCCTCTCTATCTCCTTTCATTTCTCCTTAAATATAATCTCATCTTTATAAACAAGCCCCAACTTACTCTTCGCCACATCCTCAATATACTCCTGCGTCTTAGTATACGCCTCGTACTCCTCGATTTCCTTCTGTCTTGCCAGCTCCCCTTCCTTCTGCTTTTCCAATAGCGCCTCCTGCGCAATCAACTGTTGGTCCTTCTTATAAAGGGTCACAATTTGCACAGACATGACACCAATCATTGCGAGAACAATCAGCGTAACACACATCTTTCCTGTTTTATTTGCCCTATGGCTGTTATATCTGTGACTCATGCCTACCACCCTCTAATCTTACGGCGGACACCCCCTGCCGCCTTATTTTTTAGTAATTCCTATTCTAATCAATTTCTTCCATATTTTCAACCGTTTATTTAAAATTTTTTTAATTTTTCTTCCTTTGCCTGCAATTTCAGAACCTTTGTTCGAAACTTTCTTTGCTGCCGCTCGAAACGGCGTCAAAATAATACGGCAGATCTTTTGTATTGTACGAATGACCTTTTTTAACGCGCGCGCTATGTACTTCACCGTATAACGGCTGATGAGCTGATTGTACAGCAGCATCCCAAACACGATACCACCGATGGAAAAGCCCCGGATCAGCCCGTCATTTTTCTGATACAGCATGGCAAAGATCACAAACGCCGTAAACACCCAGTATCCCAAATCCTCCAGAGAAATCCATACGGTTCCATGCCGGACAAGCCGTCTGAATATCCGCAGACAATCATAGACAAGCACCAGCAGAATCCCAAGCACAAAAGAAACCGCAAAAAAATCAAGCTCATGGAAAATATTCTCGCTCACCGTCATCATCGGAAAATTCTTCCCAGCAGGCTTTCGGCCGCTTTTTTACCGCCCCCGGCGTCCGAATAGGCAAGACTGTCGATCCTGCCTTCCACATCCACCTCGCCCTTTTCCAGCGTCAGTCGGTTCACATGAAGGTCATTGCCCTTGATCAAGAGCATCCCCTGCTCTGTCTCCAGCAAAATCTCCGATACATCAAAAGAAAGCACATCCAAAATCCCCGTAAACGCTGCTGTTTTGCGGTTTGTCAGCAGGATTTTGTGCGCTTTCGACTGGTTTTTTTCCATTCTATCATCCATATCCTTCCCTCCATTCTTGTCCCAGGTAGCAATCCTACACTAATAAAGTATATGAACGAGGTCGCGGATATATGACCAGATTATAAATATTCAAACAGCTCTTTTGCTTGTTCTTTCTTTGTCGTATCCTGGATATCCAGTACACGCACCTTGACCGACTTTGTGCCGAATAAGATTTCGATAATATCTCCAACCTTAACCTTTACAGATGCCTTGGCAGGCTTCCCGTTCACCGTCACCCTTCCGGCATCACAGGCTTCATTGGCAATCGTACGTCTTTTGATCAGACGTGAAACCTTTAAAAATTTATCTAACCTCATAGCTTTCTTCCCTCCGCTGAACCAATTTTTTCCATCAAAAAGGGGACCGCAAGCCCGCAGCCCCCTTTCCAAGATTTATTCGTTCATTAAATCCTTTAATGCTTTTCCTGCCTTAAACTTTGGTGCCTTAGACGCCGGAATGGTCATCTCTTCACCTGTCTGTGGATTTCTGCCTGTTCTGGCCGCTCTTTCAGATACTTCGAAAGTCCCGAAGCCGACTAACTGGATCTTCTCACCTTTCTTGAGTTCTTCGGCAACAACGTCTGTAAATGCCTTTAGCGCTGCTTCCGCATCCTTCTTGGATAATTCAGCCTTGTCAGCAATAGCTGCAACTAATTCCGCTTTGTTCATTTCTACTCCTCCTGTGGATTAATTATAGTATTGTTATTAAATAAGAATCGGAACTCATTTTCTCCAAAATACTTACGAATATATTTATACTAACTTTTCCATGGTTTGTCAAGCAAAAATGCCCAATTTATAGCATACTTTCTGACCTAGAGCATCTTCTGGATCATATCCAGAACCTTTGTGCCCAATGACGCTGATTTTTCGTCAGCATCCGCCATGGACGTACCTTTTACGCCTATATAGAACTTCACTTTTGGTTCCGTTCCGGACGGTCTTACACATACCCAAGCATCATTTTCCAGTTCATAATAAAGCACGTTTGACTTCGGCAGACCCGTCGGCATTGTCTTTCCAGATTCAAAATCCTGGATCGTATCCGTCTTATAATCTCTTGCCGCAAGTACCTTAAGCCCGCCAATCTCCTTCGGCGCGTTTTCACGCAGCGTATTCATGATCTCCTGGATCTTCGCAAGCCCTTCAATGCCCTTTAATGTAATGGACTCTACATGATCCTTATAATAGCCGTAGCGCTCATACATCTCCAGCATTGCATCCCAGAGCGTCATGTCCTTCGTCATATAATAAGCTGCCGCTTCACACAGAGCCATCGAAGCCACTACCGCATCCTTATCCCTTGCATACGTTCCAGTCAGACAGCCATAGCTTTCTTCCATACCAAAAAGGTAAGTTCCTTTTCCGGTATTTTCAAATTCCAGCATTTTCTGTCCGATAAACTTAAATCCTGTTAAAACTTCTACCAGTTGGATCCCATAATACTTCGCAATCGCATCTGCCATATTCGTAGAAACGATAGAACGGATAAACGCGCCGTCCTCCGGCAAAGAGCCATTGATCGCCTTGCGCTGGCCGATCACATAATCTCCGATCAGACAGCCGGACATATTTCCAGTCAGCGTATGGTACTCACCTGTCTTAGAATCTTTAACATATACTCCAAGACGGTCTGCATCAGGATCCGTAGCCAAAACTAAATCTGCATTTACTTTCTTTGCAAGAGCAAGTCCCAGCTCGAACGCTTCTGCCGCTTCCGGATTCGGATAGCTCACTGTCGGGAAATCGCCGTTTGGAAGCTCCTGTTCAGGTACTACGTGTACATTCTGGAAGCCAAGTTCCTTTAATACGCGGCGTACCGGAATATTTCCAGTTCCATGCAGCGGGGAATATACGATCGTCAGCTTGTCCTTAACCGCGTCAATGCTGTCTTGATGAAGTACCAGTCCTTTAAGCTCCTCGATATACGGATCGTCGATATCTGCTCCGATCGTCTGATATAACCCAGCTGACTTTGCTTCATCTAAGGACATCGTTTTGCACGCGGCATAATCCGTTACCTTCTTTACCTCATCCATAATACCGCTGTCGTGAGGCGGTGTGATCTGCGCGCCGTCCTCCCAGTATACCTTGTAGCCGTTGTATTCCGGCGGATTATGGCTCGCGGTAATATTAATACCCGCAATGCAGCCTAACTTGCGGACTGCGTAGGATAATTCCGGTGTTGGTCTTAAGCTTTCGAACACATATGCTTTAATCCCGTTTGCTGCCAGGCACAATGCTGCCACATCAGCAAATTCCGGCGACATATGTCTGGAATCGTATGCGATCGCTACCCCTTTTGCTTCTCCTTTTACGGACAAAATATAATTCGCAAGTCCCTGTGTTGCTTTTCTGACTGTGTATACGTTCATCCGGTTCGTACCTGCACCGATGACGCCGCGCAGTCCTGCTGTACCAAACTCCAGATCCATATAAAAACGGTCCTCGATCTCCTTCTCATTTCCTTCGATCGACTTTAATTCCGCCTTTGTCTCCTCATCAAAATAAGGGTTGTCCAGCCATTGTTGGTACATTTCTTTGTAATCCATGTTACGTCCTCCCATTCATGTATTTAGTTTTTATATCTTATCAGGTTTCCGGCCTACCTTTATCCGTACCCCCTAATAGAATCGTATCATAAAATCATAATTAAACATTCTTAGTTATTATTTGTATTGCCGGATGCATTCGTACGGCCAGACGCAGAGCGGTTCAGCTTGTCCAAAGAATCAACCAGATCTGACAATGTATCCAGATAATCCGTAGACTCTCCGCCAGTAATGATACTTGCCAGTGAAGACCCTAGCGCTGCATTGGCAAGGGAGCCGTCTGAGCTGTTGGTACTGTTGGCGTTTGTCTGTTCTGAGGAACTGTTACTTGTATAAGACCCTGCTTTGGAGCCTGCCTTAGAACCCGCCTTACCACGGTTATTACTGCTGCTCGCCGACTGGGAAGCGTTGGTATTGCTGTTATCTTCCGCATATCTATCGTTTTCTACCGTCGTCCCTGTCTCAGAACCCGTATCCTCGCTTAACAGGATTTCAATGTTTGCTTTCGGAGAATTGATCACAAGCTGCTTCGTCCATGCATCATAGCCCTGCGCGTAAACGCCCAGCTTATACACACCGTACCGCAGCTCGGTCGGTTTTTTATGGTTCACTTTTTTGCCATTGATCGTAACAACAGCGCCCGACACGCCCACATCAAAGGTCACCTTGCACATTTTAGGGCCTTCTCCCTTATAGTCATTCAAGTCGATCGTCGTGACCTTATCGCGCCGGATGCGTACCTCGCCAGAATCCCCGTACCCGTCATTTGCAACGGAAAAATCGTAAATTCCTTCCGGCAGCTCCATCGTCATATCCCTTGTGACTTTCGCATACACCGTTGTACCAAGGTTCACCCAGCCGCCTTCAAACAGCTCCGTATTGGAAAGCGCCAGCGTGCCGTGCCCAGTCTCCACCACGACCGCGTAAACGGTACGCTCAATGCCGTAAACATTTAAAATGTCACTTTCCCCGACCGTATACAGCTCCTTTTCCTCCCCTTCTGAAAATACTTTCGTATTCTCATCAAACTGATAGGCCGTTTCCGCGATATCCATCCGGTTTTGCTCGGTACTGATCTTATAATTACGGACTCCCTCATATTCCCATGTCTCATCCGTAAACGCAATCGCCCCAAGCGTATCGTTGCTGTTTAACCGCTCAATCACCGCCAGCTTTCCTTCCGTAAACTCCTGGCTGAGCGCATATTCGCCGTATTTGTCAAAAAATTCTGTTCCATCTGTATATTCATAACATACCTGTTCTCCGCTTTTTAGATCCATCAGCGTGATCTGATAGTTAAAGATATCATGCTTTAGGATCATTTGAACACCCTTCTTTGTGTTTTCCTTTGCCTGCCCCGCCTGTCCGGCAAGTTCCGACGGATCACGGCTTTCCTTTGTCGTCTGACTTTTCTTTGAAGCCGTCCCGCACGCGCCGTATAAAAACGCAGCTGCCAGCAGAACAAACACTATGATCATTTTTCTTTTCATTCTATCTGCTCTCTTCTTCCTAAATGATATAATACCCATCCATTATATCATGTACATTTGCCAAGCGCAAGCCTTCCACTCGCGTGTTTTTCCTGCAATTTGAATCGTCCGTAACCGTTCCGGCAGGTCTTTGCATTCTGCTGCAAAGACCGTAACAATAACCTTGTCTACCCCTGTGCAAAATAATATAAAATTTTTAAAAACTCCGCGCGCTCCCGCTCCTGCGCACAGATTTTCGTCAGCTTTTCCCCATCTCTGCTGTTCGCCCAGCTTTTTTTCGAATTAAAATAATGGTTTGCCACCTTCCAGAATTTTTCTGGATAGCTCATGCGCACCGAAAGCTGCTGCAGCTCCCAGCGGTCCAGCCCGCGTACTTTATCATAAGCATGAATCATATCCATGCCAAGCCCAGTATTCCAGCTGTGCTTTTCCATAATCTTGCGGAAAAAATGCGCAAAGTCACTGATGTAGGCATCCCTGCAAAAACGCTCATAATTAATGATGACCGGTCCATGCGACGTAAACAGTAGATTATGCTGGCTGTAATCCCCATGACAGATCCCGAAAAAACGCGCTCCCGCATCCTCCCCAACGGCTGCCAGACGTTCCTGCGCCTGCTCCGCCTGTTTGATATAATAACCGTATTCATTTAAAAAGTCCGTCTCAAATTCATTCCTTTTTTTCTTTGCCTTTATGTAATTGCGCACCTTGTGCAGCTCTCTTGTGTGCCGTTCAAACTCCTGCTGCAAAAACTCCGGCGTCCGGCACATCGTCTGCGGCAGCTCTTCATCAAAATCAGCCGTATCCAGATGAAACTGCGCCAGCCTGCGCACCGCACACAAAATATCCTCCCGGCTTCTCGTATCACATTCCCTGCCGTCAAACCAAGTACGCATATAATAGCGCGTGTCATCCGTATCGGTAAATAACACCTGTCCCTCCTTTGTATATACCATCTGCTCCACCCTGCAGCCGCGTTCCTTTAAATAAACCAAAAACCGGTCCAGCAGCTCGGCCTTGGAAGCAGAACCGGTAAACTCTTTCAGTATTTTCCTGCTGCCGTCCTGGCAATGACAGAAATAGGCGCCTCTGCCTTTGCTGATATCAGTAAATTCGTATGGATATGCCTCTAAAATGATCTCTGTCCGGTTATACACAATACTCCCCTCCAATAAAATGAACAATCACACATCATTAACGTGTCCATTCATCTTATGAAACTATCAGCGGGATTATGACTAAAAATCGTACCCGTTCAAATACCCTTCCTGTAAAAAAGGAAGCCGACGCACTTTTCACAGTCGCCAGCCCCCTTTTTTTGATCATCCATCGATATTGCCCGTCCCTATCCTCTCCATTCGTATTTGCTGCACCTGCTCCAGCAAATACGTCCGATCATTTTTCGCAGGATCTTCCAATACCTGCTCCAACAGCAGATCCAAAATCTCCCCAATCTGCCTGCCCTGCCCGACGCCAAGCGCCAGTATATCGCGTCCAGATACCGCCAGCTGCTTTAAGCTGATGCAGTCACCGTCTGCCAGCACCGTTTCATACAGTGCCTCGTATGCATCCACATATTCCAGCTTTTCTGCTCTCTGGTAATCGCTCTGCGCCAATATATCCGCACGCTTGACCGCAAAAATAGCTGGGTACTGTTTTTGTCCGGTCTTTACTACCGCGCGTCGTACCGCTTCCTGCGTCAGGCATGGATTGTAATCATGCCAGCGCACCAAACTACAGACCGCCTGCATCGTATCACAGTCAAATTTCAGACGACGGAAGATTTTTCCCGCCAGCTCCGCACTCTGCTGCGGATGTCCGTGAAAATGATCAATTCCGTCCGTATCTGTTGTTTTACACAGCGGTTTTCCGATATCGTGAAACAGCATCGTCAGACGCAGCACCTTATCCGGCGCGATATTCTGCATTCCGGCTATCGTATGCTCGCCGACGCTTTTGCAATGGTGCGGATGGTTTTGCTCTGTTTGCATCATGCGGTCAAACTCCGGCAGCACCACACCCGTAATCCCAAGCTCATAAAGCTCCCGCATATATTCCGGATGCGGCGATATGACAAGCTTTACCAGCTCCGCCTGGATCCGTTCTGCGCTGATGCGGCACAGGTCGTTAGCCAGCTCCCGCACCGCCTGCCTTGTACGCTCCTCGATCTGGAAATCCAGCTGCGCCGCAAACCGTACCGCACGAAGCATCCGCAGCGCATCCTCCCGGAAACGGTCGTGCGGGTTGCCGACACATCGTATCATGCCGGCCTCCAAATCCTGCGCCCCGCCGAATGCGTCCACAAGCCCTTCCGGCTCCCGGTACGCCATCGCGTTGATCGTAAAATCCCGCCGCTTTAAATCCTCCAAAAGACTCGGTGTAAAAACAACCTCGTCCGGATGCCTGCCGTCCGTGTATTTGCCGTCTATCCGATACGTCGTCACCTCAAAGCCTTCCCCGCCGAGCAGGACGGTCACTGTCCCATGCTGCAGCCCAGTATCAACCGTTCTTGAGAACAGCTCCTTGACCTGCACCGGGGCCGCCGAGGTTGTAATATCCCAATCCTCCGGCGTCCGGCCGAGCAGACTGTCCCGCACACATCCGCCAACTGCGTAAGCCTCGTACCCATGTGACGCCAGCCTGTCTAAAATCTGCCTGACCGGATCCGGCAGTTTGATCTGATTAATAAGCCTTCCCCCAGAATACGAGCTTTTTCGCCGGCCTGCCGCAGCATACGCATACGTCTGAAATCTGCTCCTGCTCAAACGGCATACAGCGGGAAGTAGCCGTTGTCTCTTCCTTGATCTTATCCTCGCACGCCTGATCCCCGCACCACATCGCACGAATAAAGCCCGGCTTTTTATCGAGCGCTGTCTGAAATTCGCTATAATCCAGCGCATCGGATATATGCGAATCTCTATGCTCCCTCGCTCTTGCAAGCATATCCGCTTGTATCGTCTCTAGCAGCTGCGCAAGCTTCTGCGGTACATCCTCCAGCGCTGTCTGGTACTTCTCTCTCGTATCACGACGCACAAGCACGCACTGGCCTTTTTCAATATCCTTCGGGCCAATCTCGATACGCACCGGAATACCCCGCATTTCCTGTTCTGCGAATTTCCATCCCGGACTCTTTTCACTATCGTCCAGCTTTACGCGGAACTGTGCCTGTAATGCCTGCTGCAGCTCCTTCGCTTTCTCTAACACACCGTCTTTTTGCTGCTGGATCGGAATAACCATAACCTGTGTCGGGGCAATCGCAGGCGGCAGTACAAGACCGGAATCATCTCCATGCACCATAATGATCGCGCCAATAATCCGGGTACTCAGTCCCCAGGAGGTCTGATGCACATACTGGAGCTGGTTATTCGTATCCGTAAACTGGATATCAAACGCTTTCGCAAATCCATCCCCGAAGTTGTGGCTTGTACCAGACTGCAATGCTTTTCCGTCATGCATCAACGCTTCGATCGTATACGTAGCCTCAGCGCCCGCAAATTTTTCTTTTTCCGTTTTCTGTCCTTTGATAACTGGAATCGCAAGCACCTCTTCACAGAACTGCGCATATACATTCAACATCTGCTCTGTACGTTCCTGCGCCTCCTGCGCTGTTGCGTGTGCCGTATGACCCTCCTGCCATAAAAATTCGCGTGAACGTAAAAACGGCCTTGTTTCCTTTTCCCATCTTACTACCGAGCACCACTGGTTATACACTCTTGGAAGGTCACGGTAAGACTGCACGTCATTTTTGTAAAAATCACAAAACAGCGTTTCAGAAGTCGGCCTGACACAAAGCCTTTCCTGCAGCTGATTCTGGCCGCCATGCGTCACCCACGCCACCTCCGGCGCAAAACCCTCTACATGGTCCTTCTCTTTATTCAAGAGATTCTCCGGAATAAACATCGGCATATACACATTTTGTACGCCGGTTTCCTTAAAGCGACGATCCAGCTCTGTCTGGATATTTTCCCAAAGCGCGTAGCCTGCAGGCTTGATGATCATACAGCCCTTGATCGAGGAATAGTCGATCAGCTCCGCTTTTTTTACTACATCGGTATACCATTGCGCAAAATCCTCCTGCATACTAGTGATGGATTCTACTAATTTCTTGTCCTTTGCCATGTTGATCTCCTTTTATGAAATAGTATTAGAAATAGTATTAAAATAGTATTTTGTGCACTGTTTGTTTTTTAGAAATGCCTTTGGTATGATACCGATTTATTTTAGCGTCATAATCGTCTGCTGTCAAGCAGGCGGAGCTGTAAAAGGTAAGTTACTGTTACTTTTTCACACGAAACTGATAGCTTGTTTTCGAACGATATACCTCTCCCGCCTTTATGATCGGCGCTTCGAATTTTGGCTCATTCACGGAATTTGGGAAAAACTGCGATTCCAGACAAAATCCCTGCCTTTTTCCATATACAGCTCCCTGCTTTCCATCCTGCGTCGTAATAAAATTGCCGGAATAAAACTGCACGCCTGGCCGGTCAGTATATGCTTCCATTACAATTCCTGTACCCGGCGCATACGCTTCTGCCATCAGCTCAAACGCACCCTTTTCTTCCTTATCCAGCACAAAATTATGGTCAAAGCCGCCGCCGTATTTTATCTGGGTATCGTCCGCTTCCATATCGCGGCCGATCGTCTTTGCTGTTGTAAAATCCATCGGAGTTCCGGCAACCGGAGCAATCTCGCCGGTCGGTATCGCCTTGGAATCAATGACCGGAGTATAGTGGGACGCACGCAGCATCAGCTCCTGGCCCAGCACATTTCCGGATGCATGGCCTTCCAGATTAAAATAGGCATGGTTTGTAAAGTTTGCTACTGTGTCCTTATCGGATACGGCCTCGTAATGAATTTCCACAGCGTGCTCGTCTGTCAACACATAAGTCACCTGCACATCCATATTTCCCGGAAAGCCCTGCTCTAAATCCGCGCTTTTACAGGTAAACGTAATGGCATTGTCCGTATATTCCTTTACGTTCCAGACGATCGTGTCCATTCCCTTTTCTCCGGAATGCAGATTGTTTTCGTTGTCGTTGCTGTCCAGCGAATAAGCAACGCCGTCAATCGTCAGCTGTGCGTTGGCAATCCGATTTCCGTTTCTGCCAATGACTGCACCAAAATAGCAGGTATTGTTTTCATAGCCTGTTACATTATCATAGCCAAGCAATACATCCTGCGTTCCTCCGTTTTTATCCGGTACGATGATCGACACAAGCGCAGCGCCGTAGTCGGTGACACGTACGCTTGCGCCGTTTTTATTTTCCAGCAGATAGACTGATACCGCCTCTCCTCGTTTGCTTGTTCCAAATGATTCTTTATACATTTCCTGTCCTTTCGTCTGTTTGTTCCTGCAGCATTAGTTCTGACCGTAATAAGCGTTTGCTCCATGCTTCCGATAAAAGTGTTTGTCCTTGATACTGTCAGGAGCCGGCTCAGCCTTTGGATTGATCAGCTCTGTATGCAGCGCCATCTTTGCTACCTCTTCCAATACAACCGCATTGTAAACCGCCTGATCCGCATCCTTGCCCCAAGTAAACGGCCCATGGTTCTTACATAAAATGCCCGGTGTATACATCGGGTTGATCCCCTTTTCTTCCAGCGTTTCAATGATCACAAGACCTGTATTTTTCTCATATTCCCCGCCGATCTCTTCCGGTGTCAGGCTTCTTGCGCAAGGAATCGCGCCAAGGAAATAATCTGCGTGTGTCGTGCCATAAAGCGGAATGCTCCTGCCTGCCTGCGCCCAGGAAGTCGCCATAGAGGAATGTGTATGCACGATACCGCCAATCTCCGCATATTTCTTATACAGCTGCGCGTGTGTCTCTGTATCAGAAGAAGGCTTGTATTTTCCTTCGATCTTATTCATTTCAAGATCCATAACGACCATATCGTCCGGAGTCAGCTCGTCATATTCTACACCGCTTGGCTTGATCACAAAATAGCCGGTTTCGCGGTCAATACCACTGACATTTCCCCATGTATAAGTAACAAGGCCGCGCCTAGGCAGCTCCATATTCGCTTCATATACCTGCTTTTTTAATTCTTCTAACATTTTTTCTCTCCCACTTTAAACTGCTGCACTTTTTTTGTAAAACACAGGGCTGTCACATACTGCAACAGCCCGATTGTTTTATGCATTAAAATGCTTTTACTTTTTGATAAATGCCTTCTGCGTCCAGACCATATTTTTCCAGAAGCTTTACAGCTGGGCCGGACTCGCCGAACGTATCGTCCATGCCGATGCGCAGCAGCTTTGTCGGGCACTTCTCGCTCAATGCTTCTGCAACTGCTCCGCCAAGGCCGCCAATTACAGAATGCTCTTCTACTGTCACGATCTTTCCGGTTTCCTGTGCTGCTTTGATCACCAGCTCTTCATCCAGCGGCTTGATCGTATGGATGTTAATGACTCTTGCGTCGATACCGTCAGCCGCAAGCTTTTCCGCCGCTTCCAGCGCGCCGGAAACGCAAAGCCCGGTTGCGATGATCGTAAGGTCTTTGCCGTCTCTTAATGTAACACCCTTGCCGATTTCAAATTTATAATCCGGACGGTCGTTAATAACTGGGGCTGCCAGTCGTCCAAATCTTAAGTAAACAGGCCCTTCGTGATGATAAGCTGCTTTTACCGCTGCTTTTGCTTCCACATCATCCGACGGATTGATCACTACCATTCCAGGAATGACACGCATTAAAGCAATATCCTCATTACATTGATGGCTTGCGCCGTCCTCGCCAACCGAAATGCCAGCGTGTGTCGCCCCGATCTTGACATTCAAATGCGGATAGCCAACTGAATTGCGCACCTGTTCAAATGCACGTCCGGCTGCAAACATCGCAAACGAGCTTACAAACGGCACCTTCCCGGTAGAAGCAATGCCCGCTGCAATGCCTACCATATTACACTCTGCAATCCCGCAGTCGATATGCTTGTCAGGAAAAGCTTTTTTAAATGTTCCTGTCTTTGTTGCTTCTGCCAGATCCGCATCTAATACTACAAGGTTGTCCACTTCCTTACCGAGCTCGACTAATGCGTTGCCGTAGCTCTCTCTGGTTGCAATCTTTTTTACTTCTGACATAATGCTTCACCTGCTTTCTTAAGATCTTCCATTGCAATCGCATATTCTTCATCATTCGGGGCCTTGCCGTGCCATCCGGCCTGGTTTTCCATAAAGGAAACGCCTTTGCCCTTTACAGTCTTCATAACGATCGCAGTCGGCTGCCCTTTTGTCGCCTTTGCTTCCTCGAAGGCAGCGCGCAGCTGAGCCATATCATTTCCATCCGCCACGCTGATCACATGGAAGTTGAAAGCCTTAAACTTTTCATCAATCGGATACGGAGAGCATACGTCGTCAATCTTTCCGTCAATCTGCAGCCCGTTGTTATCTACAATCACACACAGATTATCCAGCTTGCGGTGTCCGGCAAACATCGCTGCCTCCCACACCTGTCCTTCCTGGATCTCGCCGTCGCCAAGAAGCGTATAGACGCGATAGCTGTCATTGCTCAGCTTTGCAGAAACCGCCATTCCAACCGCTACGGAAATACCCTGTCCCAGAGAGCCTGAGGCAGCATCGATCCCCGGCGTATGCTTCACACATGGATGTCCCTGCAGATGAGAGCCGATATGACGCAGCGTCGGCAGATCCTCAACTGGAAAATAGCCTCTGTTGGCAAGCACCGAATACAGCCCCGGCGCCGTGTGTCCCTTAGACAGTACAAAACGGTCACGGTCCGCCTTTTTCGGGTCCTTCGGGTCAATATTCATCTCTTCAAAATACAAGTAAGTAAATACATCAGCAGAGGACAAGGAACCGCCCGGATGCCCGGCTTTTGCGCCGTGAACCGCAGTAACAATGCCTTTTCTTACTTCCAGTGCTGTTTTCTGAAGTTCTAAATCAGTCATAGTAATATCCTTTCCAAACCTGGTTTTATTTTGCGCTGTCCTGAATGAATTTTTCAATGCCTGCATCTGTCAGCGGATGCTTGGTCATAGCTTCGATCACATTGTACGGAACAGTCGCAATATGAGCGCCTGCCAGAGCACAATCGATAATATGGATCGGATTGCGGATCGATGCCGCAATGATCTCCGTATCAATATCATGGATTGCAAAGATCTCTGCGATCGTACGGATCAGGTCAACGCCCGGTACGGAAATATCATCCAAACGGCCGAGAAACGGAGATACATAAGTAGCTCCTGCCCTTGCAGCCAGCAAAGCCTGGTTTGCGTTAAAGATCAATGTCACATTCGTCTTAATGCCTTCGGAAGCCAGCTGCTTTACAGCCTTTAAGCCTTCCACTGTCATTGGAATCTTTACTACCATATTTGGATGGATCTTGGCAATTTCACGGCCCTCAGCAATCATGCCTTCAGCATCCTGTGTTGTAGCCTTTACTTCTCCGCTGATTGCGCCGTCTACGATATCCGTGATCTCTTTGATAACGTCTGCAAAATCTCTTCCTGATTTTGCAATTAAAGACGGATTGGTTGTTACGCCGCAAATAACGCCCATGTCATTTGCCTTTTTGATCTCCTCAACGATTGCTGTGTCCACGAAAAATTTCATAATTTTAGTTCTCCTTCCATTTATCATAGCAATTCAGTCAGCCTGAACCGCTGCATTATATCAGCAAGCAGAATGTACCTAAGCAGTACATCCTGCTGTACCTTCTCCATGATTTTATTATTTGCCGTATACTACATTTCCTAACATCAGATCTCTCTTTAACTGTGGGATTGTTGTTCCCTCTGTAATATAAACCGGCTCAATTCCCATCATCGATGCCCAATCGCCGAGCTGCTCTGAGGTCAGATCATACGTAAATGCCGTATGGTGTGCTCCGCCGGCAAGGATCCATGCTTCCAGCCCTGTATAAAAGTCTGGCTTCGGTACCCAGAAGTTTGAGCCCACCGGAAGCTTCGGCATCGGCTTTTCTACCTTCTTGCATTCCACATCGTTGATCAGCAGGCGGAACCTATCACCCAGATCGATCAAAGACGCTGCCACGCCAGGACCTTCCTTAGATGTAAATACCAGACGCGCCGGATCTTCTCTGTCGCCCATGGACAGCGGCTGGCATTTGATACTGATTGGGCCTTCCGCAACGGATGGGCAGACCTCCAGCATATGCGACTGCAAAATACCCTCTTTGCCAGGAACCAGATTGTAAGTATAATCCTCCATCATAGATGTCCCTTTGGCATTTTTCATCCCGGCTGTCATCAGCTTCATAATACGCACCATCGCCGCAACCTTCCAATCGCCTTCAGCGCCAAAGCCGTAGCCTTTCTGCATCAGTCTTTGGATCGCAAGTCCCGGCAGCTGCTTTAAAGCGCCCAGATCACCGAAATGTGTAACGATCGCCTGATAATTTTTCTCCTCCAGGAAGCGTTCAAATCCAATCTCTATCTGCGCCTGTACCGCAACGTGTTTTTTAAACTCCTCCGGATCCCTTCCTTCTAATATAATCTCATAAGTATCGTAATATTCATCTACCAATGCATTTGTGTCAGACTCCGAAACCGCCGCAACAGCCTCCGCAATCTCATTGACCGGATAAGCATCCACCTCCCAGCCGAACTTCAGCTGCGCTTCTACCTTGTCTCCTTCGGTAACCGCAACGTTTCTCATATTATCTGCCACTCTCATAACGCGCACATGGCTGCTTTCGATCACACCCAATGCCACACGCATCCAAGAAGCGATTCTTTCAATCACCCTCTCGTCCTTCCAGTATCCGGCGATGATCTTGCGCTCGATACCCATACGTGTCACCATATGGCCATACTCTCTATCCCCATGTGCCGCCTGGTTCTCATTCATAAAATCCATATCGATCGTATCGTATGGAATTTCCTGATTATACTGCGTATGCAGATGACATAACGGCTTCCGCAGCTCCTTTAAGCCAAGGATCCATGATTTCGCCGGAGAAAATGTATGCATCCAGGTAATAACACCCGCACATTCGTCGTCCATGTTCGCCTCATTAAAGGTCTTTCTGATCAATTCATTTGTGATCAGCGTTGGCTTCCATACCACTTCGAACGGCAAAATACCAGACTTGTTCAGATAGTCAACCATCTCTTTTGAATGAGCCGCCACATGGCTTAAGCACTCATCCCCATATAAGTCCTGCGAGCCTGTACAAAACCATATCTTGTAATTTTTTGTCTGCATGACAATACCCTCCTGTATTCATTGATATTTTTGTTGGTCCGGAATTTCATAGTCCGCAATTTGATAGTCCGAATGAAATCCCCCTTTTCGCTAATACTAATTTACCACTAAACAGGTAGACTTGACAAGCTGTTTTTTTCAAAATATACAAAAATATTTTATTATTTTCTAAAATTATGTATACATACACCAGTAAGCTTCAAGAGCTATGCTGCAGATCCCAGCAACATCCAATATCCATATGATAATTTCCAAAGATCTAACTGGCACATTTTACAAATCCTGCTTTTTCGGCATTCTTCCACAGGAACGCTTTTCCGGACAGTAACCAAGCATCTCGCATTTCGGCATAAAATAGTGCTCCACCAAATATGCCCATTCCTCAGACCACGCGGATAATACCGTACAAATATCCGAAAACAGCTCGCGGTATTCATGATAAGCCCTGCCGCACATCCTCTGATGGCTCATATCCGCCAGGCTTCTAAGATTACGCTTATCCACAATCTTTGTCGCCATTCCAAGCGGCAGGAGCATTGCAGCATCTTCTCTGGCAATCCCGCACGTCTGCTCCAGATAAGCGCAGGTATCACTGATCTCCTGCATCATCCCTTCATAGCGGACGCGCGCTTCTTCGTTTTCCGCCACCGCAGGCGGGATAACATAAGCAAAATTTTTATAATCCACATATCGGGTACTTGCCTGCAGGCGTGTCGGCGAACCGCCAAGATGCGTATACCACTCACGTATCACACGCGCAGAATACCCATCCAGCACCATCTCCACATTTACATACTCCATAACCCTTCCATGACCTGCCGCAAGGCATTCCAAGCCCCGCTTATAATTTTTATCCTGATCCGAAATATCCGACCCCCAGCAAATACCAGCGCGGCTTCCCATCAGGGTAATCGGATATCTGGTCGTTTCTTCCAATATTGTAATATGGCCCATGGCTAACCCCCTCCTTTGATTGTCTGAGTACTCTCGGAAACTCACAGCCCTTGAAAACACTGTGGTTTCAAAGCGC
>CAJUIL010000024.1 GCA_910586225.1 uncultured Eubacterium sp. | reverse complement strand
TAAATTCAAGGATTTCTAGGTATCTTTCCTTTGTATCAACACCACAGTCTCCACGTGCACCGTCTGACAAAACATATCTACCCCCTGTCCCCTCACCATCTCATATCCTCCCGCACAAAACACCTTCAAATCTCTAGCCAACGTCGCCGAATCACAGCTCACATACACAACCCTCTCCGGCATCACCCTCAAAATCGCCTCCAGCAGCTTCTCTGCACACCCCTTCCGCGGTGGATCCACAACAACAACCTGCGGCCTCCAGTCTTCGGTTCCAGAACCCTCCCCCATCACTCCTATTTCCTTCTGCATACCATTCCCGCATCCGCAAACCTTCTCCAGAACATCTTCAGCTTCTCCTACAAAAAACTCCGCATTGTGAATCCCGTTTATCCTTGCATTCCTTCTGGCATCCTCTATTGCCTGCGGCACGATTTCTATGCCAAAGACTTTCTTAGCCCGTTGCGCCAGAAATAGGGAAATCGTCCCTATTCCGCAGTAAAGGTCCCAGACAACCTCCTTCCCGGTCAGGCCGGCGAACTCCAGCACCTTACCGTAAAGCACCTCCGTCTGTACCGGATTTACCTGATAAAACGAAAGCGGTGATATCTGAAACTTTACATCTCCAATAAAATCCTCAATATGATCTGCTCCCCACAATATTTTTACAGTATCGCCCATGATCACATTATCCTGCCGTTTGTTCACATTGAGGGAAATACTCGTCATTCCGTTAATTTTGGCGAGCTGCCCTGTCAGCTCGGCAGCTTTCGGCACAAATCCTCCGTTTACCACAAGGCAGACCATAAGCTGTTTGGAGCGGAAGCCGTAGCGTACCAGAACATGGCGCACCAAGCCTGTACCAGTTTTCTCGTCATACGGCTCAATCTGATATCGCTCCATCCAGTCCAAGATGGCCGCCACAACTTCTTGGTTTTGTGATACACCTAATAGACAGTCATCTATCGGAATGATGCTGTGCGTGCGCGCGGCGTAAAAGCCGGCTGTTAGTTTTCCGGTTTTGTCCCTTCCGATCGGGAGCTGCGCCTTATTGCGGTAGCGGAAGCCATGCTGCATTCCGATGATCGGCTCCAGAGGCAGCCAAGACGCGTCAAATCCTCCGATCCGCACGAGGTTGTTACGGATCTTATTCTGCTTATATTCCAGCTGTTTTTCGTAAGACAGTGCCTGGATCTGGCATCCTCCGCACTTGCGGTATACCGGACATGGTGGCTGTACCCGATCCGGAGACGGTTCCATAACCTCTATGAGACGCGCATAGCCGTATGTCTTTTTCAGCTTCGTGATCCTTGCCCATATCTTATCCCCTACCAATGCATCCTTGACAAAAAAAGTCATTGCATTCCCGTCTCTGCCTGCTGCGTCCGTCAGCTTGCCAATTCCAGAACCATCCACGCTCATATCTACAATTTCTAATTGAATATCGTCATTCTTCTTCATGATTATCCCATCCTCTTCCCTGCGTTGTAAAGCCGCTGTTTTTCTGTAATAAAATAAGCATTGCAGCTTATACCAGTGTGGCTTGTTAGGCATTACAAACACACACCTGTATAAACTGCAACAATAAAATTTTTCTATATAGGCCGTCAAATGCTCGTCTTTCGAATATTTGACTCAAACGAACGATGAAAGCCCAGCCAGTCTGTGTTGCCTTCAGGCACATTAACAAACGCTTCCTCCAGCGCTTCCATTTTCGCGTCCATGTTGTCTGCAAAGCTGAGTGCTACCGCCTCTGCAAGCGCCGGTTTTTTCGGCGAACCGTATTCCAGCTCTCCGTGATGCGCTAAAATACAATGGATCAGCTCATCCGCCAGCTTTTTCGGAAAATCCGGTATTTTCGCTATGTTTTCGGTTAACATCTGCGCTCCGATCATAATATGTCCCAGCAGCTGGCCCTCGTCCGTATAATCGTTTTCCGGAAATCTGGAAATCTCCTTTAGCTTGCCGACATCATGGAATACTGCCGCCGCTATGAGCAGATCCCGGTTTAAAATGTCGTACTGCTGCGCGAAACTCTCACACAGCCTGGCGACGCCAAGCGTATGCTGCAGCAGTCCGCCGACAAAGCCATGATGCATCGTCTTTGCAGCGGAATGGAATTTAAATGCTTCCTCAAATTTTGCATTGCCGAAAAAAATCATGGTCAGCTGCTTTAAATATGGGTTCTCGATCCGACGGATGATCTCCATTAACGCGACGTACATTTTTTCCGTATCGTATCTGCTGACCGGAAGATATTCCTTCGGGTCATATTCGCCCTGCTTTGCCTTGCGGATGCGCTTGATATTCAGCTGCAGCGCTCCCTGAAAGCTAGTTACGTCCCCTACTACATTCAAATAATCCAGCTTTTCAAAATCATCAATGCCCAGAGAGCTTGGATCCCAGATTTTTGCATCCAACGTTCCCGTCTTGTCCTGAAGTGTCAGCGATACGAACGGCTTTCCTGCCTTCGTCACCGATGGCTGTTTGTTTTTACATAAATAAATCTCGTTAATGCGCTCACCCTCACGCAAAGTTTCTATAAATCGCATACTTCTGCCTCCATTTCATGTTTCCCCTCTGATCCTTACTCTGTACTTCCCTTTATTTTACTCTGACTCTGTACTCTGCTCAGCGCAGTACCCCTACATCTACCACACAGGTAAATTTTTTATAACCTTCAGCCGTCTGTCGGCTTGCTGTGATCTTTACCTCGTCACCCTTTTTCATTTTCATTAGGATCCGCTGGTAATCCTTCATGGAAAGTACCTCTTCCTTACCGACAGAAGTGATCACATCCCCCGTCTGCAGCCCAGCTGTCATCGCTGGCGAGTCCACCACCGCTTCTTTAATATAGACGCCATTCGGCATCTCGTATTCTTTGGAAATCGCGTCAGTAACCGTACTGCCCTTAATACCGATATATGGCACATTCAGGCCGTTTGAAAGCAGCTCAATAATATCCTTTAATTCCGAAATAGATACGGCTGTCAGCGTATTTTGTTCCTTCTGAATATTCGAAGATTTCAAAAACAGCCCGATGACTTCTCCGTCTGTATTGATCAAAACGCCGTTGCCTTTTGCATTTGCGACGATATTCGTTGTAAATACCGTATAGTTGCGGTCCTCCGTCGTAATGGTATTGGTGACAGAGGTGATATTTCCGGTCAGGATCGAATAGTTTGTGCCAAGCGGGCTGCCGAGCGCAACGACCATTTTTCCCTGTCTGAGATTTAGTGAATTGCCAAGTACAGCTGTCTCAATATGGTTCATCGTAGCATCGGATATCTTTTCAACAGGTACGCCGAGTACTGCAATGCCCGTGTTGCCGTCGTATTTTTTTAGAGACGCGTTCAATGTATCGTTGTTGATAAACGTAACCTGGATAGATTTTACGTCCTCGATCACCTGATACTCGGTCAGGATCAGCAGTTCCTTGCTGCTGTTGCCGATGATCAGCCCGGACGCCTGCCCGGTCGCCTCATATGGAGAGTCAAAAATATCCACGCCCTCCTTGATCCCGGTCACTGTCACGATCGATCGGTTTCCCTCATTACCAATCTTATACAGCTCATTTTGCAGCACCTGGTAATCATCCAGCGTCATTTCCTTTTTTTCCGTAATATAAACTGTCTTTTGCTTTTTTTTATCCGAGGCTGGTTTTTTTTCCGTATCCACCGTCGATTCCTGCTCCGCGTCGGTGTTAGAATCCGCTGGATTCTCCTCGTCTGTGAGCGTATCCTTTGGAATACCGACCCAGTGGTCGTCCTCTGGAGCAAACCATACCTCAAGCTTTGGCCGCAGCGCGCAAAAAATAAGGCAGGAAACAAACCCAAACAAAATCGCGTATCCAACCGTTGCAATGCCTTTTTGCAACAGCTGCTTCCTGCTTACTGGCTTATCTTTGATCTTCTCTTTTATGAAATGCTGCTCTTCATTTTTGTATGGCATGGCAAAACCCCTCTTCCCAATACCCGTTACACTTTTGTTTTTTCATACCTTATGTTAAGATTATACGAGGAAATGCCACTTATTTCAAGAAAATAAGTAATTTTTCTTACGAATATTACTTTTCACATCGGAAATTATAGGGTAAAATGAAATCATACCGTATTAGAAAGGACTTTATCTATGAACAAAAAAGTACTTTATACTTTAGAATATCATAAAATTACAGAACAACTGGCCAGCTACGCTTCTTCCGCCTGGGCAAAGGAACACTGTCTCCATTTAAAACCTATGACTGACCAAGGGAGCATTGAGCAGGCACAGTCGGAAACATCCGCTGCCCTGTCACGCATATACCGTAAGGGGAGCATTTCGTTTAGCGGTATCCATAAGATCGGAATGTCGCTCAAGCGGCTGGAAGTCGGCGGCGTTCTTGGCATCGAGGAGCTTTTGCATATCGCTTCTTTACTGGAAGCTGCAAAGCGCGTCAAGACTTACGGCAGAAGCGACCGCGAAAATATTCCAGAGGACACATTGGACGCTATGTTCCAGGCCATTGAACCGCTGTCTCCGCTGTGCAGCGAGATCCGCCGCTGCATCCTCTCCGAGGACGAGATTGCGGACGACGCCAGCAGCCGCCTAAAATCCATCCGCCGCAGTATCCAGGGCATGAGCGGAAGGATTCACGCCCAGATGACAAATATGCTCAACAATTCTACAACAAGAAGTTATCTGCAGGACGCTGTTGTTACCATGCGTAATGGTCGCTACTGCCTTCCGGTCAGGGCAGAATACAAAAACCAGATTTCCGGTATGATACACGACCAGTCATCCTCTGGATCTACGTTGTTTATCGAACCGGCAGGCATTGTCAATCTAAATAATGAATTAAAAGAGCTGCATCTAAAAGAACAGGAAGAAATTGAACGCATTATCGCTGAGCTGAGCAACCAAGTCGCCGCAGACAGCGAAGCGCTTTTAAATGATTACAAGCTGCTCACAACGCTGGACTTCATTTTTGCAAAAGCCGCTCTGGCACATGAGCACAACGGCGTGGCTCCGCAATTTAACACCGAGGGGCGCATCCACATCCGCCGCGGACGACATCCGCTGCTTAAAAAAAGCTCCGTCGTTCCAATCGATGTCCGGCTGGGCGACGATTTTCAGCTGCTTGTCGTAACCGGGCCGAATACAGGAGGCAAGACCGTTTCGCTCAAAACGGTTGGACTGCTTACCCTGATGGGACAGGCCGGACTTCATATCCCGGCAGGCGACCGCTCCCAGCTTGCGATTTTTGAAAATATATATGCGGATATCGGAGACGAACAGAGTATTGAGCAAAGCCTGAGTACTTTTTCCTCCCATATGACCAATATTGTAACAATATTAAAAAAAGTAACGCCAAATTCTCTCGTACTATTTGATGAGCTTTGCTCTGGTACTGACCCGACTGAAGGCGCGGCGCTGGCGATCTCTATCCTGTCAAAGCTTCTGCAGCGCGGCGTACGGGCGATGGCTACAACGCATTACAGCGAATTAAAAGTATTTGCCCTCTCAACCGACGGTGTGCAAAACGCCTGCTGCGAATTTGACGTCGATACGTTAAGCCCGACCTACCGCCTGCTGATTGGCATACCGGGCAAAAGCAACGCGTTTGCGATATCTGGTAAGCTCGGTCTGCCGGACGATATTATTGCTGACGCTAAAACACGCATTACCTCCAATGAACAGAATTTTGAAGATCTAATCGCAGACTTGGAAACAAGCCGCACGACGATTGAAAAAGAACGACTGGAGATTGAACAGTATAAGCAGGAGCTTGCAAAACTGCACGCACAGGCCGCCAGCAAGCAGGAAAAGCTGGACAGCCGCCGCGACAAAATTATCCAGGAAGCAAACGAACAGGCGCTTGCTATCCTCAAAGAAGCGAAGGATGCCGCAGACGCCAGCATCCGCAGCTTCCACAAATTCGGCACGACCAATCCGTCCGCCAGCGACCTTGAAAAAGAACGTGCGGCGCTGCGCGGTAAAATGAACGAAGCCGAAGCACGTATTGCCAAAAAGCAAAAGCAGCCTGCCGCCAACAACAAAGTACCGAAAAACCTCCGTCTTGGCGATTCTGTCCGCGTCCTGAGCATGAACCAGCGCGGTACAGTATCCACCCTGCCGAATGCAAAGGGCGACCTTTTCGTACAAATGGGCATTCTGCGTACGCAGGTCAATGTAAAAGATCTGGTGCTCCTTGAGGACGAGTCCACAGCAGCATCCAAAAAGTCCGCGAAAACAGGAGCAGGAAAGATCCGTATGTCCAAAGCCGCCAGTATTTCCGCCGAGGTTATGCTGATCGGTAAGACAGTCGACGAAGCAATCATGACACTGGATAAATATTTGGACGACGCTTATCTCTCCCATTTATCCACCGTCCGCGTCGTTCACGGCAAAGGAACCGGAGCGCTGCGCAACGCCGTTCACCAGCATCTACGCCGCGTCAAATATGTAGCCTCCTTCCATCTCGGTGAATTTGGTGAAGGAGATTCCGGCGTAACGATCGTAGAATTTCGCTGACAAAACTATAGTAAAGGAGTCCCTATGGCTGCAAAACAAAAAATACTAATTGTAGACGACGATGTGAATATCGCTGAACTTATCTCCCTTTACCTGACAAAGGAATGCTTTGAGACGAAAATCGTCAACGATGGTGAAGAAGCGCTGACTGCATTCCAGCAATTTGCCCCAAACCTGATCCTGCTTGACCTGATGCTGCCAGGCATAGACGGTTATCAGGTCTGCCGGGAAATCCGCGCTAAGAGCAATGTTGCGATCATTATGCTTTCCGCTAAAGGAGAGATCTTCGACAAAGTACTCGGACTGGAGCTTGGGGCCGACGACTATATTATGAAGCCGTTTGACTCAAAGGAAATGGTTGCCCGCGTCAAGGCTGTACTGCGCCGCTATCAGCCCGTCAAGCCCACGCCTGCCCAGCCGTCTCTCAAGCTTGCGGAATATCCAGGGCTTATCGTCAACCTGTCCAATTATAGTGTGGAGTACAACGGGAATCTGCTGGAAATGCCTCCGAAAGAGCTGGAGCTGCTGTATTTCCTTGCCTCCTCACCAAATCAAGTATTTACGCGGGAGCAGCTGCTGGACAATATCTGGGGCTATGAATACATCGGCGATACGCGTACGGTAGACGTCCATGTCAAGCGGCTGCGCGAAAAGATCAAAGATACGGAGCACTGGGGTATCGCTACCGTCTGGGGCATCGGCTATAAATTTGTAGTAAAATAAGCATTCTCTTTCGCTGAAGGGAGTTCCATGAAACGAACACTTTACTTAAAATTTTTGCTGGGCTACCTGGTTTTTGGCATTCTTGGCTTTATACTCATATCTACCATGACAAACCAGGGCTTGCGTGCTCAGGTGGAAGCCTCAGAAGCCCGTACCTTGTATACGGAATGTACGGAAATCGCGACCCATTACGCGACAAACTACTACAATGGCAGCATGGAGCTGAACGATCTGTACAGCCATCTGGAAACGATCAGCCATTATATGAATACACAGATCAAGGTGATCGACGTGTCCGGGCGTATTATTATCGACTCCGCCAATTTTGCTGCCCTTGATAATAACACCGTCATTGAAAGCTTTGACATCCGTGATTTCGGCAGCAAATACTATATGGTCAATCGTTTTTACGATATCTTTTCTGAAAACCACCTGACTGTATTTGCTCCGATCACCCCAAATTACAAGGTACGCGGCTATGTACTGATCCATAAGCCGATCAGCGATATTTACGCCTACAGCTACGAGCTGCTGAATGTCGTATATGTCACTATGCTGTTTATCTTTCTTCTGGCTTTTGTGATATTGCTTTTGTTTTCTCTGCTGATCTACCGCCCGATCCGTAAGATTACTTCGGTTGCGGATGCTTATATCGACGGAGATTTTTCGCAGAAGATTGATATCCGGACACATGACGAGCTTGGCCATCTAGCTGCTGCGTTTGACTATATGGCAAATGAGCTGAACACACTGGAGGACGACCAGCGAAAATTTGTATCCAATGTATCTCACGACTTCCGTTCCCCGCTGACTTCTATCAAAGGGTATATTGAAGCTATCTTAGACGGAACGATCCCTTATGAGATGCAGGATAAATATCTGAACATTATTTTATTTGAAACCGAGCGGCTGAACAAGCTGACGAGCAGTATTTTAGAGCTGAATAAATTTGGCTCCCACGGCAAGACGATCCTGTACATGAAAAGCTTTGATATCAACTATATTATCCGCATGACTGCGTTGACTTTTGAAGGTATCTGCAGCGAAAAGCATATTTCCATTGAGCTGATCCTGTCGGGTCAAAACCTGTATGTCACAGCCGACCTTGCCAAGATCCAGCAAGTCATTTACAACCTGACCGACAACGCCATCAAATTCAGCTATCCGGATTCTTCCATTACGATCGAAACGACAGAAAAAAACGGCAAAGTATTTGTTTCGGTCAAAGATTCTGGTATCGGTATCCCCGGCGACAGCCTGAAAAAAATATGGGAACGCTTTTACAAAACGGATGTCTCACGCGGCAAGGACAAGCGCGGAACGGGCCTTGGCCTTGCTATTGTAAAAGAGATCATACAAGCCCATGACGAAAATATCAATGTCATCAGCACCGAAGGCGTCGGGACCGAGTTCATTTTTACGCTGTCTGTGACAAAAGAACAAAAATAAAAACCGCCGGAAAAGCAGACATTTCACATCCGCTTTTCCGGCAATATTTTTACCGATTATATTGCAACCACAAAATTATACCAATTCAATAATTACCTGCATAGCGCCGTCACCCTTACGCTGACCAAGCTTGATAATTCTTGTATATCCACCGTTCCGGCCAACATATTTTGGTGCAACCTCATCGAACATTCTGGCAACCAGATCAACTTCCTTTTTATCCTTGCGCTTATTGGAAGTTACTACCTTGCCATCCTTTCTTGTCGTTGTGGAGCTTGTTACAGGATAGAGAATTTTCAGCATTTCTCTTCTTGCGTGCAGACGAGACGGCTGGTCTTTCTTGATCGTTTTGTCAACTTCATCGTAAACAGTCTTTTTCTTGCCGTCTACGACTTCCTTTACTCTTTTGCCTGCTGCATCCTTGCGCGGCACCTTCGCTTTTACGGTAACTTCTTCAAAGTTATCCTTTTCACGGACTGCCATCGCGATCAATTTCTCTGCAATTTTGCGGATTTCTTTCGCTCTGGCCTCTGTCGTTACGATCTTGCCATGATACAAAAGCTGTGTTACCTGATTACGCAGCAACGCTTTTCTCTGAGCGGAAGATTTTCCTAATTTTCTATACATAGCCATTTTTATTTCCTCCAAATTGTGGTACATTCGGCAGCACACGTTGGGATTACCTGCCGGATGCTGATTTTTTGCGGCAGCGCAGACAAGCTGAGCTGCTGCGGCTTTCATTCAATTCGCCAACTATATTTCTGACAAGGCTGGCCGACCCCTGTCAGACAGACCGGTCTGCACACTTACGGCCTTACCATCCCGGCCCGGAGTTTCTATCGACTTTTTTAGCCGCTTTTATTCATCTCCTGGGTTTAATTGAAGCCCTAACTCCTTCAGCTTCGCTAATACCTCTTCTAAAGACTTACGTCCAAGGTTACGAACCTTCATCATATCATCCGGCGTACGATTTGTCAGCTCTTCCACCGTATTGATTCCCGCACGCTTTAAGCAGTTGTAAGAGCGCACGGACAACTCCAGCTCGTCAATGTTCATTTCGAGGACTTTTTCCTTCGCGTTGTCTTCCTTCTCAACCATGACTTCAGCCGTTTTAGCATTTTCAGACAGGTCGATAAAGAGATTCAAATGTTCACTTAATACCTTAGCTGCAAGGCTTACCGCCTCATCCGGCTCCAGCGTTCCATTTGTAAATACTTCCAGTGTCAGCTTATCATAATCAGTAATCTGGCCGACACGAGTATTCTCGACGGTCAGATTTACACGCTCTACCGGTGTATAAATGGAGTCCACGGCAATCACGCCGATCGGCAGCTCCGGATTTTTGTTTTTATCTGCGCTGATATATCCACGGCCCTTTGTGATTGTCAGCTCCATATAGAGCTTGGAGTCTGCCCCGCCGTTTAAATGGGCAATCTCCAGCTCTGGATTTAAAATCGAAATATCAGAATCCACCTGAATATCTGCGGCCGTAACTACACCCTCACCTTCAAATTCGATGTAAGCAACTTTAGACTCGTTTGTACTGCTGGTATTTTTCAATGCCAGATTCTTAATGTTCATAATGATCTCAGAAACATCTTCCTTCACACCCGGAATGGAACTGAATTCATGCAATACACCATCAATCTTCACCTGACTTACGGCTACTCCCGGAAGAGAAGACAGCATAATTCTTCTTAAAGAATTACCGAGCGTTGTACCATAGCCCCTTTCCAAAGGTTCTACGACGAAACGGCCGTACTTTTTGTCTTCGGAAATTTCTGCAATTTCAATATTGGGTCTTTCAAAATCGAACACTACCAAGTCCCTCCTTTTCGGATCAAGTGTGCGCTACATCAATTATTTCGAATATAACTCGACAATGAGCATTTCGTCTACTGGCACATCGATCATTTCACGGGACGGAAGTTCCTTTACGGTACCCTGGAGATTTTCAAGGTTTACATCAATCCATTCCGGAACAAGCCTTCCGGCTGTTACCTCTACGATATCCTTCATTCTCTGAATGCTCTTCTTGCTTTCTTTAATTTCTACTACATCGCCGGCTTTTACGCGATAAGACGGAATATTTACCTGCTTTCCGTTTACTAATACGAACTTATGCCCGACAATCTGTCTTGCTTCACGGCGGGTTCTTGCATAACCCATACGGAACACAACGTTATCCAGTCTGGATTCCAAAATTGTCATCAGGTTCGTACCTGTCATGCCTTTCATCCGGTCTGCTTTTTCATAATAGTTATGGAACGGCTTTTCTAATACGCCGTAGATAAATTTTGCTTTCTGCTTTTCACGCAGCTGCAGGGCATACTCAGACATTTTTCTGTTTGATCTCTGCAGAGTTCTTCTGGATTTTTTATCATATCCTAAATAACTTGGTTCCAGACCAAGTGATCTACATCTTTTCAGTACAGGTACTCTATTTACTGCCATCTTCGTCTATCCCTCCTAATTAAACTCTTCTGCGCTTCGGCGGACGGCATCCGTTATGTGGCACCGGAGTTACGTCTCTGATGGAGGTAACCTCAAGGCCGCACGCAGAAAGTGCACGGATCGCTGCTTCTCTTCCTGACCCTGGTCCTTTTACCATGACATCCACTGTTTTCAACCCGTGTATAAGAGCTGCTTTTGTAGCTGTCTCTGCTGCCATCTGTGCAGCATACGGAGTAGATTTCTTTGAACCTCTAAATCCAAGGCCGCCTGCGCTTGCCCAGGATAAGGCATTTCCCTCAGTATCTGTAATTGTAACAATCGTATTGTTAAAAGATGACTGAATATGTGCCTGACCACGTTCAACGTTTTTCTTTATACGCTTTTTTGTTACTTTTTTTGCAACTTTCTTAGCCATATCTAAACTAACCTACTTTCTCTGAATAATAATATGCAACTTTATTTCTTCTTATTAGCAACTGTTCTCTTAGGACCTTTTCTTGTTCTGGCATTCGTCTTTGTCTTCTGGCCGCGGACCGGAAGTCCTTTTCTGTGACGGATTCCACGATAGCATCCGATTTCCTGTAATCTTTTAATGTTCAGGGCGATTTCCCTGCGCAGATCACCTTCTACCGTCTGTGTCTCATCAATAACCGCGCTGATCCGCTTAACTTCTTCATCTGTTAAATCTCTGCAGCGGGTATCCGGGTTTACTTTTGCTTCCGCAAGAATACGGTTTGAGCTTGTTCTGCCAATGCCGTAAATATAAGTCAAACCGATTTCCACACGTTTCTCTCTTGGTAAATCTACACCTGCGATACGTGCCATGTGTATTGCACCTCCATAATTTTTAAATTCGTATAATTTGTGATTCTTTTCTTTTGGTTCAGACGATGCAGCTCCGGTTGTCCGGCCTGAAATGTGTGCATAACCTGAAGATGGTACTTTTTACCAGTATCCCCTCGGTATAAAAGATACCGGGCACAGCAGTACCCGCTGTTTATTATGAATCAGCAGGAAGCTCCTGCTGACAGCCGCACATAATAAAAACTACTTTTATACTACTGCAGACCTGCTTGTCTGCCGCAAACAGCCTGTGACTATCCCTGACGCTGTTTGTGTTTCGGATTTTCGCAGATAATCCGGATACTTCCTTTTCTCTTGATTACCTTGCATTTTTCACAAATTGGCTTAACTGATGATCTTACCTTCACAGCAAATCCTCCTTTCCTTACACCTGCAGCTGGCGGGCCGCGTTTCACTTTCTTCCGCTGACCCGATACTTCAGGGTTCATTCCAAAGCGTTCAGCTGACATTATATCATGATGTTCCAAAAATTGCAACAAAAAATTTAAGAATTTATAAAAAAGAAAATACTAAAACAGCAGATAAAAACAGCTTATCCTAACAAAAAGATAAGCTGTTTTCATTTTAATTATCAAACATCGGAGTAGACAAATACCGCTCCCCAGTATCCGGAAACAGCGCCACGATCTTTTTCCCTTGATTCTCCGCCCGTCTTGCCAGCTGTGTCGCAGCCCAGAGCGCCGCACCAGAAGAAATGCCTACCAAAATACCTTCCGTCCGTGCCACTTCTCTTCCTGCCGCAAATGCATCCTCATTTTCTACAGTTATGATCTCATCATAGATCTCCGTATTCAATGTATCCGGCACAAACCCCGCACCAATTCCCTGAATTTTATGCGCGCCCGGTTTCCCCTTGGACAAAACCGGAGACCCCGCTGGCTCAACTGCCACGATCTGAATCTCCAAATTCTGCGATTTCAAATACTCACTTGTCCCAGTGATCGTACCGCCCGTTCCGACCCCGGCTACAAAAATATCAATATCCCCATCCGTATCGCGCCAGATCTCCGGCCCGGTCGTTTCCCGGTGTACCTGTGGATTCAGCTGGTTGACAAACTGCCCCGGCAAAAAACTGCCTTCGATTTCCTCCGCCAGCTCATTTGCCTTGTCAATCGCTCCCTTCATGCCCTGCGACCCGTCTGTCAGCACCAGCTCTGCACCGTATGCCTTCATTAGATTACGACGTTCCACACTCATTGTTTCCGGCATCGTAATGATAATCCGAATGCCTAACGCCGATGCGATTGACGACAATCCGATACCCGTATTGCCGCTGGTCGGCTCGATAATGACAGAATTCTTATGCAGACGGCCGCTTTCCCAAGCGTCCAGCAAGATCTTTTTCGCAACCCGGTCCTTAACGCTCCCTGCTGGATTAAAATATTCCAGCTTTGCGAATATCGCCGCGTCCAGCTGATTCTTTTCTTTGTAATTTCCAAGCTCCATCAGCGGCGTACCGCCTACCAGCTCCATCACATTTTTATAGACTCCCATATAATAATTCCTTTCCATATGTTAACCGTCTGTTTCTTTTACCGTCTATTTATTTTACCGCTCGAAATGCCTCTTCCAGATCTTCTATAATATCATCAATATGCTCCGTCCCAATCGACAGCCGGATCGTATTTTGCAAAATACCCGCGTCCTGCAGTTCTTTTTCATTCATCTGGGAATGTGTCGTACTTGCCGGATGGATCACAAGAGATTTTGCATCCGCTACGTTTGCCAGCAGCGAAAACAGCTCCAGGCTGTCAATAAAATGCATTGCCGTCTTTGCGTCCCCTTTGATCTCAAATGTAAAGATCGAACCACCGCCATTCGGAAAATATTTCTGATATAACTCCTGCTGTCTATCATCTGTGCTTACCGAAGGATGATGGACTGCCTGCACCTGCGGATGGCTGTTTAAATACCGCACGACCTTTAACGCATTTTCTACGTGACGTTCTACTCGTAAAGAAAGCGTTTCCAGCCCCTGCAAAAAGAAAAACGCATGAAACGGCGACAGCGCGGCACCGGTATCCCGCAGCAAAACAGCACGGATGCTTGTGACAAACGCCGCTGCGCCCGCTGCTTGTGTAAAGCTGACGCCGTGATAGCTCGGATTCGGCTGTGTAATATGCGCAAACTTCCCGGATGCTTCCCAGTCAAAGCTGCCGGAATCAATAATAACGCCCCCAAGCGTCGTTCCATGCCCGCCGATAAATTTGGTCGCGGAATGCACTACAATATCCGCTCCATAAGAAATCGGACGCACCAGATACGGCGTTGCAAACGTATTGTCAACGACTAACGGAATATGGTATTCATGCGCCAGCTGTGCAACCGCTTCGATATCAGTCACATCGGAATTAGGGTTGCCAAGCGTTTCTACAAATACCGCTTTTGTATTTTCCCGGATAGCCGCCCGGATCTCATCCAGATCCGCAGGATCGACAAAGGACGCCGTAATCCCATATTGTGTCAGCGTATGTTCCAGCAGATTGTAAGTCCCGCCGTAAATATTTTTTGCTGCTACAATATGTCCGCCCGCCATCGCCAGATTTTGGATCGTATAAGTGATCGCCGCAGCGCCCGAAGCTACTGCCAGCGCCGCCACACCGCCTTCCAGCCTCGCCATCCTCTGCTCAAACGCATCCTGCGTCGGATTTGTCAGCCTGCCGTAGATATTTCCCGCATCCTTTAGCTGAAAGCGAGCCGCTGCGTGCGCACTGTCATGAAACACATAAGAAGCTGTCTGATAGATCGGAACCGCCCTTGCATCTGTCACCGGATCCGGCTGCTCCTGCCCTGCGTGAAGCTGCAGCGTTTCAAACCTGAACGCCCTGTTTTCATATGTTTTCTTTGCCATAAATAGCTCCTTTCCATTCCAGCTCCTTTTATCTTCCCGCTGTATGAATCTTTTTTTTGATGGAATCCAGTATATCCTAGTTTTCCTAGTATGTCAATAGGAAAACTAAGGTTAACGTGCCGCTTCTTCCACAGCGCACGGCAAGCTTATTAAATGCTGTAGTCCCCGTCCTTTTGCAGCTTCCAGCCCATTAAGTCGGCCAGTGTAATATGGTCGATCACATCATTGACTGCCTCGTTCATTTTCCGATAAACAAGAACTGTAACGCAGTCGTCGCTTTTTTCGCATCCTCCGATCTCCGAGTCCAAACACTCCACCGGAGCCAAGCTGCCTTCTGTAAGGCGCAGGATCATCCCTACCGTATATTCCTCCGGCACCCGCGTCAGCAGATATCCGCCCTGCGGACCGCGTACGCTGCGCACATAGCCTGCCTTATTCAGTACGGCAATGATCTGCTCCAGATATTTGTCTGATATTTCCTGCCTGGCTGCAATCTCCTTGATCCTAATAGGCATTCCTGTATTATGCAGCGCCAGATCCAGCATTAGGCGCAGCGCGTACCTCCCTTTTGTCGAAATTCTCATTTCCAGTCCCTCCATGCATACTTATACCATTCCTGCCCATCATGCAGTCGGTTTTCCTTTTTTCTCAGATGACCCGGTGCTCCATCCATTTTCCGCCCCAAAACCGCACCGTAAAAAAAATGCTCCTGCAGATCCAGTCGATGCACATTCCAAGCCACACACCCGTAAGTCCCATATCCATTTTCAATACGAAAAAATAAGACAATACAACCCGGAAGATCCACATACTCAAAACGCTGATACTCATCGTAAATTTTGCATCCCCGCCGCTGCGCAGCACCTGCGGCAACGTAAAGCTGAGCGCCCAGAAAAAAACGCTGAACACGCAGAACAGGCGGATAACCGAAATGCACATCCGCTTTGCTTCCATTGTCAAATGATACGCCTGTGCCACCGCCGGAATACTGACAAATACAGCTGCATTCATAGCTGCAAGACCAACAACAGCGATGGCAAGCAGAAGCCTCGCATACCGCTTCGCCTGTTCCTTATCGCCTGCACCCAGACAGCGCCCGATCACTGGAATAACAGCAAGCCCAATCGTATTACCCGGAATATTCGCGACTGTCGCTACCGTATTCGCTACCGCGTTCGCCGCAATCGCTGACGTCCCAAGCGTCGCTGTCAGGCTGCTCACACAGAGCTTGCCAATCTGAAACATCCCGTTTTCCAATCCGCTCGGAATACCGATCACAAGGATCGGACGTATCTGTTCCCTATTTGGCCGCAGGTCCGCCAGCCTCTCGATCCGGTATGGATTGTCCTTCTTTTGCTGCTGCATCGTTACCCATACCGCAGAAAATATACGGCCCGCCAGCGTAGCAAGCGCGGCCCCCAGCACGCCCATCTGAAACCCATAAATGAGCAGCGCGTTTCCTAAAATATTCATAACATTCATGACGAGACTTGCCTTCATACTGACTTTGCTGTTGCCCTGCGCCCGAAACAGCGCCGCGCCTGCATTATAGGCCCCCATAAAAGGATACGATAATGCGCTGATAAAAAAATAGATCTGCGCATTCTGCATAACTGACGCGTCAATGCTCCCAAAAATAAGCCGTAACGCGCTTTTGCCTCCGGCCATCGCCGCAAGCATAACAACACTCGTACCGATCAAAAGCACACTGTACAGCTGTGCAGAGCATTTCCGCATCTGTCTGTAATTTTTCTGTCCCATATACTGGCTGACGACAACCGCCCCGCCAGAAGCCAGCGCGGACAAGACCTGGAACACCAGCACATTGAGCGTGTCTACCAAGCTCACGCTTGAGACTGCCGCTTCGCTGACGCTCGATACCATAAACGTATCCGCAAGCCCCATAGTCACAGCCAAAAGCTGCTCTAACAGCAACGGCCAGATCAATCCCGCCAGCTGCTTTCTTGTATAAAAAACCTCGTTTCGTTTTTGCACCTCCATCACCACCATCTCCCCAGATTCCTACATCACCGTTACATTGGTGCATAGGCTGCGATCCCAAGTCCCATGCAGAGCAAATACAGCAAAAGCAAATGCACTGGATAGACCAGATAAAAGAAATATTTTAGCTTCCAACCCCGCTTACCATTATAAAACGCAACCGGCACAAACGCCAGCGGAGCAGTAATCTCCCAACAGAACACAACGCATCCAGCCAAAATCTGGTTGATCTTTTTCTTGCGGAACAAATACATTACAATAATGCACAAGACACCGATCGCCGCATAATCCGTATATATCAGCTGAGCCGCACCCATGCCCGCTGCCGCTACGACAGCACACAAAAGCATCTGGACGAGCTTACTTGACATATGCTCCTGCACCCATTGAAATCCCATCATGACAACCACGCCGAAAAACAGCGTAAAAAATACATTTTGATAGCCAAATTCTAATAGCTGCCCGTTAAACATCAGATCAAACGGCAGTTCCGATATCGCCGCGAACAGCAACAGCCGAAGCGCGTATTTCGTCCGGCTGCGCGTACGCTCAAACCCTTCGATCAGCAAAAAGCAATAAATCGGGAACGCGATCCTTCCTATCATGCGCATAATATTATATGCGGTGAACAACGTCATATTCTGTTCAATCCATAAATTCACCGCTGCAAAATCGTTCACATCCAGATTCCCAAGCCCTCTGGATGACAAAAGCCGGCCCAACACACCGGCAGCCGTATGGTCGATGACCATCGAAATGACCGCGATCAGCTTTAATGTACTGCCGTTGATCCCGCGCAGCTTACGCGTCTGCTTCGCATCCGGCGCTGGCTTTTTGCCCATATAGTACCCATGCTCCTTTTGTGTCATCTCTCTTTGCACACCGCCATTCTGCATCCTATTATCCTGCTTTATTTTCTCTTCCATGAAAACCTCCTGTTCCGGCATCCCGCAATTTTTGACTCTTTTTCCGCCGCCCAATATTATACCACATATTTTCTGATTCGTAAGCACCCATTTCACAATATGCATAGCTAACCAATATCCACGCCATAAAAAATCCGCCGGGCCATACACCCGACGGACATTGTACTTACGCGACATACAAATACATAAAGATAAAATGACAAACGCTGCCCGCCATCACAAACAAGTGGAATATCTCATGCGAGCCAAAATATTGATGATGCTGGTTAAAAAGCGGCAGCTTCAGCGCGTAGATCACGCCTCCAACCGTATAAATAATACCTCCGGCCAACAGCCATAAAAACGCCGGTACCGGAAGCGTCCGAAGCAGCGTGCCGAATACAGCGACACACACCCAGCCCATAGCAATATAGATCACAGAGGAAAACCACTTCGGGCAGGTGATCCAGACTGCCTTGATCAGCATTCCGACGAGCGCGATCCCCCATACGACGGCCAAAAGCGTGTAGCCCTGTCTGCCGCCCAGTACGATCAGACAAACCGGCGTATAAGAACCTGCGATCAATACAAAGATCATCATATGGTCAAGCTTTCGAAAAACCTTTAATATCCGGTCAGATACAACGACCGAATGGTACATCGTGCTTGCCCCGTACAGCAGGATCATGCTGCACATAAAAATCCCCATCGCCACGCAGCACAGTACACCCGACGTCATTCCCGCTTTTACCAGAAGCGGCACCGAAGCAATGACCGCGAGCAGCATCCCGACAAAATGTGTAATTGCGCTTCCTGGTTCCCGAATCGTAAGTTCCATAATCTTCCTCCTTGTTTTCCATTTCCTGTATTCTTATTCCTTGTTATGTATTATTTGATATTTCTATATGTAGTATTCATTACTATGTATCATATTCTCATTATTCCATTTTGTCAAGTATTTTATTGCATCTCCATTAATTTTATCTTGACAAACCGTCCTTCTTTCCTTTTTAATAATAACAAGGTCCGCTTTCCTAATGGAATCAAATGCGGAGAAAGGAGAAGCATATGAAAAAAATAGTGAAGGGACTCCAGCAGTTCTGCCGTGTATTAGAATTGGTTGTCGCCTTTTTTGTATTGATCGGCATCATCTTAGCAATCGTCAGCCTTTTTCGGGCTGATATCGAAATATTTGAGGAATTGACGACTGACATCACTGTATTCCGGCATTATCTGGAAAAGATCTTTGTACTTGTGATCGGAATTGAATTTTTGGAAATGCTCTGCCATCCGACCCCGGACAACGTGATCCAGGTACTCATTTTCCTTGTCGCCCGCCATATGATCGTCGGCGAGACGACTCCATATGAGGACTTCGTATCTGTGCTGAGCATTACGGTACTGATCATTTTACGTAAATATATGCATAACAGCCACAAAAAGGCGAAGGAGGAATCTGCTTCTCCTGCTAAACCCGGAGAGCATGATCAAGTACATTGACGACCTTTGCCATGCTATCGGTATCATAGACAAGCAATCAGCGCAGCATTTGCCTGTTGGCATTTGCTGCGCTGATCGTGAAAACTCTGTATTTTTTCATTTGACCACAGTCTTATCTGAACCGCTGTGTCTATTTTAAGTATTTTTCGGTCAGTTCCCCATATTTTTCATAATTGGTGATCCTGACAATCTGATTTTCTTCATCTACAAAAACAACTTTTGGCTTATGCTCTTTTGCTTCTTCCGGCGTCATCTGCGCATAGCTCATCAATATGATATGGTCCCCAACAGCAACCTGTCTGGCAGCCGCCCCGTTTAAACAGATCATGCCAGAGCCGGCTTCACCCGCGATCGTATAAGTCTCAAAACGGTTTCCATTTTCGATATCTACGATCTGCACCATCTCATATTCCAAAATCCCGGCAGCCTCCAGCAAATCTGTATCGACCGTAATACTCCCGACATAATGCAGCTCCGCCTGCTTTACTACCGCGCGGTGAATCTTGCCTTTTAACATTGTGAGATTCATAAAAGCCTCCTTATTTTTCAACGATAAAGTTATCAATCAGTCTTGTTTTGCCAATATACACAGCAATCGCTGTCAGCACCGAGCCACGGATCGTCTCGATCGGCATGATCGTATGAAAGTCCACCACATCTACGTAGTCAATTTTTGCCAGCGGCTCCTTTTCAATTTCCTGAATGATCGCCTGACGAATCGCCTGTGCACTCGTCTCACCCGCATCCACCAGCATCTTTGCGGCTTTCAGGCTGCGGCTCAGCACGAGCGCCGCCTGCCGCTCCTCTTCATTGAGATAAGTATTACGCGAGCTTTTTGCAAGCCCGTCCGCTTCCCGGATAATCGGACATCCGATAATCGTAACGCCTACATTCAGATCCCGCACCATGCGTTTGATCACAGCAAGCTGCTGTGCATCCTTCTGCCCGAAATAAGCGCGGTCTGGCGTTACAATATGGAATAATTTCAGCACAACCGTCTGAACTCCCCGAAAATGGATCGGACGGCTTTTTCCACATAATTCCGTCGTCAGCCCGTTCATATCCACATATGAGCAGAAATCCGGCCCATACATTTCCTCCGGCTCTGGATGGAAGATCAGGTCAACGCCTGCCGCTTCACACAGCGCCGCATCCTTTTGCATATCTCTTGGATAGCTCTCCAGATCCTCTGTCGGCCCAAACTGCATCGGATTTACAAAAATACTGACAACTACGCGGTCATTTTCTTTTCTAGCTGCGTCGATCAAGCTCTGATGCCCTTCGTGCAGATAGCCCATCGTTGGAACAAGCCCGACGGAAAGCCCTGCCCTTTTCCACTCATCAACCTGCTGTCTGACGCTTTCAATTTTTGTTTCGATCTGCATAATTTCTCCTGAATCTAACTTCTCTAGTATAATTTATCAAGAATTGTTTCATCCATCTTAAACGTATGCTCCGCTGCCGGAAATACGCCGTCCGCAACCTCCTGCCTGTACTTCGCAAAAGCTTCCTTCATCTGCGTGCCGACCTGTGCGTACTGCTTTGCAAACTTAGGCGCCATATCCGAATACATCGCAAGCATATCCTGATAAACAAGTACTTGTCCGTCACAGCCTGCTCCCGCGCCGATCCCAATCGTCGGGATGCTGATCGTATTTGTGATTTTCTCTGCAAGCGCACGCGGCACACATTCTAAAACAACCGCAAACGCCCCCGCTTCTTCTATCGCGCGCGCCTCGTCCAGGATCCGCTGCGCTGCTTCCTCTCCTTTGCCTTGTACTTTAAAGCCGCCAAACGCATTGACAGACTGCGGCGTCAGCCCCAGATGTCCGCAGACCGGAATAGACGCTTTTACGATCGCCTTAATATGTTCGCAAACGTCCAGCCCGCCTTCCAGCTTCACCGCCTGCGCGCGCCCCTCCTTCATCAGCCGCCCCGCATTGACAACCGCGTCGTAAACCGACGTCTGATAAGACATAAACGGCATATCCGCGATCAGCAGCGCGTTTTTTGTGCCTCTTGCCACCGCAGCGGTATGATGGATCATATCCTCCATCGTTACGGACAACGTATCCTCGTATCCAAGCATGACCATTCCCAGAGAATCTCCCACGAGAATCGCATGAATCCCTGCTTCGTCAACCAGCTTGGCGGTTGTGTAATCATAGGCTGTCAGCATAGACAGTTTTTCGCCCTTTGCTTTTGCCTCCCTGAATGTTACGGATGTGTTCTTCATAATCCAATTTTCCCTTCTTAAATGAATCGTAACAGCTGCATTTCGCTCACCTGCTACCTATTTGTGCCTTGAAATTTTGTTACTGAACGGTAACATTGGATAAATGGAATGTAACTTTTTGAACTGCTATTTCATAGAACCATTTGGTTTTAGATACACTGTCATTTTAGCTCGTCCTGTTTTTAAAGTCAGACCTTTCGCAAAAGTGCCTGCTTACCTAACCTGAAAATGGCAGTCTGAAAAGTAATTAATGCAATTTGATACAGTTTCTTTTGAATACCGTTCGTCTGACAATATAGCACAAACAACTCGGAATTTCAATATTCAAGATGAAATGTGCTAAAAAAAAGACAGTCGATAGCAACCGTTTTGATCATCCTTTTTTCACCAGCGGAAGCAGCACTCCGCCTGCGGAATTTCCAAGTGTGATCACCACGATCCGCACAAAAGCGCCGCCGGACCAGCTCCCCGCAGCTGAAAAATAAAACATATCCGCGATGCAGTGCTCAAACCCGCACAAAATAAAAGCGGCCACTCCCAAAAATAAAATAACCGGCTTTTGTGTCGCGCGGTAGCCATCCACAGCCACAAACATTAAAAATCCGCAAAACACGCCAAGCAAAAACAGGCTCGGCAGCGTATCCTCCAGCTTTACCGCACAAAGCGCCTGCGCGGCCCCGGAAAGCTTCTGTGCCCTGGTCTGACATACTGCTGCTGCAGCCAACGCTGTTCCAGCAAAATTGCCGCACCATATAATTAGCAGGTCAAACAGATAGGAAAGCGGCTGGCCGACCAGATAGCCTACTTTTCCTGTATACAGATTCAATCCATGGATGCAGATCGTATACAGCCCCACGGTAAACATCAGCGCTCCCGCTGTTTTATTTTCCACAGACAAATACACGATCCCGCCAATCCCGATCGCGACGCCCGCTAAAACTGCCAGCGCAAACATACGCGCATAGCCTTTTTTATGTGCACTACCGCTCATATCGTTCCTTTCTCTTTTGCATCTGCTAATATTCCTTCGCCACTTCGCTCACACCATACGTCTCTTTAAAATCCTTCAGATCCTTTTCATTTCTTATAAACATCACTTCATGAAATTTTCCAGTACGAATATCTTTAAAGCCTGCCACCTGCTCGCCGTTGCAAATACTGCATTTTAAAACCGGCTTTTCATTGATCCTGTCATATTCCCGTTTCTCCAAAGCCTGCTTCTTTTTCTGAAATAACACCTGCCCAGTCCTTTCCGCTTTTCTTTGAAATCATGAAAAGGACTCCGAAGAGTCCTTTTTTACAGGCATCAGCAAACACCCTGTGCCAGCATTGCCTGCGCTACTTTTTCAAATCCGGCAATATTTGCGCCTGCTACATAATCGCCTTCCATACCATACTTCTTTGCTGCATTGTCAATATTGTGGTAAATATTTACCATGATCTGCTGCAGCTTGGAATCCACTTCCTCGAAAGTCCAGCTCAATCTTTCAGAGTTTTGTGTCATTTCCAAAGCGGATGTCGCAACACCGCCAGCATTAGCAGCCTTTCCGCCGATAAACCAGACACCGTTTTCCTGCAGATACTTCGTTGCATCAATCGTAGTCGGCATATTTGCGCCTTCACAGACTGCCTTGCAGCCATTTGCAACCAGCTGCTTTGCATCGTCGATCAAAAGCTCGTTCTGCGTTGCGCATGGAAGCGCGATATCGCATGGAATCTGCCATACGCCGCGTCCTTCATGATATTCCGCGCTCTTTCTTGCAGCAGCGTACTCTGTCAGGCGTGCGCGTTTTACTTCCTTCACTTCTTTTAATAAAGCTACGTCAATCCCTTCTGGATCATAGATCCATCCGGTCGAATCGGAACAGGTAACAACCTTTGCCCCCATCTGCTGTGCCTTCTGTGCCGCGTAGATGGCTACGTTTCCTGCACCGGATATTACCACCGTCTTGCCTTCCATCGATTCGCCGTGACATTTCATCAGCTCTTGTGTAATATATAATAACCCATATCCGGTCGCTTCCGTACGGGCCAAGGAGCCGCCGTAAGACAGTCCCTTTCCTGTGAGCACGCCTTCGTATGTGCTGCGGATCTTCTTATACTGGCCGAACATATAGCCGATCTCCCTTGCTCCGGTACCGATATCGCCAGCCGGAACGTCTACGTCCGCACCGATGTATTTGCACAATTCTGTCATAAAACTCTGGCAGAACGCCATAACCTCACGGTCAGATTTGCCCTTCGGATCAAAGTCCGAACCACCCTTGCCGCCGCCGATCGGAAGCCCGGTCAAAGAATTTTTGAAAATCTGTTCGAAGCCAAGGAACTTGATGATCCCAAGGTTTACCGACGGATGCAGACGCAGGCCTCCCTTGTATGGTCCAATCGCATTGTTGAACTGTACTCTGTATCCAGTATTTACCTGAACCTGTCCCTTGTCGTCTACCCACGGCACACGGAACTTAAACTGTCTGTCCGGCTCTGCCAGTCTTTCCAGCAGCGCTTCTCTTTTGTAAAGCTCTTCGTTTGCTTCAATTACCGGTCTTAAAGATTCCAGAACCTCCTGCGCAGCCTGAAGAAACTCCGGCTCAGATGCGTTTTTCTCTTTTACTCTTGCAAGCACATCATCTACGTAACTCATTTTGCATTCTCCTTTTATACTTTATTTCTATATTCCATTCCTAGTTCCTTATTTTATTATGAATTTACTGAGACTGCAAGATATTTTTCTTAATTTGGCAAAATTCCTTATTTTCTTAAGCTGATCCCACACATACCGGACGCATTTTATTTCCATGCATATAATTTATTGTGATCATCCGTCGTAACCGTTCAGGGACGCTCTAAGCGGCTGCCATCGATCATCACACAATATCAAATAAAGAGGTGTCTATCATTGAATCATTACTATACAAACCAAATACTTCGATCACCAAAGCAATTCGGCTCTTCTTGTGAATCCGGGTCCGAAACAATGGAGCCAAGAGGTGTTCCGGGTCCAATGGGACCAAGAGGCGAGCCAGGTCCGCAAGGCTGCCGCGGGGAACGCGGCGAAACCGGTCCGCAGGGCGTCACAGGCCCGCAAGGCCCACAAGGCGTCACAGGCCCGATGGGGCCGAAGGGAGACACTGGGGAACGCGGCCCGGCGGGACCTGCCGGCTATCCGCAAAACAGCATCTTTGCATCATTTATAGGTCAAGATCTTATTTTACCGAAAAAAGCCCGGCTTCCGCTTAAGACCGAAATACCAGACATTACCCAAAATATCACGCTATGTGACAGCTTCTCCATCTCGCTTACTCCAGGCTGCTACGCTGTCAGTTATTATATATCCGCCGTCATGAAACGTCCTTGCTCCGTGAAGCTTATACCTATATGGAACCGCCATGCGCAGACGATTTATACCGCTTACGCAGAGACAGCGAGGCGAAAGGAGCTGCTGGTGCTGGAACGATATTTTATCATCCAGATACCAGACAACGCTACATTATTTTTCGCATGGCAGTCCACAAGCGGCGGCTCGAAGATCAATCTGGATCTACATTTAGAAAAACTATGCAGACAATAGCGCAGGAAGGGAGGGAAAAAATATGCCTGCTATCAGCCTTTGCATGATCGTCAAAAACGAGGAACAGCACCTCGCGCGCTGTCTTGACAGTGTGGCAGAGCTCGTAGATGAAATCATTATTGTAGATACCGGTTCCACAGACCAGACAATAAAAATTGCGTCCGGCTATACATCCCACGTCTACTCTTACCCATGGAAGGACGACTTTTCGGATGCCAGAAACTATTCGTTTTCCAAAGCGACTATGGATTATTGTATGTGGATGGATGCGGACGATGTTTTAGAAGCGTCGGAAAAAGAAAAGTTTCTGCAGTTAAAACAAACTCTTCCATCTGAGATCGATATCGTTATGATGAAATACCATACTTCCTTTGATGAAGCCGGTAAGCCTGCGTTTTCCTATTACAGGGAACGATGGATCAGAAACCATGCGCAATATCACTGGATCGGCGCCGTCCATGAGGTAATCCCCCCAAACGGGCGGGTATTCTATTCTGACCTTGCCATCAGCCACAAAAAAACAGGCGCCGGAGATCCTGACCGGAACCTGAAAATATATGAAAAGCTGCTTGCCGCTGGAAAGCCGTTAGACGCACGACAGCAATATTATTATGCGAGAGAGCTTTATTACCACAAGCGTTACGAGGAGGCTGCCTGCGTATTTGAAAGGTTTTTACTTTCAGAGGATGGATGGGTCGAAAATAAAATAGAAGCCTGCTCCGTCTGCGCCAGCTGCTACTCTGCGCTGGGAAAGGAGCAGTCCGCACTAACGACCCTTTTGCGCAGCATGAGCTTTGATCTGCCAAGAGCGGAATTGTGCTGCGATATCGGAAAATATTTTCTGGAGCACGAGAACTGGCAAAATGCCGTTTACTGGTATCAGGCTGCACTGGACATTCCGAAAAAAGAGGCTTCCGCAGGATTTGTCCTGCCGGACTGCTATGATTATATCCCTCTTTTGCAGCTGTGCGTATGTTATGACAAATTAGGCGACAAACAAAAAGCAAAAGAATATAACGAAAGAGCCGGATTGTGCAAGCCATATTCCCAGGCATACCTTTACAACAAACAATATTTTGAAAATCTTCCCTAACGGGCACAACTCTTATAAAACCACATAAGATATTGTTACAAAAGGATACTTTTTCAGTTCCTTTTGCAAATATTTTATGAAGGATGTGATTTGAGTGAATCAAAATAATTTATATAATAACTGCTGTCAAAACCAATGCCATCCACACTGCTGCGAACGTGGTCCGCAGGGTCCTAAGGGTGAGCCAGGTCCTATGGGTCCACAGGGGTTAAAAGGCGATATCGGCTGCCCTGGACCAAAAGGCGACAGAGGCGAGCCAGGCCCTATGGGTCCGCAGGGAGCTCCAGGCTGCCCTGGGCCAAGAGGTCCAAGAGGAAACACAGGCCCGGTAGGTCCTACCGGTGCGACTGGGCCACGAGGCTGTGCAGGACCAAGAGGCTATGCTGGTCCGCAAGGTATCCAAGGCGTTCAAGGAGTCCGCGGCGACATCGGGCCTAAAGGAGATCCTGGCTGCGAAGGACCGCAGGGCGACATTGGGCCGCAAGGTCCTGCCGGACCAACCGGGCCGACCGGACCTGCCGGACCGCAAGGGGATATCGGGCCGCAAGGTCCAAGAGGCATTCCTGGGCCTACGGGTTCTGCCGGACCTACGGGCGCTATGGGACCGCAAGGTGTGACTGGACCGCAAGGCATACAGGGCGTAACCGGACCGATCGGGCCACAGGGACCAAAAGGCTGCCCTGGTGACGACGGCCCTACCGGTGCTACTGGTGCGACTGGTGCGACCGGCGCAGATGGACCGACTGGACCGACTGGCGCTACTGGTGCGACTGGTGCGACCGGTGCGGATGGGCCGACTGGACCGACTGGCGCGGATGGTGTGGCTGGACCGACCGGCGCTACTGGTGCGACCGGCGCGGATGGACCGACTGGGCCTACCGGACCGACCGGACCTACCGGTGCTACAGGACCGACCGGGCCTACCGGTGCGGATGGGCCTACCGGACCGATCGGACCTACCGGCGCAGATGGCGTAACTGGGCCGACCGGCGCGGATGGGGCTACTGGACCGACGGGCGCGGATGGGGCTACCGGACCTACCGGACCGACTGGTGCGACCGGGCCTACCGGCGCAGATGGCGCCACTGGACCGACGGGACCTACCGGCGCAACTGGACCTACCGGACCGACGGGCGCTGCAGGTACAGGTGCAATCATTCCGTTTGCATCAGGACTGCCTGTCACTCTGACGACGATTGCCGGGGGTCTTGCAGGACTTCCTGCCTTTGTCGGCTTCGGAAGCAGCGCACAGGGACTTACTCTGTTAGGCTCCACCATTGATATCACAAACGCCAGCGGAACACTTTCCAACTTCGCGTTCCAGGTTCCGCGTGCTGGTATCATTACTTCGTTCAGCGCTTTCTTTAGCACAACAGCGGCGCTATCCTTGTTAGGCTCCACTGTTACGGTAACGGCGCAGATCTACCAGTCCGCAACGCCGAATAATGTATTTTCTCCGATTGCCGGAACGCAGATCAGCCTGTCCCCTGCACTTACAGGAATTATATCTATCGGGACATTGCTAAACGGCGCGCTTACCGGACTCAATATCCCGGTAACGGCCCAAACACGGCTGATGCTTGTATTTTCAGCTACATCAAGCGGATTGAGCTTAGTCAATTCCGTCGTAGGATACGCAAGCGCTGGTTTAAGCATTAATTAACTGCCGACAACATCACAATACGCCCGTCTGCAAGTCCGCAGACGGGCGTATTGATTACAAACGCCATTTCCTATTTGCTACCGAGTATTTAAAAATACATATTCTCTCTGCGCTGCGCCGTCATTTGGATAGCTTTCCAAAAAGGCCGCCATCTCCTGCTTCGCAGCGTCAAAGTTTCCCATATATTCAAGCGCCGCAATTTTACCGGCCCAAAGCTCTCTCTTATTCATCACGTTTTTACACGCCATGCCCTCTTCAAACCAAGAAACCGCCTGCTCATAAGCTCCCGCCTCAAACGAGATCTGCCCCAGCTCATAAAGTACCTTCGAATCATTCGGATTCTGGTCAAGATACGCTTCATAATATGACTGCGCATCCTCATTTCTGCCCTGCGCCTGAAAAGCCCTGCCCAAATACAGGTTCGCCATCGTTTCTTTTTTATCAAGCGCAGCGTTAAGCTCCGACTCCGCCTTTTCATAATTGCCGCTGACATAATACAGCCTGCCGCGCGAAAGACAGGCAGATCCACTGTCGCCCTTGATCTTAAGCCCCTGTTCTAAAAAGCCTGCCGCATCATCCAGCAGTCCAGCTGATACAAGCTGCTCATAAATCCCGGCATACATCGCCCCGTTCTCCTTGTCATGCTCCGCAGCCCGCTTGAAGTCCGCAGCAGCCTTCTGCGGCTGGCCCGCGCTCATATACGCGCAGCCACGCAGATAATAAGCATCCGCGTTTTTCTTATCATAGTCAATGATGGCTGTATACGTAGCGATCGCGTCCGAAAGCTTCTCCGCCTCCATCTGCGCATAGGCTTTATAAAAGTTGATATCGACTTCCAGCTTTGACACAATACCGACCCGTTCATTCAGCGCCTGATCAAAAGCTGCTACCGCACCCTCATAATCACCCTGATCGATTCGTTCGATCCCTGTCCTGCGCAGCGCCTGCTCGCTCTCCACCTTTTTTTCATCCCCGCAGCCGCAGAGCACAGCCAGCAGCACTACCGCTGCCGCTGCGCCAAGCCTGCGCTTAAAGCTCACAGTTATTTACCGTCCGTGGGAACGGAACGACATCACGGATATTCGCCATCCCCGTCAGATACATAACGCAGCGCTCAAAGCCAAGTCCGAAGCCCGCGTGCCTTGCCGAGCCATATTTACGCAGGTCCAGATAAAATGCATAATCCTCTTCCGCAAGCCCCAACTCCTGGATCCTTGCAAGCAGCTTGTCATAATCGTCCTCACGCTGGCTTCCGCCAATAATCTCACCAATGCCCGGCACAAGGCAGTCCACCGCTGCAACGGTCTTGCCGTCTTCATTCAGCTTCATATAAAACGCCTTGATCTCCTTCGGATAGTCATAGACAAACACTGGACGCTTAAATACCTGCTCGGTCAGATAGCGTTCATGCTCCGTCTGCAGATCCGCTCCCCAAGATACTTTATAGTCAAATTTACTGTTGTTTTTCTCCAGGATCTTAATTGCTTCCGTATAAGACACCCTTGCGAAATCCGAATTTTTTACGTGCTCCAGCCGCTCGATCAGCCCTTTGTCCACAAATTGATTGAAAAACGCCATTTCCTCCGGCGCATTCTCCAGCACATAGCCGATAATATATTTTAGCATATGCTCCGCCAGCATCATATCATCGTCCAGATCCGCAAACGCAATTTCCGGTTCGATCATCCAAAACTCCGCCGCGTGCCTTGTCGTATTTGAGTTTTCCGCACGGAACGTAGGCCCGAACGTATAAATATTTTTAAACGCCATCGCGTACGTTTCCCCGTTCAGCTGCCCGCTGACCGTAAGGTTCGTCGGTTTTCCAAAAAAATCCTGCGTATAGTCGATAGCGCCATCCTCTGTTTTTGGCAGCTCGGCAAGGCTCATCGATGTTACCTGGAACATCTCCCCCGCGCCTTCACAATCGCTGCCTGTGATGATTGGCGTATGCACATATACAAAGTCCCGCTCCTGGAAAAACTTGTGTATCGCATAAGCAGTCAATGAGCGCACACGGAATACAGCCTCAAATGTATTCGTACGCGGCCGTAAATGCGAGATCGTACGCAGATATTCAAACGTATGGCGTTTTTTCTGCAGCGGATAGTCCGGCGAAGAAGCGCCCTCCACTTCGATCTCCTTTGCCTGCAGCTCAAACGGCTGCTTTGCATCCGGCGTCGCGACAAACGTACCTGTGATGATCAGCGCCGCGCCTACGTTCACCTTGCCGATCTCTTCAAAGTTTGCGATCCCGTCTCCGTAAACGACCTGCACTGGTTCAAAAAACGTACCGTCATTTATCATAAGAAATCCAAACGCCTTTGACTTCCGGTTGCTGCGTACCCAGCCCCCGATCGTTACTTCCTTGTCCACAAACTGCTGCTGTGAGCGAAATAACTCTCTAATATTTGTTAACTCCATCTTTCCCATTCCTTTCTGTCTGTTCCTTTGCTATTTAATCTGCGTCGTTCGGAATAACGCCGTATTTGATCTTTGCCTGATCAACAACCAAGTCCAACGCCCGGTTGCACACAAAGACCTTGCGCTGATATGCTTCGCCGGACTTTGCATCCGCGCCGTTTGACTTATAAAAATCCTCAGCCGTCGCATAGGCATAAGCGTCCATCTGCTGCTGTACAAAATCCTGGAACGCTTCCTCCTCCAGCTCAATTCCTTCCTTTTTCGCGATTGCCTCCAAGATCAGCTCCGTCGTCAGATTCGTTTTTACCTCTTCGGAAATATCCGTACGGAACTGCTCTTCAGTCATCCCATTATGATTTTTCGCCAGAAAATCTGCCAGACTTGTGCCATCGGTCAGGTTTTTATTTTTAAACTGCTCGATCGATTCTTCAATACGGGTATCCAAAAGCTCATCCGGCAATGTAACTTTACAGATCTGCTCCAGCTCATTGATCACGCTCTGTCTCGTATCCGCTTCCTTGCTCGATTTGTTCTGTTCCAGCAGATACTCCTTTACATTTTTCTTAAATTCTTTTACAGTAGCTACATTATAATTCTGGCTGACATATTCATCCGTCAGCTCAAATTCCTTATCCGGGTCTTCCACTACGATCTTATTCACCTTTACGGTAAAGACAACCGCAGCGCCCGCGAGATCCTCACTTGGATAATTTTCCGGAAACGACAGATCCAGATCCACCGTCGTACCGACTTTCGCACCGACCAGCCCTTCCTCAAATCCTTCGATAAAGCTGTTCGATCCGATCGTCAGATTATATCCTTGCGCCGTTCCTCCATCAAACGCGACGCCATCCTTTTTCCCTACATAATCAATATTGACGGTATCGCCCTCTTCGACTTTTTTCTTATTTGTATCCTTATAAGCCGGCTGTGCATTATACTTCGCCATGCTATATGCATAATCGTCTACCTGCTCATCCGTTACTTTATAGTCGTTCGGCATCGATAATTTTAATCCGCTGTAATCGCCCAGCGTGACACATTCTTCGATCTTGTAGGAAACCTGTTCTGATTTCGCTGCATCATCGCCGTTTTCTCCCTTTTCGTCCTTATTTTCGTTTTCTGTCTGTGTATCCGTATTGCCATCGTTGTTTTTTCCATTCCCACACGCGCCTGCCGTCATTGTCATAACAGCCGCAAGCAAGATCATGAGCATTTTCTTTTTCATTGCTTTCCCTGTCCTTCCTATAATATTTATAATGTTAAAATTATAATATCTCTTACCATAACACAGAATTGTGAAAATTGAAAGTTTTTATTGCTTTATATCTAAAAAAATGCTATAATTTCAAACAGTTATGATAAAAAGAGAAATAAACCGGAGGAGGAAAACAACGTGAAAACCTGGCAGATTGTCTTACTTGTCATTAGCATCCTGCTATTGATCGCAATGGTTGCGCTTTATTTTCTCGGAAAACGACTCCAGAAGAAAAAAGACGAATCCGACCGTCAGCTGGAAGCGGCTTCGCAGACGATCCCTATGCTGATCATCGACAAGAAAAAAATGAAACTCAAGGAGGCCGGCCTTCCCGCTGTCGTCTACGAACAGACTCCCAAGCTCCTCCGCCGTCAAAAAGTACCGATCGTCAAAGCTAAGGTCGGGCCAAAGATTCAGACTTTTATGTGCGATACCGCTGTATTTGACGAAATTCCATTAAAAAAAGAAGTCCGTGTGATTGTAAGCGGTCTGTACATCACCGGCGTAAAAGGGCTTCGCAAGCCATTAGAAAAGCCGGAAGTTAAAAAGAAAAAGAAGCTCTTCCAACGGCTTCAGGAAAAAGCAAATAGCCTGCAGGCACAACAGGCAGGAGGAAGCGCCGCTTCCGCAAAAAGCAAAAAGAAAAGCAGATAGCTTGCTATCTGCTTTTCTTTTTTGTCAAACAAATCCCGGCCAGCCGCAATACATCTTTACGGAGATCGGTGTTGGCTACCGCATGGTCGAGGACGGTGCTACAGGCTGAAATCTCCCTGTTCTTTGGACTGGACGTGCAGCTGTATCGTACAGTCCGCCAAATGCTCATAATTTACATCCAGCGCATATTCAATTTCCGCATGGATCTCTCCTTCTGTCTCCTGTATCGAAATACTATGCGCATCAATCCCCATCATCAGGCTTCCAAACGGCGTTGTATAACAGGTCATATTTTTTTTATCTTTTTCGAATACCATATGTACGTTGGAGCTGCCGCGCTTTGTGATCTCCAGAGAGTCCTCTTTGAGCTTTAGTACATTTTTTGTTACACTGTCAAAGCCTTCCATAAACTCATCGTACATAATGTAATGCTTGCCGTTTTTAAAATAATATTCTCCCGGAGCGATGATTTCGACTGGTTCTGGTTCGTTGGGATCGTTGTTGTCTGCTGAAAATTGTAAACCGCTGATTTTTAATAAAATGTTTTTTGTCATTGTTTGGGCTCCTTTTGGGTGGATTTATAATAGAGGGTTTAGTATATTTTAATATGTATTGGGAGGTAAATCAATGTGTTTTTTTAGGTAGGGTGGGGATAAGTTTATTTGGGTATGGTAAGTACGACTTTAAATCCGCCGTATTTGCTGTGGTCTATGATAGTTTTTCCGTGATGTACTTTTATGATCTGTTTTACGATAAGCAGTCCTAAGCCGTGTTGTTGGTTAGTTGTGTTTGTATCACAGGCCATGTAATGTGGTGTATTGTTTAGTTTGGCGATTTGTTCGTCGGATGCTCCTATGCCGTTATCTTCAATGCATATTTTACAAGTATTGTTATCATTGTCAACGGACACATATATCATGCAGCCGTTTTCGTTGTGGTTTATGCTGTTTTGGATGAGGTTTGCTATTGCTCGTTTTAGCAGATCTTGATCAGCATGAATGTAGCAGGCGGTCAGTGTGTCTGCGGTTTTCCATTCGATCGGAAAGCTGTCGTCGATATCCATGTTCATAAAATCTACAACCACTTGCCGAATTATGGATATTGCGTTTTCCTGTTTCATTGTTAGCGGCTGCATCTCATATTCAAACTTGGAAGCAAGATTGAGATCGTTGATCAAGTCTTTGATTCGATTACTTTGCCGGACAATGACGGCGGCTTTTTTACGTTCATTTTCCGGCAGGTAACTAATCGCAGACGACATAGGCATACTCAACCATGGCCGCCTGCTGTTTGAGGGCAGCTTGGACGAATTACGTCAGAACGCGTTACAGTCTGGATTTGCCGCGGATCATTTGGAAGAGATGTTCCTGTCTATGGTCGCTCAAGACAATGCAAACAGAAAGCAGAGGGCAAAACTATGAGGACATTTGCAATCGAGCTTAGAAAAGAAAAACGGACAGGCGTCATTCCGCTAATGCTTGCCGTTGGGATTTTGGGAGCGGCTTACGCTTTTATCTATTTTCATGTGCGAAAAGATACTCTTCTCAATCTGCCATTAGCTCCTATGGACGTGCTGCTTACGCAGTTATATGGCCTGATCATGATACTGAATATGTTTGGTATCATAGTCGCCGCTTGTATTCTTTACCATATGGAATTTCAAGGAAGCGCTGTTAAAAAAATGTATCTGCTCCCTCTGCGCGTTCCAGTTATGTATTTATGCAAATTTTTAATTTTAACGATCATGCTCTTGGTCGTAATCGTTTTTCAGAATTTGGCACTTACCAAAATTGGTCTGACAGAATTAGCACAGGGCACATTTGTATTTCGAACGCTGTTATCTTTTGCCGGATATTCATTTATAACGTCAATGCCCGTACTATCATTTATGATCTTCGTATCCTCCCGCTTTGAAAATATGTGGGTGCCTCTTGGTATCGGTGTTGCGGGATTTTTAAGCGGTATGGCGTTGGCTGCGTCGGATCACACTTTGCTTTGCGTACACCCCTTTGTGGTTATGCTAAAGCCCTCTGTAGCAATGAGCGCACAGCCAAATATGACTATTGCCATTTTCTCATTCGCTGAAACAGCCATCTTCCTTTTTGCCGGACTATGGACTGCAAAAAATCTGCGCTTTGAATAAGGAGGTGCACAATATGAGCTTTTTCGATCTGCTTAAAATCGAATTTATAAAAGGAAAACGGAGTAAGATCATACCTCTGATCTTCATAGCCCCGCTACTAGTCGTAGCTTCCGGCATAGCAAACCTGCAAAGTTATTTTTCCCCGGAATACACAAACGCATGGGCAGCTATGTTCATTCAGAGCGCATTAGTTTATGCCTATTACCTGCTCCCATTCAGCATGATTGTCGTTTGTGTAATGATCGCAGGACGAGAAACAGGAAACAACGGAATTTTGAAAATGTTAGCCCTGCCTGTCAGCCGCTATGCCCTTTCCGCAGCAAAATTCTGTATCCTGCTATTTTATCTGCTTATGGAAATGTTTATTTTTCTTGTAGTCTTTGTGATCGCAGGATGGATCGCCGCAAAAAATACAGGCATTACCGAAGCACTACCGATCCTATATCTATTGAAGTGGTGCGCAGGTTTATTTCTTACTATGCTCCCCAGTATAGCGATCATGTGGGCAATTACGATATTATTTGCTAAACCATTGCTATCCGTCGGCTTAAATCTATTTCTCGTAATCCCCGGCGTATTAGCAGCAAATACCCCATTTTGGGTTGTTTACCCTTATTGTTACAGTGGCTATTTAGTTTCCTGCTCTCTGCACGACTTCACAGCAAATGGGAACAGCAATGGATTTACCCTATTCCCATTTTTACCATCTGCCATTCTGATTTTTGCATTCGTACTTACAGTAGCAATAACACGTTTCGGAAAAAAAGAAATGAAATAAGCTATCACCTCCATACCGCCACGTACCTATCGTTCACGAAGGCCAGACGGATGAGGGAAGCGGCCCTGTCTCATTGTGACTGTAGAAGAATATTAGAAGCTCTTAGTATTCTGCTAAAAAACCAGGGGCCAAGCCAAGCGGCACCCTTTAGCTTCTGGCGTCAAGCCAGGGCGAATTAGGTGCCGCGACCGTCCGCTACCACAACCTAACCGCAGAATACTTAGAGCTTCCCTCATCCGGCGTCCTCACCCCTCACCAAAACCTCCCCTTCAACCTCCAACTCCCCCCAATACTCCCTCACCTTCCTCCCATACTCCGCATATACCTCCGGTGCACACATCGCCAGCCAACGGCTGCTATCCGTAAGATCAACTCCTCTTTCCGCCAACTCACTACGGCAAGTTTCCTCTATCCTATTACGCAGCATCGTCTCAATCCGCTCCTGCTTCGCGTTTCCCGTAATCCTCTGCGCATCTGCCGTCAGGATCAGCCGCTGCGTTACCTTCCCGTTTTCCATATAAAACTCCCGTCTGCATTTCAGTTTACGCAGCCGCACCTGCTCTCTTTGGTCCAAAAAAACATCCATCTGTTTCATCTGCCCTGCCAAAAGGTAATAGATCTGCGCTTCCTTTACACCAACCCTTCCTTTTGCCTCAAAGCCCTGCAGCACCTCATACGACTGGATTTCCGGCAGGCCGCGGTTTTCCTTTAGTACGGGGATCAAAAGCGTACGGCTGGCGTTTGCCTGTTCGTTTAGCAGCGCTCCAAGCGTTACGAATGCCTGTTCGTTTACTTCCTGCTCATTTTCTGTCATCTGCTCCAGATAGCTTCCAAGCGGCACCTCCAGCGTGTTGTTCAGCTCTGCCATTTCTTCCATACTGCTGTCGGAAATATAGACCAGCGTATTTCTGGCGTAAGTATTCTCGCTGCGCACCGTATCCAGAAATACCGGAAACTCCGGGCTTTCCAGAAAGCCCTTTTGAAAAATAACCGCCTTGGTATGCGTCATATCCAGACGGCAGCGGTTGTTTTTCTCAAACGACTGATGCGTTTCGTAATACGTACTGCCCGAAGCATCCGCTGCTGTCATATTACCGCCGTCAGCACGCTCGTTCGCCACCTCCGATAGCTGCTGGGCAAGATAGCATACTGTATGGCGTCCCTCCTCCTGCGCGATGATAACTGCCAGCGGAAATGTCTTGTTCTCCAGTTCCGTCCCTGCACAGCCGCTCAAAAGCAAAGCTAAAGCAGCCAAGCATACGGCCCCGCATATTTTCTTTAATCTGTGCTCCCACATATCCTAAGCTCCTTCCTCTGCCATCACACTTTTTTGACCACGTCCTCCTGAAGCGGCGCTTTGCATAGCAATAGCGAAAGCACCGGAACGATAACAACAAACGGTACGCCTGCCAAATAATACACCTTCGCTGCCAACACCTGCACCTGCGGCCATAAATGAAACAAATACGCAAGCCCATAGGAAATGACCGCAGCAGCAAAAAACCAAATATTCGCGCTGCGCCTTTCCTTCCTGCCCTCCTCGTCCTTAGCTCCGCCGGCCTGCCAGCTTGTCAGCGCCCTGCGTGCAATCACGACGCCATAAAACAGCGTGGTCCCAATCAACGCATACAGTGTGAAAAACCACCCGCCGACCATCACCGCATCCAGACGTTTCAAAAAGTCACCCGGTATTTTAACCATTCCCATCAGCGTAATCACCGGATACTCCTCCTTTGCCAGCGCCCCGCTCCCAAAAATACCAAGTAAAATAAGATAAATGACTGCGAGTGACAGGCCGCTGAGCAGTACCGCACATACCGACGCACGGGCGGATTTTCTCCGGTCCCCGATATGCGGGGTTAAAAACAGCAGGAACGTCAGCGGCAAAAATGCCGCAAAGCATTGCCATGTCCCGCTCCAAAACCAGCTCCAGCTGATCGCGTCCAAAGAGCCCAGCAGAGGAAACCACTGCATCACCTGCACCTGCCTGACACAGAGCAGCAGCATGATCAAAAGCGGCAGCACCAGCACCCAGAACAGTATTTCATAAACTCTGGCTCTTGCTTCTATTCCCGCAGATGCCCCATAATACGCAAGCACCAAAATAACAAACAGCGCAGCCGCAAACTCCCGTCTGTCCAGCAGGCTGTCGCATACCAGCTCCGACAAGACCTTGGACGCCCATGCGCACGTAAACAGGCTAAGCAGCGCATAACACAAATAAAGCAGCCTCGATAAAAAGCTTCCCCAGCCAGATTTCAGATAGTCCAAATAATCTGACACCATACGGCTGACGCAAATCTGCATCAGGCACAAATAAAGTACGGCAAACGCTGTTGCCGCCAGAATACTCCAGATCCCAATCCCATTCCCGGACTTTGCAAGACAAGGCGGCAGCAGCAGCGAAGCCGCTCCGAACAGTTCAAATACCAGCAGCCGTTTTATCTGCCGTGGCGATATTTTATCATTACTGGAAAACACGCTACCGCTCCTTCCCCGGATTCTTTTTCTTTCCAAATGTCAGCCGCAGCCGCTCCATCCGCCTCGCGTAGATCGGCCGTCGGCGCATGGAAAACAGCGGATACCGTATCAGGCTGTCCCGCTCGTCCTCATAGCCGTTCAGCTCAGCCGCCACATAAGGCATCAGATACGGGATACCAAAGCTGCGCAGCTTCGCCAGATGAATCAGGATGCTCAGCGCAGACGCAAGGAATCCGAACAAGCCCAGCCACGCTGACATTGCGATCATATAAAACTTTAAGATCCGAAACGACGTTGCCAGCTCTTCATTTGGGATCGCAAACGAGCTGAGCGCTGTAAACGCAACGACAATAACGACAATCGGACTGACCAGATTCGCTTCGACTGCTGCCTGCCCGATGATCAGTCCGCCCACAATCCCGATCGTATTGCCCATCGCACCCGGCAGGCGCACGCCAGCTTCCCGCAAAAGCTCAAACGACAGCTCCATCAAAAGCACCTCCACAACCGCCGGAAACGGCACGCCCTGCCTTGCCGCGGCAAATGACAAAAGCAGCGACGTCGGAAGTATCTGCGTATGGAAATTGGTCACCGCCAGATAAAATGCCGGAAGCGCCAGCGCCATAACCGCTGACGCATACCGGATAAATCGCTCCAGCGTAGTAATTTCAAACCGGTTATAATAATCGTCACTCGTCTTAAGCATCGAGTTTACATCCGTCGGCAGGATCAGGGCCGTCGGCGAATTATCGCACAGCAGCACAACCCGCCCCTCCATAAGCGCAATCGCCGCACGGTCAGGCCGCTGCGTCGTCTGGAACTGCGGAAACGGCGAATACCACTCATCCTCCGTCAGCTGCTCCAGCGTACCGCTGTCCGGAACATTGTCGATCAGAAACGAATCCAACCGCCGCTCGATCTCGTCCAAAAGATTCGGATACACCAGACCTTCCATATATACCAGATCGATATTCGTATGCGAATACAGCCCGGCCCTTACCTCCTTCACGCGCAGTCTGGATGAGCGGACCCTTTTTCGGATCAACGCCGTATTCACCTTGACCGAATCCGCAAACCCTTCCTGCGAACCACGTATCACCTTTTCAGAATCCGGCTTGGTCACGCCCATATTCGGATAGCCTTTATCCGGTATTTTCAGCGCGCTTGCAAATCCATCGATAAATAAAATAACATCTCCGGTCAGCATCCCCAGCTGTACCGCATCCTCCAGATACGCAAACGGCGTGACATCACAAAGCCCCTGCCCGTTGTCCGCCAGCGACTCATAAATCTGATCCGCAGGCAGCTGCGCCAGATCATTTAACAGCCGGCCAACCAACGAGTTTTCAAACGCCAGCGACCCGGCCGTGATCTCAATATAAGCCGCCAAACAGCGCACCCGGTCCCGCCCCAGTATCATCTCCCGCATTTTAATATCCGCGCTGTTGCCAAGCATTTCCTGCAGCGCCGTTTTATTTTCACTCACATGAACCGAAATCGGATGCACCTGCTCTTGTGTCGTCAGCTTCTCCTGCTGGTTCACCTTCGCCTGATGCACCGGATGGCCTGACGCGCCCTGCCCCTTGTGTGTCTGGCTGGATGCCGGTCCGGAAGCTTTTTGTCCAACTCCCTGTTTATTCATAAGCTGTCATTCCTTTAAGCAAATATAAATTATAATCTGTTACTTTCCAAGTATTTGCATTCTGACTTCGTTTATACACCTAAAACCCGTTTTGGGACAAAAAAAGAAAAAGTATAAGCAGCGAAAAATAGCATTGAGCTTGCATATTTATCATAATTATGCTAAAATTGAGAACAAGGAGGTTGATAATATGAATATGATTAGACCTGTTTCAGACTTGAGAAATAATTTTGCAGACATATCAAAAGTTGTCCATGAAACGGCACAGCCTGTATTTTTAACAAAAAATGGGTATGGCGATATGGTTGTTATGAGTATGGAAGCGTTTGCTAATTTGCAGTTTGAAAGTGAGGTTTACTTTAAGCTGCAAGAAGCAGAACGGGAAGCAGAAATGACAGATAAACGCTATTCGTCAAAAGAAGTATTGCAAGCGATGAAAGCCGCCATCGGAGGGAAATAGGGTGTATAAAGTAGAGTATTTGCCTATTGCTCTCCGAGACATGGTAGAAATTGCAGAGTATATTAGTTTTGAGTTGAGTAATCCGATGGCGGCGGATCGGCTGTCGGAGGAAATGATTGAGGCGGTAAATAAATTGGTGAAATTTCCGTATTCCTATCCCGCCTACACACCGATTAGGCCGCTAAAACATGAGTATCGGAAGTTACTGGTGCAGAATTATATTCTTTTTACTGGGTAGATGAGGAAAAGAAACTTGTTACGATTGCCAGAGCGGTTTATGCTAAGATGGATTATGAGCGTTTATTGAAATAAGCTTTCCTTTTTGAATTCAACTAATCGATTCTTGGAGAAAACAGCTTCTAATAACGGAGCTCTGAGAAATATATTTCTCAGAGCTTTTTTTGTTGTATTAGCAACAGGAACAATAACGGTTTACCACTTCATTCCCTTATGCTTATTTATCTGCTTAATTTTCCGGTATCTCAAAGATATACCGCTCAAACGCATTAATGACCCTTGTTTTCCCGCGCTCATCCTCACGCACATGATCCCTTCCATAATTCATATGCACATGACCATGAATAAAAAAACCTGGCTGATACTTGTCCATCAGGTCATTAAACACTTGGAATCCAAAGTGCGGCAGATCCTCGCCATCGTGCAGCCCCTTTGCAGGCGCATGGGTCAAAAGAATATCAAACCCTTTGCTGCGCCAGATCGGAAAACGCATTTTCTTCACCCTTGCGCACATTTCAGACTCCGTAAACTGCCAATCGTCGTCCTTGTAGCGCATCGAACCGCCCAGACCCAGTATTCGCAGTCCCTTATAATTATAAATCGTATCGTCGATGCAGATGCAGCCCTCTGGCCCCCGGACCTTATATTTTGCATCATGGTTCCCATGCACATACAATACCGGAACCGATGCCATCGTAGCCAGAAACGATAAATACTCCGCATTCAGGTCCCCGCAGGAGAGGATCAGTTCAACCCCCTCCAGCTCCTCCCTGCGGTAAAAATCCCATAATGCTTTGCACTCCACATCCGCCAGCACTAAGACCCTCATCAGAGCCCACCCTGCAGCCGGACAAACTCTTTCACCTCATCCTTGATCTCACTCAATGCAGGAATCCCTCCCTCTACATTACTAGCCAGATAATTCATACGAAAGATTTCTTCCGGTTCCAGACGGTGCCCGGCCTGGTTTGTCACGGATCCGTCCTGTTTGGTCCAGGTAATCTGGAACGGGCTAAACTCTCTGCGCCGGATCAACTCTGTCAGAAGGTCAACCAGCACCTTTGTGCCATACGGCAATTTCTGGGAGCATACGATCTCAAGTACACCGGATGAAATGCCCCACCAATAATTCAGCGCGCGGTTTTTATTCTTTTCCACCTCATCCTTCCATGTCTTTTCCATAATACTTCGGATGATCAGCTCATACACCTTGCCCCAGTGACAGATCGAAGTAGCGATATTCTCAACCTCTCCGTCTGCAAGCTGACGGTACAAGCCGTATTTTCTCGTTGGATATTTCGGATTGATCCAGTCCTTGTCAAAAATAATATGAACGTCCTGCGGCCATTGCGTCTCCGCCTGCTCCTTCATGCAGCCCCATCTCAGGTGCACCTTCACACGCGGATTGACCATTTGCGCACCAAGCGCAAATGCGTTAATATTCGCGATCGTGCTATAGATGGGATAATCCGCCATATAGCCGATCTCATTTGTCTCAGACAGCGATCCCGCGATAACGCCCAGCAGGAACTTGCTTTCATACATCCGGCAGTTATACGTACGGATGGACTGAGATTTGGAGTTGGTAGAGCAGTTTAAGATCTTGATCTCCGGATGTTTGACCGCAGCCTTTACACTGGCGCTTGCAAGCTGCGCCGGGACAGTAAAAATAATCTGGTTGCCGTCCTCGATCGCCGCTTCAATAATATCCTCCGAATTATTGGTAAACTCCGCGTGCTCATAAATAGAAGTCACGATCCGATCGCCAAATACATTCTCCAAATGCATCCGCCCCATTTCATGCGCATAATTCCAAGCCGAATTAACAACCGATTTTTCAAAAATAAACGCGATCTTCAACTGCTTTGGCGTCTCACTTAAAATACGATTTAAGATTGACCGCCCTGAAGTCGGTTTTTCCTTTTGATGCGGTTCCAGTACGATCTTCATGGAATCGCCCTTGCCAAGCGTCACAAATTCTTCCCACATTTTCGTCAGGTTGCTCTTGATCTCATCCTCACTTCCTGACTGCAGCTGCCACGCTGGGAAAATCTCAATATACGCTAAAAACGCGTCGCCGGACGTAATCTGGATCTTATCCCCGCCCTTCGCCTTATACGCTTTACGGAAATTCAAAAATTCACTCCGCAGCGCGGTGCGGCTTTCCTCACTCCACATCTGTCCCGGCTCATATCCGTAAGCCGCGCTCAGCTTCGCATAAGAGCCTTCTTTCGAAAACCAAATATCATAAATTCTGGCGTCGTCATAAAAATCCATAAATTCATAATAAATACGGTTTTCCAGATCATCCGTTTTTTTCGGAATGATCCGCGTCACCTTTGCACTGATCTTGACCGCATTCAGGCTCTTTAAAACACTGACGCGCTTATTCCCCTCCATCACATAAAAACGGTGCATATATTCATAAGCCACGATCGGGTCGCGGATCCCCTCGTTTAACTGAGAATCATACAGTCCCGACCATTTATAGGCAAATTCCGTCTCATCGGTTAAAAGCGGCATAAAATTGTTTGCGAACGAATTTTGTCTGCCTGCGGTCTTTGTACCTGCCACAAGGTGCAGCGGGATTTCCACAACCCCGATATACTTTTCTCCGGCAATCCGCTCATAAGGCAAAAAATCGTCCAGCGCGCTCAAATACGGATATTCGCCTCTGTTCATCGCCGCACGGTACGCTCTCTGCGCAGATTTATTGGCTGCCTGATATGCTTCCATTGACATATGATCATCTCCTTTCCTTCCACCTGCGATTTATGTGGATACGGCATTTCCTGTATAGAGCTGGTAATATTTCCCGCGTTCCTCTATCAGCTTTTCATGATTGCCTCGCTCGATCACGCGTCCCTGCTCCAATACGATAATGCAGTCGCTATTGCGTACCGTGGACAGACGGTGCGCGATCACAAACGTCGTCCTTCCCCGCATCAGCTTATCCATGCCATCCTGCACAATTTTTTCTGTCCTTGTATCAATCGAGCTGGTCGCTTCATCCAAGATCAGCACCGGAGGATCGGCAATCGCGGCACGCGCTATCGCTAAAAGCTGACGCTGTCCCTGACTGAGATTCGCGCCGTCGCCTGTCAGCTTTGTCTGATAGCCGTCCGGCAAATGTCTGATAAATCCGTCCGCGTTTGCCAGCTTCGCAGCCGCGATCACCTCGTCATCCGTTGCATCCAGCTTGCCGTATCGGATATTTTCCATCACGGTAGCGGTAAACAAATGCGTATCCTGCAGCACAATCCCCAAGGAATGCCTTAAGTCATCCTTTTTGATTTTATTGATATTAATACCATCATAGCGTATCTTGCCATCCTGAATATCATAAAACCGGTTGATCAGATTTGTGATCGTCGTCTTTCCGGCTCCGGTAGACCCGACAAACGCAATTTTCTGCCCCGGCGTCGCATACAGGTCAACGTTATGCAGCACAATTTTTTCCGGCACATAGCCAAAATCCACATCATCAAACACGACATCGCCCGTCAGCTCCGTATAGGTTACCGTCCCCTCCTGCTGGTGCGGATGCTTCCACGCCCAAAGCCCGGTACGTACACCGCCCGGCGCTTCCACAATTTTGCCATTCTCCTTCTTTGCATTGACGAGCGTTACATACCCCTCGTCTGCTTCCTGCTGCTCATCCAGCAGCTTAAATACGCGCTCTGCGCCCGCGATCGCCATGATCACCGCGTTCAGCTGCATACTTACCTGGCCGATCGGCTGGTTGAAGCTGCGGTTAAACGTCAAAAAACTGGCCAGCATCCCGACTGTAAAGCCGCCTATTCCATTCATAGCCAAAATACCGCCCACGATCGCGCACAATACATAGCTGACATTGCCAAGCTGCGCGACCACTGGCATCAGAACATTTGCAAAACGGTTTGCCTGGTAAGCGCTTTCAAATAATTTATCATTCAGCTCCTTAAAATCACGAATCGAAGCTTCCTCATGACAGAATACCTTAACGACCTTCTGCCCCTCCATCATTTCCTCAATAAAACCGTTTACCTTACCAAGATCCTGCTGCTGCGCCAGAAAGTATCTGCTGCTTAGCCCCGCCAGCCGCTTTGTCATAAACAACATGACTGCGACCATAAAAATCGTCAGACCCGTCAGCGGAATACTTAGGTAGATCATACTGCCCAATACACTGACGATCGTAATCACACTGTTAAACAACTGCGGGATACTCTGGCTGATCATTTGGCGCAGCGTATCGATATCATTCGTATATACCGACATAATATCCCCATGCGCATGGGTGTCAAAATACCGTATCGGCAGCTTTTCCATATGCGAAAACAGCTCGTCGCGCAAATGACGCAGCGTTCCTTGGCTGACATAGATCATAATCTTCGTCTGCGCATAGCTTGCGATTACTGCAAGGCCGTAAAATAAGGCGACGCGCAAGATCGCACGATTTAAATTTCCAAAGTCCGGCGCATCGCTCTTTAAAAGCGGTACGATGTAAACGTCAATCAATTCCTGCATGAACAGCGTCCCCTGCACCGTCGCAAACGCTGTGTAGAGAATACAAGCCATTACAACGACCACCGCAAACGCGTAATCCCGCATTACATAAGCCATCAGCCTCCGGAAAATCCTGCCAGGGTTTTCTACACGCGGACGCCCGCCTCTGCCTGGCCTTCCATGTCCGCCCGGTCCATGGACCGGCTTCGCTTTTTCAGCCATTACTGATCACCTCCATGCTCGTCAAAATCTCCGCCTCCGCCAGTCTGCGACTCATAAACCTCACGATAGATCGCGTTATTCTCCAAAAGCTCCTCATGTGTCCCAAATCCGTCAACCTTCCCATGCTCCAGCACAATGATGCGGTCCGCGTTCTGTACCGAAGAAATACGCTGAGCGATGATCAGCTTCGTTGTTCCTGGAATTTCCTCTGCGAACGCTTTGCGGATCCTTGCATCCGTAGCCGTGTCGACCGCGCTTGTAGAGTCATCTAAAATGAGGATCTTCGGCTTTTTCAGCAGCGCACGCGCAATGCAAAGCCGCTGCTTCTGCCCGCCAGACACATTCGTACCTCCCTGCTCGATATACGTATGATAGCCTTCCGGCATCGCTTCAATAAATTCATCCGCGCAGGCTAAGCGGCACGCCCTCTTGCACTCTTCCTCACTCGCCTGCAGATCGCCCCAGCGCAGATTGTCATAAATTGTGCCGGAAAACAGCACATTTTTCTGCAGTACAACCGCCACTTCGTTGCGAAGCGTTTCTATATCATAGCTTCTGACATCCTTGCCGCCCACCTTCACACAGCCTGCCGTAACATCATACAGACGGCTCACAAGGTTGACCAGGCTGGATTTCGAGCTTCCGGTACCACCAATGATCCCGATCGTTTCACCAGAGCGGATATCCAGGTTGATATCAGACAGCACCAGATTTTCGCTGTCATCTGCCCCGCTGTCAGCGAGTGGCTCATCTGCCTTTTTATCCGCCTGCGAAGTCCGTTTCCGGTAAAAAAAGTTTACGTGCTCAAACCGGATGCTCCCGTCAGGAACGTCAAAATCCGGCTTGGCCGGGTTGCGCAGCGTGCTTTTTTCATTCAGCACCTCTGAAATACGCCTTGCGCTTGCCGAGCTCATCGTGATCATCACAAAAGCCATCGAAAGCATCATCAGACTCATTAAAATATTCATGCAGTACGCAAGCAGGCTCGTCAGATCCCCGACCTCCAGCTCCGTAGCACCGGTCAAGACGATCGTTTTGGCGCCCAGCCAGCTGATCCCCAAGATACAGCTGAATACTGTTACCATCATCGCAGGAGCATTGTACGCGACAATGTTTTCTGCTTTGATAAACATCTGGTACAAGTTCCCGCACGCCTTTTGAAACTTGTCAATCTCATAATCTTCCCTTACATATGCCTTTACTACGCGGATCGCCGATATATTTTCCTGCACGCTCGCATTCAGATCATCGTATTTTTCAAATACCGCGCTGAAATACTTATAGGCATTCACAATGATCAGCGCCAGAAAACCGCCCAGTACAATCACCGCGATCAAATAAATGCTCGCCAGCTTCGGTGAAATAAAAAAGGACATCATCATCGCGATGATCAGGGAAAACGGCGCGCGCACACACATACGCAGGATCATCTGGTAAGCGTTCTGCAGATTTGTCACATCCGTCGTTAGTCTTGTAACCAGTCCCGCTGTCGAATACTTGTCAATATTTTCAAACGCAAAATCCTGAATATTTACAAACATCCCTTCCCGCAGGTTTTTCGCAAAGCCCGCGGAAGCCCTTGCACCATATTTTCCTCCAAGCACGCCAGCCGTCAGCCCTACAAACGCTGCGGCAATCATCCACGCCCCCATCATATAAATATGGTTAATATCATTTTTTTCTACTCCGTCATCAATGATCGATGCCATCAAAAGCGGGATCAGCATTTCCATAATGACCTCCAAGATCATAACGATTGGCGTCATCAGGGAATCTTTTTTAAATTCTCCAATATAAGAGGCCAGTGTTTTCAGCAATCCAGTTCACCTTCCTTTCGATTCCTTCATGATTTTATTCCAAAACGCTTTTTTTATTCCTGTATCACGCCGCGGATCGCCCCAAGCAGCTCCTCATAAGTCTCAAAAGCCGGATACTGTGGATAGTCCGCCTTGATCTGCTCCGTACTTTTGAACAAAAATCCCGCTTTGCTGGCCTGAATCATCCCCAGGTCATTATAGCTGTCCCCACTTGCGATCGTGTCATAGCCGATCGACTGCAGCGCTTTTACTGTTGTGTATTTGGAATTTTCCACACGCATTTTATACCCGGTAATCTGCCCATCGCCGCTAACCTCCAGCGAATTGCAAAAGATTGTCGGCCAGCCGAGCTTTTGCATCAGCGGCTTGGCAAACTGTTCAAACGTATCGCTGATAATAATGACCTGCGTCAGTGACCGAAGCTCATCCAAAAATTCCTTTGCACCCGCAAGCGGTTCAATCTGCGCGATCGTATCCTGAATCTCCTTTAACCCAAGACCATGCTCTTTCAATATTTCCAAACGGCCCTTCATCAGCTTATCATAGTCCGGCTCGTCTCTTGTCGTTTTCTTTAATTGCGCAATACCGCTCGCCTCCGCAAACGCGATCCATATCTCTGGCACCAGTACACCTTCTAGATCCAAGCATATAATATACATTTTGAAACCTCCTTGAGAAATTTTTGATCTGCCTTTTTGAGAGTTGCTTCTTTATTTTGACATAAATTGGAAAGATAAGCAAGAGCTATGTTTGGTTATTTTTATCGAATAGCCGGCCTCCCCTCTGCTCCGGTATCAAAGCACACGGTATCAATTACCCTTCCCGTCTCACGCTGCAGCACAACCACATTTAATCCCCGGCTATTTTTCGAATACTCTGTCCCATCCACCGCAATCGAGCATCTATCGCCATACGCCGGTGCTGTACTTTCCATAAGAAAGGTCACAATCCCCCGGCGTACCGTCCCGCTCAGCTGCAGCTGCTCCAGTCCGCTTTGCTCATGAATCTTACCGTCCGAAACCGCTGCGAGAAATCCCGCCTTGGCAGCAGCCCCAGACTCCGGCGCGCGCAGTCCCAGATTGCGCAGCAAGACAGCAGACTCGTTTCCTAAGTAAGCGGTCCAATCTCCTTTCGTCGCAAGAAACACACTATAGTATTCGTTGTTAACTGCGGCAAGATACGTATTTAGCTCTGTAATATGAGGCAGTTCACAATCTTTTATCATCTGCATATAATAATCCTTCGTCTCTTCCCATTGTGCTGCTGTCTTTTTCTGCAGCCGTCCGCCCTGCTTTAATACGCTTCCTATATACTTTGTTATTTTTCTAGCTCCCCAAAAGTTGCCATGTCCGCCGTCATGATTATCTGACGCAAAGGAATACTCCGTTTTTTTGTACAGGCCCTTCTCATTAAAATCGAAATACTGCAGTCCATGCCGTTTTGCATAGTCTTGCACAGTCTGATATTTTTCTGCCGACTGGACTGTCGCAGGATTTTTCACAAGCAGCAGCTCGATTCCCTGCTGCTCGCACAACAAACGGATCTTTTCCAAATATTCCTCCATCAACGGCACCATCACCGCGCTGTTTTCCGCCTTCCTGCCGTCAAACGGCAAAAATTCCTCAATCCCGCAATATCCCGCCAGCGGAGCATATCCCTTTAGCTCATAATGCTTCTTTCGCTCCCATACCTTGAAATCATTTGCCCCAAGACCCTTCCACCTTGTATGATAGCGGATATTCGGCAGATAATAGCTTAACAACGACTGATTTTGATCCAGTTCGCATATCGTCTTTACCGCTTCCATTTTGACCGGGGACCATTTCATATAATCCAGCGCCTTTCGCGTACAGGCCTCAGATGTATTCAGCGGCTCTTTTGCATTATATGTAAACAGCATATAACAATCCAAAACAACCGTTTTCGGATTCTGGCTGCGAAGCGCTTCTTTGAGCCAAAAATAAGAAACGACCAGATTTTGCTGCTCGCATCCCAGATTATAACTTGTATAGCCATAATCGTTATACAGCTCCTGCGGTATAAAAAAAGACGCCGCATGGCTGCTCCCAAAAAACAGTACATCTACAGACTCCTCCTCCATTTCATAAAAGCCGCAGTAAGCAGATGTCGTCGGCCAGTCGTTATCCATAAAAAATTTCGGAGTGACAAGCTTCCATACAAATAGGAAACAAACGCTAAGCAGCGCGGTAAATACCGCGCACCTCTTTATAAAACCAATATGTTTACTCATCTTTTAAAATCCCCTATAAATAAAATCTGTCGGCTCATAGCCAAATCCATAGCTTCCAAACACCATCACGACAACGATCACGGAAAGATACATCGCAAAACGAAGATAAGCCGGTTTTTGCAGCCATACCTTTCCCATACAGATCCCCTGCTCCTGCCTGCGCTCAATCCAAAACCATACCGCCGCAGACAGAGCCAGTACACACCATTCCTTCCAATCCAGACCAAGTGTGAGCAGCTTATCATTAAAAAAGATCCACGGATTAAATACCACAAGCATATTTTTTACCATAACAAGTCCTGTCGTCAGGCTTTCAGCCCTAAAAACGATCCATGCCGTCATGACCAAGAAAAAGACCCCTGCCCGCTGCAGCCCTTTTTGACAGCTGCGCGGCAGACGCAAGACTTGATACAGCCGTTCCTGCCACGGCGCTGACAGCTCTCCTGCTATCTGATAAAATGCGTGCAGCATTCCCCAGAACAAATACTTGTAACCTGCGCCGTGCCAAATACCGCTCACCGCAAACGTCAACAGCAGATTCCGGTATTTTGCCGCCCGTCCCTTCCTGCTGCCTCCGAGCGGAATATAAATATAATCGCGCAGCCATCCGCTGAGCGACATATGCCATCGGTGCCAAAATTCTTTTACTGAACACGCCAGATACGGCCGCTTGAAATTATCGACCAGCTCAATACCAAACAGCCCGGCTGTTCCCTGTGCCAGCTTTACACAGGAAAGAAAATCAGCATATAATTCCATGCTGTATAAAGCGCCGCCAACGAGCACATAACAGCCTGTATACAAATATGGATGCTCAAAGATTTCGTTTACTATGACAGCCGCCCGGTCCGCGATCATCATTTTTAAGAAAAATCCCCACAAGATCCGCTGGAAGCCTCTGATAAAGCACGCCTCATCAAACCGACGCCCATTGGCAAGCTGCGGAAAAAGCTGCCCATACCGTGGTATCGGCCCTTGCACGAGCTGCGGAAAAAACAGCAAAAACAACAAATATTTCGCAAAATTTTTCTGCGCCTCGATCCGCCCAGCATATATGTCCGCCAAGTAAGCGGTTATCTGCATTGTATAAAAGGATATACCAAGCGGGACGATCCATGCAACGGACGGCCTTCCGAGCAAAGACCCCAATATAAAATTCCCGTTTTTTATGCAGAACCATGGCAGCATACAGCTAACAACCGCAGCCGCAAGTACTGCTTTTTGATAGCGTCTGCATCGCGAAAGCAGCAGACCCGCCCCATAGGACAGCAGCGCGCAGCCAAGCAGCAGCCACCATCCCGTTTTATACGCAAGCATATAAAACGCGCTGCTTGCCATAAGCAGCACAACCCAGCGGGCCCGCAGCGGAACCAGATAATAAATAACAACAATGATCGCCGTAAAAACATAAGACGCAAAGGATGTATAAGTCATGATCCTCCCTTTCCTGATTTCCAAATGTGTAATTTCTTTTGTATTATCGTCAGTTTTCTTCCAAAACTTTAGTTATAGCTAATGTATATTTGTTTTAGCTTGTTAATCTGCACGAAGTACTTCATTAAAATGAATAAAAAGAAAGCTGCAGGGAGGCCTGGACATGACCGATCTAGATTTTAAAACTATTGGTGCAAATATTAAAAAACGCAGAACTTGTCTTGGCATTACGCAGGAAACGATTGCAAATGTTTTAGACGTAAATCCCAGCCATATTTCCAATATCGAATGCGGCCGCGCTAACCCGTCTCTGACTGTACTTGTAAAAATTGCGAACATCCTTCAGTGCAGCGTTGACGTGTTTATCAGCGGCGAATACACCTTTCAACCAGAAAACAGCCTGGAACAGCCATTGGACGAGCTGATCTTGGAAAAGCTGAAAAGCTGCAGCACGGAGAAAAAAAGCAGGGTGCTAAAGATGATTGACCTGCTTTAACTCCTGCGTCAATTTTCATGTGTCATAAAAAACACAAAAGAATTTAATGAAAGCACTCCATGATCTCGCTTTTTGCTATTATACAAATATTGTTAATATGCACAGAAATTATAATTAATTTTCGACTATACTAAACGTTTTGCACAACAAAAAGAAAATAAATCTTGACAATCATCTCTAAAAGTTGTAAACTTTATTTAGTTCAATGGGAGAGCAAAAGTTGAAAAATCAAATTATGGAGTTTAGAGTCTCATTGAATTTATCTCAATACGAGTTGAGCCAAAAAGTTGGTGTATCGAGAACGAACATATCCAAGATAGAAACAAGAAAAAGTATACCTAGCGTGGTATTGGCTCATAAAATAGTGGATGTATTGGGAGTATGTATATATCAAGTGTCTGATGCGACTAAAAAGGTAATTATAAATGCGACTGTAACAAACATTAAATTGAATAATTGAGAGACAGTGATTCCAATGGAGATTAAAAGCGTGGAAACTATTGGTGCCGTATTGTATGTTTAATTGGTATAAAAATGATTTTGGTTATCTTTATGGCTACTAAACTTTGAAATCATAAAAAATTTGGGGTAACAGCAAAAACGTTGTTGCCCCAAATTTTGAGAAATCATTATGGAGGGAACATGAAAAAAACGTTACATTTACTTTCTTTATGCTTGATTTCAATATTTGTTTTCTTCTGTATGGAATATGTTATATACAAATTCCTTGTTCTCCATAATCTATTATTTGTAGTTGTATTCATATTGTTTTTGGTTGCGTTTAATTTGGATATTGTTTTGTTGAATAAAATGAATTTTCCAAATAAGATAATTTCTCCAGTAATTGCGTTAATAACTGTATTTTTAGGTTTGGCACTTTTGAAGTTTTTATTACCTATTTTGAAATAAATATATCAAAATAAAGAATTTGCTTAAATAGCCAAGCTAGTGTACTGGCTCGTTGGTATTCATGGCAATCGTACTGCCTATTTTGCCATCTGCTTCGTTGGATTTTCTAGCCGTAGCCACCATTACGTCGTCGAAAATCCGCCTTGCAGAGTGACAAAATATCCAGCACGCTTACCATAAATACCAGCGAGCCAGTACACTAGTCAAGTCAGTTAACAGAAAGTAAATGGATTTCGTCCACCGTTGACAGCTCCGCCTGTCCTTGTTGGTGAGTAATCAAGAGGACTTCTTTACCTCGCATGAGCAAAAAAACAGGAACTCCCCTACCGGAACGTCCCTGTCTAACCTTTGATATTCGTATACCTCCACTGCCGCGCTATCCTTCCTCATCCTTGTGATACCGCTCCCAAAGCCTGTGATTCATCTGCTCTGCGCGGCGTTTATCGATGATAAAATGTACCGCCATAACAAAAGCATATACACAGGCAACCGACAGTACCATCTCAAGCATCCCAAACACCTCAAAATCCACCCAGCCAAACCAGACCCCACAGCCCGCCATAACTGCTACCAAGCTGCAAAAATGCAGGACCAGGCAAAGCAGCACGCTGCTTCGTTTTACCGGATCGGCCATATTAAACGCGGCTGTAACCGCTGACGTAAGCATTGCCGACAGCAAAATCTGCAATAACGTCTCCCTTGGAATTACGCCGCCCTGTGCATACAGCCCAAAATTAACCGCGCAGATGATCAATATCCCGGTCGCAACCGACACAAACCACTCTACAAAGCATTCTAAATACAGCCTTAGCTTTTCCATATCTTCTTTTCTTCCTTTTCTCCTTAACCTTTTGAAAAGTATTTTATGGAGCATTTTCATGTTACAGCCCCAGCTTTTTCTTCATTGCCACAGCGTACTGCCTGGATATGATGATCTTTTCCCCATTTTTAAGCACCGCCTCAAAGCGTCCGTTAAACAGTGGCTTTAAACGCGATATTTTGGCCAGGTGCACGATCGCAGACTTAGAAACCCGTAGAAAATCCTGCCCTGTATATGCCTGTTCCAGCTCGTACAGCTTTTTACGCACCTCATAGACTTCTTTTTTACTATAAGCAAACACTTTATTATCTACCGATTCAAAATAATAGATTTCTTTTAACGGCAGCATGACAATTTGCTCATCCAAAAACACCGGCAGAAGCTCTCTGCCCATTTTCAACCGGTAAATAAGCTGCAAAAGCTCTTCATCCAAAGCGGCACAGCGGATAATGATCTCATCTTCCTGCCCATGCTCTGGCGTTTCGATTGTTATTTTCATAATCTTTCACACAGCCCCGCTTAACAATCCTTTCTTCCATATTTCACACACGCTGCTCCTATCATAAGAAAAATCACGCCAAAAATCAAGAGTACCGCAAACGACATTCCCACCGATACCTTCTGATCAAACACAAAAAGGTCAATCCCCATGACCTCCCGATAAGCTTTTTCTGCCTCCTCTGGTATTCCATCAAATGTTTTTTCCATAATCTGCTCCGTCATAACCTGCCGGAACATGGACGTACCATAAATAACTGGCGTACACTTCATGATCCGGCCAACGCTCTGCGACAGCTGGCCAATCGCCAGATAAATACCGCCTAAAAATCCCACCAGCGTCCCGACAACCGTTCCAAACCCGCTCCAGGAGCCTTCGGATCTGACCAATACTGCTGCCACATACATAAATGCCGCATAAGCAAACGAATTTACCAAGATCATACCCATCAGCTTTATATGCTCCGTCACAGAGAACCATTCCATTCCGCACGCCACCCCATAGCATTCTGTAATAACGAGCGTCAGCGTACAGATCATGACCGAAGCCGCCCACGCTGCCAATACATACCCAAGCGCCAGCACCATCCTGTTTACCGGAGCCGTATAGATAGACTTGATCCTGCCGCTTGTCTTGTCCTTGATCATAGACGACAGCGCCGACAGTGTAACCGTAACGGCGTTAACCGAAAGGATCCCTGCAAAATTCCAGGATAGCACAAGCAGCCTTGCATTCGTCTCGTCTGTCGTCGTATCATGTCCCGGAAACTGCGCTAACAGCTCTTGGATATTTTGAATCGCAGCATCGCCTAAAAACAATACCATGAGCCCGATAATAATAAGCATAGACAAAAGCGAAAAAAATACCGCTCCCTTGTCCCGCAGATACAGCATCAGATTTCTTTTCGTAATAACCCTTAATTGCTCCATTCTGTTTCCCCTCCTTCATTCATCGAAGCTGGATGCTCCCCTTTATCCCCATCATGGCTGACCGCCTGCAAAAATACATCGTCCATATTCCCTTGAATGACCTCAAATCCATCCACAAGCCCTCGAACTGCCTCCAACAGCGGGATTGCGTCCAGCGTCGTATGAATCGCAACCTCCAGCCCTTCCTTTACCTGCCTTACCGTCTTTTTCTGGGATTTGAGCAGTTCTACGATCTGCCCTTTCTTCTCTATACCAAAATATAACCGCAGCCTATCCGCCGCATATTTTTCCTTTAGCTCAAATGCCGTCCCGCTGGCGACAATCGTACCATGGTCCAGAATGATAATATTGTCAGCCCATTCTGCCTCTTCCATATAGTGAGTTGTTAAAAATACAGTTAATTTTTCGTTTTTCTGCAAATCCCTTACTGTTGCCCAGACATCTTTACGCGAAGCTGGATCAAGTCCTGTCGTTGGCTCGTCCAGAAATAGGATTTCCGGCGTATGCATCAGCGCGGCAGCAATTTCACATTTACGCTTCTGACCGCCGGAAAGCGTCCCATACCTTTTCTTGAATATTTTATTTAACTTTAATATCTCACCCAAATGTTCAAGCTGTGCGTTTGCTTCCTCTTTGGATGCCCCATGCAAAATCCCCCGGCAAACCAGGTTTTCCTTGACCGATAAAAACTGATCCAGACAATTCTGCTGATATACGATGCCGATTTTGCGGCGGATGTTAAAATCCTCCTTACCAACTGTATAACCGCACAGCCTTGCATACCCAGCGTCTGGCTTTAGCAATGTCGACAGCATATGGATCGTCGTCGATTTTCCAGCTCCGTTCACCCCTAAAAACCCCAGCATCGTTCCTCGTTCCACATCAAACGAAATCTCTCTGACTGCTGGAACACCTGCGTATGCTTTTGCCAGTTTCCGAACTTCTATCATACACATACCCTCTCCTCCTTTTTCGCTTCTTTCCGTTCTTTTTCCATTATAAAAGCCCCTTTCCCTAGAAACAAGCATATCCCTGTAAGCTGCATGATCCGAGTGGTAAGCTGCCATCTGCTGACGTATCCGGCAAACTCGCAATCTCCTTTTGACACCTGCTCCATTCTATAGTACTATGAATGGAAACAACCGCAACGAAAGGAGCTATCTATGATTTTTTGTGTAGAGGACGACAACTCCATCCGTGACTTGCTGATCTATACGCTGCAGTCCGCCGGATTCCAAGCCAAAGGCTTTTCAGACAGCGTCGACCTGTTCCATGCGCTGCCGACAGAACTGCCGCAGCTTATCCTGCTGGACCTGATGCTGCCCGGCGAGGACGGTATTTCGATACTGAAAAAATTAAAAAGCAATTCAAATACTTCACAGATTCCTGTTATTATCGCCTCTGCCAAAGGCACAGAATACGATAAGGTCATTGGACTGGATCTTGGCGCAGATGATTACCTTGCAAAGCCATTCGGCATGATGGAAATGCTGTCACGCGTAAAAGCTGTCCTTCGCCGCAGCGTACCAAAAACAGAACAGCCGCAGCTGCGTATTGGAAATTTAGAGTTGGATACGGAGAGGCACTCTGTATTTCTATATGAATGCAGCGAAGGACTCAAAAACGCTGAAGAAGATATAAGAAATAAAATTCCGATTGAATTAACACCAAAAGAATTTGAGCTGCTCCGCCTGTTTATGTCACATCCAGGTCTTGTCTATACCCGTGACGTCCTGTTAAATAAAATCTGGGATGTCGATTTTTGCGGCGGTACGCGTACGGTTGACGTCCATGTCGGCAGCCTGCGTACAAAGCTCGGCGCGTACGGCAACTGGATCAAAACGATACGCGGCGTCGGCTACAAGCTGGAGGACACACCATGACCAAAAAAATTTTCCGCTCGATCTGCCTTGCTGCACTCATCGTCTTTTTTTCCTCGCTCGTACTTATTATGGGCGTACTGTACGATTATTTTTCCGACATACAGCTGGATCAGCTCAAAATGCAGACAAGTCTGGTCTCACAAGGTATCGCCAATGAGGGTATCCACTATTTTGAAGGCATGAATTTTGACCACTACCGGATCACCTGGATCGATGCGGACGGCACGATTCTCTATGACAGCGCCTCCAATACAGACGCGATGGAAAACCATCTGCAACGCAAGGAAATCCGTCAAGCGCTGTCAGACGGCTATGGGGAGAGCGACCGTTATTCTGCTACGCTGATGGAACGCTCCTTTTACTTTGCGAAACGTCTGCCTGATGGCTCCGTCGTACGTCTTTGTTCTACGCACGGCACTGTTTTTATCCTGCTGCTTGGAATGTCGCAACCGATTTTCCTTGTATTTGCAATTACCATCATCCTTTCCGTCATTCTGGCCGCACGGCTTTCCAGCCATATCGTAAAGCCGTTAAACGAGCTGGATTTGGACAACCCTCTGGAAACCGAGCACTATGAGGAGCTTTCTCCGCTCCTGCTTCGGATCGCCAGCCAGCAGAGCCAGCTAAAGCTCAAGGAAACCGAGCTTCTGCAAAAGCAGGAAGAACTCCATGCCGTTACTTCTAACATGAAAGAAGGCATTATACTGCTGTCTCCAGATGGAACGATCCTCAGCATCAACCCTGCGGCAGCTTCCCTTCTGGAACCCTCGCCGTCTGCCGCACAAGAGTCCGGCCCACCCTCTTCCGACGGCAGCTTAACAGATGCTGGAGCATCTTCCTGGCCAAGTTTTCCCGTGCGGAAATCACTGACCGGAAAACAGCTTCGTGCGGTCAGCAGCATTCCTCCGCTTCTTCAAGCGGCCCAAAGCGCCCTTAGCGGAACAGCATCCGAAGAATCCGCTGCGTTAAAAAACAGCTGCTACCAGATCACCGCAAGCCCTGTCCTGTCCGCCGGAACTGTTTCTGGCGCTGTCCTGCTCTTATTTGATATTACCGAAAAGGAAAAGGCCGAAAGGATGCGCCGGGAATTTACCGCAAATGTCTCCCACGAACTAAAGACTCCTCTGCACTCTATTTCCGGCTACGCGGAGCTTCTTAAAAACAACATGGTCAGACAAGACGACATCCGTCCGTTTGCAGATAAAATCTATAACGAGGCACAACGTATGGCAAAGCTTGTCGAAGATATCATCAGCCTTTCCCGCCTGGATGAAGGCGCAGGCGGAGCCGGCTTTGAGACGGCAGAGCTTTTCGCGCTCGCCGGGGCCGCTGTCAGCAGCCTGTCACAAGAAGCCGCAGAAGCTGGCGTGACTGTTTCTTTGACCGGAGAACCCGCTGTCTTATGCGGTATCCCGCAGCTGCTTTTCGGGATCTTGTATAACCTTTGTGAAAACGCGATTAAATATAATAAAAAAGGCGGCTCTGTCTTTGTGAATATTAAGGATCATCCAAAGCAAGTCGTTCTGACTGTACGCGATACAGGTATTGGCATTCCTCCAGAGCATCAGGAACATATTTTTGAACGTTTTTACCGTGTGGATAAAAGCCATTCCAAGCATCTTGGCGGAACCGGGCTGGGGCTTTCCATCGTCAAGCACTCTGCAAAAATACACGCAGCAGATATCCACCTAAGCAGCGTGCCAGAACAAGGAACTGAAATTCAGATTTTATTTCCAAAAAATCAATCGCCCGACACTTCGGTCACTTAGCTTTTATGATTCAACCCGACTGTCTGTCCAGCTCAACAGCCTGTAATGTATGAAGTCATATGCGCATATGATAGTGAAAAAGGAAATTTCTGATCTATGGCTATCGGTTATCTAACGATTCAGGCCCGGACTGCCCATGATGCCGTTCCATTGAGCGGCGTTATGATTTCGATCACAGACAGCCAGGGAAACACTATCTACCAGCTGACAACAGACGAAAACGGAGAAGCGCAGGAAGTTCCGCTGGAAACTCTTGACAAAAGCTTTTCTCAAAACGCGTATTTTACCGGAACACCATTTTTAAGTTATAACGTACGCGCTCAGGCTGCAGGCTTTAACTCCTTGTTCGTCTCAGATATCCCCATTTTCGAAGGAGAAAACGCAATCCTGCCGCTCGCCCTCGTACCAATGCAGGAACAGCAGCGTACGCCTTACCAGACAGATATTACCATCGGAAAACCGGCCGTCGCCATGCATGAAATGCGTGAGCAGGAAGGCCCGGCGTCCAGCCCATATGTGCTGCGCCAGGTCGTGATCCCAAATCCAATTACCGTACATCTTGGTACTCCTGACTCTTCCGCACGCAATGTACAGCTGTCTTTTCCGGACTACGTAAAAAACGTCGCCAGCAGCGAAATATACCCAACCTGGCCAAATGCAGCGCTGGCCGCGAATATTTATGCGATCATTACGTTTGCATTAAACCGGATTTATACAGAGTGGTACAAAAGCCGCGGGTATTCGTTTGATATTACAAACAGTACCGCCTATGACCAGGCTTTTGTTTACGGACGTCCGATTTATGAATCGGTCGCCAGGATCGTAGATGAAATCTTTAATGAATACGTCCGTCGAAAAGGACAAAACGCGCCTTACTTTACTTCCTTTTGCAACGGTACAACCGTAACCTGCAGCGGCCTGTCCCAATGGGGTACCGTATCGCTTGCAAACCGCGGCTACACGCCGCTGCAGATCCTTCGCTCGTACTATCCGAAGGATGTAGAGATCGCGGAAACAAACGCCATTACCGGAGCTTTGTCCTCCTATCCAGGCGCCCCGTTAAAGACCGGCAGTACCGGACTGGATGTTCAAACAATCCAATCGTGGCTGAACCGCATCCGGCGCAATTATCCGGCAATCCCTGCCATCACAGATACGTCTGGAGATTTTCAAAAGAGCACCAGAGCCGCTGTCACAAAGTTCCAGCGTATTTTCAACCTGACTCCCGACGGCATTGTCGGAAAAGGCACTTGGTACAAAATCTCCAGCATTTATACTGCCGTCTCCCGATTGGCAGAGTTAAATAGCGAAGGCAGCACACTCGGTATCGGCACTGTACCGCCGTCCTCCGTGCTGCGTCAGGGCTCCAGAGGACAGGATGTGGTGACGCTCCAGTATTTGCTGAATGTGCTCGCACAATATTATCCAGATATCCCGGCTCCAGACCAGGACGGCATCTTCGGCAGCGGTACCAGACAATCCGTTGCCGCGTTTCAGCGTGTCATGCGTCTGGATGCGGACGGTATCGTCGGGCCTTTGACCTGGGAAGCACTGTATGAAACTTACCGCGGCATTCAGCAAAACGTACCGCCTGCCAGTCCAGACTCCGGCACGCTCCGCTACGTCGTGCAAGCGGGCGACAGCTTGTGGCTGATCGCGCAAAAGTACGATACGACCGTCAATGCCATTAAACAGCTGAACGGACTGACCAGCGATATGCTAAGCATCGGCCAGGTGCTAAAAATCCCAGCGCCGCCGAATCATTCCACCATACAATATACCGTTAAGCCTGGAGATTCCCTCTGGCTGATCGCGCAAAAATACAATACGACCGTCAATGCGATCAAACAGCTGAACGGGCTGACCAGCGATATGCTAAACGTCGGTCAGATTTTAAAAATCCCGTCCTCACAAAACAGTCCTGCCCGCGAATATACCGTCAAAGCAGGGGATTCTCTCTGGCTGATCGCACAAAAATACAATACGACCGTCAATGCAATCAAACAGCTCAATGGACTGACCAGCGACAGGCTAAGCATCGGCCAGGTATTGCGGCTCCCGTAACAATTTTTCCACATTACAATACAATCCCCCTCTGCGTCACCGAAACAGTTTTTTCGGATCGTGCAGAGGGGGATCATCATCAGATCAAGCCCAGCTCCTTTAGAGCGTATGCCACTCCGTCCTCATCAATATGCTTTGTTACAAAATCAGCCCTTCGTCTCAGCTCTTCCACAGCGTTTCCCATCGCTACGCCAACCTGCGCATATTCCAGCATATCAAAGTCATTCGGCCCGTCTCCAAACGCAACCGTATCCTTTTTTGCCTTTCCTGTATGTACAAGATATTTCTGCATCCCGTGCGCCTTATTAATACCGCTGCACGTAATTTCCCCGGAGTCTGACTGCGCCGTTTCAAAGCTGGATTCTGTCACATCACAAATTCCGGCCAGCCGTTTCCTGATCTGCGGCACACTGATCTTCGATTCATAATACACAAGCTTTTCGATATCCTCATACTGCCAAATATGATCCGTCAGCTCCACATTCTTCCAGATCTGGTCTATCATTTCATCATCTGCAAGCTCTTTAAATCTGGCAATCTGGCGGTCACGATGCCGTACTGAGGTAATCATCCGTTCGCCCGCCTGTGCTGAATAACAGGCTTCCGCCTCTTCCAGCAGCTCTGCAACAATGCGCAGCTCATCCTCAGACATAAAATGTCTGTAAACCACCTCGCCGCCGTGCTCCACATAGGCCCCAGTAGCCGCCACGATCCCATCAAAGCCAACCTCCAGCAGCCACGGGTAAATCTGCCCTCTGGAGCGGCCGCTGCAGATTACAAGCTGATGCCCATTGCTCCGTGCCTTTCGCAGCGCCTCCTTGGCAGATTCCGGCATCTGCCCGCCAAAACTAACTAACGTTCCATCTACATCAAAAAATATAACCTTTCCCATATTCCCGCCTCATTTCTTCCATGATCAACCTTGTAATAAATGCCGCCCGGACTTTCACCGCCGCGCACGATTACTTTATTCTAAAGAATACACTATAACACTTTTACCTCCAGATAGCAAATGCTTCCTTGATTTCCTCACAACAATGCTTACTGCAACAAAAAAACCTCAATAGAAAACTATCGAGGTCTTTTCTATATCTGCGCCTTTAACTGGCCCACAAGGATTCGAACCTTGAAATGACGGAGTCAGAGTCCGTTGCCTTAC
>CAJUIL010000023.1 GCA_910586225.1 uncultured Eubacterium sp. | reverse complement strand
AGATATGAGGAATCAGACATTGAAAGAAGGAATGATAAATGTTGCAAAGAAAATGTTGGAAGATGGGACAATAACGCTTGAAAAGATTGCGGAATTTGTCGGTCTTTCTGTTGAAGAGGTCAAAAAAATAAAAACAGACCAGAATATCCCTTTAGGATAAGTAATGTAGATTGAGGTGAAAATAAATGTTTGGAGATTTAATATATTTTAATAAAAAGAAGGTTGATCAGTATTCGGCATTGATTTTAGGAAAAAATATAGAAACAAGGGTTATTGATAAGGATAACATTGAAGATATATCGGTCAACTACTTATTGGAATGCTCTAATGCCTATGGAGATTTGATTATATGGAAACAGATAATTAAATATGCGAAGGAAAATGGAGTAGGTATTGTATATGTTACACATGATCAAAAAGAAGATTGGTGGAATATTACCAAAGGTAAGACAATAGGGCCAAGAATAGAACTTAGAAAAGAATTTATCACAGAAACTAATCAGGAATTTCATATGTATTCTATGGACGGGTTTATAAATACATACAATAAAATGAATGAAAATCAAATTGATAAAAGTGCTATTGATGAAGTGATTGGTCTTGAAAAAGCAGATAAAAAGAATCGAAGATACAAAAAGCGAAATGAAGGAATTTCTTTATCAGAAAAAATAGCACGCACAGAAGATACTATAGAAAAAATTCAAAATAGAATTTTAAGAAGAAGAAAAATCATGGAAGATATTGAAAATAAATATCAGAAACAAGGTATTGAACTACCTGAAAATATTCAGTTTCAATATGATAATACAAAAGTCAAGAGGGAGGAACTAAAGGAAATCTACGAGAAAAAATTACAAGAGCTGAATGTTTTAAAGCAAACGCTTAGTGAAACAGAAATTATAAGTTCATTATAAGTCCTTTACAAAACGTCACTGGGGAGACTACTATAGACTTATAGCATAGTCCTGTATGCCAACGATTACGAGCTTTCCCTCACACAGATTGATATCGCACGGACGCTGCGGGAATCCATAATGGGCAATTACCAGCTTCTACAGCAGACGCATTTAAATGTTGACGTGCAGATTCCAGACCATCCTGTCTGGACGCTTGGCGAGACAGCTGCCTGCGAACGGATCTTCCTCAATCTGTTCCAAAACGCGGGCAGATACGCAGACACCATCTTTCAGATTTATTTTATAGAACCGAATATAGAACCGGAAAAGGAAAACGAATGGGTATCCATTTTTTTTGAAAACGATACCTGCACGTTGACAGAAGAAGACATTTCGCATTTATTCGAACGGTTTTATATCCAAGACAGCTCCCGCGGCCAAGGAGGTACCGGACTTGGCCTGACTGTCGCAAGATCTCTGGCAGAACAGATGGAAGGCCAGCTCATGGTTACAGCAAAAAAGAGCGTTGATCACACGAACGATATGCCTGACGGCACGGAGCAGGTACAATATGTCTGCTTCGAGCTTCGGTTAAAACGAATCATTCTTGATAAATAAAAAAATAACAGACTGTTTCCAGCCTGTTATTTTTTTATTTCTTACCAAATCTGTATCCGGTCCTCCTTGGCTACATACATGGCATCATTTTTGGTGATACCATATGCATCATAAAACTGATCAAACAGCGGCAGTACCGCATTAACACGTACTTTGTTTAAAGAATGCACGTCTACCATCAGCAAATAATCACGATATTGATCTGTCTGATTAGCTACCCACATATTCGCATTGCTTTCAAATGCCTTGCGCTGCGCTTCCTTATCATCACCAATAATTTCCAGCACGCAGGCCATTCCGCCCATGTCCGCAATATTTTCCGTAACCGTTGAATCTCCGTTTTGGAAAATACCATTTGCGATTTCCATGCCGTTATAGTAATCCTTTACTTTCTCTGCCTTCGCCATAAACTGCGCCATATCTTCCTGTGTCCACCAATCGCTGTAGTTGCCGTTTTCATCATATCTTGCGCCGTTTGTATCAAAGGCGTGCGTGATCTCATGTCCGATAACCGTACCGATCGCTCCAAGGTTTTGCGCATCATCCGCGTTTTTATCATAAAACGGCGCCTGCAGGATCGCTGCCGGGAACGTAATATCATTTGCCTGCGGATTATAAAACGCATTTACCGTCTGCGGCGTCGCCGCCCAGCCTTCCTTATCTGCACCGGAATCCAGACGCTTTTGTGCGTCTGCGCTTAATGCTTCCTGGATATGCACAATATTTTCGATTACGCTCTTGGATGCATCTATCGGCAATTCATCAAAATAAGAAGGCCATTTATCCGGATATCCGATCTTTACTTTCATCGCATCCAGCTTCTGAACCGCTTTCTGCTTCGTAGCGTCGGAAAGCCAGTCCAGCTTCTGGATCCTGCTGCGAAATGTCTGGATCAGCTGCTTTGTCATATCTTCGACTTCTTTTTTACTTTCCTCAGAAAAATAATGATCTGTATACAGCTTGCCAAATTCCCATACAAACAAGGATTGCGTTAATTCTTTCGCAACGGTATCCATGCTCTTGTCATTTACCGCTCCCGTCAGGGACGCATTAAACTCCTTGGTAGCCTTGTCATGCTCCTGCGTCAGTAAATTGCTGTAATTCATATACATGAAAAACTTCGTATAGTTTTTCAGAAGCTCCAGATTTTCCTGCGTCAGATAGCTGTTCGCTTTCTTGGCGTTCTCCACCTCTTGTACAATACATTTGTCAAAGCTGGTAATGCCAGCCTTCTCTAAAAATCCTATCACATCACAATTACTATACAAGCTGGCGAGCTCTTCTTTTGTATAAGGATTATAAAATTTTTCTACATTATAGCGATCCTCAAGCCCTGCTCCGCTGGATGCAAAATCTTCCTGAAGCTGATAGAGCTGCTGCGCGATTGCTAAAGCCTGTTCCTCGCTCTCACCTGCCAGCACAAACAGTTTTTTCATATAATCCAATAACGCCTGCTGGACTGGCTGGTTCGCCTCTCCGAACATATAATCCTTCGGAAGTGTATAACCCGGCCCCTGATTGACAAGTACATACCGGCTGGAATCCATCGTATCCTGTAAAACACCGAAATTTAAGATACTGCCTATCCCATATCTGGCAAGCTCCGCCAGCACGTCCACAAGCTCCGCAACCGTACTTGCCTTGTCAAGCTTGTCGAGATATGGCTTTAACGGTTCGATGCCGTCTTTGTTTCTCTTATCCATATCACGCGCTAACAAATAAAAATCAATGATCTTTTGCTCGATACTGCCTTGCGCATACTTGTCCTTTTCTTCCACAAGCTCGTCGATCAGGCTGTTTAAATCCTTTGTTACCTGGTTTTGCAGCTCGGTAAAGCCATTCCAAGACGCTTCATTCTCTTTTAGGGCACGATTGCTCAACGTCGTTGCATTGATGGACTGGAAAAAATCGTCCTGCAGACGTATGGTACTGTCAACCGCACGCACTGTCACAGTTACGACTTCCTTTTTTCCGGAGCCATCCGCAGCCAGGACGGTAATTTTTGTGCGCCCGGTTTTTTTCGCCGTAATAACGCCCTTTTTCGATACCGACGCAATCTTTCCGTCCGCAGACTGGTAAAGAACCGTATGGTTGGAAGCATCTTCCGGAGCGATATCCACTTTGATCGTAGATTTTGCACCGATCGGCAGTGCAACCGCAGATTTAATGACATTTACCCCGGTTACCTTTTTACCTACCGTAACCGCAAGCTGCGCTTTCGTTTTTCCCGCTGTCACGGTGATCGTTGCCGTACCCTGCTTTAACCCTTTTAGCTTTCCGGTTTTGGTAACGGATACTACTTTTTTATCGCTGCTTTTCCATGTTACATCCGAACGATTCGCCTTTAGCTGAAAAGACTCGCCCTTTTCAATCGTAAGTGCATCTGTCTTTACATTGGTGATCTTGGCATTTTTGACCGCCGCCTCGACTGCCGCAGGTGCCATGGCATCCGCAGGCGCCGTAGTATACGGTGCAGCCTGAAACGCCAGTAATGCAGCTAGAAGAAGCGAAAGCATTCTGTTGCTTTTTTTCATGATCCTGTTCCTTTCTTTTTTATGATGAAATATTACAATGTGCTGCCATATTTATTATGGTTATTTTATCCCGTGTAATTCCTGCAGGGAACGTACTTGGCTGCTGCCATGCTTTTTCAGCGAAAGAATCCCACTGACGGTAGCTTTTGCAGCGGCGATCGTGGTCATATAAGGCACCTTCTTTTTGATCGCGGTTTTGCGCAGATAGCTGTCATCTACACGGCTTTCCCTGCCAACCGGGGTATTAATGATCAGATCGATCTTGCCGTTTGTGATCAGGTCCCGGATATCCGGCCTTCCTTCATGCAGCTTGTAAACCATCTCTGCCTCGATACCAGATTCCTTCAGCAGCTTGCACGTATTTTTCGAGGCAATAATCCGAAATCCAGCTTTTGCAAACTCCCTAGCTACCTCGGCCACCTCAGCCTTATCCCGGTCACTGACAGAGATCAGTACAGTCCCTTCCAGCGGCAGCTTTAGCTGCGTAGCTTCCTGTGCTTTGTAAAACGCTTCGCCATAGGAATCAGAAAGTCCGAGCACCTCTCCGGTGGAGCGCATTTCCGGTCCTAATACCGGATCCACCTCTTGGAACATATTAAACGGAAATACCGCTTCCTTTACGCCATAGTACGTGATATCCTGCTCCTCCAGCTGCGGAACAGGCGACGGCCTTCCGGTCAGCTCTGCCGTTACGATATCGATCGCGAGCGGCACCATACGGATATTGCACACCTTGGATACAAGCGGAACCGTACGTGATGCACGCGGATTCGCTTCCAGTACAAATACCTTGTCCTTTTCTATTGCGTACTGCATATTCATCAGTCCGCGGACGTGCATTTCTTCGGCAATTTTTCTCGTATATTCTTTGATCGTCTCCACATTTTCCGGTGAAATATGCTTGGACGGAATAATACACGCAGAGTCTCCGGAATGTACCCCCGCCAGCTCGATATGCTCCATAACCGCCGGCACAAACGCGTTCGTTCCGTCACTGACAGCGTCCGCCTCGCACTCAGTCGCATGGCCCAGAAAACGGTCGATCAAGATTGGGCGGTCCGGTGTCACGCCGACTGCTGCATTCATATAGCCTGCCATACTGTCCGCGTCATAGACGATCTCCATGCCCCTTCCTCCAAGCACATAAGAAGGGCGTACCATAACCGGATACCCGATTTTTTCGGCAATATGCAGCGCTTCTTCTACATTTACCGCCATACCAGACTCCGGCATTGGGATTTCCAGCTTTTCCATCATCGCCCGGAACTGGTCGCGGTCCTCCGCCAGATCGATCACTGACGGTGAAGTTCCTAAAATCCGCACGCCGTTTTTCTCCAGATCCGCGGCCAGGTTCAGCGGCGTCTGTCCGCCAAACTGCGCGATCACGCCGACTGGCTGTTCTTTTTTATAAATACTTAAAACATCCTCCAGCGTCAGCGGTTCAAAATAAAGCTTATCCGATGTATCATAATCCGTTGACACGGTTTCTGGATTGCAGTTGACAATGATCGTCTCAAATCCCAGCTTCTTTAAAGCCAGAGACGCATGCACACAGCAGTAATCAAACTCGATGCCCTGCCCAATACGGTTCGGCCCGCCGCCTAAAATCATGATCTTCGGCTTACCTTCGGTAACCGGGTTCTTATCCTGCGCGTTATAGGTCGAGTAATAATAAGCATTGTCCTTCGTTCCGCTGACATGAACGCCTTCCCATGCTTCTTCCAGTCCGAGCGAAAGTCTGCGGTTTCTTATCTCTTCTTCTGAGACATCTAAAATCTGGCTTAAATATTTATCTGAAAATCCATGCTTCTTTGCCGCTATCAGCGCTTGATCATCCGGAAGCTGCCCTTTTTCTGCCGCAAGCGCTTCTTCCTCCTGTACAAGTTCAAGCATCTGCTGCAGGAAATAATGCTTCACCTTTGTGATCTCATGCAGTTCGTCTACCGACGCGCCTTTGCGCAGCGCTTCATAAATAATAAAATAGCGTTCGCTGGAAGGGGTGATCAATAGCTTTAACAGCTCTTCTTTTGTTTTTTGATCAAAGTCCTTGGCATGGCCCAGCCCATAACGCCCGGTTTCCAGACTTCGGACTGCCTTTTGAAAAGCTTCTTTAAAGGTCTTGCCGATACTCATGACCTCGCCTACCGCCCGCATCTGCGTCCCAAGCTTATCCTCGACGCCCTTAAACTTTTCAAAAGCCCAGCGGGCAAATTTGATCACGACATAATCTCCGTCTGGTACATACCGGTCAAGCGTGCCGTACTTCCCGCATGGTATTTCCGAAAGCGTCAGCCCCGTCGCCAGCATAGCCGAAACGAGCGCGATCGGGAATCCGGTTGCTTTGGATGCCAGCGCGGATGAGCGTGAAGTTCTCGGATTGATCTCAATCACAATATCGCGGTCCGTTTTCGGGTCATGCGCCCATTGCACGTTCGTACCACCGATCACCTGGATCGATTCTACAATTTTATATGATTTTTCCTGCAGGCGCTTTTGCACCTCTTCGGAAATCGTCAGCATCGGCGCGGAGCAGAACGAATCTCCGGTATGCACGCCGAGCGGGTCAATGTTTTCTATAAAGCAGACGGTGATCATATTGTTGTCCGCATCGCGCACAACCTCAAGCTCCAGCTCTTCCCATCCTAAAATAGATTCTTCTACAAGCACCTGCCCGACCAGACTGGCCTGCAGGCCCCTTGCACAGACCGTCTTTAATTCCTCTACATTATACACCAGGCCACCGCCCGCGCCGCCCATCGTATATGCCGGACGCAGGACGACCGGATATCCGAGTTTGTCCGCGATTGCCATTGCTTCCTCAACCGAATAAGCGACCTCGCTCCTTGCCATTTCTATGCCAAGGCTGTCCATCGTCTTTTTAAACGCAATACGGTCCTCTCCTCGTTCGATCGCATCAACCTGTACGCCGATCACCTGTACCTGATACTTTTCCAGCACGCCGCTTTTTGCCAGCTCCGCGCATAGATTCAGCCCAGACTGCCCGCCCAGATTCGGCAGCAGCGCGTCTGGCCTTTCTTTCGCGATAATCTGCTCCATACGCTCCACATTCAGCGGTTCAATATAAGTCACATCTGCGGTTTCCGGATCCGTCATGATCGTAGCCGGATTCGAATTGACCAGCACGATTTCATATCCAAGACTCCTTAACGCCTTGCACGCCTGTGTGCCGGAATAATCAAATTCACACGCCTGGCCGATCACGATCGGCCCGGAGCCGATGATCAGTACTTTATGGATATCTTTTCTTTGAGACATACTCGTTCCTCCTGTTGCGTTGGTATCAATCAATAGTGTCATTTGTCCTTGCTGCTAACCTATTTTACTGGAAAATCGTATATCTGGCAATATAAATTATGGAATTTCTTAGATTCTTTAGAAAACAAAGCCTCCAGTATTCCGTTTGGTATACGGCAAAGTAAGGCGCACTCTAGCTAAACCCGTATTGATATTCCAATTTGAGCCCCGAATAACTTACCTGGTCAGCAGCAAATGAAAATGCGATGATAAGCTGCGCATCAGAAAATTCCTGCAGGATATATCTGCCTTTTTCTTCTCTCTCTTCATATCCTGCTATTGTAACTTGAATCCTGAAATGGCCTTCCACATTTTGATTTCCGTTTTCTCCCTCTACAGAAAAATCTTCGACCTCCATTTCTCCGACATTGATCAAAACAGCCGCATTTAAATTTGCCGCAAAAAAATTGAGCAGTTCATATTCATCAAAACCGATAATACATTGTTCTAAATAATCTTCTATCTGTTTTGAAAATCTACTGCGTAAAATTTCCAAAATAATATTTGCATTGAAAAGCATTCTGCTTCACCTCTGTTTCTGTCATGTAAGAAACTGCAGCTGGTATTGAATCTGGTATTGCTTAATTTTGCTATACAGCCTTGTTTCCTTAAAATCTTCTTTCCGATAAGCACAAAGCAATGTTTTTCGCACATCTGCTTCTCCCATTGTATTGCCTTTCCCATTCACAGATATTGCTTCAAGATATTTACAGATATCATGCCCGTTCGTTATTTCAAACAACTCCTCTTCAGACAACACAGCTGCTTCTCTTTTACAGGCTTCTTTTAACTCATCTGAAAAACGTTCTCTTTGAAACAGCTTATCAACACAAAAACCACCCCTTTTGAGCATATCTCCAAAGCCAGCCCGGAATCTCAATCCTAATCCCTCCTGTTCATTTTTCTTCCTTGCTAGGCTGTAGGCTGCAAGCTCATGCATTGCATTTTCCAAAAGCTCCTCACAGGATTGATCTGTCGTGCAGTATATATCACAGAATCCTTTTCGTACATCGTGGTTCTTTAGTAGCATCATTTCCAAGCAGGAAGCATCATATACAAACATCCTGTCTGAAAATGTGTTTTCATCCGCGTAGTCTTTATCCCTGACAGCGATGACCCTTGGTTCCGACGCCAATTCCGCACATTCTAATAGTTCCGTTAGCCCTTCCTTGCCTGAAAAAGATTCCAAGATAACAACATATTCTTCAAACACTTTTTTGCCAAATAAAATATCATCTGTTCCTTCCACGAATACGATATGCAGTTTATGTTCAATGTCCGCGTTTAATTCAAGTAAAACCATATCTATGATATCTGTTTTCGTTAAATTATCTCTAATGGAGTCACCTCTTATCATATAACTGTCCCAAATCCTTCTGTATTCTTCTGTTCCCATTGATAATTTGTACAGAATGTGTTGCAATCACAGCCTTGATCGCTTTTCTATCCACGATCGTTTTCAAATCCTCGGCAAATTTTCTCTGCCATGCGATATGCAGCGATATCTCTGGTTCATCAATCAGCAGCATACTGTTTTCCGGCACTTCAAAAATCAGCTTATAAAACAAGATCAACGTTTCTTTTTCTCCGGATGATAATGCCAGCAAAGGAATCTCGCTGCCATGATCATCTAAAATACTTATACCTTTATCTGCAGATATTTGCATTTGCTTAAACAAAAATCTGCTGTTTACAATATCCACAAATAAATCCAAGCAACTGATCAATTTCTCATATTGCAGATATTTCTTTTCGAAATCTGAAAAATACACCTTTAATGCTCTGGCATCGTTTTCTTTAAACTGCATATCATCCAATTTTCCAATGTTTGATATCCCGTACTCTTTTAACTTCTTGACCTTTGTCTGCATGGACGCAAGCGCCGTATTAAAATCCTGATGTGAAATGCCTTCTTTTTGAGCAAACAGCCTTTGTGGAAAGGTACTGTCTAATTCATTCGAAATATTTGAATAAGCACTTGCCGTTTGCGTCATCCTTTCCCGTAGCTGCTCAGGTATTTCGCCAACCACCTGAACAATTTTCCGTTCATAACTTCTGTTTCCGTTCACACGATTTATGGAACGCAGTATTTCACTTTTTACCAAACGCTGTTCTTCGATCAAAAACACATTACCCGCAACCATCTGCATCTGGACCACAATCGCACTGATAGCCATCCTCAAACAACTCCACTCGGTCGAAACCGTATCACCTGACCGCTGCTGGATACTGCTTTTCTTCCATTCCATAAAGTCCTGTCTGCACAAACGATATCCCTGGATCCGCAAATAATTCTGTTCTTTTTTTATCAAAAAATTTTTATCAGGATCATCCATTAAGACCTCTATTTCAGAAAAATATAATTCAAAAAAGTAATCCAGATTGCTGCCCGCTAATGCATGAATGATCCGTAGTATCGTTGATTTTCCAAAGCCATTCGGCCCGGTTAAGATCGTCATTCCTTCTTCTGAAAAAATGATATTATAATCAAAGTGACCATATAAATTTACAATTCTGATCCCCCGCATTTTTCTCTCACACTCCTTTAACTAATTTCAGTATAATAAAAACCCACCTCGAATACAATACTATGTTTTATCAGATACGTACCGATTGCCATAACCTACTTTTCATCTTCCACCAAAATACTTTCCTCCGTATACTTTCTCGACATATCATGCCGTATTTTCCGGTTCTGCACCGATTCAAAAATAATTGAAAAATCATAATCCTCCGGATACATTTCCTCTGCGGCTACATGAAGCTTTACCCGCTTATGGTTGATCCAAATCTTCTTATGCGGCATCTGCACCCGCAGCACTCCCTTTTCATTCACCGGCGCGCATACGATCCCGATCTTTTTATCCGGCAGCACCATCACGCTGTCCCCAATATGGAATTTTTCAGAAAGACTGGCCGCGCCCGCCTTTTTCCCTGCACGCTTTATTTTCGGCGCTTTGCCGCGCGTTCTTTTTCCCGTGTCCGTTCCATGCGGGTCTGCACAGTCTGCCGCTGCTGCGTAAGTCTCTGCCGCGTGTGTCCCATATGCGGCCCTTACAGCTGTTTTCAGCATCCGCTCCGGCATTCCGAGCGTCTGTGCAATGTAAAACGCGCAGCTCTCGCCTGCTTCCCCGATCACCATTCGGTATGTCGGCCGCAGCGTACGTTTGTCAAATTCCATTCTCGCATTTTGGATCCGTTCCGTACGGTCGGCATATTCTTTTACTTCCGGGTAATGCGTCGTAACCAGGAACAAGCATCCGCTCTGACGCAGCTCCTCTAGTATAGAAACTGCTATCCCCATGCCTTCTGTAGGGTCCGTGCCAGAGCCGAGCTCATCCATAATGACCAAGCTTTCCGGCGTGACGTCCCGGATGATCTCCAATACATTTTTAATATGCGCGGAAAATGTAGACAGATTTTCCGTAAGGTTCTGTCCGTCTCCGATATCACATAAAAAAGAGCTGTTCATGCAGATTTCCGCTACTTCGCAGGTTACATGAAGGCCGCACTGAGCCAGATAGCAGTTCAGCGCTACCGTTTTGATCGCAACCGTCTTTCCGCCCGTATTTGGCCCTGTGATCACCACCCCGTCTGCTTCCTGCCCGATCGCAAACTGTAATGGTACGCACTGATCTTTGTCCATCAGCGGATGTCTCGCATTTTTCAGCTGGATCCTTCTTTCCGTATTGATCGAAGGTGCTGCCGCATCCATCTCCACGCTGAGCTTTCCTTTTGAAAAAATAAAATCCAGCTTTTCTATGATACGGATATTTTCTTCGATCGCCTCTGCCTGGTCCGCAACCATCGCTGACAATGTATACAAAATCCGTGATACCTCATTTTCCTCCTCCAGCTCCAGCAGCTGCAGGGCCTCCTGAAGCTTCGCAACAGCCAGCGGCTCTATAAACAGTGTGCTTCCAGTAGACGACTGATCGATCGTAACGCCCTTTACCTTCCATTTGTAATCCTTTTTCACCGGAATACATATATGCCCGTTACGCACAGTGCAAAACTGATCCGCCATACATTCCTTCTGCGCACGCATCGCCTGTTCCGCCTTCTGGTTCATTTTCTCCCTCGTACGTGCCATCTCGCTCCGGATCTGCTGCAGCTGCCTGGAAGCATGGTCGTCTACCTCACCGCACCGTATCTGTGCCGCAATCTCTTCCCTTAATTCAGACAGCGCATCCAGATTTTCCTCATACCAGGCAAGCGGATTTTCATACGCTTTGCCTTTCTCCAGATAATCCTTTATCCGGCGCACAGCTGTCAGAAGCTTTTCTACACGCTCCAGCTGCTCCGGCGTCAGACAGCCCTCCCTGACTGCGCGAGCCGTTATTTCCTTTGCTTCGTCGATGGATGCCAACGGCGGCATTCCGCAAGCTTCGATAAGATTGCGCGCATCTGTCGTATCTTGCAGATTCTTGCGCAGCTTTCGCTCATCCAAATAGCACGTAATACCTTCGATCTTATCGGCCGCAGCTTTTGTAAGCGCTGATTCCTTCCACTTGTTCCTAACCTGATCAAATTCTAATATTTTGTCAATATCCATATCTGTCTCCTTCTGACTTCTTTACACATTACACGTAACAGTTCAGACAAGCTGAACTGTTACCATTACACCATACCACTGTTTTTATCCTGCACGCTGCCCTGAGATTTCCGACAGCGGCAAACGTTCGCCTTAGCATTTAAAACAAAAAACCATAGCGCCCGAAAGCTGACTATGGTTTTTCAAAATGGCAAAAAAAAGCATACCTATACAGGTATGCTTTTTTGCCATCTGCAGCGCTCAGCCGCAGCTTATCCGTTCTTATTTCCAAAAACGATCCCACAATATAAAGCAAATGTAAGGCGAAAATACCAGCAGCCACTCTGCCGGCTAATGGGCAGACTCCGAGCTGGATGCTCCAAGCTGCCATTGCAATATTTAATTTGCAATTTTCTTCCTTACACTTACAATTAACATACAATAATCTCCTTTTTATACAACTGCTGCTATCATAAAACAATTTCCGCCAGATGTCAAGCGGAATATAAATTATCTCGGATACGTATTTTTCCATTCCTCTTCCGAAATATCAGTACTCTCTATCGCTTTCGCTTCAATCGTCGTCGTATCTACAGCCTTGATGATATTGCCTTCCACGCCAAAGCCTGTTATCGTAAACTGATAACTGACATTCTGCGGCTTTTCAGTTAGCTTTCCAATCTCTTCTTCCAGTAGTTGCATACACCTGTCTTCCAGCGCTTTATCATAAAATATCAAAGCAACCTTAGATTCGTCAATTCCTTTGTCTGTTGCTTCTTCACCTTCATGAAGTGGCTCCGGCGTATATTTCTCTCCGCCTGCTGTCTCATAACAGAACGTCATGTCAATTTCTTTCTCACCGTCACCATACGAATCTACCGAATCAAAAAATTGATCGTTTTTAGCGAATACGGACCGGAATATTCGTTTTTCCGTTATCTCCTTAAAGTCACCTCGATTGAAAGAGTCATTCCATTTGAATGTTCCACCCGGCAATTCGTCCGGAATCGGTAATGGAGCAATCGGAACCTCCACCTTAAGGTAAAACTTCCCATCTTTCTTCTTCAGAGCTTCCAGACCGGATCCGCTGATGATAACCGTAGCTGTGATTTCTCCTACGGAAATTGCGTTTTTCAGCACTTCCTCTGCCTGAATCTTTGGAATCTTTGGTCCGTCTCCTGTCCATTGCGGCAGTTCCACTAGTTCTGTGGCATACGGCTTCTTCTCTTTTTCATAAACCATTATCAATCCATTGCCCTGTATGGTAGAAACCGGAATATCTATGGAAAATGGTTTTTCCTTATATTGCTCCTCACGGATATTCATATAATCCCGCAGATACTGTCCGAGCACCTCTTCATTCCATGTCTGAATCGAAACCTCAATTTCTTCACCTCCGTTTTCTTTCTCTTTATCTGCAAAACGGAAATACGCCCTCAGACCGTTCGTTTTCTTGGTGCTGCCTGCCAGTTTATATTCGTTGTTTTTGCCAGACATTGGAGAAAGCATGGAGATGGCTCCCACGCCCGAAAACCATTTTTTTTGATCTCCCACATCTGTAGTAAACTGCATCTCCAGTTCCGGCCGGTCTTCAAAAAACGTCACATTCTCTTTCGCACGAAAATATGTTTTCCAGTACACTTTTGAATTATCACCATCTTTGCCGATTGTGATCGCTTCACATACCGCCTTAACCCCCTTTTGAATATCCTCCATGGAAGGTGTTGGTATACCATTTTTATTTGTATCCTCCGCATCGGAGCCTGTACCCGATCCGGAACCTGTACCCGATCCGGAACCAGAGCCAGAACCCGTTCCCCAGTAAGAGCCAGACGAAGTAGAGCCTGTATTCTGTGCAGCGTCAGAAGATATCTGCATATTCTCTTGTCCTGCATTGACATTTGCAGTCGGTCCATTTGGACGTTTCACCGAAATGATTTTCGATGTCAGATTGCTGATCGCCGCTTTGATGCCTGCTGCCACCAGAGACACAACGCTGCCTTCAGCTCCCTTCTCAAACGTCAGCGATGCAGCGGCATACAGCGAAAGCTCCAGCGGCGTTTCGGACACGATCTGTGTATCCGCTGCCGTCTGCTCTACCGATACGGACAAATCATCCTCCGGTTTACCGGATACATCCAGATTCATTTTAGACTGAATGCGAATCTGATCCGCTTTTCCGTTTACTTCCAGCTTTACATCAGCATCTGGCTGCGAAAATGCCAGTTCTTTTATATGTGCGCCCGAATTTACGATGATACGAGCCGCTTTTGCAGTAACCCGCATCACATTGCCGACTGCTTTCTCAAACCATGTATCCGGTTTTACCGCACGGATTTCCACGGACTGGAACACCCCGCTGTTCTCAATGTCTGCGGCAGGCGTATTTACAATCAGGCTGACATCTTTATAGGAGCCTGCAGGAATTACGAATTTTGCCGCATTTTCAGAAGCAATCATAAGCTTTTTCAGACTCGCATTCAAAAGCGCCTGATCCAGCTGCTCCTGTGTGGAAACCTCTGCTTCTGTAACCGGCGTCTGCTGTTCCGGTTCCGGCGTTGGCACCGTACCCTCCGCCGCAATAACGTTTACTCTGCATCTTACAGTTTTGGCCGTATGTTTCTTTCTGGACGTAGTTTTCAATACAGCCTTTACCGTCGTCCTGCCAATTTTTTTCCCTTGAATCTGAAAGCTTTTTTCTGTTTTTGCGGATACTGCCGCAATACTTTCGTCATTTGTGGATATCTTTTGAATCTTCCATCCTACCGTATTGTTTTTCAGCGTCATACGATTTTTCTGCCCAACCTGTAGCGTCTTAAATGTAGTGCGCATACTCACATACGGCTTCGCCGCAGCTGCTGCTGGAATTATATTTGACGGCAGCAAAGAAATTGCTATTGCAGCAGACAAGGAAACCGCCAGCGCCTTTTGATACAGCCGCCTCCGGCCCTTTCCCACACATACTTTCCATGCGCGGCAAACACTTTCCTGTTTCATTTTGAATCCTCCTTACATAATAATAAATGACCAAACATCATTTAGTTCTGATTTTGGTCATTATATCATTTAATATCTTTAATATCAGCAATTTGGCACAGAGTGCACTTTTTTCGGTATCATTTGAATCCATGTCTGCACCCCGCAAACTGTGAAGCATTGCATCCCCCTTAGGGTACATCTCACGGAAATCATTTTTCAAACACGCTCTAAGATTCTGCATTTGATTCTATATTAAGCAAAATCCTTGTTACAAACATCCCGTCTTCCACGCTGAAATCCGTTTCTCCGTCGTAACGCTGCGCTGTCTTGCGGATGCTTGCCATCCCGATCCCTGTCTCCCCTTCAAACCTTTGTCCAGGCCAAATGGTATTTCTGCATTGGATCACCAGTTTACGCCCTTTTTGCCGGATACTCATTTTGATTTTCGCATCTGCAACCCTGGATTGTCCGGCGCCGTGAATGGCATTTTCAAATACATTCGCGAGAATTGCAACCAGATCAATATCACGCACTGGAGAATGTTCCGCCACAGCAGCATCCATTTCTACTTTCGTACCGTTCATTTCCGCCTGTCTGGCATAGACCGAAAGGATACTGTCTATGGTCCTGTTTTCACAGATCCGTTTTACGCCTGCACACTCCACATCTTCAATATACTGGTTCAAATAATATAATAGCTGGTCCATCTCCCCTTTTTTGACATAATCCTGGATTAACAGACAGTGGTGGCGGACATCATGACGGATCCTTGCCGCCCTTTCCTCCGCCTCTTCCGCAAGGGCGCACTGAAAGCGCAAAAGCTGTTCGTTCATGGCAAGAATACGGTTTTCTTCCTGATAAACATGCTCTTTCCCAAGATGGATATACAGATGAAATACGGTATACTGAACAATTCCGGCCATAAATAAATTCGCAAGCAGACGTACGATATTCCCCATAGACAGCGGTTGGCCATTTGGCCAATATATAATAATGGAAGCTGCCATAACTGAAATCAGCATCGTTACAACACTAAACAGATCCATCTCTTCCCGCAAAAAATCCAAATTATATAAAAACGACCTGCGGAATTTTTTTACTACAAACAAGATGACAATAGCAATAATAATAATCCGTATCAGCAAATCCACCCATCGGCTCCCATCAAACCACAACCTGGAAATATCAATTCCCAATACAACGCAGATAGCCAGAAAATAAAACGCAAGCGCCATTTTGTACATAGACAGGTAAATCCCCTCTCCGCTCATTGCAAAGCAAAACACTCCAACCAGCAAAAGAGCGCTCAGACCGGAGAGCTTAACAAAACTCCGAATTGAAACCATATACCACAAACTGTATAAAAAATTCAGGCTCACTCCGTAAACCGCATAATACAAAATCGTCTTTTTCATTGGCAGCTTTGGACGATCCAGAAGCAGGATACTGTCATAAGAAGGAATGCGCTAAGTCCATTACGCAATATTGCTACCCAAAAAGATCCACCTAACATCCCATACTCCTTTCCTTCTTAATTCCACTCTCTTTGTCTGGATCTTCCCGCCTGCTTTTTTATTCCAACTCCCATTGTAATTCCTTTACGCTCCAGCCTCTATTTTGTATTTCTCCAGGAACTTGCCGCCCTCTTCAGCCGCCTGCCGTCTTTTTGACAGACTGCCGCTTTCTGCAGGCATATGTACTGTTACGCGGTTTATCCGCAATTCCACTGTTTTCGCGCGGATTATACCATACAATGATATTGCAGGAATCTTTTTGACTGCCGCCGCAGAAAACCTCCCTCTTTTTCTTTTTGACAAACAAAAATCCGGATACCTTAAAAACAATCAGATAAATGGCAAGTGCAAACATATATTCACTGCCGATCGCATCATAGCCACGTTCCTGAAAGGTATAGCCGACCGCCCATTTTCCCGCCATATAAGATGCAGCCAGTGCAGACAGCGCCCTAAGGAACTGGCAAATCCCTACACGCAACATAATAACGTCTCCTCTCCCTGTTTGTACTATTTTATCTCATACAAACCGTGTTTGGAAGACTTAACGCGCAAACCGCATTTTTTTCGGAATATTTTACAATTTATCTAATGCTTGTTTCTACCCCCCCCCGCAATAATAATCGAAATATTTGTCACGCAGCGGCTTATACGCTCCTCTCGGCAGATAGATGCTTGTTCTGTTGTCCATACAGACATCATGTGCGTTCAGACTGTCTATATGGGCCAGACTCACAATATAAGAAGCCCCGACTTTGACAAATTCCTCATACTCGGAAAGCATTTCTGACAGCTGGTTAATCGTCATACGCAATACCTCCTGCGATCCGTCCGCCAGATGCAGGCATTGGCGTTTTCCCTGCGCTTCACAAAAAACAATATGATCCACCCAAATCCTACGCAGCCGCCCATCAATCCGAAGCAGCAAATACCTTTTACGGTTTTCCGCAAGTTCTCCTATCAGGTCGTCCAAAGCATAAAACAGCCGCTTTTTCACAATCGGTTTCACAAGATACTGCGAAGCATTTACCCCAAATGCCTCCAGTGCGTGTTCCGTGGAAGTTGTTAAAAAAATGATCCGGCACCCATTTCCTAATCTGCGCAGTTCTTTTGCCGCACAAATCCCTGTTTTATGGGGCATATAAATATCCAGCAGCAAAATATCCGGCATATACCCCTGTTTCTGAACCCGTTCCAGCAGCTGCACGGCATCCAAAAAACATTCGGATGTGATCTCATATTCCGGATGCTTCTCTTTATAATCTGCCAGCATAGCTTGCGTTTTGTCCAGTTCTGTTTTTTCATCGTCGCAAAGCGCTATTTGATACATATTGTCATCTCTTTCGTAAGTTTTTCTCTATCACAAATTCCTGTTTTCATATTATAACATTCCTGCCTGAAAATCAATAGGCGCTAATTACGCGCAGTTTGTATTCCATCTTTACGAAAAAAATTGATTCTACAACGCTGATTTTTAACTTTTTAAAATTTCCTCTTGCATTCCCGCCCGTCTTTATGTATAATGTGGCTAATCAAAAAGAAAGGGCACAGATGTGCAGAGTGGGAAAATGATTATTCGATAATTTAATTTGGATACCGCAATTAAGAAACACCTGGAAGCAACGAAGCAACACTATATCCAGGTCTGTCTGCGTATACCGAATTCAATTATCCCACGTTCATACCCTCTTTGTATTTCTGTCTTTTGAATATACACAGGGTTTCTTTGCGTGAGTCTGTTTTCGGGTACGAAAACGGGCTTTTTTCGTTTTTTCAGACGGACTGTTACAAAAGGAGGCTCTTACTATGATGCAAATAAAAAATCTGAATATTATACACAAAAAAGACTTACGAACAATCCTTGAAAATTTTAATCTGGTTCTTAACGACGGAGATAAAGCTGTTATCATTGGAGAGGAAGGCAACGGAAAATCAACGCTTCTTCAATGGATCGTCTGTCCAGAACTAATCGCGGATTACTGCGAAGCCTCCGGAGAGCGGATCTTGACAAGTCAAAAAGCCGGATATCTGCCGCAAGAGCTGCCATCGAAAGACTGCGGCAAAACAATTTACGAATATTTTCTGGATGAGCCGATGTTCCTCGAACAGACGCCAAAGGAGCTGGGCCGGACAGCAAGTGAATTTGGCCTTCCGGCTGACTTCTATTACCGGGACCAATCGATGGAAACGCTCTCAGGCGGGGAAAAAGTAAAGGCACAGCTGCTGCGCCTGCTGCTGGCAAAGCCGGATATCCTGCTGCTGGATGAACCGTCAAATGATATTGACCTAGACACGCTGGAATGGCTGGAAAAGCTGATACTTGGATGGAAGCAGGCTGTACTTTATATTTCGCACGATGAAACGCTGATCGAGCATACAGCCAATACGATCATCCATATCGAGCAGATCCACCGTAAAACGCAATGCCGTTATACAGTAGCGCATATGCCTTACGGGCAATACCGCAAGGAACGGCTTACGCAGTTTGCGCACCAGGCTCGTGTTGCCGCTAACGAACGCCGTGAGAAAAAGCTGCGGGAAGAAAAATACGAACGGATCTATCAGGGCGTTGCATATGCACAGGCAAGTATTTCCAGACAGTGCCCCGCAAAGGCACGTCTGCTGAAAAAGAAAATGCACGCCGTAAAATCAATGGAACGCCGTTTCGCTCGTGAGGATGCATCCATGACAGAAATTCCAGAGGAAGAAACCGCCATCTTTTTTAAGCTCGGCGATGAGCACACAAAAATCCCAGAAGGAAAAACCGTCATCGACTATTCCTTGGAAGAGCTTTCCACGCCCGCAAAAGACAGAGTACTGGCCGGGCCTGTCCACCTGCACCTGCGCGGCCCGCAAAAGCTCTGCATCACAGGCGCAAATGGAGCCGGGAAAACAACGCTGCTGCATAAAGTAGCAAAAGAGCTGCTTGCCCGGACAGATATCCACGCGGAATATATGCCGCAAAATTACGAAGAGCTGCTTACGCCTTCCATGACTCCGGTAGATTTCCTGGATCCGTCCGGCGACAAGGAAATACGCACTAAAATCCGTACGTACCTTGGCGCGTTAAAATATACCGCTGATGAGATGGACCATACCATTAGCGAGCTGTCCGGCGGTCAGAAGGCAAAAATCTTCCTGCTGAAAATGAGCCTGTCCGGCGCTGACGTATTGATCCTGGACGAACCGACCCGCAACTTTTCTCCACTTTCCGGCCCGGTTATCCGCCAGCTGCTAAAAGATTTTCCCGGCGCGATCATCAGCATTTCGCATGACCGCAAATATATCTCACAGGTTTGCGACAAAGTGTGCAGGCTGACCAAAAACGGACTGGAAGAATATCCTAACAGAAAAGAGGAATTTGCTTATGAAACTAGAACGTATGATCGGTATCCTATCCATTCTGCTGCAGCAGCAAAAGGTGACTGCTCCATACCTGGCGGAACGGTTCGAGGTATCCCGCCGCACGATCTTGCGGGATATTGACGCCTTATGTATAGCCGGAATCCCGTTAGTTACGGAGCAGGGTGCCAACGGCGGCATCTCCATTATGGAAGGCTACCGCATAGACCGCACGCTGCTCAGCACCTCTGATATGCAGGCCATCCTTGCCGGATTGCGCAGCCTGGACAGCGTAAGCGGTACGAAACGCTATGTACAGCTGATGGAAAAACTGTCGGCAGGCGCATCGACCGGACTGCTGCCCGGCGGCCAGCATATCCTGATCGACCTGTCGTCCTGGTATAAGGATTCCCTGACGCCCAAGATCGAGCAGCTCCATGACGCTATCCTTTCTTGCCATAAAGTCAGCTTTACCTATTACGCCCCCAAAGGAGAATCCGAGCGTACGATCGAGCCTTATGACCTGATCTTTCAGTGGGCAAGCTGGTATGTATGGGGCTGGTGCACGATGCGCAAAGACTTTCGCCTCTTTAAGCTCAACCGCATGAACGGCTTGAAAACACTGGATGTTTTTGAAAAACGGGACGCGCCGCTGCCGGACTTGTCACCGTCGCGCGTATTTCCGCAGGCTTATCTGGTAACGGCAAAGATCGACGCCGTCTATAAATGGCGTCTCGTAGAAGAATTCGGGCCGGACAGCTTTACGGTGCAGCCTGACCAAAGCCTGCTTTTTTCCGCCGGATTTACCGATGCAGCCAGCGTGATCGGCTGGATCGTTTCGTTTGGCGGCGGCGCTGAGCTGATCGAGCCGGCAGAGCTTCGCAAAGAGGTGCTGGCGTTTGCCAGAAAAATCTGCCAAAGCTATTTATAACATGACACACAGATGTCACGTTCTATCTGCTATGCTACAGCCATCAAATGAAAGGATGGTATTACCTATGAACTATGAAATTGTCACTCTGCCTGAAAAAATTGCTGTCGGCATATCCGCCAGGACCAATAACCAAGCCCCGGATATGAGCACTGTGATCGACGGATTATGGACACGCTTTTTCAACGAAGGCGTATATACCTCCATCCCAGATAAGGTAAATGAAAAAGCGCTCGGCATTTATACCGACTATGAAAATGCCGGCAAATCGGATTATACAGTAATGGCTGCCTGTGAAGTATCCAGCACCCCGGCAGAAGGCGGCTGCGACATCTGCAAAATTCCAGCTGGCAAATATGCGAAATTCGTCGCGGTCGGAGATATGTACAAAGCCGTCGCCGAAGCTTGGCAGGAAATCTGGAAGCTGGACCTGCCAAGGTCGTTTCAATGTGATTTTGAAGAATATCAAAATGACGATATGCAAAACGCAGAAATCCATATTTATATTAGCCTGAAATAAAAAGCTATTGACCAGCTCCGGTAAATTCGTTAAAATAATAACCATTCAGTAATTAATACAGACAGCGCAGGCATCTAAACTGCCGCTGTCACTCAGGAAAGGACTGTATGATTATGATACGAATTGGTATTTTAGGCTATGGCAATCTCGGCCGTGGCGTAGAATGTGCCGTAAGACAAAACGACGATATGGAGCTGACAGCTGTCTTTACCCGCAGAAGCCCTGAGAGTGTGCAGATCTTGACAAAAAATACGCCTGTATATTCCATTCAGGATATTTTACAGCACACACAGGAAATCGATGTGCTGATCATCTGCGGCGGAAGCGCAACCGACCTTCCAGTACAGACTCCGGAATATGCAAAATATTTTAATGTAGTTGACAGCTTTGATACGCACGCAAGCATCCCGCAGCATTTTGAAAACGTGGACAAGGCGGCCAAGGAATCCGGCAAGATCGGCATGATCTCCGTCGGCTGGGATCCAGGTATGTTTTCTTTAAACCGCGTCTATGCAAACGCCATCCTGCCAGACGGTAAAGACTATACGTTTTGGGGCAAGGGCGTCAGCCAGGGACATTCGGATGCCATTCGCAGAGTTGACGGCGTTATTGACGCAAGACAATACACCATACCGGTTCCGGCTTCGCTGGAAGCTGTCCGAAACGGCAGTACACCGGAATTATCAACGCGTGAAAAGCATACGAGAGAATGCTATGTTGTCGCCAGCGAGGGTGCGGATCAAAGCAGGATCGAAAAAGAGATCAAAGAAATGCCAAACTATTTCGCTGACTATGATACAACGGTACACTTTATCTCCCAAGAAGAGCTGGACAAACACCACAGCGGCATTCCACACGGCGGTTTTGTGATCCGCAGCGGAAAAACCGGCTGGAACGGCGAGCACGGACACATTATCGAATACAGCCTGAAGCTGGATTCCAATCCGGAATTTACCGCAAGCGTGCTTGCCGCTTATGCAAGAGCCGCTTACCGTATGAATCAAGAGGGTATGTGCGGCTGCAAAACGGTTTTCGACGTAGCTCCGGCATACCTGTGCAGGCAGAGCAACGAAGAGCTGCGCAGACAAATGTTGTAGCCCGTATTTCATGCCAAAATAAAGCTGCTGCAGAACGACTGACCGTCTGTTCTGCAGCAGCTTTGTCTAGATCACACATCCTTATATTTTATGTATACTGATCCAACTCATGCGATACATCCAACACCTGATTAAGCATATCCTTCGTTGTCTCTGCATTTTGCAGGTTTTGTACACTCAGCTCAGACGCCTGCATCGAGGATGCCGTTACCTCCTGCGAATTTGCGGACAGATGCGTAATATCATCTACGATCCGGTTATTCGATTCTGACAGCTGATTTAACATCCCATCGATATTCCCGATACTGGACAGCAGCTTTCCGGAATTTTCATTCATCTGGTCAAAGCTTTGGAATACCTGCCCGATCATTTCATCCTGCACACCTGCCGCCTCAATCGATTGGTGAACCGCCGCAGCCGCGCTTTGCGCATGGTCGGAAAGCTCATTTAAAATTCCTGCTATCGTTTCCGTTTCTTTCCTTGTCTTTTCCGCCAGCTGGCGTATTTCATCCGCCACAACAGCAAATCCGCGCCCCGCATCCCCTGCCCGCGCGCTTTCTATCGAAGCGTTTAATGCCAGCAGGTTCGTCTGGCTGGAAATATTAAAGATCGTATCCGCGATCATCTTAACAGCCTCCGTCCGCTCCTGCAGCTCCTTCATAGAAGTAACCACACCAGCATTTGTCTCACTAATCACCGCAGACTGCTTTTTGAGCGTATCCATGATCCGCAGGCCGTCCATATTCAGCTGCTCCGTATGCTTTGCCACCTGAACCATCTGCTCCGCATATGTAAGCGTCTGGTTAATCGAGGACTGTATGTTCTGCGTCAGCTCCGTCTGTGTCTGGATACTCTCAGCCGTACTCTGCGTACTGTTCGAAATATCCCGCACCGAACCGTTTACGATCCCTGCGGATGTATTCAGTTCATCTACGATCGCCATCGCGCCCTGGGTGCCTTTACGAACCTGCTCCGCTACGGACAGCACATGATCCATTACCTCTTTCTGCTTTTCCTGCTCATGCATCAGGCTAAAGCAGGTATCATGGTTATAAATACGAGCAACTCTCGTCGTAAAGCAGATGATCAGCATTAACAGGCCGACTGCTACTGAAGCGAATATCTGATCCCTCGCCTGATCCGGCGTGTACAACTGCTGCACCGCAATATTAATATAATTAATTACAAAATTGATCACCGTCATAGCACAGCCCGCAATAACGGAAAATTTCACATCAAAAAACAACACGCACGCGACAAGAGGGATACATGACATAAACCGGATATAATAATTGTCAAACGCTGTTCCCGTCAAAAATGACACGATGATCAGGCCCGTAAACGCCACATACCGTGTCAGCATAGCTGTATTATTTTTCATATACGTCACAAAGGTCAATACCACACTTAAAGCAACAACCGCCGTAATAGCCAGACAAGTCTGCATCGTCTGCTTCCCCATCGCAAAGGCGATCCACAGCGTCACCATCGCGATCGCGTAAAACACCATATATCCGATCTGCGCAAACCGGTTGGCTCGTCTTAACTGCTCATCTTTTTTTGCATAGCGGTATTTTGTTTCATTTGGCTCCATGATTAACCATTCCCTTCTTAAACGTAAGCTAATTTTTCACTCTTTAATCTTATCAAGCTCTGAAAGATTCACTCCCGATACATTTAACAATGCTTTTATCGTCAGGTATTCATCCTTTAGCTTCGCATATGTCTCAGATGCATTTTCTTTTTTTGCCAATAACATATATTCCTGGATCTTTCTAAAATCATCCAATGCTTGCTTTGTTACTTCAATCCCAGATGGCATTCGAACACCTCCCATGAGCGGAAACTTATTTTAACTGGCTTTAGTATACCACATCCATAACGCAAAGTCTATTGTAATCTTTCCAGCAGACATAATACTATAATTGTTTATTTATAATCGTTCAGACACATTCACAATTACGTTTATTTTCAAAAAAAGATAACATTTTCATCCGCTTTATGTTATGGTTTTTGTATAATACCAATACCATCCGGACATTCTATCCAGAACAGGAGATACAGCTATGCAAAGACCCGTCATTTTCCATATCGATGTTAACAGCGCATTTTTGTCCTGGGAAGCCGCTTACCGCATCCGGCATCTCGGCGCTTCCCTGGATCTGCGTACGATCCCTTCCGCAGTCGGCGGCGATATTTCTAAGCGCCGCGGTATTATATTGGCCAAATCTGTACCTGCTAAAAAATATAAGGTCCAAACCGGAGAGCCGATCGTAGACGCGCTGCGGAAATGTCCGCAGCTTAAGCTCGTACCGCCGAATTATGAGCTGTATGAGAAAAACTCCAAGGCCTTTATCAAAATACTAAAACAATATACCGATAAGGTAGAGCAGTATAGCATTGACGAAGCCTTTATGGATATGACTGGGACACAACTGCTGTTCGGCGCTCCGATCGTTGCGGCTACCGCTATCAAAGACGAGATCTGCCATACGCTCGGCTTTACCGTCAATGTCGGCATCTCTGACAAAAAGCTGCTGGCAAAGATGGCGAGTGATTTTGAGAAGCCAAACCGTGTGCATACGCTGTTTACCGAGGATATCCCGCAAAAAATGTGGCCCCTGCCTGTACGCGACCTGTTTTTCGTCGGACACGCGTCCGAGCAAAAGCTGCATTCGATCGGTATCCGTACGATCGGCGACCTGGCTGCTACCGACGTAAACGCATTAAGAGCCATCTTAAAAAAACACGGCGAGGTCATCTGGGATTTTGCGAACGGACGGGATGTTTCTTTGGTGGAGCCGGAACCGCCGGATAATAAGTGCTACGGCAACTCCACGACGATCGCTTTTGATGTTACTGACGCACCGACCGCAAAAATGGTGCTCCTGTCACTGTGTGAAACGATCGGCAGACGTCTGCGCAAGGACCATGTACGAATCGAAACCGTATCTGTAAGCATCCGCTTCCATGACCTGAGCTTCGAATCGCATCAAAGCGTTCTGCCGGCTCCGACAAATATTACAAAAGAAATCCATACCGCCGTATGCCGACTGTTTGACGAGCTTTGGGACGGGACTCCGATCCGGCATCTGGGCGTGCATACCGGACACGTCTCAAAAGGCGGCGCCAACCGCCAGCTGTCGCTGTTTGACCATACGGACTATGAAAAGCTGGAAAAGCTCGATCATGCAGTTGACCGCATCCGTGAAAAATTTGGGTCAGATTCCATTATGCGCGCGTCATTTTTAAAGCAAGAGCAGATTGACCATATGAACGGCGGTATTTCAAGAGAAAAGCGAACCGTAGATTACAGCAAAATAGATCTCAATTCGTAACAGTTCAGTGAAAGTATCTGAACTGTTGCATCTGGAAGGAGCGATATGGGATTTCAACTGGGCAGTATCATCGAACAAACAGAACATGGCGTCCTGCATGGAATCCAGCGGGAGATCGCCTGTGAATGCTGGTTTACGAGCGGCGGTAAAAGCATCCCCAAAATTATCAAGGTCATGGATGAAGAAGGATTTTTATACACGATTCGGGATATCGAGCTGCTGACAACCGAAGAAAAGAACTATTGCGGTATCCAAACGGTAGAACATCTTTGCAGAATCCGGCTGCGCGGCAGGTCCGGCATTGTCAAGCTGATCTATACAAAAGAAAACTGCAGATGGACGATCCTGGAGCTTTAGAAGCCACCGCCAAGCTGGAGCTGGGCTGCACCTGCCCCGGCAGCCTCACATCCCAGCTTTAATCTGCCCACGTCCGAAGGCCGATATCGCATTTCTTGTTATCCTTATCTCCTTATCGCATCTGGTACAGTCCTGCATAAATTCCGTTTTTGCGCAATAATTCATCGTGCGTACCCTGCTCTTTGATCCCCTGCTCCGTCAGTACCAGTATTTTTTCTGCGTTCCTTATCGTGGACAGCCTGTGCGCGATCACAAACGTCGTGCGGTTTGCCGCCAGCTTTTCCAACGATTCCTGAACGACCTTTTCACTCTCATTATCCAGCGCCGAAGTCGCTTCGTCAAAAATAAGGACCGGCGGATTTTTCAAAAACACCCGCGCAATCGACAAGCGCTGCTTCTGCCCGCCGGACAGCTTGATGCCACGCTGTCCGATATCCGTATCATAGCCATGCGGAAGCTCCATAATAAACGTATGCGCATTGGCGTTCTTCGCGGCCTCTACTACTTCCTCCCGGCTTGCGCCCGGCCTGCCGTATGCAATATTGTCGTAAACAGACCCGGCAAATAAATACACATCCTGCTGCACCACGCCGATATTGTCCCGCAGGCTTTTCAGCTGCAGGCTGCGGATATCCTTTCCGTCTACTGTGATCTGTCCGCCAGACACCTCATAAAACCTTGGAATCAGGCTGCACAGCGTGCTTTTGCCGATTCCGGAGGGGCCTACCAGCGCCACATACTGTCCAGCAGGAACTTCTAAGTCGATATTTTTCAGTACCGCATCTTTTTCGTTCGCATAGCAAAACGAAACATCCCGAAAGCAAATATCGCCCTTTACACGCTCCAGTTTGCGTGCATCCGGCGCGTCTACAATATCCGGCGCGGTATCCAACATCTGGATAAACCGCTCATAGCCAGAATAACCGTTTTGAAACTGCTCAGTAAAATCGATCAGTGTTTTTACCGGGTCAGTAAACACATTGATATAAAGCAAAAACGTCACCAGATCCGTTACGCTCACAATGCCCTTTGTCACGAGTATCCCGCCAAACACGATAACAATGACCTGGATCAGCGTTGTAAACGCCGTCAGTCCCGAATGGTACTGCCCCATATAAAAATAGCTGTTTTTCTTTGCAGATAAAAACCCATCGTTCCCTGTCTGAAATTTCGCGTTTTCCATCTCTTCATTTGCAAAAGATTTTACTACCCGGATACCAGAAAGATTATCCTCGATCTGGCCGTTGATCTCCGCGATCTTTTCCCGGTTCTTTTTGAACGCACGTTTCATACGCTTATTGCAGAACCACGCAAAAACAAGCATCACCGGAACGAGTGCAAACGCGGCAACTGCAAGATACGGATTGACAGACATCAGTATCGCAAACGCACCCGCGATCTTGATAAAAGAAATCGCAATATTTTCCGGACCGTGATGCAAAAGCTCCGTGATCTCAAACAGATCGCTTGTTACACGCGACATCAGCTGTCCGGTTTTCTGCTCGTCATAAAAAGAAAAAGACATTCTCTGGTAGTGGTCAAAAATTTCCGCGCGCATATCATACTCAATCTTTGCCCCCATCACATGACCATAATACGAAATATAATAATTGCTGTACCATTGGATCAGCACCAAAGCAGCCATAAAAACTCCCAGCCTTATGATCATGCTCTGTGCCGCTGCCATTTCCATGTCGACAATCGCAGATGTTATGTAACGCACAACAAGCGGTATCGCAAGCGCTGCCGCCGCCGAAACAAACGCAAAAAACATATCGGTCCAGAATACCCGCCGATATGGTTTATAATAAGCTGCAAGCCGTCTTAACACCCCGGCTTTTGAAGCTCCTGTAGCTGCTGTGCCGTTTCCGTTCATTTTTCAAATCCTCCCTCAGAACCTAAATATCCTACATACTACCACACTTTTCCGAAGGAACGCAACAGCATTTTCGATGATTATAAATAAAGATACAAATACAAAATCCCTTCCTGGTATTCCGCCTCTATTTTTCCGTTCATTTCCTCGATCAGCGTCCGTGCGATCGAAAGCCCCAGCCCGGTAGAACCGCGGCCGCTTTCCACCGTATAAAAACGGTCAAATAAATGCCCGACGCTGACTTTATCCAGATTCTTTGCCCGATTGGAAAAACAAAGCCTGCCATCCGCTTCCAGTCTGATCTGCAGATCCCCGTCGCTGTATTTTATCGCGTTGCTGATCATATTTGAAAATATCCGGGCCAATGCCTGACGGTTCAGCGTCCGTTTTACCGTCTGCCCGCAAATACGAATCTCCGGCTGGATGCCGGCTTTCAGAATCGCAGCGTAATATCCGGCAAGGCTTTCTTCCAGTACGGCGTTGACGGACAATTCTTCTTTTTCTTCATAGCAATCCACTGATAAAATAACGGAATAGCGAAATAACTCTTGCGCCAGCTCTTTTAGCCCATCCACACGGTTTTGGATCACAGCAAGATACTCTGCGGCGCGCGGCGGCAGCTCTTCATCCTCCAGCAGCCTGAGATAACCGTATATCGCAGTCAGCGGCGTACGAAGGTCATGGGAGATATTCGTGACTGCCGTTTTTAATTCCTGATCGCCTCTTGTATACTGCAGCTGCTTCTGTCGGAGCAGCTGCAGCTGGCAGTCCAGATCGGCAGCCAGATGGTTGATCCTTCGATCGAGATAAGTAAGGTCGATCCCGGTATTGGTATCTGCCTGAATCCGCTCTGCAAGCTGTACCCGTAGTTCTCCCACCGCATGATAGATAGAATGTATTTTAAACAGCAGTCCACAGACAGCTACAGCCAAAAACAGAAGCAGGAACAGCAGAAGCCACATATTATTTAATATCCTTTCTTGAAAACAAAAATACCCCGACAGCGTTTGATACAACCGCTATACACGCGGAATATGCGCAAAATTTGATCGGCTGCCGCAGCAAAGCATCCTGCATAGAAAAATTTGCAATCTGGTACGTCTGCCCGCCCGGTAAAAAATCAAGCAAAAACTGATAAACACTCCGCTGCATCCCTTTGATATAATGCGGATTTGGCTCCATCGCCCCAACTTCCATCACACCGTCCACAAACTGATATCCCTGCACCATCTCCGGTTCACACAGCCTTGCGGCAAGATAGGTAGCAGCGAACAGCAGCAGAAACGCCAACAGGATATTTATCGTCACGGCATAGGATTTTTTGCTGATCAGCATCGTAAACAGGTTCCATAAAGATACATAGGAAACACATACAAACAACAGCACCACGCACGTCTTTAGAAAACGCTCCAGCTCCAGCTCCGGCTTTCCGATAAGCAGCATCCCCAAAACCAGGACTGCCGCAACTGCTACAAACGTCTGCACAACGGCAGCAGCCACGCTGCTGATAAAATTGGTCATATAAATGCTTGCCCGCGACCTCCCGACCATCAGCTTATTACGGATCGTCCCATCTTCGTATTCGGTTCCGGTAAATAAGCCGCAAAATGCCGCAAACACAATCCCACCGAATACCACACTTTGAAAGACTATTTCTGGAAAAATCCGCGGCAGCTCTGCCTCATATTTTCCGCGCGCCTGCATATAAGCTCCCAATAAAAACCAGATACCAAATATCATCGGAACAAGCACCCCGATCCAGAAGATCTTTGTTTTTTTCATTCTGGCGAAATTCGCGCACAATAACCTATGCATCCATCTCACCTCCCAACAGCCGGATATAATAGCTCTCCAGGCTTTCGTCCCTTTCAAAGATCCGCAAAACCTCGCACCCTGCTTCCGCAAGCCTTAAAACAAGCGCCGTTACCGCAACTTCCCCGTAAATATCCGCTTCTGTCTCGGAATGCACCGCATATTCCAATCCAAGTCCATCCAGCACACAGGATAATGCCTGCGTATTGGTAACCTCTACGCAGATGCATTTACGGCAGGCTTCTTCCAGCTGGGACGCGCTGATCTCTTTTACCATGTGCCCATGGTCGATAAATCCGTAATGTGTCGCAAGCCGCGACAGCTCGTCTAAAATGTGGCTTGATATCAGTACAGTAATCTGTTTTTCCTGATTCAGCTTTAAGATCAGCTCACGCATCTGTACAATGCCCTGCGGGTCCAAGCCATTCACCGGCTCATCCAGCACAAGAAAATCTGGATTGCCTGCCAGCGCAACCGCGATCCCAAGCCGCTGACGCATACCAAGCGAAAAGTTCTTTGCTTTTTTCTTTCCGGTATCCCCAAGGCCAACCAATTCCAAAATTTCCTGAATGCCGTCAAAGGAAGGCCGTCCCAGCGTGAGGTATTGCTGGCGCAGATTGTCCTCTGCGGTCAGATCCAGATAGATAGACGGCGTTTCTACGACCGCTCCCATCCTTCTTCTTACTTTTTCCATTTCTTTTTGCTGTCCGCTTTCCCTTCCATACAGAAAATATTCCCCGGCAGACGGCCGCTGCAGGCCGCAGATCAGACGTATGAGCGTCGTCTTTCCCGCACCATTTTTCCCTACAAATCCATAAATAGACCCTTTCGGAACGTGCATCGATAAATTTTCCAATGCTTTAAAATGTCCGTAATGCTTGGACAGTACATTTGTTTCTAATACGTATTCCATTCATTTGCCTCCTCGTGCCGTATGCATAGGATAACCATCAGGCCAGGCCGTTATGCCGTGTCCTATGCACAAGCAATTTTGATAAAACCATAGTAGCAGGCAAATATTAAGAAACCGCTTAAGATAACCGTAAAGAATTTATTAAGATTCACGCAGCTTAAAGCCAATGCCCCAGACAGCCTCAATATAATCCTTTTCGCTCCCTTCACGCAGCTTTCTGCGCAGATTGCTGATATGCACATTCAAGGAGTTTTCTGTACAATCCGGCGTATCACGGCTGATCCGCTCCAGGATGGCTGAGCGCGTCACAACCTGACTGGGATTTTGCATCAGCAGCTTTAAGATCGCAAATTCTGTCCTTGTCACCCGCACCGGGCTGCCGTTTACCCACAGCTCATGCGTATTCGTATCCATCTCGATTTCCTCATGCCGGAAAAGCTGCTGATTCTCCTTGTGCTTTTGATTACGGAACTGTACTGTGATCCGCGCTAAAAGCTCCTGGATATCAAACGGCTTTGTCAGATAATCACACGCTCCCTGCAAGAGTACGTTTACCTTGTCCGATACGTCCACCTTGGCGCTGATCACAATGACCGGGATATCATGTATTTTTTCCAGCAGCTCTTCTCCCGAAAGCCCCGGCAGCATCAGGTCTAATAAAATCAGCCCCGGCCGGCTGCGCTCGAAAAGCATCAGCGCTTCTGTCCCGGAATAAGCGCGCAGCGTCGCATACCCTTCTTTTTTTAACACCTTCTCCAGCATATCTCCAATGTAGATATCATCGTCAATGATCGCAATGGTTTCCATACTCTGTCCTTTCCTGCTCAAACGAAGCCTGAACAAAACTGCTGCCGCGTTATGCAAGCGTTACTACGCTGTTTACGCTTCCGTCCTTTTCCCTGCGCTTGGTTACGATGATCTTGCGGTCAATCTGCTCTTTCAGCTCCGAAACGTGAGAAATCACGCCTACCAGACGGTTTCCCTCGGTCAGGCGTACAAGCGCTTTCATCGCCTGTCCAAGCGCTTCTTCGTCCAGCGAGCCAAATCCCTCATCCACAAACATCGCATCCATCTGGATCCCTCCGGCATATGACTGGATCTCATCGGACAGTCCAAGCGCCAAGGATAAGGACGCTTCAAATGTCTCCCCGCCGGATAAAGTCCTGACGCTGCGCTGCGTCGCATTGTAATGGTCAATGACGCATAGCTCCAGCCCCGCCTTTCCTTTCAGACTCGCGCTGCCTTCTTCTCTCTTTAATTCGTACTGGCCGCTGCTCATCGTCATCAGCCGTCGGTTGGCGCGGATCAAGATCCGGTCAAAATAGGACATCTGCACATACGTTTCCAGCTCGATCTTCGGTTTGCCATTCAGCGAACCATTTGCCGTATCCGACAGCGTATGCAGCCAAGTGTACTTACTTTCTACTGCAAGAATATCCGCTTGCTTTTCTTTTACTTTTTGAAAAATATCTGTGTTAACCGCAAAGGCATGATTTTTTTTGTCCCGCTTTTTTCTAATTTCCAGCTTTTGGTCTAACAGCTGCTTTCTTTGCTCCAGTACTTCTTCCTCCGCGGCTGCCCCTGCCTCTCCCGCGTCGCTCAGCTGGCTTTTCAATGTTTCTGCGGCTGCCTGCAGACGCTCTATTTTTGTCCTGCTGTCATGATACTGCTGCTCTGCTTTTTGCAGGCCGTCCTCCAACGCTTGCTTTCGCTCCTTAAGCATCTGGATTTTTTCTACGGCCTGTTCCTTTTCCCCTGTGCCCAGCCTTGCGCGCAGGGCTTCTATTGTTTCCTCTTCCGTCTGCAGCTGTGTTTTCAGCCGTTCCAGTGCGACCTGCGCGTTCTGGATATCTTTGACAAATGTATCCAGCCGCTTTTGTTCTTTTGGTATCTCTGCTTCCAGCTGCTTCTTTTTCTGCAGCCTTTCCTCATTTTTGGCAAGCTCCTGTAAGAAATACTCCAGCCGTTCCCTCATCGCCTGCTCCGCAGCCAGTGACAGCTCCACAAGCTGCTCCTGCGTACATTGCAGCGTGGACGCAGGCTCCTGCTCACAAGCATCTGGTAATAGCTCAAACTCCTGTGCCAGCTCGCATAGGCTTTCGGAAAGCTGTTGGCGCCGTTCCTTTTTCTGACTGATCCTGACTTCCAGATCCTTTTCCAGCTGTGTCAGCAGCTTTTGCTTTTCCTGCTGCAGCTCTGCAAGCTTCTGGCGCTGCTGCTCCAGACTGCTTCGCTTTTCCAGCTGCGCCTGTATGCCCTCGATACGGACGGCCAGCGCACTACCGCTTACCTGCAGCTCAGATAACAGTTCTTCCCATTTTAAAAAGCAGGCGGCATTTTCCGCGTCCCAGATCTGCTGATCTTTTTGCGGCAGATCCGCTATCTGTCTCACATCCGTAAGCAGCTGCGCCGCTTTTTGCTGGTCTTTGCGCATCTGCTTTTGCAGCGCCTTTTCCTGTCCGCTCAGATCCGCCAGCTTCTCCTGCAATCCGCTGCTTTTTTGCGCAAGCTGCTGTTTGTCCTCTTCTGCTTTGGCTGCGTCTTGTTCAAGCTGCTCTAGATGTTTTTTATCCTTCTGCGCCTGTGCCAGCTGTTCGCCGCATTGGATCACTATTTGCTGTAAATACCGTTCGGCTTCCTTTGTGTCAGCAGTCGTTTGCGCTGGCAGCTTCAGCTGCTCCAGGCTTTTTTCCAGCTGTCGGCTTTTTTCCTCCAGCTGGCCGTCCACCGCCGCTGTCTGACGGCTTTTTTGCTGCAAAAGCTCGCTGCACCTTTTCTGCTGCGCTTCGCCTTCTGTCAGGAAGGCATCTAATTCCTGCTGTCGGCTATTCATGTTTTCAGCAGCTTTTACCGCTGCCCGAAGCTCTTTTTCTTCTGCTTGATATTCCTGCTGTTTTGCAGCGATCAGCTCGGTCACTTGGATATTAGACAGCATTCCATCATTTTGCGTGAGCAATTCCTGTGCCAGCTCTTCAACCGTCTGCCGCTGTTCCGTCAGGCGTTGCGCCAGATGCCCTGCCTGTGCGCTGAGGCGCTCGGTTTTCGCGCTCACTTCGTGGAAATGCTGCTTTTGCTGTTCCAGCTCTTCTTTTTCCGGCGCTGCGTCCGAAACTTCTGCCGGAGCCGGATGATGCGTGGCGCCGCATACCGGGCACGCCTCCCCTTCTTTTAAGCCGCGTGCCAGCATTCCTGCCTGCGCGTCTAAAAACCGCTGCTCCAGCTCCCGATAACAGCCGCCAATCCGTTCTTTTTCCGCTGCTGCCTCGGCGTATGCCTGTTGTGCCTGACAAAGCTCATCCTGCCTTTTTGTCCATAGCTCCAGCTGCTTCTGCAGATTTTTCAGCGCCTTTTTGCACTCCGAAAGCTCTGTTTTCCGCTGCTGCAATCGGAGCAGCTCCGTGTCTGGATTCTGGATCTTTTCACGCTGTGCCTTCCACAGCTCCAGCTGTTTTTGCTGCTCTGCAGCCTGTACGCATATGCGTTCGTAATCGCGCTTATGCTCCTTTGCTTCTTTTTGCAGCTGTGCAAGCCCCTGGATCTGCTCCTGGAACATTTGCAGATTGTCTGCCGCTTCTTTTGCCCTCTGCCTGCAATGCACAAGCGTCTCGCCTGCATTTTTCAGCTCCTCAAGCTCCTTACCGCGTGCTTCCCCTGTCTGGCGCAGTACCTCTTCTTGCTGCGCAACCTCCTGTAACTGCTGTCCGGTCTGCGCAAGCTGGGCTTGCAGTTCTTTTTGCTCAGACGCCTCCTGGCAAAGTATCTTTTCCTGTTCCTTGAGCTTTTGCAGCGCTTCTTTTATTTGAGCGAGCAGCTGATCGTGTCCGGCCAGCTGTTGTATCTGCTGTGAAATCTGCTGCATCTGTGCCGCCGTTTCCTGCACATGTTCCCCTTCTTTTACAATCTGCTCCTGCGTCTGCTGCTCTTTTTGCGCTTCTTGCTGCAGGCCCTCCCGCTGTTTGGAAATATTGTTTTTGGTGCGCGTGACCGCTTCGCTGCGGCTCTTTAGACGCTCCTTTTGTTCTCCGGCATCAGACAACTGCTTTAACTGTTCGGTATCTGCGCTGACTGTCTGTATGGCCTGCTGCCTGCACGCTTCCAAATGCCGCAGCCGGCCTTCTTCCTCCGCTAGACGCTTCTGATCCGTCTGCTGCTGCATCTGGATCTGGGCGAGCTGCTCAAACAGCGCCAGCTGATCCTCCTGGTCTTTGATCTGCAGCGCCAGCGCCCCGCATTCCTGTGCGTCCTGACGTGCCTGCTCATACTGCTGCTGTGCTTTCTCATACTCCGGCTGCTGTTGTGCCAGCTGCGCTTCATTTGCCGCCAGCTGTTCCCGCTGCTGCGCAATTTTACGGATATTACCGATCCGCTGGTCCTGCTGCTGTATTTGCTGCTCAATCTGCTCTGTCTGCTCATCTAAGCTGCGTACGGCATTCTCCTGCTGGATGCACATCTGCTCTAAAAGCTCCATCCCTTCGCCAATCCTGCCGTCAAGCCTTTCCCCCTGCAGCTTTTTCATCTGTTCACAGGCAGGCGTATCGTCGTCGCAGATCATTCCGTCCATATATTGATCCATACTGCGCTTTAGCTCCTCGTAAATGCGCTGCTGCGCCTTTTCCGCTGTTTTGAGCTGTTCCTGAAGCTTCTGATAACGCCCGGTTTTAAAAATCTGACGGAAAATTCCAATCCGCTCCTCCGTCCCGGCAAGCAAAAGCTTATGAAAGTCTCCCTGTGCGATCATCACAATCTGCGTAAACTGCCTGCGGTCCAGACCGATCAGCTCTGTAACCGCCCGCGTAACCTCCCGAAACCTTGTAACCGGCTCCCGTTCATCCGGATAAATCAGCTCCGCCTCGGCCTTCTGCTGCGTATAGCCCTTGCCCCGTCCCTTTGGGCGCATATATTCCGGATTCCGCCTGACTGTATAGTGCTTCCCGCGATATGCAAACGTAAATTTTACATAAGTCGGAACGTCGTCCTTTGCGTATTTGCTGCGAAACATCTCCGCCTTACGCACATCTCCGCTTGCTTCCCCGTACAGCGCGAAAGCGATCGCGTCAAAAATTGTCGTTTTCCCCGCCCCGGTATCTCCGGTGATCAGATACAGCCCCTTGCCGCCGAGCTGTTCAAAGTCAATCTCCGTTTCGCCCGCATACGGGCCGAACGCGCTTATCAAAAGTTTTACCGGCTTCATTTGTCTCTCCCATTGCTTTTATTCTGCGTCTTGTTCTATGAGCTTTTGCACAAACGCGGCTTGCTCCTGACTCATCGGCTGGTTATTCTGCATCTCATAAAATTCCAAAAACAGCTCCAGCTCCGATTTTTGCTCCGCCCCTTCCGCCAGCTCCACCATACGATTCTGCTTTGTCCGGCTGTTGTCATATAGCAGCTGCATAAGGCCCGGATAAATAATGCGAAGCTTCGACAGCCCATCCGGAACGTCCTCCTCATCGGTAAGCGTGATCTGTACATAATCCTCCGTATTGGTATCTTCATAAAACGAGCGTGCTGTTACCTCCAGATATGCTCCCCGTATTTTACGCATATCGTGCAGCGGCGCAAGCGGCACAGTTTCCAGCGTCAGCTGCCCCTTCGCCGCACAGTCTACGATCGTTACGGATTTTACCTGTTCCGCCTCCGAAAACGAGTATTTCAGAGGCGTCCCGCAATACCGCACCGTCTCCCGCCCGACCGACTGCGGACTGTGCAGATGCCCAAGCGCCACGTAATCAAACGGTTCAAACACCTCCGCGTCCACATTGTCCATACCGCCAACCGAAATATCCTCCGAATCGCAGCGTCCCGCACCCGTCACAAACTGATGTGCCACAAGGATATTGCGCTTGCTTGTATCAATCTCCATACGCTCCACCGCCGCCTTTACCGCATCATGATAGCTTTCCGGCAGTCCTGCATCCGCCTGCGCTTCCTGTTCCAGAACATGACGCAGGACTGCAGGCTTTACAAACGGCAGTAAATGAACGAACAGCTCCCCATACGCATCCGTCATCGGAATTTTCACAGCCGCGCCAGCATAAACCGGAGATACGTAGACGCCGCGGCCTTTCATTAATTGCGCGCCAAATGCAATCCGCTCCGGAGAATCATGGTTGCCGCTGACAGCAAATACTTTTAGCCCCGCATCTGCCAGATCTGTTAAAAAAGTATCCAATACCCGGACGGCTTCTGCTGAAGGAACTGGCTTATCATACAGATCACCTGCTATCAGAACGGCTTGTACCTGTTTGGAACGTGCGATATGGAGTATTTGATCTAAGATGTATTTCTGATCATCGATCAGAGAAAATTCGTTCAGTCGCTTTCCTATATGAAGATCTGAGATATGGAGAAATTTCATAATGTCCTTCTTTCTATTTTCGGTAGCTTTTCAATTTCTTCTTTTGACAGTCCGGTGTATCTCATGATTTTCTCCACCGATTCCCCGTCTGCTTTCATATTCCGGGCAACTTCTATTTTTTCTTCTGCCTTACCTTCCGCCCTGCCCTCTGCCCTGCCCTCATCTTTTGCTTTCTTCATGACGCTGTTGCAGTCAATCTGCGCCATCTCTCGTAAGTGATAAAGCCGGAGCACTTCTTTGTCATTTGCTAGAATATCCATCAACTCCTTTAGCGTATCATCGGACAAGCTTCTTATGCTTTGTCTTTGCCAGAATTGCTTTTCCTTGTTATCATACCATATGTTTACAGATATTACTATGATCACCGTCGTCCCGCTCTCATTTACCCTCGTCAGCTGCTCCATGATCATTTCCGATGTTTTCCGATTTTCATCATATTTCTCTATCTCCATATGTGACTGACAGATGCGCTAATCTTATGATATAATAAAACGCCGGATATGAAAATACTAAATTGCAACTTCCTCAAATAACATTTTTCGCAAAAAACCTCCCATATTTACCGATAATTAGCGATAATATAATAGAACACGGGTCAGCTTGTCTGAACTGTTACGAAAAGATTTCATCATCAGTGCTGAATCGGATGTGCTGCACTTGATATTTCAATGGATTTATAGTACGCTATGATGAGATAGATTGGGGTGAGCATCTGGTATGAAATCAATGACTGGAACACACCTTGATAAAACGGAGGTGTCAAGAATATGGGCGAAACAAATGAGAATGTGTATAGACCGCCTTCGCAGGACGAAGTGAATTATACCCATGTTGATATTACAGATGATTTTATGTTTGCATACGTTATGCAATCGCCGGATATTTGTATCGAGCTTTTGGAATATTTGTTTCCAGGACATAAAATCCAAAGGGTTGTCTATCTTGCAGCCGATGAAAAATCGGAAATCGACATAGCAATTATGGTAGAAAATGGGGTCGCTAAAACCTATCCAGTCACACAGAAAACACTGGCGGTCGCATTTGGCAAGAAAGGTATCCGTATGGATGTTTATTTGGATGATGGAAATGTTGTTTATAATGTAGAAATGCAAACCACAAGGTCAAGACATCTTCCCAAGCGATCACGATATTACGCTGGGCAGGTGGATATAAACCAGCTGAGTCGAGGACAGGAATACGACCAGCTAAAACCAACATATATTATTTTCATATGTAAATTTGATCCATTTGGCAAAGGTTTATATCAATATACATTTTCTAATAAATGTGATGAGTTGGATAGCCTAGAGCTAGGAGATGAATCTTATAAATTGTTTCTTAATACTGCTGGAATAAAAGATCTTCCTGCCAAAAAGAATCATGTTGGTAAAGCAGAAGAAGAAAACAGCGGGATTAGCGCTGGCATGAAGGAGCTACTTAAGTATATGAACAACACAAAAGATTATCCGGTGGAATCGACACAATATGATCTGATCAAAAAGATTGATGCGGCGGTTGCCCATGCAAAACAGGATGAAGAATGGAGGCGGGCATATATGACTTATCAGGCAAATCAAAGAGATGCTGAATTACGAGGAGATGAAAGAAGAGCAAAAGAATCTGCGCTTAGTATGTACAGCGATGGACTGTCTGTCGAAAAGATTTCTAAGTATGTTGGATATGCTGTTGACGTCGTAAAAAAATGGGTTGGCATATCTGTGTAAATACAAGAGAATTTTGAGAAAAATAAGCGACAGAGTATCGACGGCAGCATTTATTTCATTAATATCATAAATTTTAAGAAAGGAGACCGGACTGCAGCAGCATATCGCAGTCCGAACGTAACAATGGAAAGAGAGAAATTAGGATCGCGCATGGGATTTATCTTATTATCCGCCGGCTGCGCGATCGGCATTGGAAATGTGTGGAGATTCCCCTATGTGGCAGGTGCCTACGGGGGCGGCGCGTTTGTGCTGTTCTACCTGTTTTTTCTGATCATTATGGGTATCCCTGTCATGACAATGGAATTTGCCGTTGGACGTGCCAGCCGAAAGAGTATTATCCGAGGATTTCAAGAGCTGGAGAAGCCTGGACAAAAATGGCATCTGCACGGTTATCTGGGCATGGCCGGCAACTACCTGTTAATGATGTTTTATACGACCGTAACCGGATGGATGCTGTATTACTTTTACCAAATGCTGACCGGAAGGTTTGAAGGAAAAAACAAAGACCAGGTCGGAGAAATGTTCCAGACTATGCTTGACAGCCCGCAGATCCTCGGTGGCGCGATGCTGATCGTCGTTGCCGCCGGTATTCTGATCTGTTCTTTCGGATTGCAAAAAGGCGTAGAGCGCATCACAAAGACAATGATGAGCCTGCTGCTTGTGATCATTATCGTGCTTGCCGTGCACAGCTGCACGTTGGAGGGCGGGGTGGAAGGACTCAGGTTCTACCTGCTGCCGGATTTTGGAAAAATGAAGGAGGCTGGCATTTGGGAAACGGTGACAGCAGCAATGAACCAGGCATTTTTCACGCTAAGCCTCGGCATTGGCTCCATGGGGATCTTTGGCAGCTATATTGACAAACAGCGCAGCCTTTTAGGTGAGTCCGTCAATATTGCGATACTGGATACCTTTGTGGCGCTTGTTTCCGGGTTGATCATTTTTCCGACCTGCTTTGCGTTCGGTATCAGCCCAGACCAGGGGCCAAGCCTGATCTTTATCACGCTGCCGAATATTTTTAACAGTATGGCAGGCGGACGCATCTGGGGCACCTTGTTTTTTGTATTTATGTCGTTTGCCGCATTTTCCACCATCCTTGCGGTATTTGAAAACATTATTTCCTGCGGGATGGATCTGTTTCACTGGAGCAGAAAAAAGTCATGTACGGTAAATCTGTTCGCACTCATGATCTTGTCCATGCCGTGCGTGCTCGGCTACAATGTATGGTCAGCGTTCCAGCCGTTAGGAGAAAACAGCACCATTTTAGATCTGGAGGATTTTCTTGTCAGCAATATCGCGCTTCCAATCGGCTCTTTCTGTTACCTTTTGTTCTGCATCACGCGGTATGGCTGGGGCTTTGAACAGTATCTGGCAGAAGTAAATACCGGAAAGGGACTGAAAATGCCGCGCAAGATCCGTTTTTACTTAACCTACATTTTACCAGTACTTTTGTTCTCTTTAATTTTAATGGGGCTGATTGGTTAAAGCAGAACTGGGAAATTTACGAGCAATAAAGCCGCCCCTGCCAGGTTGCCCTCTCGCGGAACCGTCTGGTGATCAGATTCAGCACCCGCTTTTTATCCGCGCTCCAGGCAGGCGCGAGCAAAAGCCGCTTCGGCCCGTCCCCGGTCAGCCTGTGAACGGCCATAAGCGGCGGCAGATGCTCGATGCAGGTGATCACAAAGTCTGCATATTCTTCCATCGAAAAAACCGGAAACGGGTCGTTTTCATATAGCTTAGCCAGGTCTGTGCCTTTTAGTACATGAAGCAGCTGCAGCTTGATCCCGTCAATCGCTGGCGTAAAATGCGCGACGTAATCCACCGACTGCAGCATCTGCTCCTGTGTTTCCCCTGGAAGCCCTAAGATCAAATGCGCCACGACCGTCAGTCCCGCTTCCTTTAACTGCCTGACCGCCTGCGCAAAGCATTCCAGCTCATATCCGCGCCGGATAAACCGGGCGGTTGCTGGATGGAGCGTCTGAAGCCCAAGCTCTACCCAGACTGGCTTTTTTTCATTTAGTTCCTTCAGTAGGCGGATCTTCTCCGGCTCCAGACAATCCGGACGAGTCGCCACAGAAAGCGCTGCAATCTCAGACGGCACAAGCGCTGCGGTAAATAATTGTTCTAAATGGGATACCGGGGCATAGGTATTGGTATAAGACTGGAAATACGCAATAAAAGGCCCTTCGGGCGGTATTTTTCGGGAAACAAGCTTTTTTGCCTGACTAAGCGTTGCAGATACAAGCTCTCCCGCATTGCCCGCAATCATTTTTCCGCCAGCCGCAAACTCTCCAGAGCCGCCCGCGCTGCAGAAAATACAGCCGCCTGTCCCAAGCGTTCCGTCCCGGTTCGGACAGCTCATTCTAGCATCCAACGCCAGCTTATATACTTTTACGCCAAACCTTTGCTTTAACCATGCGTTCAATGAATAATAAGGCCGGCGTCCCAACATGGTTCCATATATTCCTCCATAATGCTCTGCGATCGCTTCTTCCTATTTCTGGTACATCATCGTTTTTCTAATACATCATCGTTTTTCCGGTACATCATCGCTTTTTATCGGCACAGCGTCAACAACCGGAAAAAAAGCCTGCATTTCAAACCCTTTTCCCCACACAGCATCCGCCTTTAGCGAAATACGCATTTCCTTTGCAATCTCACTCGCAAGGTACAGCCCCATTCCGGTCGCTTTCTTTCTGGCATCTCCGGTTTCTCCGGTAAATCCTTTTTCAAAAATAAACGGGAGGTCGCAGGCCCGCACGCCGATCCCGTTATCCCGGATGCTTAATACGTGACAGCCGTCCTGCTGAAACGACGCAATGCGCAATTCCGGCTCCGCAGCGCAGTATTTCAGGGAATTGCTGATCACCTGTCCGAGCAGGAAACGTAAACCCCTCCGGTCAGCATATACCACATCCTCCTCCAAACAACACTGGATCTGAAACTGACGCTCCTCCAGAAGCGGCCGATAGTCCTCCAATAGCTCTGCAACACAGCTGCCAAGAGAAATATGCTCAAACTGATAATCCTTCCTGCCTCCCTTGAGCCTTGCGTAAAACAGCATTTGATCCACCGACTCCTGCATCCGGGAGCGGATATGGTCCAGCTTATGTGAGACGGTATCCGGCAGCTCATCCCTGCGGTTATCAAGCAGAAGCGTCAGCAGGGAAAGCGGTGTTTTTATTTCATGCGCCCATCCCTCTACATATTCTTCATAGCCGTTTAACTGTGCCGCCAGCCGCATTTGCTCCCTTTGCTTTTCCCGCAATAAGCTGCCCAGCATACAAAGATACTCTTCCTGTGCCTTGCCAGCCGTTTTCAGCAGCAGCTTTTCGTGATACGTGTCCGGCTGGTTCAAAAACTCTGTAAACGCGTGCGCTTTTTTTTGTTCTATCCTGACAAGCATAACCGCTACGAAAAAAAACAAAAAAACAGTGGCAAGCACAACGACAACCGCCATTGCGTATAGTGCGCGCGCATCAGCCAGCCACAAAAGCATAACAGCGAACGCATCCACCGCAAATAAAAGAAGCAGCCACGGAGCATACTGGAAAACCATCTGAAGCCTGCGCCTGATCTGAAACCTCATCATTTCTCCTCCAACCGATAGCCAACACCCCGCACCGGGATGATCTGCTGGCTCATTTTTAAGCCCGCCATCGTCTTTTTTAAGCGCGTCAGATTGACCTGGAGCGCGTTATCGTCAATAAATTCCGTCGTTCCCCAGACCGCCACGCATAGCTCCTCTTTTGAAACAGCCGCTTTGCCATGCAGCAAAAACATTTCCAACAGCTTTCCTTGGTTTTTGGGAAGGATTACAGAGGTGTTATGGATATACAGCGTATAGGTCAGCCGGTCCAACAAATATCCTGCTCCCTCCAGCAGGTTCGGACGGCCCTCATATCGCTTCATCACATTAGACACACGCGCCAGCAGGCGTTCCTTGCTGCATGGCTTCGTCAAATATTCATCCGCGCCCAGCTCCAGCGCGTGCAGCTCATCCCGCAGCTGGTCGCGGGACGTCAGCACAAAAACAGGCACCGTACTTTTCTGCTTGATCTCTCTGCAGATCTGAAAACCGCTCGCTGCGGGAAGGTTCAGATCCAAAAGGATCAGATCCGGCGAAAGCGCCAGCAGCTGATCCGCCGCCGCTGTAAAATCCGTCACCTCATCTACCTGATATCCGGCTTTCTGCAAAATATCCGCCAGCTCCTCCCGCATAAACAGCTCATCCTCTACAACTGCAATCCGTTTCATAAATCAGCCTCTACTCCTCTCGCTCCGGCACCATCAGCGTCAGAAGATAACGGTCACTCGAACGCCTGACTGCCCTCATATAGAAGTATTCTACCACACACAGCGCGAAAATCATAGCTGCAGAAGCAATCATCATCTCAGCCGTACTGCTTCTTGCCCCTGCCGGCAGCAGCCCCGCAAACAGCGCACGCACGCCAAACAGACTGCTGCACACGGCAACCGCCGCCGGAAGCCCGAAATACCAGCGAATCTGCTTTTGCGCGGACCTGCACAGCGTTTCATATCCGGCTCCCAGATGTACGAGCGTCCGGTAACGCCGATGGGATTTCTGCTGCCCCATAAGGAACTGTACCCCAATGACTGTATTCGCAATGATCAGAAAAATGATCGCCAGATAAATTGTAATATAACTGGCCGCTACCATATAAAACAGCCGCCGCCCCATATTCTGCAGATAGCTTTCATAAGCAAGCCCCGCTTCATTCAGCTTTTTGTTCATTTCGGAAATAGCCGTCAGCAGACTTACTTGTGTATCCTTATTTTTAGCCAGGATTCCATTTAAATAAACCGTATATTTTCCCTGCGTCAGCGACTCAAATACCGAATCTGGAACGATCAGCGCAAACATCAGTGTGATCGAGCGGTCTGTAACCAGATTCGTCGTCTGTACGTTTCCTATCAGGCGGCACGTTTCTCCAGCCAGCAAGGTTTCTGGCTCCGATTCCAAAACACAGTCCATGATCCGTGTCCGCTCCAGCGTCGTAGTAGTGCTGTCCATGTAAACAGCGGCTTCTCCCTCATCCAGCTCCAGTACCGGCAGACCGGCAGCGGTCAATAGACAATTATACCCGCTTAATGAGATCAGATACGGATAGTCCTTCATCGACAGGTTGGCAAGCAGAATGTCCCTATCACGAGAAGGCTCCATATCCTGCAGGCCAGCGATCACAGCATCCATCTGAAACGTACTGCGATCGGCAGTGGTGTCCGTCGTAGAGACATAGCCCGTTTTCATTTCAAATAATTGAGAAAACTGCTGATCCAGATGCTTTTCCTGCAGCATTTTGCGGTACCGGGAGGCATCATTTTCCGTGCCGTCATCCCGAAACGTATAATCCAGCACATGGGCGCCAGAATCATCATAAAACCGCGCGATCGCTGTCCCCGCCCCAAAGCAGCACAGCGCAGCCAGTATCAGGAGCGAGCAGACAGCCATTGTACCAGAGCGGTGAATAACCGTTTCCTGTATCTGGCGGATATTAAACAAATGCAGCGGACGGTCTTTTTTCCTGCTTTTTAGCAACAGCGCCATCAAAAACCGCATCCCCCAAAACAGCAAAAAAGTGCCGGCCAGTCCAAAAAACATCGCAAGCCCAAACTGCCCGACATTGCGCCACGTCTCTTCTCTGAGCGCATTGCGGTAAGCCACAAGCAAAAGGCATATCCCAACCGCCATTGCAGACGCATAGACAGGCGCGGGCAGCTGCCTTTTCGCACCTTCCGGCGTCTCCGCAAGCAGAGAACCAATTTCCTGTCTGCTGATCCTGCCGCTGAGAATTAAAAACGCCGCCAGCTTGATCCATAAAAATCCGGCTGCCGTCCACAGTACCGCTTTCCATGAATACGAGACTTGATGTCCGACAATGCCAATCCCTACCATCCGCGCTGTCACCAGGCTGATGCATTCTGACAGCAGCACCGCTGCCGGCAGCCCGACCGCAAGTGTAACGATACTGCTGCGCAGGTCCTCAGCCAGCAGCATTCCAAACAATTTCATCCTGCGCATCCCAAGCATCAGGTAAACGCCAAACTCATGTCTGCGCCGCTCCAGCTGAAATCTGCTGGCATAATAAATCAGGAAAAATAAAATGACAAGCGCCATAGTATAAAACACCGGGATCATATCCATCAGCCGGTCAACGGCATCGCTTTCCATCTTTTTTAGAAAAACCATTACATCCTGCTCGGATAACGCCAAAATAATATAAAACGCAACAACGGAAACAATGAGTGAACTGAAAAACAGCCCGTTTTCCTTTCTGCTTCTGCTGCTGTTGCGGGATACCAGTTTAAAGAACATTTGCGCTCCCTCCTCCCAGCTGTGCCATCACCTGCAAAATGCGCTCATAAAAATCCTGTCTGGATTCCTTCGGCGCATTTCTGCGAAGCTCATGGAAAATAACGCCGTCTTGGATAAACAAGATCCTTCCGCAGCAGCTTGCCGCGTTCGAATCATGTGTAACCATTAAAATTGTCGCGTCAATATCGCGATTTAACCCCGCGAGCTTTTCCATCAGCGCCTTTGCGTTTTTGGAATCCAAAGCTCCGGTCGGTTCATCGGCAAGGATCATACCCGGCTGTAAGATCAGCGCCCTTGCCGCCGCAACCCGCTGTTTTTGCCCGCCTGACATCTGCGCCGGAAATCGATCCAGCACGCTTTTGATCTCCAGATACGCCGCAAGCTGCTCCAAACGCTTTCTGCTCTCCCGCTGCGGCACGCCATGCAAAGACAGCGGCAGCAGAATATTTTCGCGTCCGGTCAGATTATCAAGCAGCTCGAAATTCTGAAATAAATATCCGATTTCCTTGCCGCGGTAATCCGCAAGCGCAGCCCCGCGCAGCGTCTGTATCTGCTTTCCCTTCATCGTAATGCTGCCGCTGCTTGGCTGGATCACAGCGGCGATACAGTTTAGCAGCGTAGATTTTCCTGAGCCGCTGCTCCCCATAATGCCCAAAAATTCCCCAGGCATCACCTGAAACGTAATGCCATCCAGCGCCTTCGTCTGATTCGGCGATCTGCCATAATATTTTTTTAAATCTTCAATCTTAAGAACTGCTTCCATTTCCTTCCTCCTTGCCTACTGCTATGTTCGATCTATCTGTATCATAGCATAGGCCGGATGAAAAAAACACTTACATCAAATGAAAGGTTTTGTTAATCCGCCAGCCATTCCTCCAATACCTGCCGGTCCTTCTCCACCACATAGCCGCTGCCGCCGCGGCCTTTTACATCCTCCGTCATACTTACAATCAAGATCGGCCGTTCCACCTCTTTCTCAGCCGTAAATACGGCAAACCATCCAAGCTCAGTCCCAGAAGTATCGCCCTTTGCCGCTTTGATCTCAGCCGTCCCCGTTTTTCCCGCCAGCAGGACATCCTCTCGGTGTGCGCGGTATCCTGTGCCATTCGGATCATTGACAACCTTGATAATACCATCCAGCACCCGCTTTACAGCCGCTTCGGTAAACGCCTGCCGGATCCAGTAAGACGCTTCGGCTTCCTGCTGCCAGAGCAAATACGGCTTTCTAATATTCCCTTCATTGCAGAACGCCGAATACAGACACGCCATATGCAGCGGCCCAACCAGCATTTGTCCTTGCCCATAGCCGCTGTCTGCCAGCTGTATCTCCGTTTCGATATGCTCTGTATTGGAATACTGGGAGCTTGCCATTCGTATTTCAAACGGCACCTCCTGTCCAAAGCCAAGCTCTGCCAGTGATCTTTCCAGCGTTTCCGCGCCTGTTTTCAACGCCGCCTTCGCAAAATAAATATTATCAGAATAGATCAATGCATTTTCTAAAATAACCGGATCGTACGCATGAAGTGTCGTTACATAATACGATCCCCAGGAAGCGTCCTTCTGCCAGCGCAGCCCCACATTCCCATAGTCCTCCGCCGGATCGATCGTACCCGCGTCCAGTCCGATCGCCGCGGTGACCGCCTTAAACGTCGAGCCTGGACACCATACCTGCCGGAAACGATTGTACATCGGCTTGTTTTCGTCCTCGCTGAGCGCCTTCCACTTCTCCCTGGACAAGCCCAGAATAAAATCATTGTTGTCATAAGACGGCGTACTCACCAGCGCCAGCACTTCCCCGGTATACGGCTGCATAGCCACCGAACAGCTTTTATCTGTCTGAAACTGCTGGTACAGCGCCTTCTGCAATCCTGCGTCAATCGTCAGACGGATATTCTCCCCATGCTCTACAGGAGTTTCCGCCAGCACCTCCCGTTCCTTTCCATCCGCATCCGCAATATAGATCCTGCAGCCGTTTCGCCCCCTGAGCTGCTTTTCATACAAGCCCTCCATCCCGCTCCTGCCGATCATGCTGCTCGCCGTATAGCCCTCGCCTTTGTGCTCCTTAAGATCTTCTGCCGTAACCCCTTGCACATATCCGATCAAATGCGCGGCAGCTTCTCCCAGCGGATACGTGCGCACCTGCGTATCCGTCAGCATTACGCCTGGAATCGCCAAAAGCTGTTCCTGCCGCTGCTGCTCCCGCAAGGCTTCCTCATCCGGCTCCAAGGAAGTAAGACTGGCCTCCTTTACTTTTGGGATCGTCTGTATCGGCACAAACGAATCTTCTTTCACCCATTTTGCCGCCAGCTTCTTTTCTACTGCTTCCGGCTCCAGCTGCAGCAGCTTCGCGATCTTGGCAATGGATTTCCTATTCTGCTCCAGCTTCCCCGGAATGATCCCGACCGAAACCGCCGTCCCCTTGCCCGCCAGCACAGAGCCATTGCGGTCCTGTATCTCGCCCCGCTTTGCCTGTATGGTGGATACTCTTACTTTATCTCCTGCACGCAGTCCCGGAAAGATCAAGGCGTCCTCCCACAGCAGCCTGCAGCCGTCCTCTCCACGCAGAAAAAGCGCTTCGTTGGTAAAAGAAACTCCTCCGGCCGACGTTTCAAAGGACATCTGGTACGAAACGGCTCCGCTTTCTTTATCACTGGACAAAATTTTCACCTGCATATCCTTCAACTCAATACCTTCATAAATCGCAGAATTTCGCTGGATAAAATCCTCTTCACGGATGCCGCCGGATGCTGATACATCCAGCATCTCGTACATTTCTTTGTATTCCTGTTCCGGAATATGCCCCATATATTCCAAAAGCAGCTCCTCCGGCGAAAAGCGGTCTGCCTGGCTGTCGTTTTTACTTTGCAGCATCCCCTCCAGCTCGCCTGTTTTTTGATAAAACGCCGCAAGAGCAAAGACAGCGCCTGCCAGTGCAATTCCTGTAACAAAGACTGCCGTCCGCAAAATGATACGCCTTCTGCTGCTGCGTTTGTTTATCCGATGTTTTTTTCTTTTCATCCTGACCTCCAAATTCATTCCTATGCCGTGTGATCTGTCATCTATATGCGCAAAAATTCTTACGTTTGTAAGAATTAAGCCCAAAAAATAAAACTCCTGCGTCTACTCAAATATTACACCAGTAAGATTCAGGAGTCAAGTATTTTTTATTCATGCCCGCAGCGCCGCTTCGACGTTCTTGGCCCATAGCCTTGCAGCAAGTGCAAAGCTTGGGAATGAACAGTAACCACGATCAAATCTTAATATCTTACAACACTCTGAACTGTATGCGAAGTCGGATAACTTCCTGCGCCATATACGCCTCGCAGCCACCCCGCGTACTGCCCCTCCGGGTCATAATAACGTCCGTCTATTTTTACCCATGCATGGCGTGTATACCCATCCGCCGCCCGGTCCCTGGAGCCGCGTACCCGTCCGCAGACAATATACGGCTGATAACCCGCCTCCTCTGCCAGCGCCGCAAACGCGCACGCAAACCCATAGCAGTTCCCGGTATGGGTACTGAGCATATCATAAGCCGTACGCCGCTGCCAGCCGGATACGCTAAAGTTCGGATACTTCACCGCATAGCGGAAGCCGCCTCCCGCCAGATACGACCAGCAGGCTCTTAGCTTCTGGCTTTTCGACATTCCGTCGTTCATAATAAGCGCTGCGGTCTGCATGATCTTGATCTTTAAGCGCGTTTGAAAATCATCCCTGGCCGCTCCGTTTCCTTGAAAAGAAATGCCCTGATACGTCGTATTTTTCTTTAACGCCCCTGTCTTAGCAGCATAATTCCGCATAATATTTTCCGTTTTTGCTTTTGACCCATCCTTTCGTCTGCAGTACACCGTCCGTATCAAAAAAATAAGCCTTCCCGCCGATTTTTTGCCGCCCGGTCAGCATCGCGCCGCTTTCTTTTGAACAATAATATCTTTTGCCTTTGATCTCCTGCCAGCCCGTTCGCATCTCACCCGTTTCCGGCGAAAAATAATACATTTCGCCTTCTGCTTTCTGCAGGCCCGTTTTCATCTTTCCGCACTGTCCTTCGACCAGCCGCTAATAGCAGCGCCTTCCTCGTCTACATAATACTGCTTTGTCTATCCGGTATCCTTTCAGCTTCCGGTAAAACGTAGACTGGCTCATCCCGCACCTTTCCAATGCTTCTCCAAACGAGATCTCTTTTCTCTCCCACTCCTCAACAATCTGCGGAAACTCCTGCGGCACCTTAAGCTCCGGCCTTCCAAACCGCACGCCCTTTGCTTTCGCAGCTGCAATCCCCTGCTCCTGCCGTTTTTTAATATTCTCACGCTCCGATTCCGCCATAAACGACAAAATCTGCAGCACAATATCCGCCAAAAACATCCCCATCAGATCCTTCCCTCTGCGCGTATCCAAAAGCGGCATATCGATCACACAAATATCCACACCCATCTCCTTTGTCAGTATCCTCCATTGCTCCTGTACCTCCTGATAGCTGCGCCCCAGACGGTCGATGCTCAGCATATACAGCAGATCACCCTTACGCAGCCTGCCCGTCATTCTCGCATACCCCGGCCGGTTAAAGTCCTTGCCGGACTGTTTGTCTACATAAATATTGCATTCCTCCACACCAATTCTGCGCATTGCTTCCATTTGACGCGCCTCGTTCTGCTCCGTACTGGAAACCCGTACATAACCAAAAATTGTTTTTCTCTCCGCCATCGTTTTATCCTCCTGTATTTGTCAGTTTTATAAAAGTATCCGATTTTATTTTGCCATAAAAAAAGAAGCATCTCCATTTTTAATGAAAATGCTTTCTTTATGCACTCTTTTAGGCTGACTAATGCTTCACCTCATCACTCCGCAAATAATCTCGTATCTTTTCCAATGGCTTTCTGGCTGGCTTTTTCTCCACATATTGAACAACTGCAAAAATCCGTACAAATGTCAAGACGATTCCCACAACCTCCAAAATAAGAACTACGCACAACAAATCTTCCATCTGGAAGCTTCTTTGGATCATACGGAACAGACTGGAGCCTTTGAAGCTATCTCCTGCATCCCCGGCTGCATTTAAAATAATAAGGTATAGAAGTACCTCACCAAAAAGATATACAAGACAATAGCGGATCGTATACAAAAGCGTATATTCTGCGTAGGCGGCTGCATCATCCAACCGCTTGTCATGTTCTAATTTATCTTGCGCAGATTCACCTTCTTCCTTATCCCTTCTCTGATGGTTCCTGCTTTCCTCCTCTGAACCCGGCTTCTTAAAAAACTTTTTTAATATTAATTTTCGCACAAGCCATATCCTGCAACTCATATAAAGCCCACAGATCAAACAAATAATAACAAGTATGCCTATATATGCGGTATTTATGCTGCCAGATTGTAAATAGAATGCAAAAAGCAGCGCTCCGCTTAATATAAACTGAAACAATATGACTGTCATATCAGGTATCAGGCTCCAATCAGGCATATCCAGCATCAGCCCCCGGTTGCGTTTTACATATCCTTTCGCAAAATTCGCCGCTATTACGGAATTTGTCATAAGCACTATAATCGCAAACATGTTATTTCTCCTCTTTTTCGCTTATAATCACCTTGTCCCCGATATTCTCCCGCAAATAAGTTTCACCTTTACTCTTGAGCAAGACTACATAGCCGTTATTTCTCGCATCATTGAGCTTGTTTTTCATTTGGTTCATATTATCCGGCGTGATTACTTGATCTTGCGCATTTGAAAACTCCATGCCAAGTAAAAAATCATATTCCAGCTGTTCAAAAGATGCATATGGAATTACTTTTGCCAAATTCGTCTTAATCAAAGCAGATATGACTGGCTGGTATTTTTCAATTTCACTATGATCCTTATATTTCCAGCAAAGATCAAATCCCTCCATAATCGTACTTTCTGATAATTCAAATTTCCCTAAAAACTCTGAAATATAGCCGTTTAATCTACTGACATATTCTAAACAATGCAAGCGAAATTCTTCATCTATGATTCCTTTATATTTATCCCTGGAAATCCGTAACAGTTCATTACTTTGCATAGACCTGAATACTATCTGAAACAACTCGTCCATGTCCGCATAATAATCCTTGCTGCTGCGCACATACAAAAAGGAAGCGTGTTTTTTTGCCGACACATAACTCAGCATGATGGTCAATAAATCTGGTATTAACGCAAAAGCAAGATTAAAAAACGCCACGCCAAACGTATCTTCTGAAAGCCACAATACAAAAGCATAAACAAAACTCCCCGGCAATTCATCCACACGCTTTTTCGCCTCTGTAAGCTCCGCTTTGCCTGTCGCATCTAAATATACCATAATCTCAATATAATTATTTGCGACCTCATTCTGGATATTGGTACGCTTCTTTTCAATATTTAATATCCCATTTTCCATCTCATACCCAAAAAATAAATTCAGCTTTTGTTCGATCTCATAAAACAAACCATGTGATGTCTCTTCATCTAAAATATCTTTCTCATCCTCTGCTATCCCATCCAAGGTAATTCCGCTGATCACCTCCCTCTGTTTGATCTGATCCATCAAATTCTGGTCAATTTCCTTAATTTTAGAAAGCTGCGTCTTTTTCGCCACTTTATTATTCAACACGATTGCATCGTTCAGGCCCGTCATGAAGCTTTCCAATTTGTTGACATTATCTGTAGTATCCCCTTTTATCATTTCCTGTATGGCCTCTGCAAGCAGGGCAAGCGAAGCATCCGATGTAAAATCTTGCCATTGCTTCTTATGCTCCTTTACAAATCGTTGCATACGGCTATATCCCTTCAAAACAAGCGCCTTATTTTGCTTACGCTTATTCCATTCATCCATTTGATTATTGTAGTCTATATTTGGATTCCATCTAGCCTCCACTGTACCATCCGGTCTTTCCACCTGTTCATACCATCCCTGCGGAGGTTCAGAATCTATCTCATCTCCGTAATCCTCTTCCATCTGTTTTAATGATGCACAGCTGCTTTCGACTTCATGGAAGCCACTGACTAATCTATTCGCCATTGCAGATGCATCCATAAGCTTATTTTCCGCATCCGTTTTCACTTTTTCAAACGTCTTTTGATATTCATACAAAGTCAGATTGTACTGACTTTCAGGCGAATGGTTCATTACGATCAATCCAGTATAAGAAGTCAGCATAGAGCAGAGAAATGTGATTGCGAGCAGTATTTTTAAATAATTTTTCGCCCCGTATTCAAATACCTGCCTTGCAAATAAAAACATCCCCATCTGTATGACTATCGCAACAAATAGCGGCGCAACATCTGCAATGCCCTGAAAAAATACACTTGAACCTGAAAGCGTTGTAAAAAACGAAACAATCTGGAGCAAAAACGCCGCAAGGGCAAACCACCAGGCATAGGTATAATTTTTTGCAAAAGATGAATCTATCGCCAACTGTGAACTAACCACTTCCAAAAATATCTTAAGCTGCCTCGTAATCGTTTTTCGCGAAGATCTTCCTCCAAAAGCTCCGCAAACCTTATGAAATAAATTTAATACAAACAGATGCACGTTCTCCTGGATCGGCACTTCTTTGAAAGAATTTGCGATTCCAATAAAAATATTAAAGGGCAGCGTAAACGTTTTAGCCAATGCGTCTATCAGCTTGCCAATATAGTTCGGTATAACTTCGTACATACGGTCGAATACATCTGCGGGGATTTTCAATAACAGCATAATCGGTTTTAGTAAAATGATCTTCATATCATCCCTAAGCTCTTCTAAGTTTGGATGTGGATTTTCCCGAAATCTTTTAATCAAATTTATAAATATTTCCTTCATATGTAGCCTTTCCTAATTGTAATGTATCTTAAGTATTTTTATCCTAAATGATTCGTACTACATATCATAGCTCAATACACTTGCATTGTCAATTATAATGACTATCTTCCAGCTCTTAAAGGTATCAGGCTGTAACCCCTGTAATCAATTTCCGGCACCCATTCCATTGCAGTTTTTTGTTTACTTTCCCCTTTCTAGGATATTCCCTGGCTATTATCCCGTCCAGGCTGTCTGATCCGCCATAATCACATAAGCTGTGGTATTCTTGTGCAGCGGAAGGAATGCTTCCGTCTTTGTAACGGATCAGGAAATGCCAGCCGTTATCCTTTGTGAAAAATTTTTTCTAATTTTACCATAAACGGGATGAAAAAACAGACATAAAGCCGATTTTTAGTGCGAAAAAAATTCTGCCTTTCAGAGCTGACTACAATATCAATTCCAAATATCTAAAAGACTATATTACATTCTCACAAATACTATCACCCGCACGTTAATTCTCTAAATCAATCTTTCTATTCAAATAATCCACTATTTTTTTATTAAATTTTTTAAAATTCCACTATTTTAATACTATCATTTAACAAAAGACACCTATTTAGTCATTATTTGTTGTATAATACAAAATGGGTGGATATAAGGAGGTGAACAAAAATGAATTTTGGACAACACATAAAAAATTTACGTCTGGAAGCAAGCTTAACTCAAACACAGTTAGCCGCGAAAATCGGTATCACGAAGTCGGTCCTATCTTATTATGAATTGCATGATCATTTTCCACCTGCTGCCGTATTGATCAAATTGGCCACAATTTTTCATGTAAGCACCGATCATCTGCTTGGCATAACACCTGGAAAGAAACCGGATGTATCAAGCCTGACAGCATCCAAGGATTCTGCTGCTGCACATATTAACAATCTGTTCAGCCAGATACAGCAGCCATACTGTAAACTCCAACAATTTCCTCTGAGGTGAGTATTATGCAAGCTATAAACTTAGCGCTAATCTTAAAAGACTTGCGCCAAAATGCCGGACTAACACAAAAACAATTAGCCGCGGAGGTGGGAGTAACAAAATCCACAATTTCGTTTTACGAATTGAACAAGCGGTTCCCTTCTGCCGCCGTGCTAATCCAGTTAGCTGCTTTTTTCCATGTAAGCACGGACTATCTGCTCGGTATCGACCATGTGAAAAGGCTGGATATGTCGACTCTCACAGAATGTGAGACGTCTGCGGTTACACTTATTACTGACCTTCTTTCACATAAAAATCCGGTATAATTTCAAATCCCGCTGGCAGGATCCTGCCAGCGGGATTTAAAACGACCGTCCAATTTTAAAACGATCCTTGCCCTATTCCACATTTCCGCATTGCTGCTTCTTTTTACTAAGGATCTCGACCATGCGTATAACCGCCGTTTCTTCACGCTCTGTCAGGCCCGATACATCCAGGCTTCTTCCCTTTTCTAATCCGAGCAGGTAATCCGTACTTACATGAAAGATCGCTGACAATTTTACCAATATCGGAACAGGCGGAAAGTTCTCATGTAATTCGTAATAAGAAACGACTGATTTTGTAATGCCGATCTGCGTAGCTAACTGCTTTTGGGTCATTTTTGCTTCCAAGCGTAATTCTCTTAAAAGTTGTCCAAAGTTCACTTTTGTTGACCTCCTTTTTCACTTATTGTAGAACCTTTTCTTCTGGTCAAATTATCTTGTGACTATATTTTACCCTGAATTAAGCTGTAAGTCAAGGAAGCATTGCATATTGATGTAAAACTTCTTTGGCTCAATATATTGGAATAGTGGAAATCTCTTATTGTAATAGCTGCTATGAAAAATAACGTGGTTTTTCATAGCAGCTATTACAACAAAAAAACCGATAGGGAGTTCCCTATCGGTTTTTTGAGTAGCAGACTGCATCAATTACATAATACGCAATCTAACACCTTATGCAACTTATTTTTCATCAACATTGATCCATTTTACTACTTCGCCAGTTGCTACCGTATCACCATTGGTAGCCTTTTCTGTATATGAAATAGTAACTTTGATTCTGTCTCTGCCAGAAGCTATATTATCTTTAAACTTAATGACATCACCACTCTTTACAAGGGCATATGAAGTGCGCAAATCATATGTTACTTTAAGTTCCACTTTAGCAGCTTCAGTTTCGTGCTTTTCCGCTTCAATTTTGTCTTTCAGCTTTTTTACGTCTAATCCACCGCCGCTTATTGCGCCTCTGGTAATCGTTATATCGCCTACCTCTTTTGTTCCAACTACGCCCGTGTAGACATCCAATTTAGCAACAACGTTTGCTGATGCTGTGTAACTTACATCCTTTTCATTATCGATAAGAACAGCATCATCTTTAGAAGCCGTAACATCCTTATTATCCGCAGTTACAGACTTAAATGTAGCATCTACGCCTTTTTCTAACTTGATATTGTTATTTATCGCTGTCTGAGGAATTGTTACTCTAACATCTTTAGCTTCTGCACGAATTACTGTCGTATTATCAACCTTTGTAGTCTCATCCAAAATAATTCTTGCATTAGCTGCCGTTACCGTAATCTTCGTGCCAGTGATATCTGCATTTGGCTGCACATCCACAATAGCTGTGTCTTTTACTTCAATATTGTCAGTTATCTTACCCAAAGTACCATCTAACTTAACTTTAGCTTTTGTATTAACTACTAACTTACCGTTAACAGTTCCTACATTATTGATACCTGCACCGTTAGCATCTGTCACGCAAACATCACCATTAATCGTGCCAACATTCTCGAAAGTATTTACAAATGTGTCATTAATATTAACAGCATTACCATCACCATTTTTATTAATTGTCACACCACTAATTTCAAAATGAGCAATAGTTCCAGCATTAACTGTCAATGTAGCTGTACCTTCTCTATTACCAGAGTATCCTGTAATACTACCTGTATCAGCCTTGATTGTCATTGATTTCACAATATCAGATGTATTTACTACAACATTACCTAAAATATTGTAATCCTTCAAATCAAAATCAACCGCACGTTTAATTGTCAATGTACGACTATTACCAAACACTTTCTTAACATCATCGTCACCTTCCAAGTTTAAGCTATGTGTTAAGATTACTTTACGATACTTGTCGCTTTCCAGCGCTGCTTTCAGTTTCTGATAATAATCGTTTTCTGGTACTTCACCCTTTATACCATTAACTGTAGCACCTACACAAATTTCTTCCGCATCATTACCCCAAACAGCATCCGTCTTAGTCGTCAAACTGGTAATTTCGCTGATGCCATTACCAGCAACTGCACTTGTAGCAGATTCACCATACTGGAACGGCAGACGAATCATACCACCATTGGAAAGCGTCTCGCCAGAAGTAGAGGTAATTGCTCTTGAAACATTCAACATTGCATTCAGAGAATCTACTGTATAGAAATTCTCTCCATTAAACTGTCCTTCTGGCAACGCGATCGTAATAGAATCTGTTGCTGTTCCAGGAAGGACATCATACCCATCGTACCCATTTATCTTAGCGTAAATCTGAGTACCTGTCGGCAATGTGGAACCATTGATCGTATAGTTACCTGTTACCTGTGCATTTGTAGAATTTCCTGTCAGCATAACTGGCTTATTAAACTTAACAAAGATATAGCGGCCTTTCCTACCATTACCAATATTATCCGGATTAAATTCTCTCGTTGTGCTAACTGCAGCCCATACAATTCTAAAATTCGTAGCAGCTGTCTCACGAGTTACTGTAACATCGTGTACAACTGTGGCAGCTGTGTTCTCAACATCATCAGAAATAGAACTGATTGCTAATCTCCACGTACCAGCACTTAAAGTTTGTGACGGTTCTACATTGATCGTCGTATCTGTAGCATCTACAAATACATTCTCAGTAATAATACCATCTATTGTCTGCGTACCATCCTCACTTATAAACCTAGCAGACGGAGTCGGAACACCAAGTCTAACGTCATCTTTTGCATTTGCTTTCTGCTTTTCAGACGGAGTAAGACCTTCTCTGTTAGCAGTTTCGGACAGCTTCACTGGCTCACTTAATGTAACATTCCAAGATTCCAGTAAATTGCCATTCTTATCTTCTGCCTGCACAACTTCACCAATAACTGGGCTCACAACATCTGGAGCTTTCATAATGTCTCCAGTTAACGGAACCTCAATCGCTGTATTCTTCTTATTGTTTGCTACATTGACAATCTTGTCAGGAGCAATGTACAGACGCAGATCTTGATTGTGGTAATTTACTCTTGTGCTGCTTGTCTTATAAACCTCTGTCCAGTCTTTCGTTACTTCAACAATATATGCATTGTCTTCGTTGCTGATCTTGGATACGCGAATTGGATTCTTTCCACTTCCTTCTGAATCCGAGATTGTTACCCATGAGCTGCCTTCTCTCTGCTGTAACTGCAGAATACTTGCTACGTCATCAACTGTATGAGGCGTTGTAAGTGTTTCTCCACTATTTACTGGTTTAAAATCACAGTTGAATTTCAGCTTATACTGTTCTGGAGACTGCGGTTCTACCGTAAATGTAGGTACTACGTCATTCTGTTCTACGTCAAAGTCAAAACCTTGCGTATTAACAATGTTTCTTTCCTTATCTGTCTTTGCTGCCCAGTCACCGACATTTGAAATAGACAATCTGTGTCTGCCAGGTGTCAGATAAGTATCTGTACCTAATGTAATAGTAACAATATGACGCTTATCTTCACCTGAGTCATACCTGCCAACTTTAAGTGAACCCTTGCTGTCACCTTTATATGAAGGCGCATCCTTTTTCTCAGAAATAAGCTTCAGACTGCCATCTGTTGAATCTGGATTTTCTTCACCCGGATCTACCCGTACAACTCCCCAGTTAGTTATAGGCTGACCGTCTATCAGATAATTATCTACATTATCTGCTGCAAAGAATGCTTCCTCATTCAGGACTTTATCACCCCCTGCGAAACCGGTGCAATCCTTCGTAGCTAACATTGCTTCTGAAAACTCTACCTTAATTTCACGAAGCCCGTTACTTGTTACATTTAACGCAGATGGCTGACGTGCATCCGTTAACTTGCAAAAAACAGTGTTTTCTGCTGTTACTAACGTATTTGTATTTGTTTTATTGACAAAATGCACCCGGATATTACTATTGTCCATCATAGGTTTATCAACCAATAACTGTAAAGCATTATCCTCACCTGGTACATCCAAAACGCCTACAACCTTATGTTCCTGCGTAGTACCACTAATTTCAGCGCCATTATCCAAACCACTTCTTACTTCGCAGGTGAACTTTGTATTATCAAGCTTTTTCGATTTTGTTAAGAAATCCTTAGCTTCTACCTTCTGATTAAAGTAAGCGATCACACGGTCTGCAGTAGGTGCAGTTGCTGATGTAATGATTGCTCCAACAGCCGTAGTTAACTCGTCCGGATTTGGTGTCAATGTAATACTTGCCGTGGTATTTAAACCAAGCAGCTCTTTATTTTCTGTAGACTCTACTACAGTTGCCGTAATCTGAGCTGTCTGAGTCTCCATCAAAGTTTCTGCAGTATACATATTTGTAGCTACGCCGTCCTGGATAGAAACACGCTGCTCAGCGAACTTACCAAGAGATGTTGCGAATGCTACTTCAACGCCCTTATCTTTGATCAGATTGCCATTCTCATCTTTGATCGTAAATGTAACGAGCGTCTGAGAAGAACTATCTGATTTCAAGATCGGATCTTTTGCTTCCAGTGTCATCGGATATTTATCCGTAGCTGCAGGAGTTGTGAATGTCAATTTCTGATCTGCCTGTGCTTTTCCTGCTACCTTGATGCCTGTTACTGTCAAATCATAATTCTTGCCATATTCTGCACCAGCAACTGTCAGTACCACACTCTTCTTGTCATCGCTTAATTTTGCCTCGGATACTGTTACGCCGTCTGATACAGTGAAGTTTTCTGCTGCCGCAGCATCAACTGCCTGTGTAAAGTTTACCTTAACCTCGGTATTGCTGTTTGCAACTGCAGATGCGCTAAATGTCTCTTCTGGCGCTGCTGCCTTTACATTTGCAGTACACTTCATTTTCTTAACGTTATTTTTCTTGCGCTTTGTTGTCTTTACAGTAACTGTAATCTTCGCGCGTCCTACACCCTTACCTTTCAGCATGACATAAGATGATGTCTTGCCATAAACTGTACAGATCTTCTTATTGGATGTCTGCACCTTTGTGATCTTCCAGTTCAGAGTGTTGTTTTTCAGCGTCATTTTGTATTTCTGATTTACTTTTAATGTCTTAAAAGTAGTCTTCAGATTTACTGTAGACGCTGCTGACGCTGTCATCAGATTGCTTGCTGATGACACTGAGAATGCCATTGCAGCGGATAAAGATACTGCCAGCACTCTTGTCATGAAACTCTTTTTCATTTCTTTTCCTCCTTAAGATTTACCATGCTTTTTTGCATGATCAGTTGTTATCAACTAAGTATACAATACCTGCTTTTGATTGTCCATACACAAACCTACAAATTTACAGCTTGTTTTCGTTCAATCCTCGTGACATTTGCCTCACGCCCACTCCAACCCTAATTTTTTTGGCTGATGGCCTCCGGCTGTGTCAGCACTCCGCCGCCAGCCTCAAATAATGAGGTGAATCATCTGTCTGAGGTGCTGTATCACTCAGCTTCACTATATAGTTACGGGGGGCCAGGTAAAAAAAGTGGGGTGTACAAAATTTTTTTTAAAAACTTTTTTCATACCCGTTTTTGCTGCTGTTTCTTCTTATATAAAGAGGTAACCTGCGCATCACGCAAAAAACTTCTGCAGCCGCCAAAAGCATAAAATTTCACTTCTATAATAATTCCCGTGTCTCCGGTATCCGGTTCCACAGGAAGATCCGCATATCCTTCGCACACTTCCCGATTGGAGGAAATTCCCCATCGGCTTTTCACACCCAGTATTCCAAGCAAAGTTCCATGATAGAAGTTTTCTTTCCGAACTTTTCTTACGCCCGTATCACGGATGCTGATCGTTCGCCGCAAATATTCGGTAAAAAGTTTCATCCGCCTTCCCTCTGCTTTTCCTCTCTGAGTCAGATAACCGGTTGTAAAAAGCAGACTCCACATATGATCTACTGTTCGATAAATTTCTGCGTACTTTTATACTGCCATGCACAATTCATGATTAACTATGATTCCGCATCCTTTCTTTTCTCCACCGGCGACCTCTTTCTCCACATTCCCGACCTATTTTGTCTCTCAAAGTTGCTGTTTCCTTGTTTCATTCACGAACACGATCAAGAAATACTTTTCGCAATTCTTTTAAGGCATCCTTTGCTGAAAATATTTGTGCCTTTGATAATCCAGCAGTATTTCTTGTTTTTGCTATAGTGACAATCAGATTGTTAATATCATTGAAGTTTGCATCGATTTCACAATATTCTTTATAAACAATATCCGCAGCTGTCATAGAACGGAAATATTAGCAGCTACCATAGCTCTTTTAATCATATCTTTACTTGCTTCTACAGCAGCAATTATCCGCTGAGTTTCAGATGATATTTGGTATTGAATATCTTCCTTTGAAACACAGTCCTCAATACGCTGAAGTTTACGCTCAGGGATATCTGGCTTTTTTACTTATGATAAAAATAATTAATACCAAAATTAAAATGTTCTAACAGCTTGCATTCATAATCACTTACTGTACCATTTATCATTTTATTAGTAATGCCATTTCATCTTTATGAGCTTGTTTTGGGATAAACAGTTTAAGCGCAGAGCATGGGCCGTGTCCTCCGGGTTCTGCGATTCCTTCAGCGTCGAATTTGTTGTCACGATTAAGGGCTTGCCGCTCCCTTTTCCTCCATGCGTCCACAGCTGCATAGCAAAAGACGTTAAATGTGTATTCGATATGCTCCTTGTATGCTTCTGTACAATTCATAGAAATTCCTTCTTTCCGGATCGTGTAAGAGGCACTACGAATTAACAGAACATCTAAAGATAACCCATGTGCTGATAAAATAGCAAAGCAATAAGATTGCCAAAATTCCCACTGTTACCTCAATCTGTAACATCAATGTGGTAAAACCTATATATGCATAGACTTCGGCTGATATGGTCTGAAGAAAATAACCAATCACAACAGCGGCTACCATGATTGCTACGATAATTGGAAGCCCAAACCATACACGCAGCTGTTTCAAGATAAGTTTATTGATATGCTGCTCATCTACACCTAATTTTCGGAGTACAGAGAAGCGGTATTTATATTGCCCTGCGTCTAAAAGCTGCTGTAAAGAAAGCACTGTAAGGCAAATTACCATCAGTACAACCGCACCATAAATCATGCCTGTTTGCAGAATAAAGTTATTTGCGATTGCGCTATTTGTTTGAAGCGTGCTGAAACGCACACCATACGAGACGCCGCTTTCTGCCTGCTCTGGATATTTCGCTGTAAAAAGTCTTTCCAGCTCCCTTGCGTTTTCATAAGTGATATTTTTTGTTGTTGTAATATAACGATTTCTCATAACTGGCAGCAGTTCCTCACATATTTTATCCGGGAATACATAAAGGACATCTGTATAGGAATTATAAAGTGTTTCTCCCATTGCTTCCTCGGAATAAGACTGCTCGGAAATATTCAACGTTCCTCCATCTGTTACAACACTGGTATGTTCTGCAATAAAACTATTTCTTTCTTCTTCCGTTGCTATTGTTTTCCACTGTGTTATAAATTCATTTTCTCCTAAAGAAATCTGCTCATATCCCAACATTTTCCGTATTGCATTATAATCACATAACGAAATCGCCACGACAGGAAAATCATACTTTATCCGATTGTGAAAATCAGCTTTTTTCGGAAGATACAAACTAAAAGTGCAATCATACGCCGTATCTATTTCATGCGCTGCAAAAAAATCAGTGATGATTTCATAATTGTCCTGCGGCAGATTTTTTTCTTCATACACATGATTGTACATTGAATATACTTGCACATCATACATAGAACGTACACCCAAATAGCCGGAAGCCCAGCCCGTCAAAATGGGCGCAGCAATAAACAGGAAAATAGCAAGCGCAAGAGTTATGCAAATCAATGTCATTGTTTTACTGGTCGTATTTAATTTTGAAGTAATCTGCCCGTAAAAGAACAGTGCTTCCCCGTGGTATCGGTGTTCCGGCGATTTTTCTTTTCATGCGACAATAAAGCTGCTGGCAAGATAAATCAATGCACCAATGAAGAAAAGCAGATCAGTCAAAATACAGACCAGAGCAAAGTGAGCAGCGGAAAAAGAATGTTGCCCCAATACATGAGCCGTACCGGAAACGGCAGGCGGGCGTCATAATAAAACCAGACCTTTTGTATTCCTGTAATCAATGCCCATACTGTAATCAGTTCAAAGGGTATTACTGCAGCAGAAATCCAACGGCTGTTTCCCGGTTCCGGCTCATTCTCTTTCTCTGCGGAAAGCATGGTAATAATTTTCGTTTTCCGGATGGTGCGGGTATTGAAAATTCCTACCACTAACAAACTAAAAACAAAAAATGCCACTGTCCATAAAACCGTATCCGGGAATAAAGTCCATGATATTTCATAGGACTTTTCATAAGCAGTAAGGAGCATTGCCGTTATAAGCTGGGAACAAAATACGCCGAAAAAAATACCAATCAGAATTGAAATCATTCCCATAATCAGTGTTTCTGCGAAGAAAATTCTTCCAATGGTCTTTTGTTCCATTCCCATAATAGATTGAATGGCAAACTCTTTTTGTTTCTGCCGGAGCATATAATGGTTGACAAACCGTATCAAGAATAACAACAGCAATGTTATCATGCAGATTACCGCTTTCATTCCATCGCTTAACAGAGTAAAATCATACTCACTTCCTATATCCGGGTTATAATAGCTGCTGGAAATGGAGAGAAACGCATAAAACAGGGTAACGCAGATTGTCATTGTGACAATATAAACCAAATAATCTTTTGCAGACCGCTTTGCGTTTCTGAAAATTAGTTTAGCATACATGGCTCTGTCCTCCTCCAATGATAGTAAGGACATTCAGTATTTTATCAAAAAAGGCGTTTCTGCTGTCATTACCCTTACGCAGTTCCATAAAGATTTCCCCGTCTTTCAAAAAGAGGATACGGCTTGCATAGCTGGCGGTAAAAGCGTCATGCGTTACCATAAGAATGGTTGCCCTAAGCTGCTCATTTAATAAATTAAAATCTTGAAATACAAACCCCAAATTTTCCCTGCGAAAACGGGCAATGAATTTTGGCTTGATTTCCGTCACATCTGTTCCCTCTAAAAAAATGTGCCCCGCACTTACTGTATCGATAGTGGAAATACAGTTGAGCAGCGTTGTTTTTCCAGAGCCGGATGCCCCCATAATTCCGAGAAATTCCCCGGCTTCAACGGAAAAGCTGATATCCCTGATGGCTTTGGTAATATTTCCGCCATTGCCATAGTATTTCTGGATATGCTCCAGTTTCAAAATAGTGTTCATTTGATAAGCCTCCTTACTGTTTTATGCCTTTATTGTAAAGGGTGCTTTTCATTTTTTGTATCAAGTTTTCTTACGAAGTTCTTACAAAAATGTAAGAAGTGCCGGGCAAATATGTATAGTTGCCTTGCATATCACCCCTTCACCCTGATAATAAAATCATTCATCTGAAAAGAAAGCTCAATCGTTGTGCCTTTACTTTCAGAATGAGCAGTAAGCCCTATTCCCAACTTATCACAAAGTCGCTTGCAAAGATACAAACCCATTCCCGTAGAATTTTTTCCAATCCGCCCGTTCCTGCCAGTAAACCCTTTTTCAAAAATACGGGGTAAATCACTTTTGGGAATACCTATCCCATTATCGCTGACAGACAAAACAACCCTGTCATTTGTCTTTATCGCAGAAAAGTGTAAAACAGGCTGTTCGATACGATATTTTATCGCATTGCCGATAATCTGATTTAAGATGAACCGAACCCACTTATCATCAGTGTAAACCCTGTTTTCTATATCATCTATCGTAATCGTCATGTTACTTTGGCGCAGGAGATATTTATTGTCTGCGACTGCACGATGCACAACATCACATAAGTTTGTCTCACGGACAGAATAGTCTTTCTCTGTATGTTCACTTCTGGCATAATAAAGCGCCTGTTCCGTATATTGATTGATATGTTCTAACTCTGCCAGTATCTCTCTGGCAAAGGGGGAACGGTTATTCTCACAAAGCAGCTTTATTGCTGTAATCGGTGTTTTTACTTCATGTATCCACTGCTCAATGTATTCTTTATATTCTTTTCGCTCATTCTGTATTGCGCCTATTTTTTCAAGCATGGATTTTTCTGCCATCTTCATAATCTGATAAAAAACCTGCCCGTCTGCTTTCCCCGGTATCGTCATAATTTCCGGTATTAGATACCGTTCTTCTAACTGTTCTGTCATATCCAGTAATTGATTCAAATACCTCTTTCGCACATAATAAACAACCGATAGATAAGTGGTTAAAATAATAAACCAGACTGTAAAGATAAACAGAACAGTTTGAAACTGGTTTCCATTTGCAAATAAAAACAAAGCAAGCGCCAGCATACCCATAAGGTTTACAAGAATAGCTGGTATTTGATTTTTTAGATATAGTTTTCCACTCATAATGTATATCCTTGTCTGTGTTTTGTCTTAACAAAATCAGTAAGTCCGATTTTATTGAGTTTATCACGAATACGGGCAACATTGACACTTAGGGCATTATCATCAACATATAGTTGATTATCCCAAAGAAAGTCCACAATGTCATTTCGGGGGCAGATTTTTCCAGCGTTCTTAAAAAGATAGTATAGGATTTTCAATTCATTTTTTGTCAATTCTGCCTTTTGCCCGTTGTATTCTATTACACTGCTTGCGGGATGCAGAGTTACCCCGTTCCATGTAAAAAATTCTGCTTGCGGGGAAGGGTATGCCCGTTTTAAAAGTGCAGCAATTTTGGCAAGCAGGATTGCAGTGTTGTAGGGCTTTGTAATAAAAGCGTCGCCACCCAGCATAATGCTGTTCAGTTCGTCCATATCTGTGTTGCTGCTTGTCACAAAAACAATAGGAATATCTGAAAAAGTGCGAATCTCCGAACATATTTCAAAGCCATTGTTTCCTGGCAGCTTTATATCCAAAATAACTAAATGTGGAACAAACGCTTTTATTTGCTGGATTGTCTGGGAAAAGTCTGTAACAGCAAAAACCTCATATCCATTTCCGGATAAAAGGGTCTTTAGCTGTGCCTGTATGGTCAAATCATCTTCAAGTGCTACAACAAGGGTCTGCAAAACGTCGACTGCGCTATTGAAAAATGCCATGAATATATCCTTTCTGCCGCGTCTGCGGCTGTCCGGCAAGCGGACAAAAGGCGGTCAGCATATGCCGCCGCACAAAAAAACCGCCCTCTGGTAAAGGCGGCTGTCCCCGCGCTGCGTAAGTTCTGCGGCGCGGCGGTATTCAGTTGTAAGGGGTGCGGCTCCTGCCGCTGTGTACTGCGCCGGAAAGTGGGGCGCGTATCATGTAGCCGATATTGATAGATGAAATTGCTTTAATCGCTCCTTTCTGTGTCCCGCTATGCTGCCGGACGTTTTTTTAGACTTGCGGGAAGCGAATAGCTTGCACAGCAAGGTGTTCGCTTCCCGCAAGTTCACAAAGGGGTAGCTGTTGCAAGGCAGCGTAGGGGAAGTGTAGCTTCCCCTGTCCCCAGCGGTCTGCCATGCTGTCACTGCTGCGGGATAAGCCCATATGCACTAACTTTACAAAAAGCAAAGAAGCTGCTGTCGGGTATGTTTT
>CAJUIL010000022.1 GCA_910586225.1 uncultured Eubacterium sp. | reverse complement strand
ACTCCTTTCTTTTGGCAGGTTTGCCAGAAAAGCGGCGAAATGCCTGTGATGTGATAAAATGGCAAAATGCGAGCTTTTGCCGGAACGATGATCATAGTATGCAACAGTTCAGGCAGGTCTTTGCATCCTGCTGCAAAGACTGTAACAACATGATTCAGAAGTGTAAAAATCCCATTGCGAAGTGATTTTCAATGGATTTTTGCAGGTAACAGGTCAGCTTGTCTGAACTGTTACCATAGTATAACCTGAAGAATGTAGATTGTAAAGAAGAAATATTGCATATCAAAGCAAAATGATTTATAATAGCTATTGTGGGTACCAGGCTTGAACAATAACTTATCATATGGTCAGGAAAACGAAAGCAGGTTAGCTGGTTGCAGCAAATATTCGTACATAGATTGGAAAAAGCAAATGAATAGACCAAACGCTGTAAAGAATCTGAAAATTCAAAATGGGATCGATTGGTTGACCAAAAATCGTAATACGCTCTTTCTTGCTGTCTGTTTGATGATTCATGGACTTTATATGATAATCTTCCTTGTCCTGGATGTCTGGCAGCTATATACGCTGAATATGTTCAGCTCTTTATTTTATTTTAACCTTCTGTTTTTCAAAAAGGATACATCTGAACGTATGATGGTCTTTACGTATTTTGAAATTTTGATCTTTTCGGTGTTGAGTGAGATTGTCACGGGGTCAGATTATGGATTTTTTCTGTATATTGTCGGGATGTCGGCTGCGGTGTTTTATATGGTGCCGTCTTATGGAAACTGGCGGTTTGTTTATCAGATAGCCGGCATTGTAACAGCATTGGTGCTGGAAGGGGCCATTCAGATCTTTGATATTTCTTTTCCAAATATACAAATGGTGATGGCGCCGTATCAGACGTCGTTTTATCTGGTTAATCTAGGAATTACGGCGACGATTGTACTAGCTGCGACGTTTTTTTATTCGCAGGAGACGGAGAAGGTGTGGAAGTCACTGGAGTACAATACGAATCATGATACACTGACAAGTCTTTATAACCGCAGGTTCCTGGAACGCTATATCGAAAAGATCCCTTATGGTAATCGGACGGATTATGTGATAGCGATGGTGGATATTGATTTTTTTAAAAAGGTCAATGATACTTATGGACATGAGGCGGGGGACAAAGTGCTGATGAAGGTGGCCGACTGCCTAAAGGATACGGCGGGGACGGATAATCTGGCTGTACGCTGGGGCGGAGAGGAATTTATCCTGTACTTTCCGGATAAAACCCAGGAAGAGGTTTTCAAAAAGATGGAGGAGCTGCGGCAGGAGATTGAAGATTTAGTAATACCAGCCGCGGGTAAGCATATACGTATTACGATCACTTCAGGAATCGCGTGCGGTCTTTCAGACAGTAATTATGAAAAGGTGATCCGCAGCGCAGACGAAAAGCTTTATCTAGGTAAGCAAAGAGGGCGCAATCGTGTGGTTGTATAAGACAGGAGCATGAAGATAAAAGAAACAGCCAGACAAGACGGCTGTGGAAGGTATGGAATGAGCGATAGCAGAGGGATTGAAGAAATATGATATTGGATAAAAAGAAGATCAAGGAATTTTTTGCGATAAGTATTGCTGTGGTATTGATTGTATGCGGAGTTGTATTTGGCTGGGCGATCTTGTATATGCAGAAGCAGACGGAAAATTCGGTGGAGGATATCAGTGGGATCTATATGGAAGAGGTTAGTTTTCAGATCCAGCAGAAATTTTCTTCGATCACGGATCTGCGGCTGGAACAGGTAAACGGGATCATCAAACGAACAGACCCGCAAAATATTTCGTACGAGCAGCTGATCGACGAGCTGAAATTCAGCACACAAGTACGGGATTTTACTTATATGGGATTGTATACCGAAGAAGGTGAACAGGAGCGGATCATTGGCAGAAAGCTGCGGATTTCCGAATATGACAGGCTTTTGCAGAGCGTTCAGGACAATGGCAGCGGTATTGCGGTTGCGGAGGACAGTAAAGGGGAAAAATATCTGATGCTGGCAAAGGCGGCACAGTATGAGCTAAAGGACGGCAGCCATAGCCTCGCGCTGATCGGCGGCGTGCCGATGGATTATTTAAAAGACGCGTTATTTTTGGATGAAAAAAACGCGCGGGTATATTTTCATGTGATCGCCAAGGACGGTGCGTTTGTAATACGCAGTAATGACGCGTACCGGGATAATTATTTTAACCGGGCGGCAGCTTTGTTTGAGGAAATACACGGAAAAACAGCAGACGATTTTATCAGTGAACTGCAGGAGGCGCTGTATGACAACAGGCGTTATACAACGGTCGTTTCGGTAGGCGGAGAGCATCGGTTTTTGTGCTGTACGCCGATTTCAGATAACGTGGACTGGTATCTTGTGGCTATTATGCCGAGCGGCGTATTAAATGACAGGCTCAGCAACCTGGATACGGTGCGGATAACGATCATGATCAGCTCTGCGATGATCATCCTGGTTACGATGATTATCATCTTTATAAAATATTATAAATTATCCATGCAGCAGATGAAGGAGCTGGATAAAAAAGAGCGTGCGGCGGTACGCGCGAATATGGCTAAGAGCGAGTTTTTGTCCAGTATGAGTCATGACATACGAACGCCAATGAACGCGATCATTGGTATGACAGAGATCGCGATGCGCAATGTGCAGGATTCCGTACGTGTAGAGGATTGTTTGAAAAAGGTGCGGCTGTCCAGTAAGCATCTGCTTGGGCTGATCAACGATGTACTGGATATGTCCAAGATTGAAAGCGGAAAAATGACGCTGAATATCAGCCCAATGTCGCTTCGGGAGGCGATGGATGACATTGTTAATATCATGCAGCCGCAGGTGCGGGAGCATGGTCAGTATTTTGATATTTTTATCCGCGACATTTTATCGGAAAATGTATGCTGCGACGGTGTGCGCCTGAATCAGGTGCTTTTGAATCTTTTGTCGAACGCGGTAAAATTTACGCCGGAAAAAGGAAGGATCGATGTTCATCTGTGGCAGGAGGAATCGGAAAAGGGCGCGGATTATGTCTGCACGCATTTTATGGTGGAAGATACGGGGATCGGAATGTCTGAGGAGTTTCAGAAAAAGATCTTCGATACGTTTGCCAGAGAAGAGGAAAACGAAAAGGTACAAAAAATCGTTGGGACAGGTCTTGGTACGTCGATCACCAAAAATATCGTAACGCTGATGGGAGGTACGATAAAGCTGCGCAGCAGACAGGGTGAGGGCAGCTGTTTTCATGTTATCGTAGATTTTAAAAGGGCGGAGCAGGCGGAAGAAGAGATGTCTCTGCCGGCGTGGAATGTGCTGGTCGTGGATGATAACGAGATGCTTTGCATGAGCGCGGTTGCAAATCTGGAGGCGCTTGGCATTCATGCGGACTGGACATTGGACGGGATGCAGGCGGTTGAGCTGATCGAGCAGCGTCACAGCAAGCAGGATGATTATCATTTCGTGCTTGTAGACTGGAAGATGCCGAATATGGACGGGATTGCTACCATTCGGGAAATCCGTAAAAGAGTCGGCAAGGATCTGCCGATCTTCCTGATCTCGGCTTATGACTGGAATGAGCTGGAGGAACAGGCTTTTGACGCTGAGATCGAAGGATTTATATCTAAGCCGCTGTTTAAATCCACCTTGTTTACCCGCTTAAAGCAGTATGCGGATGGCGTACTATCGAACAACGCCGATCATGATGAAGTGGTGGATTTTACAGGAAAGCACGTGCTTTTGGCGGAGGATATTGACATCAACTGGGAGATTGCAAACGAGATTTTTTCAGCGGTCGGTCTGGCGCTGGAATGGGCAGTCAACGGGCAGGAATGCGTGGACAAATTTGCAGAGTCGGAAGTTGGATTTTATGACGCGGTGCTGATGGATGTACGTATGCCTGTGATGAACGGGTATGACGCGACAAGGGCGATCCGGGCGCTGGACCGTCCAGATAAGGATCTGCCGATCATTGCCATGACAGCGGATGCGTTTGCGGACGACGCGCAGCGCTGTTTTGAAAGCGGGATGAACGACCATCTGACAAAGCCGCTGGATATCCGCGAATGTATGCGGACGTTCCAGAAATATTTTAGTAAATAGGTAAAAATATTAGGATTGCATTTTTTTCAGTTATTAGGTATAATGGCTAAGATATTGGAGCGGACAGGCGCAGCGGCTTAGACAGGTCAGCTTCTATGGGCTGCTGCTGATCACCGCAAAAGGAGGATAAAATGAAAAAAATTATAGCAGCATTATTAACTTGTACTTTAGCTGCGGCAATGATGGTTGGCTGCGGCAAGGCGGAAGACGCTTCCACATCCGGCGGGGACGTGAATGCGGAGATTTCGACTGCGGATGATACGGATAAGCCGGATGAAGGAGATGCGGCTGCCGACGGTACGGATACGGACGGTGCGTCTACAGGTACGCAGACGGATGATGCCGGCAATGCTGGGGCGGATGTTATGACCGTGAAGGAAGGCGTACTGACAATGGCAACCAATGCGACGTTTCCGCCGTATGAGTATTATGATGGCAACGAGATCGTAGGTATTGACGCGGAGATCGCGGGAGCTGTGGCAGAAAAGCTCGGTCTGGAGTTAAAGATCGAAGATATGGAGTTCGATTCCATTATACTTGCGGTTACGCAGGGAAAGGCAGACATTGGACTGGCAGGCATGACCGTTACAGAGGAACGTTTGGAAGCGGTGAATTTTACAGATTCCTATGCGACTGGGATCCAGGTGATCATTGTTACGGAGGATTCTGACATTAAAGACGATAAGGATCTGGACGGCAAAAAGATCGGGGTACAGCTTACTACAACTGGAGATATGTATGCAAAAGAGGACTTCGGCGAGGAGAACGTAGAAGCCTATAACAAAGGCGCGGACGCTGTTATGGCGTTAAAGCAGGGCAAGGTAGATGCGGTGATCATCGATAACCAGCCAGCGCTTTCTTTTGTAAAAAATACGGACGGATTGAAAATACTGGAGACGGAATACGCAGTAGAGGATTATGCTGCAGCGATCGAAAAGGGCAATGAGGGACTGCTTGCGGCAGTCAATGGAGCCTTAAAGGAATTAAGGGACGATGGGACGCTGCAGTCTATCATTGATAAATACATTGTATCAGAATAAAAAACGGAAAGCAGAGGGCATTTTACCGCCCTCTTTTTCGGCTATTTTAAAACCAGATCGGATAAAAAAGGGAGGAGTTACAAAGCGGGATGGAATACCTCAAGGAAATCATTGATAAATTTTTTATAACGGACAACCGCTGGCAGTATTATACAAACGGCTTATTGGCTACGCTGCAGGTAACGGCGGGCGCGCTGCTGATCGGTCTTGTGATCGGCGTGCTGGTGTCGATCGTCCGTTCGGCGCATGACCAGATGAAGCAGGAGGAGCTGAGCCCTCCGGTGAGGCTTTTGTTTTGGGTGCTCAATACAGCGGCAAGGGTGTATCTGACGATTATCCGAGGCACGCCTACGGTAGTGCAGCTATTGCTCATTTATTTCTTCTTTTTGCGGAATGTAGACAACAAGGTGACGACGGCAACGATCGCGTTTGGTATCAATTCCGGCGCTTATCTTGCGGAAATTTTCCGCTCCGGCATTATGTCGATCGACAAAGGCCAGATGGAGGCCGGACGCTCACTGGGACTGAGCTATTCGAAAACCATGCAGATGATCATTTTACCGCAGGCGTTTAAAAACGCGCTTCCGGCATTGATCAATGAAATCATTACGCTGTTAAAAGAAACGTCGATCTGCGGTTATATTGGCTTAAATGACCTGACGAGAGGTGCGCAGATTATCGGCGGGGCTACTTATGAGCAGTTTGTACCGCTGATGGCGGCTGCTGTTATTTATCTGGCGGTTGTCATGTTCTTTACTTGGATCATGGGAATTGTGGAAAGGAGGTTGAGAGAAAGTGATCGACGTTAAAAATCTTACGAAACGGTTTGGCAAGCATCTTGTATTAGATAATATTACCGAACATATCAGCGCAGGGGAAAAGATTGCGATTATCGGCCCTTCCGGATCTGGTAAATCTACGTTTTTGCGGTGTCTGAACCTGTTGGAGCAGCCAACAAGCGGCCAGATTATTTTTGAGGGCACGGATATTACGAAAAAGGGTGTGGATATTAACAAGATCCGTCAGCAGATGGGCATGGTGTTCCAGCATTTTAATTTGTTTCCGCATCTGTCGATCATAGATAATATTACGCTGGCTCCGCTGCAGCTAAAGCTGATGGACAAAGATGCAGCGCGTGAGGAGGCGCTCCGCCTTCTTGGCATTGTCAATCTGAAAGAAAAAGCAAACGCTTATCCGGGTCAGCTGTCCGGCGGGCAGAAGCAGCGGATCGCCATCGTGCGTTCGCTGGCGTTAAAGCCGAAAATGATGTTGTTTGACGAGCCAACCTCTGCGTTAGACCCGGAAATGGTCGGCGAGGTACTGGAGGTTATGAAAGGCCTGGCGGACGACGGTATGACGATGGCTGTCGTGACACATGAGATGGGCTTTGCGAGAGAGGTTGCGACAAGGGTATTTTTTGTAGACGAGGGCCATATTCTAGAACAGGGTACGCCAGAGCAGGTGTTCGACCATCCGAAGAATGCAAGGACGCGGGAATTTTTGTCTAAGGTGCTGTAATAACCTCTGGTTTTCATGTGATTCTAATGTTAAAATGTAAGAATGACTCTTATGAAATAATAGGAAATGGACGAAATATATACTAATCAGGAAAATTTGTATCAGTATTGATAGTAGTGGAGGAATTGCATATGAGCTTAACGATTTCCGGGTATATGAGGCAGTTTTACAAAGGCAATTCTTTTGGCGCGACGGCGACTGGAAGAAGCGGACAGAGCAAAGGGGATCTGCTTTCTGCGGATATGAAAGCCATCCGGCGGGCAGTAGACCATTTAGAGGATTATGATTATGAGGAGGGCGAAGGCGGCGAGCTGATGAACAAGGTGCAGGCCTTTGTCAACACGTATAATAATTATATTGATTCTGCGAAGAATATGGATAACACAGACGTAAATCGGTATTTATCCAAGATGAAAAAGCTGACCAAGGAATACGCAGGCGAGCTGGAGGATATCGGCATTTCGATAAAAAGCAGCGGGAAGCTTGAGATCGATAAAAAGGCGCTGCAGGATACGGGCAGATATCAGGTCGGACTGCTGTTTTCCGAGGATGCGGAGTTTAGCAAAATGTCTGATAAGTACGTGAAGAATATGTCTCGGATGTTTATAAGGAACAATCTGAATGTCCAAAAGCAAAGCCCGCAGAAGCAGCCGTCAGACAGTACGCCGCCTGCAGCGGGAAGCACGGCGCTGTCCGCGCGGCAGACCGTAAACGCGTTTGTAGGAAACCATATTGATTATATGCTCTAATTCTTTCTCAGATTTTTCCAATCACAATCCAGGGGATTCTTATTGAAGAATCTGGGAAAATAGTATATAATGGCAGGGATGGGAAATCCCAATAGTTTATTATAAAAAATGCGTAAGCAGAGCACAGGGGGATGGAAATGAACAAAAGGATATGGGCGGCAGCGCTTGCGGCAGCAGTAACGCTTACATCAGCTGTCACGATACCATATGATCGTACGCAGGTACAGACAGTCTTGGCGGCCGGGCAGAGTTCCAGCAGCGGTTCCGAAGTGGAGGATACCTCTACAGACGGCAAGACGACGGCCGGAGGCTTTACCTTTACGGTGACAGGCAAGGAAGCGACAATTACCGGATACGGCGGCAGCGTGAAGGAGCTGACGATACCAACAAAAATTACCGTGACAAAAACGACGTCAGGCGGCAATACAGGCGGTGGGAATACAGGAGGTTCGCAAAAGCCGAATGAGGAAAAGACGGAATATACAGTAACAGCGATCGCGGACAATGCGTTCAGCGGCAACCTGGGTATCCAAAAGCTGACAATGTCCGGCGGTACAGATAAAGACGGACGTGTTTTCGGGATACGTACGATCGGCGATCGGGCATTTTTTGCCTGTCATGATCTGACGACGGTGGAGATCGCGTCTACGACGACATCGATTGGAAAATATGCGTTTTCGGATTGCGTTGCGTTAAACAGCATGAAGGTAGGCGATGGTAATACACGGTACAAGGTCATTGATAATGCACTGTATTATTATACAGCAGGATCGGGAACCGGGACTTATAAGCTGGTGCAGTATCCGCTTGCCAATAACGCGGCGGAATATAAGGTGCCTGATCTGGTTTCTTTTACGCTGACTGAGATTGCTGAAGGCGCTTTTTGGGGTTCTCCATATTTGGAGACGATCACAATCCCGGAGACAGTGGATAAAATTGGCGACCAGGCGTTTGCACAGTGTAAAAAGTTAAAATCCGTGCTGTTTCCGGTCGGTCTGAAATCGCTTGGGTCAGAAGCCTTTCGGGGCGACAGCGCGCTGGAGGAAGCGACGATCCCTGCAGGTGTGACGACGATCCAGCCGGGTACATTCCAAGGCTGCGAGTCGTTAAAAAAAGTAAATATGACAAATGAGCTTAAGATCATCGGCAATCGGGCGTTCCAGGGCTGCAAATCTCTGACAGATTTTGTAGTACCGGGAAATGTGACGACGCTTGGCGACCAGGCGTTCGCAAACTGCGAATCGCTGCATGAGATTACGATCCCGATGCGTACGACTTCGATCGGAAGCGGCGTATTTACCGGAACGAAGGTGACAGTATTATGCCATAACGGTTCGCAGGCGGCGACTTACGCGGCGGCAAACGGACTAACGGCAGAGCGTACATATACCGTAAGCTTTTATACGAACTCTACTTATTCCAACCTGATCTCTTCACAGGAGATTGTAGAAGGAAAGGACGCGGTTCCGCCAAGCGTACCAGGGCGCGACGGATACCGTATGAGCTGGAGCGGCAGCGTTACAGCGATCAAACAGGATACGAGGGTGCATCAGATATGGTCAAAGCTGTTTGATGTAACATTTGTAGACAGCTTCAACAACCGCACACAAGTTGTACAGGTAGACGAGGGCAAGCTGGTGACGCCGCCATCTTGGACGATGTCTGGATATACGTTGTCTTGGGATAAAGATCTGACGGATTATGTGACAGAGAATATTACGGTACACGCCATCTGGCGCAACAATACGTCTGGCACGACGATCGGAGCCAATGCGACCCGTCCGGCAGAAAAAGGAACGGATGTTACGAAGGGGAACAACCGTTATAAAGTAAGCTCTTCCAATCCGGGCAATCCAACTGTGAAATTTATCGGTCTGGTGAATGAAAATGTCAGCAGCGTGAATATACCAGAAACGGTGTCCGCTGGAGGAGTCCGCTACCGTGTGACGCTGATCTCCTCAAATGCGCTGAATGGAAACAAGAGCATTACCAGCGTAGTTATTAATAAAAATATGAAGAGCATCAGCGCGAAGGCTTTTTATAATTGTAAAAAATTAAAGAAGGTTAAGCTGAAAAGCAAAAATATCATCAAGATGAACAATAAGGCATTCGCCAAGATTCATTCGAAAGCGAAGTTCTATACTTACAATTCAAAAATAGATAAGTACAGGACGCTGCTGAAAAATGCCGGTGTGAAAAAGCCGTCGATTAAGCGTCTGTAGAGATTGGAGGATAGTAAGATGGAAAACAGGAAAACGAGGAAGTGCTTGTGTGCCGGGATTTTGTTTGCACTTGTGTTTGCGATCGGGCTGCTGGTGCAGACGGGGCAGGTGCTTGCGGTGGAGGTGCCGCAGGGAAGCTATACGCCGGAGGGCAGTTATCTGACATATACGTTTACGGGTGACAGCAATGGATTTTACGCGAATGTGGAAAGCTATAATTCGCGTGCCATTGTGAATGGGACGTTAACAATACCAGCGACGATTAATTACACAAAAGGCACAGGGGATAATAATCAGGATTCGGATAACAAAGCTCCGGATGATACACAGGTTAATCAAGTCAGAGTAAAGGGTATTCTGCGCAGGGCGTTTAATGGCTGTACATCGCTGCAGACGCTTGTTTTGCCGGATTCGATCACCTATATTGGTCAGGAAGCATTTGCAAACTGTACGAATCTCGCGTCTATTCAGACAACGGCGGATGATGGAAGCGACGCGGCTACCGGATACCTGGCTGTAGAAGAGATCGAGTATCGTGCGTTTTACGCCTGCACGTCCCTGACCGGGATCAGGCTCGGAGATAAACGCCAGGGAAACGGCGGGGTACAGACGATCCAGAACGAAGCGTTTATGAACTGCAGCAACTTGAACAGTGTGGAGATCGGGCCTACGGTAACTTGGCTGGAAGGCGGCGCATTTGCAAATTGCGAGTCATTGGATGGTTTGATCGGCGGCGTAAAGGTTTCCGACAATCCGTTATATTTTGTTCAAAACGGGATATTATATTATAGAGAAAGCAACAACAGCAACGTCCTGCTGCTCTGTCCTTCCGGCACGCAGGTTGGCATTTTGACAGAATTTCCGGGAAATGTCACACAGATAAGAAACGAAGCGTTTTACGGCTGTAAGGGACTTTCCTCCATTACGATACCAGATACGGTGCGTACGATCGGAGACAAGGCGTTTTATGACTGTATCGGGCTTGGAAATGTGACGATACCAAATTCGGTTACGAGTATTGGGGCGGAGGTGTTCCGCAACTGCAGCAGCGGTCTGTGCATTATCTGTTCCGGCGGAAGTACGGCGGAGCGGTATGCGATCACGAACAATATCAACCGCAGCGTAGAGTGTACGGTTAAGTTTTATAATACGGAGACGAGACAGACGGTTGAGAAAAAGGTGATGAGCGGGGAAACGGTGGATCCTCCGGTTGGCTGGGAGCGTGCGGGTTATGTACTGCGCTGGACGGATAATTTTAATTCTGGTACGGTCATTACCTCGAACAGAACGATCAGCACCGTCTGGAAGAAGCTGTATACGGTAACGTTCCGTGATCCTTTGGACAATAAAGAGTCAGTTGTGACAGGCGTAGAGGAAGGTACCGAAGCTGCGGCGCCGAACTGGACAAAAAAAGGCTACCGCCTTACTTGGTCAACAGAAAACTATAAAAGGGTCAATGCAGACCTTACAGTCGATGCAGTTTGGCTTGTATCAATGACAGATGATGACAATCAGGCTACGGCGGATGGATATAAAAAGGGCGATAAGATTACGATTGGAAATATCGTTTATAAAATATCCAGTATTACAGATAAAAGAGTGCGCGTTATGAGTCTGGTAGACGATACAGTGACCAATGTGACGGTTCCAAATACGGTTTCCTTCGGCGGGCGTACGTATTCTGTGACCTGTATTAACGCAAACGCGTTCCGTGGCAACAAGTTTTTGAAAAAGATTACTCTGGGCACGAAGCTGCGCTCGATCGAGCATTATGCGTTTTATAACTGTACAAAGCTTGAAAAAGTGGTGATCAATTCCAAAAGTCTTGTGAATGTCAGCAATTACGCGTTTAAAAAGACAAAAACATCCTTAAAAGTATATGTTCCAACGAGAGGACTCATTGCAACTTATCGTTCGGCGCTTTTGGATGGTGGTATGAGCAGTAAAGCAAAGATTGTGAAAAAACCTTAAAAAGCATCGGAGGATGGTAAAATGGGAATTATTGTATTTCTGGGATTGATCCTGCTGCTTGTGATCATTACGGTAGTGATCACCGTATCGGCTTCGGTGGCCGGTACAGTAGCGGCAGTTGTAGATGATGAGAATGCAGAAGAGTAAAAAACGGCAGGACTTGGGTCATGCAGGATCCTGATGCCGTGAATGAAATAGGGCAGGTAAGAGGAACCAGACTTACCTGCCTCCAAATTTGGAAATTTCGAGGCGGAAGAAAATGGAGAACAAAAAAAGAGTGCGCCATCTTGGCAGTAAAGTAAACTTAGTGGTAGGATGTCTGCTGATCCTCAGCATAGCTGTAGTGGTCAGCATTTGTGTTTCTATGTTTTATAAGCTGACAATGGAAATGCTGCGCAAGCAATGTGTCAGTGGGACGAATATGCTGGCTTACGAGCTGGACGAATATGTGGGACCAGAGGATAAAACGATTGTACTGGATGAGCTGAAGGAGGAAATGGGCTGCGAGTTTACCATTTTCCATGGAGATGAGCGCGCTTATACGACGATTCAGCAAAATGGGGAGCGCGCAGTAGGTACCAAGCTGTCGGAAGAGGTAGCAGAGGTCGTATTGGAAAAAGGGCAGTCGTATGTGGGAACGGCGGCCATTTTTGGAGTGGATCATTTATGCTCTTATGTACCGACGAAGGATGCAAACGGACAGGTAGATGGCTTGATCTTTGCGGGTATCTCTACAAAAGATGCTTATGAGCAGCTGAATAATACAGTGATCGCATCGGTTATATCGGGAGTCGTTATGCTTCTGGTCAGCATTGTGCTGATGTCAATCTTTATCCACCATTCCGTAACACGGCCGCTTTCCAAGCTGACAAAGCTGGCTCATACGATGGAGCAGGGAAATCTGGGGCTTGGCAGCGGTAAGGAGCTGGAAGCAGATATCCGCTCCAATGATGAGATCGGGATGCTGGCGAATATATTTGAGCATACGATCCACCGTCTGAAAGGGTACATAGGAGAGATAGCGTCTATTTTGGAACAAATTTCACAAGGGAATCTGGCGACTGGTACAACGCAGGATTATGTGGGTGATTTTACTTCCATAAGAAATTCTCTGGATGGGATTTTAGAACGGCTCAACAGCACGATGTCACAGATTGTAGAAAGCTCAGACCATGTAGCGATCGGTTCAAAGCAGATGTCCGTGGGCTCGCAGGCGTTAAGCGAGGGTGCGCTGGAGCAGGCGGGGGCAGTAGAGGAGCTGCAGGAAACAGTAGAAAATATTTCAAGGCAGGTAGAAGAAACTGCGTCCAACGCTCAGCAGGCACGGCAAAAAGTGGATCATGTCGGCGGCCAGCTCTATGAAAGCAATCAAAAGATGCAGGAAATGATACGGGCGATGAAAGAGATCAGTGACAGCTCGAATGAAATTGGAAAAATTATCAAAACGATTGAAACGATCGCATCCCAGACGAATATACTTGCGCTGAACGCAGCGGTGGAAGCGTCCCGTGCCGGAGAATCAGGCAAGGGCTTTGCGGTTGTTGCAGAAGAGGTACGCGATCTGGCGGCACAAAGCGCAGATGCGTCAAAAACTACCTCCGAGCTGATCGAGCGGTCAATTTCTGCAGTTGGTTACGGCTCCAAAATTGCGAATGAAACCGCAAGTCATCTGGAAATCGCAGTTTCCGGTGTCAGTGAGATCGTATCGACGACAAACGTGATCGCCGACGCTTCCCGTACACAGGCGGATCATATATCGCAGGTGCAGGACCGCATCAGCCAGATCTCGCAGGTTGTACAGACAAACTCTGCGACTGCGCAGGAAAGCGCGGCAACCAGCGATGAGCTTAGCTCACAAGCAAGGATTTTGAAAAAGCTGATCAGTATGTTCCGGGTAAGAGGAGCTTAAGAAGCAGCGCAGCGGGCAGGCTGAAATGATAAAAGGTGTACGAAAAGTATTTATACTTTTCGTACACCTTTTTTACGCTGCCGCATAAAATATACGGGCGCGGTAATTGCATGAAATACCAGCATTATAAATATGGCATTCCAAGCTTTTGAAAAAGGATCTGGATCGAACGGGAATCCAGTACCAGGATCAAGCCGCTGTTCATTTCTGTGTCTCCGATATGGAGCTTTTCATCAATATACAAAACTGGCTCATCGTAGCTTCTGGACAGCTTTTCAGCCGGGATGGAGACGAGCGAGGATACCAGATCGCAATAGCTGTCCGGCGGCTGAATATTAATGTATAGCTGCGTCATTGCGGCGATGGAGTTTACATATGCAGCGGTTGTGATATTGCTCATTTCGCGGACGACGGAGATGTCCATATCGTCGATCATCGTTAAATCTGCAATGTCTTTTGGATAAAAGGTGTTGATCAATTTTTTCGCGAAGTCCAGATGCACAACCTCCAGCATACAGCCGCGGATGTCGCCTTCGAGCGCAACGGTCATTCCAAGTGCCTTTGTATCTTTGCCGCCAAGGTAGTCCGCCACCTTGGCATAGCTAATCAGACTGATAACCGGAACCTCGATATCCACTACCGTATTCAGCAATGACGCAAGCGCGGTCGCTGCGTTTCCGGAACCGATATTACCGATTTCTCTTAATACATCCAGATGCATAGAACTGAACTCGTCGATTTTCGTATAAGCCATAACTTCCTCCTCTTGTATTTTGTCAGCAGGTTTCCGGAGCCGGATATTCCGTGCCGAAGGTGTCTACGGTCACGGTTTTCATTCGCTGTGTTTCCATCGGTCGATCGTTATAATCCGTAGGAACCTCTGCAATTTTGTTTACTATGTCCATACCTTCTGTTATTTTGCCAAATGCTGCATAAGCACCGTCCAGATGCGGAGATTTTTTATGCATGATAAAGAACTGGGAACCGGCAGAATCAGGAACCATCGTGCGTGCCATCGATAATACGCCTGGGTCATGCGCAAGGTTATTTTCAAAACCGTTTTGTGTAAATTCGCCTCGGATACTGTAATCCGGGCCGCCGGTGCCGGTGCCGTCAGGATCTCCGCCCTGCAGCATAAAGCCTTCGATGACACGGTGAAAGATGATTCCGTCATAAAAGCCTTTCCGGATGAGACTGATAAAGTTGTTCACGGTATTTGGAGCAATCTCAGGATATAATTCTGCTTTCATAATATCGCCGTTTTCCATTTCAATAGTTACGATTGGATGCTGTGCCATATCTGTTCTCCTTCTGAATTTCGTTCTGCTATTTTATTCTTATTTTACTTCTATTCTAATGGATTGTAAAGGAATCGTAAAGAGGAAATGAAGATTTTTTTACGGATTTCAGAGAACTGTGTTATACTAAAAAGAAACGGCGGCAATCGCAGAGGAGATTATGATGGGGACAGGGCTGACAGCAGAGCAGCAGGTCATACAAAGGCAGCTGTCTATGCGTGCGATATTGTGGGATATGAAAAAAACGGAAACGATGGATGTCTCAAAGCTTTTTGGAGAGGCGGAGCTTTTTCAGGTACGCATGGTCAGCGTATGCAGGCAGGCAGCGGGACAGGAAGAGCAGGATGTCTATCAGTCTGCGCTGCAGGAACTTTGTAGTTTTGGGATGTTGGAGGCGCAAGCCTTGCTGGTGACCGAGGATGCCGGGCTGGCGGAGTATGTATACAAGATGCGGGACGCTCAGGCGTACAGTCAGGCGGGAGCGCCTGCAGGTATGGCGGTCGTATACTATGAGCCTCCGAACTGGAGGAGTAAGGCTCTGGCGGATATGATCGTGCTTGGATTTGAAGAGATTGGCATACAATTTTTGGACCGGGTGCATAAGCGCCGGAATCATCTGCCGTGGAATATTTTATATACGAAACGAACTTGTGTACGGGAAATTACGATGGCTGATCTGGATGAGCTGTATGCGCTGTATGAAGGAGAAGGGATTACGGACTATACAGAGCCGTTATTTGAGCGGCAGGAGGAAGAAGAATATACGAAAAGCTATATCGCTAATATGTATTATTATTATGGGTATGGGATGTGGGTGGTACGCGACCGTCAAACCGGAGCACTGCTTGGCCGCGCAGGGATAGAGCGCCGGGAGGTAAACGCAGAGGTATGCATGGAGCTTGGGTATATCATCGGGAGGGAGTATCAGAACAAAGGCTACGCCACAGAGGTATGCAGGGCGATTATGGACTATGCCAAGGAGGAGCTCGCGATCCGCAGGCTGCATTGTTTTATCCATCCATGCAACACAGTGTCTGTCCATCTGGCGCGCAAGCTGGGATTCGAACTGTGCGCCGATCAAGACGGCGGGCAGGAAGAGCTTGCGCACTGGAAAAAATGTCTGCAAGAATGATTCATATTTGCAAGGTTTGGTTCATAGGATAAAGCAGGACAAAGAATGGAAATTGGAGGAGGACTGCATATGGATCAATCAGAAAGACAGAGAAGCAGCGCAATGCCAATCTTGGTAGACTTGGTGGCGATGTATATCATTACAGGGCTTTTGCTTATCCTGCTGGCTGCGCTTTTGGGACGTGTGGATATGTCGGATGCCGCGGTCAGTATCGGGATTATTGCGACGTATATCGTATCCTGCTTTGCTGGGGGATTTTTGATCGGTAAGAAGAAGAAAAAGAAAAAATATTTATGGGGCCTTTGTGTTGGCGCATTTTATTTTGCGGTGCTGCTGCTTGGAAATCTGGCGGTGAACCGCGGGCTGGACGGGCAGCTGGTACATATGCTGACGACAGCGGTGCTCTGTATTTTGTCAGGAATGGCGGGAGGGATGCTCAGCTAGTAAAATATTTGTGGAATAAAAAAGGAAGCTTTGGCCTCCTTTTTTATTTCGTGGTTCGTTATGCGGCTGCTTGTTAAAGTGTTATGTCTTCAACATTGACGCCCATTGACGACAATTTTGCAATAACACCTTTCATCTGATATTCCAGCTCTTTATTTTCATGATTTCCATTTTCTTTTTTTATACGCTGCAAATCCATATATCTGTCAATCGTTATTGTAATTAATTCTTTTTCGGTCATTTCCATTACCTCCATATTTTCACCGCCTTTATGATTGCCGTGTTGTTGGCTGATACTATCATTATAGCGTATGTGATCGAGTGTGTAAAGCCTATGCAGAAAAAGAAACATTTGCAGACAGAATGTCCCTGTGTTATAATAGCGCAAAAGATATAACAGTTCGTGTCCGGGCTGTAACAAAGTATTAGGACGAGGGAGGAGAATATTCATGTTTCAGTTTACAGAAGATTGTATGATAGGGGTTGCGGAAATTGATGATCAGCACAGTCGCTTATTTGATCTGATGAATCATGGGATGGATCTTGCGAGGAATGATTATGTGGGAGATCGTTACGCAGCGATCAAGGATATGTTGGATGAGCTGGATGATTATGCGGAGCAGCATTTTGCACATGAAGAAAGTTATATGGAGCAGATCCGTGATCCGGAGCTGATCTTGCAGCGCAACCAGCATATGATTTTTCGTGATAAGATCCGTGCCTGGAGCTTTACGGATATTGACGATCTGGACCAGCAGAGGCAGCTTTTGGCGGAGCTGATGGAATATCTGGCGCGGTGGCTGTATCATCATATCATTTCCAGCGACGCGATGATCGGCAAGCTGCCGCCGCTTGAAGAATGGATGCTTAAGGAAAATCCATGTGAATTTTTGGACGAATACCGGACAGGGATCCCGTTTGTAGATGAGGAACACGAGGAGCTGTTCCGAATCACCGATAGAGCGAATAAATGCCTGCATAACGATTTTGCGTTTGGGAATGGCTATGACGAGATCTTAGATATTTTGGGCGAATTAAAGGATTATACGCAGCGTCATTTTAAAGATGAGGAAAACTATATGGAGCGCATCCAATATGACGGTCTGCCGGCGCAGAAGCGGGCGCACGCATCGTTTATCGAGCGTCTGGAAAATATTGATATGGATGCGGTAGACGGCGATCCGAAGGTATACTTAGAAAGCCTGATTGAATTTTTGCTTGGGTGGCTGATTAACCATATTCTTTATACAGATAAGAAGATCCCGCTGGAATAACCGGCGATCGTAAAAAAGGAGACAGCTATGCTTACTGGTAAACATATCCTGCTTGGCATTACCGGGGGGATTGCCGCATACAAAACCGCAAATTTGGCGAGTATGCTTGTAAAACTGCACGCAGAGGTAAACGTCATTATGACGAAAAACGCGCAGCAGATCATTTCTCCAGTCGTGTTCGAAGCGCTGACTGGAAATAAGGTTGTAGACGATGTATTTGACAGGGACAGCGGCTATCATGTGGCGCATATTGCAATGGCGCAGGAGGCTGATATTGTGATGATTGCTCCGGCTTCTGCGAATATGATCGCGAAGCTGGCAAACGGGATCGCAGATGATATGCTCTCTACGACGATGCTTGCCACGCAGGCGCCTGTATATGTGGTGCCTGCTATGAACACGCATATGCTCGAACATCCGGCTACGCAGGCGAATATCCAAAGACTGCGTGAGCATGGGTATCGGATTGTGGAGCCGGTAAGTGGGTTTTTGGCCTGCGGAGACAATGGAAAAGGAAAAATGCCGAAAGCGGAAGTACTGTTGGAATACCTTTTGCTGGAAGCGGCCTGTGAAAAAGATCTGGCTGGTAAAAAGGTGCTGGTGACAGCTGGTCCGACAAGAGAAGCGATCGATCCGGTGCGTTTTCTTTCAAATCATTCGACCGGAAAGATGGGCTATGCGCTCGCGAAAAACGCAGCTAGGCGAGGCGCTGAGGTGGTGCTGGTGTCAGGTCCGGTCCGGCTTGCGGCGCCGTTGGCTGTGCAGATGGTTCCAGTCACGACGGCGCAGGAAATGTATGAGGCCGTAAATGCGTACTTAGACGGCCAGGATATCATTGTTATGTCTGCAGCTGTGGCGGATTATCGTCCGCTGCATCCTGCCGACGAGAAAATGAAGAAAAAGGACGGCGCGGCTGTGCTGGAGCTGGAGCGGACGAAGGACATTCTCGGAAGTTTGTCAGCACGCGCAGGCAGCCAGTTTTTGTGCGGTTTTTCTATGGAGACGGAGCATATGCTGGAAAACTCCAAAGCAAAGCTGGAGAAAAAGAAGCTGGATCTGATCGTGGCGAATAATTTGAAAATGGAAGGCGCGGGATTTGGCACGGATACGAATATTATTACGCTGATCACAAAGAATACGGTGCGGGAGCTTCCGAAAATGAGTAAAGACGAGGCTGCACACGCGATTTTTGACCAGATACTCCGTCAGATAAAGGAGGAAAAGGGAAGCTGAGACAGCGGTCAGCCATAGAATTTTAAATTTGCGGTTTGTAACCGGAATAACGGAAAAAAACATGGGACATACTATCTGTAAATGAAGAGAGCGAGGTTTTGTTATGGGCAGATTAATTTACAGAATGTGTCTCATCGTTGTTTTAGTGATTGCTGTAGCAGGCGGTGTGTATTATTACCGTACCTTTTATGGGGACAGGCAGGAGCCGCAGAAGGGGACGTTTGTATATGATAGGGAGTATTCCGTACCAGAAGGCAAGATGACATCTGTGCAGGCAGAAAAAGCAGTATACGGAAAGGAAGGAAATGGCTATGGCAGCGCCGGATACGCTTTATCTGAAAATTGACCAGAATGTTGTCGTCGACAGCCACCAGGTGCACCTGCAGGATATTGCGTCAATGGAATGTACCAATGAAGCGGTGCTGCGTCAGCTAAAGCAAAAGAAGATCTATACGTTTCAGCAAAAGGATACGCAAAAACAGAAGAAAATGCGGATCCAGGTATTTTCCGTTTTAAGCATTATCCAGCAGATACATGAGGATTATCCGGATCTGGAGGTACAAAATCTGGGTGAGTCGGATTTTATCGTAGAGTGCAAGGAGGGTGTAACGGAGAATAAGCCGCTGGAAATTTTAAAAACGGTGGTGCTCTGTGTCGTTATCTTTTTTGGCGCGGCCTTTACGATCATGACGTTTAACAACGACGTGGGCGTAGGGAAAGTGTTTACGCAGCTGTATGAGCAGGTGATCGGTGTAGAATCGGACGGCGTGACGGAGATCGAGATCTTTTATGCGATCGGGATGCCGATTGGGATCACGATTTTTTATAACCATGTCGGCAAGAAAAAAGTAACGCTCGACCCGACGCCGATCCAGGTAGAAATGCGTAAATACGAGCAGGATGTCGACACGACGTTTATTGAAAATGCCAGCAGGGAAGGGAACAGCATCGATGTGGATTAAACATTTGCTTTTAGGATTTTTCGGCCTGGCCTGCGGCTTGTCAGTTGCATCCGGCAGCTTTGCGATTGCGGTAAAGCTAGGGATCATACCAGAGATGGCGACCAAGTCCGGGACGGCAAAACGGATCATGACCTATGAGAATGCGACGATACTTGGGGGGATTACAGGCAATATCCTGTCTGTATTTCTGCAGATCAGGCTTCCGGTCGGACATATTTTTCTGGCTCTGTTTGGCTTGAGCGCAGGGATCTTTGTTGGATGTATGGCGGTTGCGCTGGCGGAGATCATCAATGCTTATCCGATCATGTACCGCAGGCTGAAGCTGAAAATGGGCCTGGAATGGATGCTCGCAACGATCGCGATTGGGAAAATGTGCGGGTGCCTGTTTTACTTTTTGAAAGGCTTTGACAGCGGGGCATAAGGCTGTAGGTGTCGATGCGGGTCACAGCAGATGGATCTGTTTGGAGGGAGATATGGAGCTGATTTTAGCGAAGCAGAGCATAGAGATCAAATGCAGGATCCGTGCTTCGATCATGATGGGAAATTATGAATTTTATTATGCAGGCGGGCTGCTCTGTGCGCTGGCCGGGCAGCAGCCAAAGCAGCCGTTAAAGCCGCGGGAGCTGTACACGTTTGTACAGCCCCTATTGGATGCTTATGAGACGAAAAATGAGCGCGAAGCCTATCTTGTGAAGATGATACAAGAGTATAAGGTGTCCGATGAATATGACGCTCAAATGGAAGAGCTGCTTGCGATGGGGCTTGCTTCGGAGTAGAGGGTTTTTGGGTCAATGCAAGCGTTCGATCCGCTCTTTTAATCCATCGGGATAAATATCCGCATATAAAAATTGCTTGATCGTTAAGTAATTTCCGGCCTGCATTGGGTGTTCGCCTTCTGCGCGCGGCGGCTGCAGCGTAAGGTCTATCGCATAAAACGGTGCGCCTGCCTCATCCATGAGCCGACGGATTTCCAGTAGGATTTCCGCGGCTCTTTCTGTCGTGACCAGATCATCTTCGATATAGACGACCAGGTGTCCGGCCTGTCTGCCGAGCTTTTGGATATCATAAAGACCGTCCAGCTCCAGATCCTCCTGCATGAGTGCGTAGGAAGGTATATCGCTGTTTTGGGCGTAGTCCTGTGGGGTAAATTCCAGAATCCCGTAGGCAATGCCGCTGGATAAGGTAAATGGGAACGAAGGGCTTTCCCATACGGCGTCTGTCAGGTTACGGTAAGCGTCGTCCAGCCTGCGCGCGGTGTTTCCTCTGTTTGCGACCATACTGTCGTAGTGATCCAGCAGCAGCTTTCCGAGCGAGTCGATTTCAAGCGAAAAATAACTGTCATCGCTGCTTTTGGACTTGATCTTTACGGTATAGCTTGGGAGCTTAAAGCTGTAATGGACACTTTCGATGTAAAAGTCAGTGTCGGCGTATCTTTCCTCTAGATAGGCATTGGCAGTTCTTTTTGCCAGCATTTTTGATACAGGATTTCCTACAAGGGCGTTTGCGAAAATGCCAAGTCCGATGATAAATATTGCAGCAGTTAGAAAGGCGGCTGCTTTCAGCAGTTTTCGTTTTTTATTCTTTTTTTCCATAGCGGTTCTCCTTTCGAAAAGCAAAGTATAGCAGGCTGGCAATGAGTGTACCGGCAAGTGCGAGCGCGATATAGATAACCGTAAATGCCAGCAAGGAATAGGCGTCTAGCGGATCTGCGTCAAACAGCAGCCGGATGAGGTTGACAATACCATGCAGGAGCAGGAGCAGGACGGGAATGTATAGAAAAGCCTTCCGCCGGAATACGGCATATCCGAGCACACCAATGACGGGCATGATCAGGCTGTTGTAAAACATTCCAATTCCTGCAGTCAAGGCCAGCCCAATGCAAATGCCAAGCATCATCAGCAAAATGGAAAACAGGCGCAGCTGCTGTCTGAATTTTTGGAATGCCTGTTCCGTATTTGCAGCAGAAGTGGTTTTTTGGCCGTATAGCGCGCTGCATGCCGTACAGGAACGGATATGCTGCTTGACGGCAGACTGGCTGTCGGCGCTTGCGATGCCGTCATGGACCAGCGGCATTAGATCCATGCACACGCCGCAGGTGATTTCATTGCTTGCAGTATGATTTTTTTGACGTGGTTTTTTATCCAAGGCCAGAGTCTCCTTTCTGATTGATTTTAAAATGGCTGCTTACTCTATGCCGAAGCCTTCTTCTTGCAGCAGCCTGCGTATTTTTGCTTTGGCACGGAAGTCGATCACTCTGGCGGAGCTTTCGGAGATACCGTGCTTTGTACCGATCTCATAAAAAGAATAGCCTTCCATCCGCATTGCGACGATGCTGCGGGTTCGTTCCGGTTCGCATTCCAATAGCTGGCGGATCTTTTCCGCAAGCACACGGTGCAGAAAATCTTCATCCAGGCTGCGGCTGGGGCTTTCGTAAAATTCGTACAAGGCTTCGATTTCTGGCTGGCGCTTTTTTTTGCGCAGGTAAGTGAACCATCTGCGGCGGGCAATGGAAAACAGCCAGGTTTTGATCTCGGATTCTCCGCGGAAGCCTGCAATGGATTTGACAACTTCCAAAAAGACTTCGGACGCAAGGTCTTCGGAAAGCGGAGCATCCTGGCTAAGGCTGTACAGGTAGGCGTAGATATCTTGATAATAAGCTTCGAATAATTGTTTTAATACCTCCTGCATAGGATAGGCTCCTCCTTTCCTTCATGATATGATCTTTCATGATGTGATCTTTTGGAAATGGTTCTGCGCGCTTCTATTATATTAGTGTCGGATATTTTACGTTTGTTACACAGCTTTTTTATTTTTTTTCGAAAAAAACAGGCGCAGCCTGAAAATAAAGGCTGTGCCTGTTTCTGTGGTATTTACCAGATCTGTACTCGTTACTCTAAAGATAATCCTTTTCTGGATGATTTGATGATGCTAGAATAAAATATTTTGTTCTAAATGTCAAGTATTTTAAATATATGAATAAAAATAAATTCATCTCCGGGTAATGCTTGTTTTGCTGGGAGATGAATAAAGTCATACTTCTCTAAAATCAAATAAATCTTCCATTCCTACATCAAAAATCCTGGAAATGCTGTACACGAGCAGCATGGATGGATTGTAGCGGTTGCGTTCCAGCTGCATGATCGTCTGACGGGAAACGCCGACTAGGTCAGCAAGTTCCTGCTGGGTCATGCGCTGCGTGGCTCTGTAAATGTGAATTTTACTTTCAAACTGGTATTTGCCCTTGTCTGCCATAATAATAACACCGCCTTTCATATTGGGTCAGGATACCACGGAACGTATTTTTTTAGGGGGGGGGTATTTCGGATTACAGAGAGTATACTACATTTTATGTGGTTTGTAAATTTAAAAATTAATAAATGCGAGCAGTCGTAAAAAACTAAGTAACAGTTCAGACAAGCTGACCTGTTACCTGCAAAAATCCATTGAAAATCGCTTCGCGATGGGATTTTTGCACTCCTGAATCATGTTCTTACGGTCTTTGCAGCAGGGTGCAAAGACCTGACTGAACTGTTACAAAACTAACAGTTGCCACCCTATCCTTTTTTTGTTATAATCTGTCCATATATGGAAATGGATCAATCATATCAGAGAGGAGTTTTCTATTTATGTATACTTTAGAAGATATTCAGGCAGTTGATACAGAAGTAGCGGCTGCGATCACGGCGGAGCTGGACAGGCAGAACAGTCATATTGAGCTGATCGCGTCTGAGAATTGGGTAAGTCCGGCTGTGATGTCTGCGATGGGCAGCGTCATGACAAACAAATACGCGGAAGGCTATCCGGGCCACAGATATTATGGCGGCTGCGAATGTGTGGATGTGGTAGAAGAACTGGCAAGAGAGCGCGCAAAGCAGCTGTTTGGCTGTGAATACGCGAACGTACAGCCGCATTCCGGCGCGCAGGCGAATATGGCAGTCCAGTTTGCCCTGCTGCAGCCAGGCGATACGGTAATGGGCATGAACTTAGATCATGGCGGGCATCTGACACATGGAAGCCCGGTGAATTTTTCCGGAACGTATTTTAACATCGTTCCTTATGGTGTGAATGATGAGGGATTTATTGATTATGATCAGCTGATAGAGACAGCAAAGGAATGCAAGCCGAAAATGATTATTGCGGGAGCTTCCGCTTATGCGCGTACGCTTGATTTTCAGAAATTCCGGGAGGCAGCGGATGCGGTCGGCGCTTATTTAATGGTGGATATGGCGCATATTGCAGGGCTTGTGGCGGCAGGGCTTCATCCATCGCCAGTTCCTTATGCAGATGTAGTGACGACGACGACGCATAAGACGCTGCGCGGGCCGAGAGGTGGTATGATCCTGTGCCGGGATGCGGAGCTTGCGAAAAAATTTAAATTTAATAAATCGGTATTCCCTGGCATTCAGGGCGGGCCTTTGATGCACGTTATTGCGGCAAAAGCGGTCTGCTTTAAAGAAGCGCTGGATCCTTCCTTTAAAGTATACCAGCAGAATATCGTAGACAATGCACAGGCGCTTTGCAAGGGTCTTTTAGACCGCGGCATCGGTATTGTATCCGGCGGTACGGACAACCATCTGATGCTGATCGACCTGACTGGCTTTGGCCTGACTGGAAAGGAAGTGGAGGCAAGACTGGATCTGGCGCATATTACCGCGAATAAGAACACGATCCCGAACGATCCGCAGAAGCCAACCGTGACAAGCGGTATCCGTCTTGGCACGCCGGCAGTAACGTCCAGAGGAATGAATACACAGGATATGGATCAGATTGCGGAAGCGATCGCGATGATGATCAAGGAAGGGGACGCTGCGGCGGAAAGAGCGTTGGCGATCACGCAGGCATTGACTGCAAAGTATCCGTTGAAATAAAAGCGCTGTTTGGAGGAAACGATATGTTGGATATCAAATTTGTTAGGGAAAATCCAGAGATAGTAAAGCAGAATATTAAAAATAAGTTCCAGGAAAAAAAGCTTCCGCTTGTAGACGAGGTGATTGAGCTGGACGAGAAGGCGCGTAAGGCCAAGCAGGAGGCGGATACGCTCAGAGCGAGCCGCAACCAGCTGTCAAAGCAGATTGGCGCGTTGATGAAGGAAGGTAAAAAGGAAGAAGCGCAGAAGGTGAAGGAACAAGTTGCTGCGGACGCAAAACGTCTGGCAGAGCTGGAAGAGCAGGAGAAGGAGTTATCAGAAAAGGTGCTGGCCGATCTGATGGTCATTCCAAATATCATCGATCCTTCGGTACCGATCGGGCCGGACGATTCCTGCAATGTGGAGATCCAAAAATACGGCGACCCGGCTGTTCCGGATTTTGAAGTGCCTTACCATACGGATATTATGGAACGGTTTGACGGCATTGACTTAGACGCTGCAGGCAGGGTGGCCGGGAACGGCTTTTATTATTTGATGGGCGACATTGCAAGGCTGCATTCCGCTGTGATCTCTTATGCGAGAGATTTTATGATCGACCGCGGGTTTACCTATTGCGTGCCGCCGTTTATGATCCGCAGCAGCGTTGTCACGGGCGTTATGAGCTTTGAGGAAATGGATGCGATGATGTATAAGATCGAGGGCGAGGATCTGTATTTGATCGGTACGTCGGAGCATTCTATGATCGGAAAATTTATCGATACGATCCAAGAGGAGGAGAAGCTGCCTTATACGATGACCAGCTATTCCCCATGCTTCCGTAAGGAAAAGGGCGCGCATGGCATCGAGGAACGCGGCGTTTACCGTATCCACCAGTTTGAAAAGCAAGAGATGATCGTTGTCTGCAAGCCAGAGGAATCAATGGAGTGGTATGACAAGCTATGGCAGAATACGGTGGATCTGTTCCGCAGCTTAGATATTCCGGTGCGTACGCTGGAATGCTGCTCCGGTGACCTTGCGGATCTAAAGGTAAAGTCGTGTGATGTGGAAGCGTGGTCGCCGCGTCAGAAGAAATATTTTGAGGTGGGCAGCTGCTCAAACCTTGGAGACGCGCAGGCAAGGCGGTTAAAGATCCGTGTCCGTGACAAGGAGAAAAACAAGTACTTTGCGCATACGCTGAATAATACAGTAGCGGCGCCGCCGCGGATGCTGATCGCGTTTTTGGAAAATAACCTGAACGCGGATGGCAGCGTCAATGTGCCGAAAGCGCTGCAGCCTTATATGGGCGGTATGCTCAAGTTGATACCAAAGAAATAGGAATAGCAAAAAAGCCTTTCCCAAAGCGGGATTGGCTTTTTTTGTCCCAAATAGAAAATAATGAAACTTTTTCTAAGCGCCTGCCATCTAATAGATTAAACAGTTACAAACAAATAAGATAAAAAAGCCGGGAGGTGAAAGGGACTTGAAAATTTTTTCCGGAAAAACAGGGAGTGAAAAAAAGGCAAAGGTTAAGGAAAATAACAAACAGGAACATGAGAATAGGGACAGGATTGAGCAGTTGATCTTGGAAAACTATGATCAGTATTACCGCCTGGCATATAGTTATGTACATCATGCAGAGGATGCCAGCGATATTGTGCAAAATGGGGCGTACAAGGCGATAAAAGGCTGTGATGCGCTCAGGCAGCCGGAATATGCTGCTACGTGGGTGTACAGGATCATGCTCAACGAATGCTTTCAATATCTGCGGCAGCCGAAAAGCCTTTCGTACGAAGCAGTACAGGAGGAAAGCGGACTGGAAGCGGGCAGCAGGGAGGATTGCTATGCAGACGTAGACCTGCAGCGGGCGATCGACGCACTGCCAGAAAAGGACAAGGCGATCGTGGTCTTAAAGTATTTTGAAGATAAGAAGCTGGATGAGATCGCGCAAATTCTGGACGAAAATGTAAGTACTGTGAAAAGCAGGCTGTACCGCTGTATGAAGAAGCTGCGCAGCAGCCTTTCAGACGGGGAGGGACAGCAAAAAAACGGAAAGGACAGGCAGGTGATCATATGATTGATTTTTCTGAAAGAAAAGAGCAGTATGGACGGTTGGAAAAAGAGCTGGTGAGGCTGAAAGCGGAATATCAAAGTCAAAAGATGCCGAAAGATCAGGTGGAGCTGCTGCGGGCAAAAATGAAGCAAGCCAGGTCTGACACGGAAAAGAAAGAACCGAAACGAAAATTCGCAAGGCTCAGATACAAGTACGCAGCGGCAGCGGCGGCAATGGCGGGAGCGTTTATCATACTGCCGAATACTTCGGCAGCGGCGGCGGATGCGATGGAGCGGATTCCGGTCATCGGACATCTCGTGGAAGCCGTAACGTTTCGCAATTATGAATACCAGTCTGATCGAAATATGGCGGATATTAAGGTCCCGGAGCTGGTGGCAGCACAGCAGGCACAAGCAGACGGAGAGACGAAAAAAAAGCTGGAGCGTACAGCAGAAGAGATCAATGCGGAGATACGCAGGATTACAGATGAGCTTGTAGAGGAATTTGAGCAAAATCTGGAATTTGACGGCGGTTATCAGGATGTCGTTGTAGACAGCGAGGTATTGGCGACGACGGATGATTATTTTACTTTAAAGCTGAATTGCTATCAGGGTGCAGGCAGCGGGTACGCATGGAATTATTATTATACGATCGATCTGAATACCGGGGAACGGCTGCAGCTTGCGGATATTTTTAAGGAGGGGGCGGATTACCGCACAGCGATCAGTGAAAATATCAAAGCGCAGATGAAGGAGCAGATGGAAGCTGACGAAGATGTGTCATATTGGCTGGACAGCGATGTAGAAGAATGGAACTTTCAGTCGATTTCCGACGACGTTTCTTTTTACTTGAATGCAAAGGGGAATGTGGTAATTGGATTTAATGAAGGGGATGTAGCTCCGATGTATATGGGAACGATAGAATTTGAAATCCCGCCGCAGGTTTTGGAGGGGATGTGGAAATATTGATCGTCTTATGGATATGGCAAGATAGAGGAGCCCACCCTTTCGAGGGGTGGGTTTGATGAAAGCCTTTTAGCCAATACATTTTGTGGCATGAAAAAAATTAAAAAAAAGTAAAAAAGTGGTTGACAAATTCCAGCTTCCAGGTTATACTTATCAAGTCGGTTGCGGAAGCAGCTAATACAAAAGAAATGGGATCTTAGCTCAGCTGGGAGAGCATCTGCCTTACAAGCAGAGGGTCATAGGTTCGAGCCCTATAGGTCCCATTCAAAACAACATACGGCGAGATAGCTCAGCTGGCTAGAGCACACGGTTCATACCCGTGGTGTCGAGGGTTCAAGTCCCCCTCTCGCTATTTTATCTTAAAAACGAAGGCGTTTTGCATAGGTGCAGAACGTCTTTTTTGCTTTTTTGGAGGAAAACAGTATGAAACACAAATTGGATTTTATCGATCAACAGATCATCAGCCTGCTGCAGGAAAATGCGAGGATGTCTTTAAAGGACATCGCGTCCCGGATCTATTTATCTTCTCCTGCAGTTTCGGCAAGGATGGAGAAGCTGGAGCGGGAAGGGTATATCACGGGATTTCATGCGAGCGTTAACCGGGAAATGATGGGATATGCGGTCAAGGCATTTGTGACGCTTGCCGTGGATGCAAGGCTTAAGGAGGAATTTTTGGAACATATTTGCAGCTGCCGGAATGTCATAGAATGCAGCTGTATTACTGGGGATTACGCGATGCTGCTGGAGGTTGCTTATCCAGATACGGAGGCGCTGGAGCGGTTTGTAGGCAAGCTGCAAAAATACGGGAAAACAAAGACGCAGATCGTATTTTCTACAGTGGTAGAGCATCGGGAAGTCGCGCCGGAGCTGGAGATGATAAAAGTGGGCAGCAGGGAAAGTATCGCAGCGGTTACAAAAGCGGGATGACATTGCCGTATGCTTTACGCATAATGATTGACAAAACGCCTAAAAAGTATATAATGAAAGTTGACGAATCGTTAAGCAAAAGAAAGAAGAGGTTAACAATTATGGAAGAAAAAACAGTAACACCTGTTCGTCAGCTTTGCTTTATCGCATTGATGGCTGGTATCATGTGTCTGCTTGGCCCGTTATCAATTCCGATTGGCCCGGTGCCGATATCGGTTATGACGCTGACGATTTATTTGTCGCTTTATGTGGTTGGAATGAGGATGGGGACGGTTAGCTGCATCATTTATTTGCTGCTTGGGTTTGCAGGCATACCAGTGTTTGCCGGGTATACCGCAGGAGCCGGGAAGCTGCTTGGACCGACAGGCGGATACCTGGCAGGATACATATTCCTGACGCTTGTCAGCGGCTTTATTATGGAAAAAGCGGCTTACAAAAGGGCTTGGTGTCTTTTTGGCATGATCGTAGGAACAGCGGTCTTGTATGTATTTGGGACAGCATGGTTCGTTATTTCAACGAAATCAGAAATCGGTGCAGCGGTTGCGCTCTGCGTCACACCGTTTCTGATCGGGGATTTGGCGAAAATAATTCTAGCTGAGCTTGTTGGGCAGGAAGTGCGCAAAAGGCTTCGGGCAGCTCATCTGGACATTTTGTCATAGACCCATTTTCCGGCATCGGACAGATCCGAACGCTTCCACCCGGAAGTCTTTGTGCAGCTGTTTCGGATCAGAGCGGAGGTTTCGTCTTTATTGGACAAGTTCCATGCGACATAGCTGATGTTGTTTTGATCCAGCAGCTTGATCCATGCGTCCGCTTCTTTGCGACGGATCGTTCCACTGCCGGATGCTTCACAGATACCAAATTCTGAAACAAATACCGCAAGCCCAGCGTCGATGGCGGACTGGAGTTTTTTGCGATAGCTGTCGGTATGTGTGGACGCATAAAAATGAAACGTATACATTAGGTTGCTGCCTTTTAGCGGAGAAGCAGCCGCGGCGTCTACATCTTGGCACCAGGACGGCGTTCCGATCAAAATGACAGCGCGTTTGTCATAGCGGCGTATCGTTTTCATGATCGTTTGGGCATAAGCCTTGATATCGTTCCAAGAGGTGCCGCTGTTTGGCTCATTGCAGATTTCATATAGGACATTGGAATGTCCGGCGTATTTTTTGGCCATTGTCTTGAAAAAGGCATTGGCCTGTTTTTTATAAATATTTGGGTCTGCGTCACTTAAAATATGCCAGTCTATAATCACGTACAAGCCAAGCTCGTCGCAGTACGATACAGCTTTGTCGATCAGCGTCCTTAAGTCCTTCTGGTTTTGGGCGGAGCCTGTACAGTAGCCGTTGTATTCCGCGGTATACATCGCAAGGCGGATGACTTCGGCGCCCCATTGATCTCGCAGCGTTTGAAATGCCTGCTTGTTGACATACTGCGGATACCAGGACAGCCCATGCGTACTGACGCCCTTTAACTGCACGACGTTTCCTTTGCTATTTACAAGACTGCAGCCGGATACCTTTAAACGACCGTGCTGTTGGAGTGGTGTTTTGCTGTCTGCTGCAGCCGTTTTAGAGTTTGATGCCGCTGTTTTTGCGTCTGCAGAAGCCGGCGTCTGCGCAGCTGGCAGCAGAAGGCAGCATAGGAAGGCAAGGAGCAGGAGTGTTTGTGCGCGGACAGGCAGGTATCTGTCAATCGGTTTTGTTTTCATGAAGCTTCTCCTTTCTTGATCTTTGTAAATGAGTTTTTTTCATTATAGCTTACAGCAAATAGAAAATCAAGGAAGGCTGCTGCGCGTATAAAGTAGTGGCTAAGGAGAAGTCTTTGTGGTAAACTATAACGAAAAGAAATCGACAAAGCACAGGAGGATGAAACGTGAAATTATTAATAATCAGACATGCAGATCCAGATTATGAAGCAGATTCTTTGACAAAACAGGGCTGGCGGGAAGCGGAGCTGCTGTCGGAGCGGATTTGTAAAATGGATATTCAAAAATTTTATGTATCTCCGTTAGGCAGGGCAAAAGATACCGCAAGCCTGACGCTGAAAAAAATGCATCGCGAAGCGCAGGAGTGCCAATGGCTGCGGGAATTTTCTCCGGGGATCCACCGGCCGGATAAAGAAGGAGTGTCTATCAGCTGGGACTGGCTGCCGCAGGACTGGACGAGAGTGGAAGATTTTTATAACCGGCTTGCGTGGCGTGAGCATGAGGTTATGCGGGAAGGAAAGGTCGCTGAGGAATATGAGTGGGTGACCGCATCTTTGGATGGATTGCTGGCGCAGCATGGATATGAGCGCGAGGGAAATTATTACCGTGTGGTAAAGGGGAATATGGATACGATCGTGTTTTTCTGCCACTTTGGATTGGAGTGTGTGCTGCTTAGCCATTTACTGGGCATTTCTCCGATGGTGCTGTGGCATGGGATCTGTGCGGCGCCGTCCTCGGTGACGACGGTTGTGACAGAGGAGCGTAGGCAGGGGATTGCTTCTTGGCGCATGGGCTGCTTTGGAGATACTTCGCATCTTTGGGTGGCAAACGAGCAGCCGTCCTTTTCCGCGCGGTTTTGCGAATGCTTTGAGAATGCGCAGGAAAGGCACGATTAGAGTGAGCTTCGTATGAAAATTAAAATATCGGTAAGAAATCTGGTAGAATTTATTCTGCGCAGCGGCGATATTGACAACCGGGGCGCGGGAGGGATGCAGATGGAAGCCATGCACCGCGGCAGCCGTATCCACCGCAAGCTTCAAAAACAGGCGGGTCCGTCGTATCATGCGGAAGTACCGCTTAAGATGGAATTTGCGGAGGAGCATTATACGATATTGCTGGAGGGCAGGGCGGACGGCGTGATAGAAACCGAGACGCAGGATGGCATACGGGAAATCATAATCGATGAGATCAAAGGCGTATTTTTTGATATTTCAAAAATGGAGGAGCCGATAGAAATCCATCTGGCGCAGGCAAAATGCTATGCGTTTATTTATGCGCTGCAAAACCAGATGGAGCAAATGGGTATCCGTATGACCTATGTCAATCTGGATACGGAAGAGGTTCGCTATTTTGAAAGCCGCTGTCTGTTTGAGGAGCTGGAGGAATGGTTTCAGTCTTTGATGAGGGAATACAAAAAATGGGCGCAGTTTCAGTATGACTGGCGGATGCTCCGGCAGGCTTCGATCCAGGAGCTGGAATTTCCGTTTCCGTACCGCAAAGGACAAAAGAAGCTGGTGAGCGATGTCTATCGGACGATTTTACGGAAGAAAAATCTGTTTATCCAGGCGCCGACGGGGACAGGAAAGACGATCACGACATTGTTTCCGGCGGTAAAGGCAGTCGGGGAGGAGCTTGGGGATAAGATTTTTTATCTGACGGCAAAGACGATCACCGCAGCTGTGGCGAAGGAAACGCTGGATTTGTTTTACCGGAAGGGCTACCGTGCGAAAACGGTGCAGATCACAGCCAAGGAAAAGCTGTGCCTGATGGAACAGACAGAATGCAATCCGGATGTATGCCCGTATGCAAGGGGACATTTTGACCGGGTCAATGACGCGGTATATGAGCTGCTGCAGCAGGATGACGTATTTACGAGAGAGGAGCTGCTTGCACAGGCGCAGCGGCATAAGGTCTGTCCGTTTGAGCTTTGTCTGGATACGGCTTCTTGGGTGGATAATATTATCTGTGATTATAATTATGTCTTTGATCCGCGTGTTTATTTAAAACGTTTTTTTGCAGAAGGGATCCGCGGGGATTACCTGTTTTTAGTAGATGAGGCGCATAATCTCGTAGAGCGCGGCCGGGAGATGTACAGCGCTTTTTTATATAAGGAAGATTTTTTAGCGGTGAAAAAGCTGGTGAGCGTACGCAGCCCGAAGCTGGCAAAGGAGCTGGTAAAATGCAATCGTATTTTATTGGGTTATAAGCGGGAGTGCGAAAATTTTCAGTATCATGAGAATATTTCAGAGCTTTTGTTTGCGCTTATGCGCTTGGCAGGAGAATATGAAGCGTTTTTGCAAAAGCACCGGGAATTTGAGGGCAGGGATACGGTGCTGGATCTGTATTTTGCGCTGCGCAGCTTTTTGGATACAAGCGAAGGGCTGGATGAAAACTATGTGATCTATTCAGAACACGAAGGAGAGCGGTTCCGTATCCGGCTCTATTGCGTGGATCCTTCCAGAAAGCTGCAGGAGCGGCTGGATAAGGGACGCAGCACGATCTTCTTTTCTGCGACGCTGCTGCCGATCCAGTATTACAAAAGCCTTTTGAGTACGAGGGCGGATAATTACGCGGTCTACGCGGAAACAGTATTTCGGCCGTCCCAGCAGCTTCTTTTGATCGGCAAAGATGTCACAAGCAAATACACAAGACGCGGCGACGAAGAATATGAGCGGATGGCGGACTATATTTATCAGACCGGGCTGCAGAAAAAGGGGAATTATATCATATTTTTTCCGTCGTACCGGATGATGGAAGATGTACACGCAAAATTTGTGGAAAGAAATCTAACAGGGATGGACTGCATCATACAAAAAAGCGGTATGAAGGAAGCAGACCGGGAGGAGTTTCTGGCTGAATTTGCAGCGGTACGGGAGCAGTCTATGATGGCGTTTTGCGTGATGGGCGGGATATTTGGAGAAGGGATTGACTTAAAGGAGGAGCAGCTGATCGGGGCTGTGATCATCGGTACGGGATTGCCGCAGATTGGGAATGAGCGTGAGATCTTAAGGCAGTTTTATGATAGGCGGTCTGGTAATGGATTTGATTATGCCTATCGTTATCCAGGGATGAATAAGGTACTGCAGGCGGCTGGGAGAGTGATACGAACCGTTTCGGATGTAGGGGTGATCGAGCTGTTGGATGAGAGGTTTCTGCGCAGGGAGTATAGGGAGCTGTTTCCGCGGGAGTGGGAGAGGTGTGAGGTTTGCGGGCTTGGGGATGTTGGGGAGAGGCTGCGTAGGTTTTGGGAAAGGGAATCTTTGGAGTCATGTGATTCGATCTGTTGATCGTTTGATGGAAAGGCATAAAAACAGCGTGTATCAGGCACGCTGTTTTTATATGTTTTGGATCATATTTAGTTTTTTGGATAGAACATGGTCACATATTTGGACGCAGTATCATAGGTTAGATCAAAATCATTGACGATCTCTTCTAGGATCTTTGCTTGCGATTGTCCTTTTTTGCCGTGGCTGGTGATAAAAGATTTTAATAGTTGTTCGATACCTTGTTCGATACCTTGTTCCATTCCTTCTTCTTTTTTTATTTCTAAAAGGTCATGATAGGTTAATGTATCGTGAATCATGTCAACAACATCTCCTTTCTCATTTAAAAACGTAGACATCAGACAGACAGGTGCTCTGTATCTATCAACAATCTCTCCGATTTTTTTGATCTTTTCTTGTCCTTGCATTCCTTTTACGCCGATATCAATTTCTTGTGAAAGATGTATAAATTCCTGTAAGATGCCGGTTGCATTTTTCACATCGATGACTGTTACAGTAAGCTCCAAGGAAGCTGCTGGAAGCCGGAAGGCGTCGCTTAGGTGCATGGAGCCTGGATAGGTGCCATTTCCTGTATATACGACAAAAAACTCTGGTGCAGGTATTTTAACCAGTCGGCTTTTATATAAGGATTTATGTCTGTCGCCAGAAAATAAACGTTTGTATTCTTCGGCAATGTAAAACAACATACGCATAGGCATATTGTAATTGATCGTGGATTGGTGCTCTGTGAGGACAACAAGGATATTTTTAAACAGCATACATGCGTCATTGTAGCAGTCGACTGTAAAAATATTTTCTAGGTTCAGGATTTCAATGTCGTCTTCGGTAATAGGCTCCCTGTCTGGAAATAAGGATTCATATAGCATCTTTGCATAACGTTTATCTTTAAACAGAGAGGTAAAGAGAGAGAGTCTTTGTATTTTCTGTTATAAGTTTCCTCTATAGGGGAAGTAAACGAATGATTGGTAGTAGGTGAATTACTTTTGGATATATTTTGCTTATTCATATTCCATTTCCAACCTTTCTAAATACTCCTCAAGACAAATTCCCCTCTCGTAAATCTCCGCAGCAGCCTCTATCCCCACATACCGGTAATGCCAAGGTTCATAAATGATCCCGGTCAAGCTGCTTTTATCATTCGGATAGCGCAGAATAAATCCATATTTCCAGCTGTTTTCCATCAGCCATTGCTGTACCGGGGTATCCTGCTGTGTGGCGTCTAGTATTTGGTGGCTGCTGTCTACGATGTCGACCGCCAGACCTGCCTGGTGCTCGCTGGTACCTGGACGGGCGACGGATGTGGCAGCTTTTGTGCGTGCGTCCTTTTTGGAATAGCCTTGTGCAACCAGCTCGTCAGTGCGCTCCTGAAATAGGGACCGCTGCTTTTGCATGGAACGATAAGAGGAGCAAATAAGCGGATCTAAGCCTGCGCTGCGGCAGTCTGCCATCATTTGTGTCAGCGCCGGATAGCAGCGGCTGTCAATAAAGTGGCCGTTTGCCAGACTGGTCAGGCGTACCTCATAGTTGTCTGGAAGCTTGTTCCAGGAGTTGACCAGGATCAGGTTCCATTCGCTGGAAAATTGGATATAATGCGGAATGTCTGCGTCGTCCGTCATGGTGTCTACAAGCCGCTCAACAGGAAGCTGATCCGGAATTGATGGCAAAGAGCTGCCTGTGTTTGCGGAAAACCGCATCTGGTTATCGGTGTCAGAATAATAGAATATGTCATCAGGATCAGAAGCGGACGGATACCGGGTCTGTTCGTCCGTGTTGGGGTGACGAGCAGATTTTTCAGCGTCATATTCCGGATAAGATGACGGACTGCCTTCTGTATCTAATACGGAATCAGGAGTTTGTCCGTCGTTGTCATAAGAAGCGTTGTTTTCGTCAGCGTCAGTCTCTCCGTCCTGTCCGCCGCTTGCAGCATTTGTTTGTGAATCCTGACTGTCAGAGCCAGCAGGTTTCTTTGAAGAAGATCTGTCCGGGACATTTGCTGCGTTGGAATTTTTTTCTGATGCCTGGCTGTCCGCCAGAGCATTTTTGCAAGATGGATGCTGGCTGTCTGTGCTTGGAGAAAATAATGCTGTTTGGTTGGTAAAATAGCGCTTCCAGCTGTCTGAGCGCGGTTTGGCGATATCCCAGCCGGACGATGTCAAAAGCGTCAGTGTGAAGACTGAGGTACAAAGGACGCATTTAAAGCACAGGCGCTTGAGCTGCCGTTTCTTTTTCAGAGGCAGAAGGGTCCTGCGTTTTGTCGCTTTGTATGTATGTGCAGTATGCTTAGCTGCAGTATGCTTTTTCTCTGTCTGTTTTTTAGATATCTGTTTTTCTTGCGTTCGCATAGGGAAACCTCACTTTCCTGGAGGAGTGTTTCCAGCAACGTAATTCGTTTTTGCGTAAAACACCCCATATAGTTATCGGAAGCTATGATAGAATCATAACACTAAAATACAAAGAAAGCACATTCTTTTGGCATCATTTCAGCATCGGTCTTAATTTATGGACATATGGTCCGAATAGATCCACAGAGGCATGGAAAGCTTCGTTCCATCATCTTTTTCCAGCTGTATTGTATAAGAGGCTTCTAAGAGGCTGCCGTCCTTTTCAAACATGGTATCATTAATACTGCGGACGATAGCGTGCTGTATCGGTTTTGCTTTCAGCTCATAATAATTTTTGTAAAAGTCTGCGATAGAGGCTGCGAAAGCGTCCAGCTCCAACTCGCTGTCTGAAAGCGTCAGGTTGAGGATCTGCGCAGAGGAGATGGAGAGTCCAACGGCCTTACCGCTTTTATCATCGATGCTCAGGCTGATATAGCAGCCGGAATCGTAGGTGATGGAACACGACCAGACGACCGCGGTTGTGATTTCCAGCGAAGCTTTTTTTTGTACATCGATGTCCCTGGGTTTGCCGTCTGTATCCTTTGAAAGGGCAGTGTCTTTGATATTTTCGACATCGATCAGAACGTCGCTGGAGGCGTCTTCGGAGGCAATGGCAAGCTGCAAGGTAAAGATGTAGCTGGAGACGTTTTTTACGGCATCTTTATCGATAATGCCATGTGACACAAGCTGTTCGGTAAAATCCATGGCGATTTTTTGGACTTCCTCACGCGACCGGTTGTTTCCGGTAGACGGATAATCTACAAAGTAATGATCCGAGGAAAGCAGCAGCAGCGTATCGTAAAGGCTGGAGCTGTAGGTCAGGCTTGGCGGATCCATTGCCGTATGCTCGATCTTAGAAAAAATCTGGCGGTCTTGGTATGCGTTGAGCGTGGACGGAAATAAAAATCCCCCTGCGCAGACTGCAAGCGTCAAGGTTAAATAAAAGCAGGTAATGAGAAATTTTTTCATGCCCGTCCTCCTTTTAGCGTTACGGTTACGGTTGTGCCGCAGCCTTCCTCGCTTTCAAACAAGATCATACCGCCGTGCCGCCTGGCGATCTCTGCGCAGAGCGTAAGGCCAAGTCCTGCGCCGCCCTGCGCTCTGGAGCGCGCTTTGTCGACACGGTAAAAGGCTTCGGTAAGGTGTGAAAGGGCGGCCTTTGGCATACCTTGGCCATTGTCTGTTACCTTGACCAGACAGCCGTCTGTGGTCATAACGGAGCTGACGAGGATGCGGCCGTTTTCAGAAAGCGCTTTTCGTGCGTTTTCGATCAGATTGACAAGCAGCGAGCCAAAAAAATCCGTATCCAGCATACAGTATCCCTCTTCGCAGTCACACTCCAGCAGGATCTGTTCTCTGGCGAGGACGGGCTGCAAATGGGCCACGAGACGGGTAATGATATCGGATGGGGATGCTTTTGCCAGTGTAAAGGCTTCGTGTTGGGATACAAAAATATCAAGCAGCTTGAGCGATAGATGCTCCAGACGTTTTCCTTCCGAAAAAATATATTTGGCTGCATCTGCCTCGTCTTCTTCTGATAACGTCTGGCTCCGCAGCAGGTCAGCGTATCCGATGATCGAGGTCATCGGCGTTTTCAGCTCATGGGTAAAGTTGCCGATAAACTGGTTTTGACGTTCCATTGTATCCTGCAGCTCCTCGATACTGTTTTGCAGATGGTCCGCCATCAGGTCAAAGTCTCTGGAAACAGCTCCTACTTCGTCGTTGGTGCGCACCCTGCTGCGGTAGTCATAGTTGCCGCAGGCAATCTCACGGGAGGCTTTGGATAAGCGTGCCAGCGGCCGGGTCAGGAAAAAGGCCAGGATATAGGAAAAACAGGCGCAAGCGGCGGTAAGGATCAGAAAAATCTGCTGGTATAGATCCTGCTGCTGCGTCCGCGCTTCGTAGATCGAAGAAATGTCATAAGCCGCATCCAGATAATAAATTTCCCTGCCTACAAAAAATGAGCCGGAAAGCTGCAGATAATAACGGGTATCCGGCGCATAAAAAATCGCGCAGGCAAGGTGCGTCGTGTCGATCTGCTCGGAAAGATTTTTAAAATGGGCTGCCGCCGCGCCCTTAGAGTACAAAAGTTCTGTCTGGGAATGCAGCTGCAGGGCCGCGCCAAAGCTGTCCAGGGAAGAAAGCTGCTCCAGTATTTTTGAAATATCTTTTTCGTCCGTCCATTCATCCATACTGTTAACGATCTGCAGCGTATTTAAGATCATGCGGTAGGATTCATGGGCCGAGGCTTTTTCCTGCTGCAGGGACGTATGAAATGTGACAGAGATAAGAGCGCTGCCTCCAGCAGCGAAAAACAGCGCCATTAATAAGATCATGCAGCAGGCCGCTTTTGTCCGGAATTTCATTCTGCTACCTCAAGGCGGTAACCGACTTTATTAACCGCCAGCAGCTCCTTTTCCAGATGTGCCTTGCGGCGCAGGCGCTGGATATGCAGGTCTACGGTTTTGCTGCCGTAAATAAATTCTTTTTCCCAGATGCGTTCGTAGATCGTCTCTCGGTATAAAGCCGTATTAGGATTGCGCACGAATAAAAGCAGCAGCTCGTATTCTTTTGGTGTTAAAGCAATTTCAACGTCACCGCGCATTACCTTTCTGGAGCGGGTGTCGATGATAAGTCCGGCGGCTTCCAGCGTTTCTTCAGTTTTATGATAACGCCGCAGCACAACATCAATGCGCGCCAGCAGCTCAATAATCTCAAACGGCTTGACAATATAATCCTCTGCGCCCATGCGAAGGCCCTTTACCTTGTCCGTAACGGAATTTTTGGCTGTAATAAAAATTACGGGGATACCAAGCGGGCGGATATATTCCATGAGCTCAAAGCCATCGATATCCGGCAGCATGATATCTAAAAGGATCAGGTCATAGCTTGCGGATTCGATCAGGTCTGCGGCCTGGGTGCCGTTAAAGGCACAGTCGCAGATATAGCCGGCATTTTTCAGGCTTAGCCGTATCAGATTGGAAATAGGTTTTTCGTCTTCTGCGATCAATATATGAATCAACTTATCATCCTCCGGGTGAAGTTTTCAGGCAATTAAGGTTCTGCGCATATACTTTACTATGAGAAAGCATCAAAACGGCAAATAAACAGATACTATCACTATAGCGAAAATGATGCCCGTCTGCAACCGTTTTTATGATGGCTTTTGACTGCTTTTTCAGGGAACTGCAAATACGGGACAGAAGTTTTGTAACAAACAACTATAGAAAAAGTACGCAGAATGATGTATGATGTAGGAAACTGGAAAAGCCTTTGGCGATCTGAACGACAGGAGGAATAACAAAATGGGAAATGTAAGACGAGTATATGCCGAAAAGAAGCCGCCTTTTGCGGTTGCTGCGAGAGCTTTGCAGCACGAGATCAAGCATTATCTGGGCATTACCGGGGTCACGCAGGTACGTGAGCTGATCCGGTATGATGTGGAGCATATTTCAGACAGTACCTTCGAAACGGCAAAAATTACTGTGTTTTCAGAACCGCCCGTAGACGATATTTATGAGGAAGCGTTTGACGCGAAGGGCGGAAGAGTCTTTTCTGTGGAGTATCTGCCGGGGCAGTTTGACCAGCGGGCGGATTCTGCGCAGCAGTGCATCCGTTTGTTAAACGACGCAGAAGAGCCGATCATCCGGACAGCCGTTACGTATGTGATCTGCGGGGAGATTTCCGACGAGCAGTTCGAAGCGGTGAAAAAGCACTGTATCAATCCGGTGGATTCAAGGGAAACGGGAATGAGCAAGCCGGATACGCTTGTGCAGCAGTTTGCGGAGCCGGAAGATGTATGCGTGTTTGAAGGCTTTTGCGGGATGCCGGAGGATGAGCTGCACAAGCTATACGATTCCTTGGGACTTGCGATGACGTTTCAGGATTTTTTGCATATCCAGCATTATTTTCAGGAGGAAGAAAAGCGCGATCCGTCTATGACGGAAATCCGTGTGCTGGATACGTACTGGTCGGATCATTGCCGCCATACGACTTTTTTAACGGAGTTAACAGACGTTTCTTTTGCGGACGGATACTACCGCAAGCCGATCGAAGGGACATACAAGGATTATTTAGCTGCCTTTCAGGATTTGTACGAAGGGCGCAGCGATAAATTTGTCTGCCTGATGGATCTGGCGCTGATGGCGATGAAGCGGCTCAAAAAAGAAGGCAAGCTAAATGACCAGGAGGAATCGGATGAGATCAATGCCTGTTCGATCGTTGTCCCAGTGGAAATCGACGGAAGGACGGAGGAATGGCTTGTTAATTTTAAAAATGAAACGCATAACCACCCGACTGAGATCGAGCCATTCGGCGGCGCGGCGACGTGCCTTGGCGGTGCGATCCGCGACCCGCTGTCTGGGCGGACGTATGTCTATCAGGCAATGCGCGTGACAGGTGCGGCGGACCCGACGCTTTCTGTTAGCGAGACGCTGGAAGGCAAGCTGCCGCAGAAAAACCTGACGCGGGGCGCGGCAAAGGGCTATTCTTCCTATGGAAATCAGATTGGGCTTTCGACTGGGTATGTCAAGGAAATCTATCACCCGGATTATGTAGCGAAGCGTATGGAGATCGGTGCGGTTATGGGAGCGGCGCCAAGATCAGCCGTACAACGTCTGACCTCCGATCCGGGAGATATGATTATCCTGCTGGGCGGGCGTACTGGACGAGATGGCTGCGGCGGCGCGACAGGTTCGTCCAAGGCGCATACGACACAATCCATCGATACGTGCGGCGCTGAAGTGCAAAAAGGAAACGCACCGACAGAGCGTAAGCTGCAGCGCTTGTTCCGCAGGCCTGAAGTATCGCATATCATTAAAAAATGCAACGATTTTGGCGCCGGGGGCGTGTCCGTTGCGATTGGAGAGCTTGCGGACGGCCTGCGGATCGAGTTGGACAAGGTGCCGAAAAAATATGCAGGGCTGGATGGGACGGAAATCGCCATTTCTGAGTCCCAGGAGCGTATGGCGTGTGTAATTGCGCCGCAGGATGTCGAACAGTTTCTTGCTTATGCAAAAGAAGAGAACCTGGAGGCGGTTCCAGTGGCGGTTGTGACCGAAGAGCCGCGGCTTGTGCTTATTTGGAGAGGCAAGGAGATCGTAAATATTTCCAGGGCGTTTTTAAATACAAATGGTGCGCATCAGGAGGCCAGTGTAGCGGTGGAGCTTCCGGTGCAGGAGGAAAACTTCTTCCGCAGCCCGGCGCTTGCAAAGGTACGGGAACGGCTCACTGTCGGTGATGTAAAGGGAGCATGGCTGGATACGCTGCGGGATTTAAATGCCTGCTCGCAAAAGGGACTGGTGGAAATGTTTGACGGCTCGATCGGAGCGGGGAGTGTTCTGATGCCTTACGGCGGGCGTTACCAGCTGACCGAGACGCAGGCAATGGTTGCAAAGCTTCCGGTATTAAAAGGAAAGACGGATACCGTTACGATGATGGCTTATGGCTTTGACCCGTATCTGTCCAGATGGTCGCCGTATCATGGTGCAGTTTACGCGGTACTGGAATCCTTGTCAAGGATTGTTGCGGCAGGCGGAGATTACAGCAAGGTGCGGTTTACATTCCAGGAATATTTCCGCAGGATGAGCAGCGAGCCGTCCCGCTGGAGCCAGCCGTTTGCAGCGCTTCTTGGAGCCTATGCGGCGCAGATTGGATTTGGCCTGCCGTCGATCGGGGGCAAGGACTCCATGTCCGGTACATTTAACGAGATCGATGTACCGCCGACGCTCGTGTCGTTTGCTGTCGATGTGGCCAAGCAGCAGGATATTCTGACACCGGAATTAAAGGCGGCGGGCAATCAGCTGATCCGGCTCTCCATCCGTACAGACGCATACGACCTGCCGGATTATGAGCAGGTGAAGGCATTGTATCATACGGTGCACAGCCTGATCCAGCAGCATAAAATCGCTTCTGCCTATGCACTGGACAGCAAGGGGATCGCAGCGGCAGTCAGCAAAATGGCATTTGGCAACAAGCTCGGCGTGACGCTTTACCCATCTGCGGTATCGTCAGAGCAGCTGTTTGCGTCAGGCTTTGGCAGCCTGGTCGTGGAAGCTGCGCCGGAGTATGTAGAGGATATACGCGCGGCAATGCAGCAGGCGGGACTTGAGGAAGATTTTGCCGTGATCGGAGAGGTCAGCAAAGAGGCGGCGTTCCATTATGGAGACACGGCGCTTATGGTTGATGAAGCGGTCAAAGCGTGGACGGGAACGCTGGAAAAAGTATTTCCAACGATTGCAGAGCAGGCGGACACAGAAGTCCGGACAGATCTTTATCATGCGGACCAGATTTACGTATGCAGGCATAAGACGGCAAGGCCGACTGTTTTTATCCCGGTATTTCCGGGGACAAACTGCGAATACGATTCTGCACAGGCATTTGAACGCGCAGGTGCGCAGGTGATTGTTAAAGTATTTAAAAATCTGGACGGCGCTGATATCCGCGGATCGGTAGAAGTATTTGAGCAGGCGATCGGACAGTCGCAGATCCTAATGTTCCCAGGCGGATTTTCCGCGGGTGACGAACCGGAAGGCTCCGCAAAATTTTTCGCCAACGTATTTCGCAACGAACGGGTAAAGGAAGCCGTAATGCGTCTGTTACAGGAACGGGATGGTCTGGCGCTCGGCATCTGCAACGGCTTCCAGGCGTTGATCAAGCTTGGTCTGCTGCCTGTTGGAGAGATCACAAGCTTGAAAGCCGATTCTCCAACGCTTACCTATAATACGATCGGACGGCATATTTCAAAAATGGCCTATACAAAGGTCGTATCAAACAAAAGCCCGTGGCTTGCGCAGGCAGGTCTTGGAAGTGTTTATGCGAATCCGGTTTCCCACGGTGAGGGACGGTTTGTGGCAAGTCAGGAATGGCTGGACAAGCTGTTTGCGAACGGACAGGTGGCAACTCAGTATGTCAACGAGTCTGGGATCCCGGTTATGGACAGTGAATGGAACGTCAATGGATCTTATCAGGCGATCGAAGGCATTACAAGCCCAGATGGGCGTGTATTCGGCAAAATGGCACATTCCGAACGGCGCGGAGAGTCAGTGGCGATCAATATTTACGGAGAACAGGATATGCGCCTGTTTGAGTCCGGGGTAGATTATTTTAAATAATTTGGAAAGAAAGAGTATTATGGACAAGCAAAACACGGGAGTATATACAACAGAAACAAAAATCCGCTATTCTGAGTGCGGCGCGTCCAGGCAGCTGCGGCTTTACAGCATTTTGGATTATCTGCAGGACACCTGTACGTTTCAAGCTGAAGAGCTGGGCGTTGGTCTTTCTTATATGCAAAAGCACCAGACTGCATGGGTGTTAAATAGCTGGCAGGCGCAGCTTGACCGATATCCGGTATTTGGAGAAACGATACGGATTGCTACCTGGCCTTATGATTTCCACGGTTTGTTTGGCTACCGTAATTTTCAGATCACGGACGCGGAGGACCATGTGATCGTGCGCGCTGCCTCAGTCTGGGTATTTATGAATATAAAGACAGGCCGTCCGGCCCGTATCGCGCCGGAGGTTGCGGCGGCTTATCAAACTGAGCCGCGTCTTGCTATGGATTATAAAGATCGTAAGATTCAGGATTTTGAGGCGGCACTTACAAAAGAGCAGCCGGAGCCGTTTCGCATCCCGCGTCATTTTATCGATACGAACCATCATATGAACAACGCCAAATATGTGTTGCTGGCCGAAGAGCTGCTTCCACAGGAGATTCAGCCGGTACGCATCCGCGCGGAATATAAAAAGCCGGCAGTCTATGGAGATATTTTGTATCCGTCTGTTAGAAAACGGCCGGATGGCTGGTCTGTCCGGCTGGGCGGTACGGATGGAAAGCCGTATGCGCTGCTGGAGTTTGACGAATCATGAAAGGAGCTGTTTATGAAATTAGGCGAATACCAAATGCTGCAGGTAGTCAAGCAAGTGGAATTTGGCGTATACCTTGCCGAAGCGCCGCAGGATGAAACAAGAGTACTGCTTCCCCAAAAACAGGTGCCGCCAGAATGCAAAGTCGGCGATGAGATGAACGTGTTTTTGTATAAGGATTCCAAAGACCGTCTGATCGCCACGACGAATGAGCCAAAGCTGACGCTTGGGCGCTGTGCGGCATTAAAGGTACTCTCGGTAGGGAACATCGGGGCGTTTTTAGACTGGGGTCTGGAAAAGGACCTGTTTCTTCCGTTTAAAGAAATGACCAGGGAGGTACGCGCAGGCGACGAGGTGCTGGTGACGCTTTATATTGACAAAAGCCGCAGGCTTTGTGCGAGCATGAAGGATCTGTATGAGCTGCTCTCGCAGGAATCACCTTATCAAAAGGGTGATACCGTAACTGGGCGTATTTATGAATTTAGTAATAATTTCGGTACGTTTGTGGCGGTTGACGACAAATATTCCGCGATGCTTCCGAAGCATGAGGACTGCTCAGCGTTAAAGATCGGCGACTGTATTCAGGCAAGGGTAACGAATGTGAAGCCGGATGGCAAGCTGGATCTGACACGCCGGGAAAAGGCGCATATCCAGATGGACACGGATGCCGAGGCGGTGTTAGCAGCGCTGGAAGCATATGCCGGCGTCCTGCCGTTTAACGATAAAGCCTCGCCAGAGGTGATCAAGCGGGAAATGAAGATGAGCAAAAACGCGTTTAAGCGCGCCGTTGGACATTTATATAAAGAACGGAAGATAGAAATTACAGAAAACGCGATACGTAAAATTTAGGCAGCGGTATTGCCGTACAACAGCTTTATGGTCTGCGCTTGCGAGCGCAGACCTGTTTGCTGTACATTTTTGGATGCAGGCATCCTTATGCGTAAGCGTCAATATGTATGCCCACGCCAGGATTTACAGACTGCTCCATTGCTTTGATCATATCCGCGCCCATCTCCTGTGTCATATCAAGCTGCTTGCTTAACATAGCAACCGCGATATCGCTTGGAACGCTTGTTGACATACTTGGCATCTGGGCAAGGGCGATATCCGCCATAGAACCAATTCCCATAGAACCACCTCCTCATATTATTATGCTCAACAGCTCTAACAAATAACACCGTCTTGCTGTGATATCCCCATTATACGCGCGGCAGATAAAAAAAGCAATGCTCGTTTTAGACGCCGTTTTTGAAAAATAAACATAAAAAAAGAAAATCGCAGACCTATTTTGTAGAAATAACACATTTATTACAGATATATTGCGTTTTGTCTGATTTCTTTCAGACCCCGATTTGTAAAATTGCATAAAAAACGTCAAAATTCTCCTTATAAATCGGCTAACTATCAGTTGACAGAAAGGGACGGCTCTGTTATAATCCATATTGTAATAAATCTGTAATAAATATAGGTTGAAGATGAGAGTAGGTATATGATTATACATTATTGAAAAAAAGAGCGTTTTCAATAATCATAAATTATGGGATAAAAACAGGAGGAAGGCATGAAGAACAGACCACTGAAAATAGCAACTTGCTGTCTGGCAGGAACCTTATTTACAACATTACCAGCATACAATGTATTAGCATCACCTTCAGCAGGAGTAACCAAATATGCAAGTGCTATGGCGGGAAGCGAGTTAAATACTTCATCGACATCCGCGGGCGTGTCATTGGCAGTCGCAGGCTATTTAGAGAAAAATATTACAACCGGGACAGAAGATACAAAAGAAGCATCCAGCGCTGAAGCAGGCAAAAGCAAGGCGAAAAAGGAAGTAAAGGAAGATAAGAAAAGCACGGTAAAGGATACGGTGCAATATGATAAAATGGCGGTTGCCCAGGTACAGGACTATGTAAATATCCGCAAAAAGCCGGATGAGAACGCGCAGCTGCTCGGTAAATTATACAGCAAATCGGTAGCGACTGTGATCCGTAAAAAGGGAGACTGGTATAAGATCAAATCCGGTTCGGTCACAGGATATGTAAAAAGCGATTATGTAGTTGTCGGAGATGAGGATCTGATAAAATCGGTTGGGGTTCAGATTGCAAAGGTTAATACGACGACATTAAAGGTCAGAAGCAAGGCTTCTCAAAAGTCCGAGGTACTTACACTCGTACCAGATGGTGAAGAGCTGACAGTCGCAAGCATGAAAGCGTTTAAAGACGGCTGGGTAAAGGTAGCAGTAGATGAGGGCAAAGGCTTTGTTTCCTCTGATTATGTGGAAATTACCCGTGAGTTTACATATGCAGAATCAAAAGCAGAAGAAGAAGCAAGACTTGCGATCGAGCAGGCAAGACAAGAAGCAGAGGAAGCTGCGCGCAGAGCACAGGAAGATGCAGACAACAGTGCTTCTGCTGGAACAAGTTCTTCTAGTACGTCTACTGGGACAAGCTCCAGCAGTTCATCGCAGGCAAGCACTTCAAGTTCCAGTTCAAGCAGCACACCGCAGACAAGCAGTACAAGCGGTTCTGGACAAGCAGTTGTAAACTATGCCAGCCAGTTTTTGGGTAATCCGTATGTGTATGGCGGCTCCAGCCTGACAGGCGGTACGGATTGTTCTGGGTTTGTTATGAGCGTATATGCGCATTTCGGCAGATCCCTGCCGCATTCATCCAGCGCGCTTCGAAGCGTTGGCTATGGCGTTAGCTATGACAGTATGCAGCCAGGAGATATTTTATGCTACGATGGACACGTTGCGATCTATGCGGGCGGAAATACCGTTATCCACGCAAGCAATCCGGCAGACGGCATCAAATATACCTCTCCGGCAAACTACCGCCCAGTCGTTGCGGTTCGCAGAATTTTTTAATGGTTATTCTTTGTAATTATACATGATCATATTTCAGGGCAGGAAATTTACTTCAGATAAGAGGTAAATTTCCTGTTTTTTTGCGTTGAAGCTCAGGAAAAAATTGGCTTAGCGGCGGGGCTTTTTTAGGGATATGGAAAAATGTTGTATTAATATTTTCGTGTGTGGATAAGAACGTGGTTTCGAACAATATACAAAATAGACAAAAGAAATTGTAATTTCCAAAAAAATGCAAAAAAAGCGGGTGGTCGAATAAAAGTTATCCACATCAAAAAATGTCGAAAAAGCGAAAAAATGGAGTTATACACAAAGTTATACACGTTATCCACAAAATTAGATGTGGAAAAGTCCGTGGATAGTTTCGTAAATCCGGAACGTATGTTTTGTGAAGCATTCATAAAGTTGGCAGCTTTTGAAAATAGATAGAAAAATCTATTGACATTTGAATCATAAAGCCAATAGCGAAAAAGAGCGGATTCTGTCGAAATTTTCATACAATTTGCGGCCATGTTTCTATGGGTTGCAAAAATCTGCGCGATTTGTTATACTACTGATTTATCTTATTCAGTATATGAATGGTTGCGTGTGCTTTGCAGTCTGATTACTGGCTGAATGGAGTACGAGCACAAAAAGAGAGGTAGCATATGGTAAAAAAAATCCGGCTGCTTGGGATGGAGATAGACAATTTTACGCTGCGGGAAGAGATGGTGCAGAGTGAATCGTTTTATGATAATCAGGAGCTAAATATTATCCGTACCGTGTCGATCGGGATGCTCAGTATGGCGGCGGACAGTCAGGTTGTGCGTGACGCGATCTGCCAGGCGGATCTGTTGGTCGTCGGCGACCGGGAAATTCTGACAGAGGCGGGCATTTATTCCGCACAGCGTTTGCGTGAGGCGCGCGAACACGGATTTATGCGGGAGTTTTTAAATGGCAGGATCCGCAGCCAGAGTCGTTTTTTTCTGGTGGCGCAAAACAAAAAGGAGATGGAAGCTTTTCTGGAATTTTTGAAAACAAAGTATGAAAAGCTGTCGGTCGTGGGAAGCTATTTCAAAGAGGTATGTGGGGATGATCATGATACGATGATCAATGAGATCAATGCTGCGGCACCGGATATTATTTTGTCGGTGCTCCCATCTCCGCAAGAAGATGCTATTTTGTTGTCGGAAAAGGCTAAGATCAGTGCAAGGGTCTGGTATTCGCTTGGCCCGGATTATCAAAACACAGAGAAGAAGCAGTCCTTTATTGTCTGGTTCCGGCAGCTCATTCATAAAGGGCGTTTTAAAAATGTAATACACAGCTATGAGGAAAGAAATGGATAAGAAGATCAAACGAAGGATCCGTTCCTTCCTGTTGATTGCGGCAGGAACGGGAATTATGGCATTTGCAATCAAAAGCGCATACGACTCGATCGGACTGGTTACCGGCGGGTTTACTGGTATTGGGATCATGGTACGCAGACTGACGACGGATTTGGTGGACGGTGGGATACCAATCTGGATCACGAACCTGGTATTGGATATCCCGCTGCTTTTGGTAGCGTTAAAGCTAAAGGGCAGGCGATTTTTAGGATGGACGCTGGTTGCTACGCTGCTGCTGTCTTTCTGGCTGGGAGTCATTCCGCAATACGACTTGTCCGGCGGGGATTTCCTGCTGGCGGCAGTATACGGCGGCGTGCTGATGGGGACAGGGGTTGGACTGGTATTGAGCGCGCAGGTGGCTACCGGCGGCACAGATCTGATCGCGACGCTGCTGCATATGAAGCTGCGGTCGTATTCCATCGCGCAGATCTTACAGGTTATTGACGGCGCGATCATTTTGGCTGGTATTTATGTTTGTGGCGTGCGTGCCTCGCTGTATGCGGTATTTGCCGTTTACATTACGTCGCGGGTATCTGATCTGATCACAGAGGGCGGCAAGTTTTCCAAGGCGGTCTATATTATTTCAGACCAGTATGAGCAGATCGCGGATGCGGTGCTGCATCAGATGAACCGAGGGACGACCTTGCTGCCTGCTGTCGGGATGTATCAGAAGGAGCAGCGTAATATGCTGTTTTGCATTGTATCAAAAAAGGAGGTAGTAATACTAAAAGAACATATTAAAAATATCGACGTCCATGCATTTGTGATTGTTACAGATGCAAGAGAAGTGCTTGGGGAAGGTTTTTTGGAATATTAGCACAAAAAAATGTGACTTTCTACTTTATTTTTTTTGCGTTTTGTATTATGATAGTTAAAACTGATTTTTTCTACAAAAAGATGAATGTTTTTTTGTGAAAGATGTATATTTCATATAAAAACAAACAGCAGAAGGTTACCGGAAGAGAAGGAGACAAAATATGATATCAAATCAAATACTTCAGAATACAATAGATGGGTTAAAGGGGATAACCCGGACTGATTTATGTGTGATTGATACCGAGGGAAAAGTTTTGGCGTCGACATTTATGGACAGCGAAAAATATAAGGATTCCGCGCTGCTATTCGTGGAATCTCCGGCTGACAGCCAGGTGATGCAGGGATGCCAGTTTTTTAAGGTATTTGACGAGCACCAGCTGGAATATGTGCTGCTTGCGTACGGGGAGAGCGATGATGTGTATATGATTGGCAAGATTGCCAGCTTTCAGATACAAAATCTCTTGATCGCGTACAAGGAGCGGTTCGACAAGGATAATTTTATTAAAAACCTGCTGCTGGATAATCTGCTGCTCGTTGATATTTACAATCGGGCAAAAAAATTGCATATCGAAGCAGATGTCCGCAGGGCAGTCTATATTATCGAAACAAACCGTGAAAAGGACGGAAATGAGTTGGAACGCGTCCGCAGCCTGTTCGGCGGAAAGTCCAAGGACTTTGTTACAGCCGTCGACGAAAAAAATATTATTGTCGTCAAAGAACTTGCTGAGCATGAAGGCTATGATGATCTGGCAAAAACGGCCGAAGTTATCTGGAATCTGTTTTCGTCCGATCCGAACGGACAGGAGCATATTGCTTATGGGACGATCGTCGGCGAGATCAAGGAAGTGTCGCGCTCTTATAAGGAAGCACGTATGGCGCTGGACGTTGGTAAAATTTTCTTTGAGGAAAAGGATATTATTGCCTATTCGCAGCTTGGCATTGGCCGTTTGATCTACCAGCTGCCGATCCCGCTTTGCAAAATGTTCATTAAAGAGATTTTTGACGGAAAATCGCCAGATGAATTTGACGAAGAAACATTAACAACGATTAACAAATTCTTTGAAAACAGCCTGAATGTGTCTGAAACGTCCAGACAGCTGTATATTCACCGGAATACGCTCGTATACCGTCTGGATAAGCTGCAGAAAAGTACAGGACTGGATCTTCGGGTATTTGAGGACGCGATCACATTTAAGATCGCGCTGATGGTTGTAAAATACATGAAATATATGGAAACACTGGACTATTAGGAGGAAGAGCAGATTTATGATTCGGCTGGAACATGTGAGTAAATCATACGCGGAAGGGATTCCTGCATTGGACGATGTATCGCTCCATATACAGGATGGGGAGTTTGTGTTTGTTGTGGGAGACAGTGGGTCTGGAAAATCGACCCTGATCAAGCTGCTGTTAAAGGAGCTGGAGCCGTCAAATGGTAAAATTTACATAAACAACGAGGATACCGGTTTGATACGCCGCAAGCAGATCCCGGTATTCCGCCGCCAGATCGGCGTTGTGTTCCAAGATTTCAGATTGCTAAAGGATCGGAATGTCTATGATAACGTCAGCTTTGCAATGCACGTTGTCGGCAGTTCTGGCAGGATGATACGTCAAAAGGTGCCGCAAATGCTGTCCGTGGTAGGACTTGCGGCAAAATACCGGTCGTATCCAAAGCAGCTCTCCGGCGGGGAGCAGCAGCGTGTGGCAATCGCCCGCGCGCTTGTCAACCAGCCGAAAATCCTGCTGGCGGATGAGCCGACGGGAAATCTGGACAATAACAACGCATGGGAGATCATGAACCTTCTGGAGGAGATCAACGCCAGAGGAACGACGGTAGTAGTTGTAACGCACAACCTTGAAATTGTGCGCGTGATGAAAAAACGTGTCATTGAAATTGATAAAGGGATTATCGTAAACGATGGCGGCGCGGACAGCACTGAGTGGGAGCAGGCGGTCAGCGACAGGGCGAAAGATATCTATCTTACAGGCGATAAGGTGTCGGGAGGATTCTTCGATGAAGATTAGCGGTATTTTATATTCTTTGAAACAAGGGCTTATCAATATATGGAGAAATAAACTCTTCTCCAGCGCGTCGATCGCAACGATGACAGCGTGTATCTTTTTGTTCGGGTTGTTTTACTCGATTGTCGCGAATTTTCAGTCGATGGTGCAGGATGTGGAGGAAGGCGTTGCGATCACCGTCTTTTTTGAAGAGGATATTTCAGAAGAGCAGATGCAGGCGATCGGCAAAGCGATCGCTATGGCGCCAGGCGTGTTAGCCCAGCGTTATGTTCCGGCGGATGCCGCATGGGAAGAATTTAAAGGTGAATACTTTGACGGAGATGAAGAGGCTGAGGAGATCTACGGAGACGACAACCCGTTGGAGAAGCTTTCCAGCTACGAAGTCTATCTGCGGGATGTTTCACAGCAGCAGGATCTAGTCAAATATCTGGAATCGCTTGCTGGGGTCAGTAAGGTCAACCATTCTGAATCGATCGCGAATATGCTGGCTGACTTTAACCGGTTGGTCGGTTATGTATCAATGGGGATCATTGCGATCTTATTCGCAGTTGCGATCTTCCTGATCAGTAATACGGTATCGGTCGGCATTGCGGTGCGCAGAGAGGAGATCGCGATCATGAAGCTGATTGGGGCGGCGGATTATTTTGTAAAGGCGCCGTTTTACGTGGAGGGTATTATGATCGGGCTGATCGGGTCGATCCTGCCGATGGTGATCTTATACAGTATATATGAGAGGATCATTGACTTTGTAGCAGAAAAGTTTAGCTTTTTAAATAATCTGATGACATTTCTTTCCGTAGACGATATATTTAAAACGCTGGCGCCGGTAGCCATTGTTTTAGGTATCGGTATTGGGTTTGCAGGCAGCGGACTGACGATCCGCAAGCATTTGAAGGTATAATATAGACAGGTAAAGGATGGATCATGGAACAAGGACAAGAGGACAGGGAGGATATTCAGGATCGGGAGGCTGTGCTGCTGCGTGCGGATCACCGATTTTCCAAGGGAGTCTTAACAGGTGTGTTGGCTGCCGTCTGCGTGATGCTTCTGCTGGCAGCGGTGGGAGTATTTTGGCTCCATGGGCGTATTAGTCCAGGAGGCGGAGCCAGCTATGAGGGCGTGTCCGCAAATATTGTGGACAGCTCCGTGCGGAACAAAGTTCATGAGCTGGCAGCGCTGATCAAGGCATATTATTACGAGGATGTTACGGAAGAGGAGCTTACAGAAGGGCTGTACAAGGGATTGTTTGCAAGCCTGGAGGATCCTTATTCTGCTTATTATACGCAGGAAGAATATGAGGAAATGATGATCTCGGCCAGTGCGCAGTACAACGGTATTGGCGCAGTCCTGCAGCAGGATCCGGATACGATGGAGGTACGGATCGTAAAGGTGTATGACGGTACGCCTGCGCAGGAGGCAGGGCTTAAGGCACAGGATATGGTTGTTATGGTAGAAGATATCGATGCACGATCGATGGAGCTGTCGGAGCTGGTCACGCATATCCGGGGAAAAGAAAACAGCAGCGTACGTCTGCTGATCACGCGGGACGAAAAGTTTAAGGAACGGGAGTTTTTTGTAAAACGTGCGCAGGTGGACGTACCGACAGTGGAATCGATGATGATGGAGGACGGTATTGGACTGATCGTGATCAACGAGTTTGGTAAGGCTACTGCGGCGGATTTTAAGGAAGCGGTAAAAGCGCTGCAGACAGATGGTATGGAAAAAATGATCATTGACCTGCGGGATAATCCGGGCGGGATGATGGACAGTGTTGTGGAGGTGCTGGATTATATTCTGCCGGAAGGGCTGATCGTGTATACAGAGGACAAATACGGCAACCGCCAGGAGGAAAAATCGGACGCACAGCATTATCTGGAGCTTCCGATGGCAGTACTCATTAACGGAAACAGTGCGAGCTGTTCAGAGATTTTCGCGGGCGCTATCCGCGATCATGATTATGGTGTGCTGATCGGGACAAAGACGTTTGGCAAAGGGGTCGTGCAGACCGTGCGGCCGCTGGCGGACAACAGTGCGATAAAGCTTACAACCGCCAAATATTTTACGCCGAAGGGTGAAAATATCCATGGGACAGGAATCGAGCCGGATATTGAGGTGGCGTATAAATACAGCGGAAAGCGGGATGGAAAGTCTGCGTATGATTATACAAAGGATCATCAGGTCAGACGGGCGATCCGAGAGCTAAAGAAAATGGACTAGGAATGCCAAAAGCCCTTGACAGATGCCGCTTATTTCTTTTATGATAGATATGCTTAAAATAGAAGTGCTTAAAATAGAAGTGCTTAAAATATAAGAAAGTTGGTGAAAAAATGGTAGAATTTGATCAGTATCGTTATACGCTGAATACATTTACAAAACCATTGTTGGAATTGAGGGATTCACTTTGACCTCGCAAATAAAAGCAAAAGGGCCGAAGAATTAGAGCGCGAAATGGAAGCGCCGGACTTTTGGAATGACGCGGAAGCGTCCCAGAAGAAAATGAAAGAATTAAAAAGCCTCAAAGACGATATGCAGACCTATGCCGAGCTGCAGAGCCGCTATGAGGATATCGAGACGCTGCTCGAAATGGGCGAGGAGGAGGGAGATCTGTCCCTGATACCAGAGATCGAGGAGTCCGTACAGGAATATGAACAGCAGTTTGAAGCTATACGGATCAAGACGCTCCTTTCCGGTGAGTATGACGCGGATAACGCCATTGTGTCGCTGAACGCGGGAGCCGGAGGTACCGAATCCTGTGATTGGGCCAGTATGCTGTACCGGATGTATACAAGATGGGCAGCGGATAAGGGCTTTGAGCTGGAGGTGCTGGATTACCACGAAGGAGAAGAAGCCGGGATCAAGTCTGTGACGTTTCAGGTAAACGGTACAAACGCTTATGGCTATCTGAAATCGGAAAAGGGTGTACACCGTCTGGTACGGATCTCGCCGTTTAACGCGGCTGGGAAACGTCAGACCTCGTTCGTATCGTGCGACGTAATGCCGGATATGGAGGAGGATGTGGATATCGAGATCAAAGACGACGATATTCGGATCGATACGTATCGTTCCAGCGGCGCAGGCGGGCAGCATATCAATAAAACCTCGTCGGCTATCCGAATTACGCATTTTCCGACGGGGATCGTCGTAACCTGTCAGAACGAACGTTCCCAGCATATGAATAAGGATAAGGCTATGCAGATGTTAAAGTCCAAGCTGTATCTGTTAAAGCAGGAGGAGCAGGCGCAAAAAGAAGCCGGAATCCGCGGTGAGGTAACAGATATCGGATGGGGCAATCAGATACGCTCTTATGTGATGCAGCCATATACGATGGTAAAGGACCACCGGACAAACGCAGAAAGCGGGAATGTGGGCGCTGTGATGGATGGTGAGCTGGATACGTTTATCAATGCGTATCTGAAATGGATTTCGTTGTCAAAATAAGCAGTCATGCAGAATGAATAAGGGAGTTAAGGAAATCATGATAAAAATAGCAGTCATGGGCTATGGAACGATCGGTTCCGGCGTAGTCCAGGTGATTGAGACGAACCAGGACAGTCTTTGTAAAAAAATCGGCGAGGGACTTGAGGTAAAATATATACTGGATCTGCGGGATTTTGAAGGTGACCCGATCCAGAGCAAGGTCGTACATGACTATCAGATCATCGCTGATGACCCTGAAGTTGCGGTTGTCGTAGAGAGTATGGGAGGGGTAGAACCAGCGTGTACGTTTGTAAAAGCAATGCTGGAGGCAGGCAAGAGTGTGACAACCTCCAATAAAGCGCTTGTCGCTGCCCATGGAGCAGAGCTGATCGCGATAGCCAAGCAAAAAAATGTCAATTTTATGTTTGAGGCGAGCGTAGGCGGCGGTATTCCGATCATTCGTGCGCTCAATTCCTGTCTGACCGCCGACCGCATTGAAGAAATCAGCGGTATTGTAAACGGTACGACAAACTATATGATGACAAGGATGGCGGAAGAAGGCTGTGACTTTGAAGAAGTGTTAAAGGATGCGCAGGAAAAAGGTTACGCAGAAAAAGATCCGACCGCCGATATCGAAGGACATGATGCAGGGCGTAAGATTGCAATTTTAACTTCCCTCATTGCAGGACAGCAGGTGGATTTTGAAGATGTTTATACAGAAGGCATCAGCAAGATCACGGCTGCGGATATATTATACGCAAAACAGATGGGACGTGTGATCAAGCTTCTGGCGACAAGCAAGCAGGCGGGAGACACCTATACGGTTATGGTAGCGCCGTTTTTACTTCCGAAGGAGCATCCGCTGTATACGGTGAACGGGGTATTCAACGCGGTCTTTGTACGCGGGAATATGCTTGGCGACGCTATGTTTTATGGCAGCGGAGCAGGCAGCCTGCCGACTGCCAGCGCAGTTGTTGCAGACGTGGTAGAGCTTGCGAAGCATATTGGCAAGCATATCGAATTGGAATGGCGTCCGCAAAAGCTGGAGATTGCAGATTACAAACAGCAGTCTGCGAGATTCTTTGTCCGTGCGAAGGCGGAGCCGTCTGCAGTTGAAAAGGTGTTTGGCGCGGTTACGTACATAGACGTACCACAGTTGAATGAGGAGGTAGGATTTATTACCTCGGAGTTAAAAGAAGCAGATTTTGAACAAAAGGCAGCGGAGCTTGGAAGCGTTATCCAAAGAATCCGTTTTCATTAATAGAAAAATCCAGCCGTTGAAGCAAGACCTCGTCTGACGGCTGGATTTTTTTGGAATCAGGAAATACCCTTCATTGTGAGCTGGATCCGCTTTTTCGCGACGTCTACGCTCATGACCTTCACATCTACCACATCTCCGACATGGACGGCTTCCAGCGGATGCTTGATAAATCGATCGCAGATCTGCGAAATATGTACCAGGCCGTCCTGATGTACGCCGATATCCACAAAAACGCCGAAATCAATAACGTTGCGGACGGTGCCCTTTAAGACCATGCCTTCCGTCAGATCCTTCATTTCCAGAACATCGCTGCGTAAAATAGGCTTCGGCATATTTTCACGTGGGTCCCTGGCTGGCTTTTCCAGCTCCTTTACGATATCCCTTAGCGTAATTTCGCCGATTTGCAGCTCCTCTGCCAGTTTTTTATGATCTGTAAGCTTTTTTGAGATTCCCTTTAGATTGCCAGTTGCAATATCCTGCAGAGTATATCCAAGTCTGGTTAAAAGCCTGGAAGCGGCGTCATAGCTTTCCGGATGAACGGCGGTTGCGTCGAGCGGGTTTTTCCCATTGCTGATGCGTGCAAATCCCGCGCACTGTTCATAAGCCTTTGGACCAAGCTTGGCCACCTTCAAAAGCTGGGAACGGGAGATAAAGCGTCCGTTTTCTTCACGATAGGCAACAATATTTTTTGCAACCGTTTTGCTGATACCAGAAATATATTCCAGTAAGGAAGCGGATGCGGTGTTCAGGTCAACGCCGACCTTGTTTACGCAGTCCTCCACCACTCCGGTCAGCGCCTCGCTGAGTTTTTTCTGGTTCATATCATGCTGGTATTGTCCGACGCCGATTGATTTTGGGTCGATTTTTACAAGCTCTGCCAGCGGATCCTGCAGGCGTCTTGCCATCGAAACCGCGCTTCTTTGCCCGACGTCAAAATTCGGAAACTCTTCTGCTGCGAGCTTGCTGGCGGAATAGACCGAAGCGCCAGCTTCGTTTACGATCACATACTGTACTGGAGTCTTTATCTCTTTTAGTAAATCTACAATTATCATTTCAGATTCTCTGGAAGCTGTACCGTTTCCGAGAGAAATTAAAGTAACATGATATTTATCTATCAGTTTTTTCAATACGGTCTTGGATTCTTCGACCTTATTTTGCGGAGCCGTAGGATAAATAACGGTCGTGTCCAGCACCTTTCCCGTCGGGTCTACGACAGAGAGCTTGCAGCCGGTACGGAACGCAGGGTCCCAGCCAAGTACGACTTGGTCGGTGATAGGAGGCTGCATTAAAAGCTGCTCCAGATTTTTGCCGAATACGCGGATCGCGCCATCCTCGGCAGCTTCGGTCAGGCTGTTTCGGATTTCCCGCTCGATGGCCGGGGCGATCAAGCGTTGGTAGCTGTCTGCAATGACCGCCTGCAGGACAGGTGTCGTATGTGGGTTGTTTTTTGTAATGACCTGTTTTTCCAGATAACGGATAATATCCTCCTGCGGCGCCTCTACCTTGACGGTCAGTATTTTTTCCGCTTCGCCCCGATTTAAGGCGAGTACGCGGTGGCCAGCTATTTTGGAGACTGCTTCTGAAAATTCATAGTACATTTCATAAACAGACGAAGCCTGCGGATCTTTGGCAACGGATACGATCTGGCCTTTTTTGGTAGTCATTTCCCGGATGCGGATGCGGTAATCCGCTTCGTCGGAAATTGCTTCCGCAATAATATCTGATGCGCCGTTTATAGCGTCCGCTGCGGAAGCGACTTCTTTTTCTGCATTGATATATGCCTGTGCTTCTTCTTCCAGCGGCTGATTGGTTAGCTGGAGACGGATCAGGTTTGCCAATGGCTCTAGGCCCTTTTCCTTTGCGATTGTCGCGCGTGTCCTGCGCTTCGGGCGGTAAGGCCGGTACAAGTCGTCTACGACAACCAACGTTTGAGCGGCTTCTATTTGGGCCTTTAGCTCCTCGGTCAGCTTGCCTTGCTCTTCAATGCTTGCGATCACCTGCTGCTTTTTGTCCTCCAGGCTGCGCAGATAATTCAGTCGTTCCGAAAGCTGGCGGAGCACCTCGTCGTTTAAGGAGCCAGTCACTTCTTTTCGGTAACGGGCAATAAACGGGATGGTGTTGCCTTCATCGATCAGCTTGACGGCGGCTTCTGCCTGGCTTGGCTTGATCTGCAGTTCTTGTGCGAGAGTTTTTATAATATCCATGGGTGATTGATATACCGCATAATGATATGCGCCTTTCTTTCTAGATTTTGGAACGATATTATTATACTGAAAAGAGGCGGCGGTGTAAACCCGTAACAGGTCAGCTTGTCTGAACCGTTATGCAAAACCGTTATAGGTTTGCGTTACATCTAGTAGGGGGTTTTCATTTTATGCCTAATAAGCTATAATATACAAAACAACGGCTGGTAGAAGATCGTTTATGAACCAGCCTTGTATCAGGAGGTACCTTTATGGAGCTTGGAAATCACAGCAGCAGTCAGGTGTCATACGACAAACGTTCTGTTCCAATGACAACGGCTGCGGTTGTATTCAGTGTGATTGCGGTTTCTACCGTCTGCTGCTTTTATCTGTCGTTTTTATGCGGGATTCTTGGTATTATTTTTGCGCTGCTGTCCAAAGGCGGTGAAACAACGATGTCGCTCAATGCCAGGAGTGCTATGTCTGTCAGTATCACCGCGATCGTGTTAAGCATCCTGCTTTTAGCAGGCTCGTTTTTGACGCTGATCATACAGTATGGCAGTATGGAACAATTTTGGAACGCGTATATGGAAATCGTAGAGCAGTTTGATTATAATTGGAATCCGTAAAAATAACGCAGCAGATTTTTGCATATAAAATTTCCAATGATTAAAGCGACGCCGATCCAGACAAAACGGTTTTGGTAACGCATCCCAATCCGCAGCCTTTTGCTGCTGAGCCGCTCAGCGGCTTGCGTGATCATAAAATACAGGAAAATAAAGGCTGCATAGGGTACAAACGGATGATACCAGGCTGACCGTAGGAGCTGACCGTGAAGGAGGGCCAAAAGAGCCCTCGTACCACCGCAGCCAGGGCAGTAATAGCCGCTGATGCGGTGAAAGAGGCAGGGCGGCAAACGAAACCGAAGCGGCAGCCAGCGAAAAAGAAGCAGTACCGCGGCTGTGGCGATGCATCCGATGATGCCGAGGAAAAAGAAGTCGTCTTCGGTTGTATGTTCGTTGTTTTGTTTCGGTTGGAATCTGAAAAATTTTTTCATAATAGTGTTTCATTCCTGTCATTATATGTTATAATGAACGCATTATAGCATATTTTGACTGAATTTTGGAGGTGTTTTTATGATGACAGGAGCAATTTCAGGAGCTTATCATCCTTATGATATGTCAGTGTCGTCCGGCTTTGGCCGGGGAGTTACTGGCTCAGGCAATCCAGCAGCGCGACAGTCCGGCGTCGGTCGGCTGGCCGCTGGTTCAGGCAATGTGTCCATGCCGCAGTCTGGCGCTGGACGGGCAGCGTCCGGAATGCCGCAGGTACGCTTTGGCAGCAATGATCCTGCAGTTGTATGGTCCGACGCGGACGGCAAGGTGACGCTGCGCAATGAGCAGGCGCAGGGCGCGGATGAAGAGCATCGGGTAAAGGGCGGATATAAATCCTCTCCGGCTGAATGTCAGACGTGCAGAGAACGTAAATATCAGGATGGTTCGAATGAGTCGGATGTTTCGTTTAAGGCACCGGGACATATTTCGCCGGAAGCGTCTGCGGCGACGGTAATGGCGCATGAGCAGCAGCACGTTTCCAATGCGTACCAAAAGGCTGCGGAAAAGCAGGGCAAGGTCATATCCGCCAGAGTGTCGCTGCATACATCGGTATGTCCGGAGTGTGGAACCTCCTATGTGGCGGGAGGGACGACGAGTACGTCGATTGCCTATCCAAAGGAGTCCAATCCGTACGAAAAGAATCAGAAAGCGCAGGATGCAATGCGTGTAGGCGGGACGAATATCAATCATGCGGCATAAATATCAGAACAGGAGAGCTTTACTATGACAAGGCGGTCAGGAGGCGAACTAAAGCGGCTTGCCCGTGAATGCCTGCTTGGAAAATATCCTGTCGTGATCGCAGCCAGGCTGGGGGCGTTTTTTTTGCCGATTGCTGTGCTGGCTCCGTTTTCGGCAGGGCTGACAATAGAATTAAATATAGCTTTTGTTACTTATCTGCTGGCAGCGCTGATCATACAGCTTTTGGGACAGCTATTGACGGTGGGCGTGCTGCGGATGCATTTGCATCTGGCACAGGGACAGCCAGCCGCATTTCTGGATCTGTTCTGGAGCTTTCGCAACCGCCCAGACCGTCTGATCTTGGCGACAGCGCTTTTTTATGCGCTGTTGGCTGTTCCGCCAGCCTTGGCTGGGGCAGCTGTTTATTTTTTTGCGCCGGAGGGGAAAGCGGGTATGATCTGGATCGTGGCCTGCACGTTTCTTTTTCTAGCGGGGGAGATTTTCGTGCTGCTTACGTTTGGCATGATATACCCTATTTATATAGAGCACGAGGAAATGACCGTGCTAGAAGGCTTCCGCGCCGCTAAAGAGCTGATGAGCGGCAATAAAAAAAGGCTGTTGCTGCTGTATATAAGCTTTATTGGGTGGCAGCTGCTTGGTTTTTTCTCGATTGGAATTGGATTTTTGTGGATCCGCCCGTATCGAACGCAGACGGCAGTAAACTTTTATCTGGATTTAACAGGTGGGCTTAATAGAAAGGGAATGCATATTGATGCATCGGTGGAAGGAGATTTATGAAAGTAGAATTTGATATACAGCTTCATACGCTGGATATGTACCGTTACAATCTCTATCATGCATATACAACGGCAAGTGGATATCTGGCGGTTGTGCTTTCGATGCTCATTTTTGCTGTAGCAGCCCGCAGGTGGGAAGAGGCAGAGCTGTCACAGACAGTTTTGTATGTTGCGCTGGGCGTGGTTTTTTTGCTTTATGTGCCAGTGACGCTGTATGCCCGTTCTAAGCAGCAGGTACACAGCAACCCCGTGTTGAAAAATATACTGCATTATACGATCGATGATAAAGGGGTAACGACTTCTCAGGGGGAATTAAGCTCTACGCTTGCATGGGAGCAGGTTTACCGGATTGTCGCAACCAGACATAATATCCTGGTATGCAGCAATCCGCGCAATGCGTTTATCATACCGCGGGAGCAGGTAGTGCAGGAATATGATGTGATACGCAAAATCGCACAGGCTCATTTGGAAAAATACCGTTTTAAAATGAAAGAGAGCAAGTGATGTTCCAATGCGGTACGATGATGAAAAGAAATCAGTATGGAGAACGTGGATATGATTTATGAGACATACTCTGCTGCGCAGACCGAGGAGCTGGGCAGGAGGATTGCGCAGCAGGCCAGTCCGGGGAGCGTATATGCGCTGATCGGCGACCTGGGTGTCGGAAAGACCGTGCTGACGCAGGGAATTGCAAAAGGGCTTGGTATTAGGGAGCCAGTCTGCAGCCCGACCTTTACGATAGTACAGGAATATGAAGAAGGCAGAATGCCGTTTTACCATTTTGACGTATATCGGATTGCAGATCTGCAGGAAATGGAAGAAATCGGTTATGAGGACTATTTTTACGGCAGCGGATTTACGATCGTGGAATGGGCGGATCTGATCAAAGAGCTGATGCCCGACGGTCATTTCAGAATTACGATAGAAAAGGATCTGGAAAAAGGGTTTGATTACCGTCGCATCACGATCGAACAGGACAAAAAAGGAAGCGGGGAACGTGTATGAAAATATTGGCGATTGACAGCTCAGGCATTGTCGCAAGCGCGGCTGTTGTAGAGGACGATAATCTGCTTGGTGAATATACGGTGAATTATAAAAAAACACATTCACAGACTCTTCTTCCGATGATTGATGAGGTAGTCCGTATGCTGGAGCTGGATTTACAGACGATCGACGCGATCGCAGTAGCCGGAGGGCCAGGGTCTTTTACTGGGCTGCGCATTGGCTCTGCAACTGCGAAGGGGCTTGGCCTGGCATTGGAAAAGCCGCTGATACAAGTACCAACGGTGGACGGGCTTGCTTATAATCTGGCGGGCAGCGGTGTTTTGGTCTGCCCTTTAATGGACGCCAGGAGAAACCAGGTTTATACGGGGCTATACCAGTTTGAGGGCTATCAGATGCGTACGGTACTGGAACAGTGTGCGGTCGGAATTGATGAAATTACCGCACAGATCAATGCAAGAGGGCAGGCGGTCACTTTTTTGGGAGACGGTGTGTCCGTATTTGCATCCTATCTCGCACAGTACTGTCAGGTGTCCTATACGTTTGCTCCGGCACATTTGAACAAACAGCGCGCGTCTGCGGTCGCCGTACTTGCGATGGAATATTTCCGGGCAGGGAACGTACAGACAGCCGCGGAGCATCGCCCAGAATATCTGCGGCTGTCACAGGCGGAACGAGAGCGTATGGAGGCAGAGCGTGACAGAAACTAGCATAGTGATTACAAAAATGCAAACAGAGCATATTCCCCACGTTGCAGGCATAGAAGCGGATGTTTTTACCGTACCGTGGTCTGCGCAGGCTTTTACGGAAGCTCTGGGGCATGATTATACAATTTTTTATGTAGCGTTGGCACAGGGAAAGGTTGCAGGCTATTGCGGCTTATACCTATGTGCGGATGAGGGGGAGATTACGAATGTTGCAGCTGCGCCAGACAGACGGCGGCAGCACATCGCACAGCGTCTTTTGGCGCGGACAATGGCCGATGCGCGGGAAAAAGGCGCGCGGCGTATTTTTTTAGAAGTCCGAAGCCGTAATGAGCCTGCGATCCGATTATATGAAAAGGCAGGCTTCCGAGCGGCGGGCAGCAGGAAAAATTATTATCGGAATCCGCAGGACGACGCACTGGTGATGCTGCACGAATATGCCGATATATAGAGAAACAACCAGTGATTCCCGCTATATTCTTTTCTCCTGTTCGATTATACTGGATAAGGACAGTAGAAAACCAGGCGTATAGGTACCGCGCCTCAGACAGCCGGGAGGTAGAAGATGAAAGTATTATGTAATTGCTGTGGAAAAGAAATACAAATAAAAGAAAATACGCAAATTGCGCTGGAAGATTATATCATGATTGAAAAAATCTGGGGATATTTTTCGAAAAAAGATGGGATTCGTCAAAAAATGGTTGTTTGTGAGGATTGCTTTGACGCATGGACAGGGACGTTTGCGCAGCCTCCACAGGAAATACAGGAGCGGGAGCTTTTGTAAACCTAAGCATACAGGGCAAGGAACAGGCCATTGTCATGTATGGATATGGAAAAGAAATGAAGGTGTAAAAATGTTAGATGTTTGTCTGCTTGGAACGGCAGGGATGATGCCGCTGCCTCACCGTTATCTGACGTCCTTAATGACCAGATACAACGGAAGCAGCCTGTTGATCGACTGCGGCGAAGGTACGCAGGTTGCCGTGAAAAAAGCCGGATGGAGCTTTCATCCGGTAGATACGATCTGTTTTACGCATTATCATGCAGACCATATTAGCGGTCTGCCTGGGATGCTGCTGACGATGGGAAATGCGGAGCGTAAGGAGCCGTTAACGCTGATCGGGCCAAAGGGCCTGCAGCGGGTCGTAACGGCGCTGCGTGTGATCGCGCCGGAGCTGCCGTTTGAAATTCAATACATGGAGCTTACCGAGCCAGAGCAGGTTTTTCGTCTGCATGGCTACAAGATCACCGCGTTTTTGGTAAAGCATAACGTACCTTGCTACGGCTATACCGTTGAAATCGAGCGTCAGGGTCGGTTTTGTGTAGAGCAGGCGCAGCAGCTTGACATACCGAAGCATTACTGGGGCGTTTTGCAGAATGGGCAAACGGTAACTTGGGAAGGCAGCACGTATACGCCAGACATGGTCATGGGGCCGGCGCGCAGGGGGCTTAAGCTTACGTACTGTACAGACACCCGCCCTGCGCAGTTATTGGTAAAAAATGCCAGCGGCTCCGATCTGCTTATTTGTGAAGGTATGTATGCAGAGCCGGAGAAGCTGGCTAAGGCAAAGCAGTATAAGCATATGACGTTCTATGAGGCGGCGCAGGTGGCAAAGGAAGCTAAGGTAAAGGAAATGTGGCTGACGCATTTTTCACCGTCGCTTGTGCGGGCGGAAGATTATATGCCAAAAGTGCGTGGTATTTTCCCGAATGCACATCTTGGGAAAGATGGAAAGATGCTGGAGCTGAATTTTCAGGACGACTGACGGGCTGTAAAAAGCCATGAGGCAGGCTCAGGACGGAAGGAGGGGTACTATGAAAAAATATTTGAAAACGGGGATTACCGCTTTACTCGCAGTTGCGCTGATTGTCGGATTTTATTATTATATGATGCACCGCGAGGCAAAAACAGCGGAAGATGATGTGGAGATTACGCAGCTGCACCAGGTGTTGTCCAAACAGCTTGATACCGCCTACCCGCCGACGCCGCGCGAGGTTATCAAGTTTTATAACCGAATTATTGAGTGCGCCTACGGCGGTGATTACGATTCCGAGCAGTTCGAAAAGCTGACGGCGCAGGCAAGAAAGCTGATGGATGAAGAGCTTTTGCAGGAAAATCCGATTGATACATACAAAAGTGCATTTATAAAAGAGATTACTTCATATGAAGATGATTCCAGAAAGATTTTACAGACCGGAGTATGTAATTCGGACGAAGTGCGGTTTCGAGAGATAGAAGGAGCAAAGTGCGCGTATGTGCAGGCGACGTACTTTATGAAAGAGGGAAAAAGTGATTTTTCTAAAACTTACCAGAGCTATTTGCTGCGCCAGGATAAGGATAAAAAATGGAAGATCCTATCCTATCATTTATTGGACGCGGCAGAAGTAGAGGAGTAAAAAACAGGAGGAAACTAGTTTGGAGAGCGGACAGGAAGTAAAGATACTGGCGATTGAAAGCTCTTGTGATGAGACGGCAGCTGCAGTCGTGGTAAACGGCAGGGATGTCAGGTCCAACATGATCTCTTCCCAGATTGATATTCATACATTATATGGAGGCGTTGTGCCGGAAATTGCGTCGCGCAAGCATATCGAACGCATCAATCAGGTGATTGAGCAGGCGTTGTATACGGCAGGGATGTCACTGGATGATATGGATGCCATTGCCGTTACTTATGGGCCAGGGCTTGTGGGGGCATTGCTTGTAGGAGTAGCACAGGCAAAGGCGATCGCATACGCGAAGCAGCTGCCGCTGATCGGAGTGCATCATATCGAGGGTCATATTTGTGCCAATTATATAGAAAATAAAGATCTGGAGCCGCCTTTTTTCTGTCTGGTCGTTTCCGGCGGACATACACACCTTGTAAAAGTGCTGGATTACGGCGTTTATGAGGTGATGGGCAGAACAAGGGATGATGCGGCGGGAGAAGCCTTTGACAAGGCAGCCAGAGCAATCGGGCTTGGTTATCCAGGCGGGCCGAAGATCGAAAAAGCTTCCCATGCCGGAAATGCCGACGCGATCCCGTTCCCAAGGGCAAAAGTGAGCGGCAGCGCATACGATTTTTCTTTCAGCGGCTTAAAATCTGCGGTTTTGAACTATCTGAACGGATGCAGGATGAAAAATATTCCGATTGTGCAGGAGGACGTGGCGGCATCGTTTCAAAAAGCGGTGATTGATGTGCTTGTAGACAACGCGATGCGTGCAGCGCAGGAGTATCAGGCGGAAAAATTCGCGATTGCCGGAGGAGTTGCGTCCAACGCTGTGCTGCGCCAAAGGATGGAAACAGCCTGTAAGGAGCGTGGCATCCGGTTTTATTATCCGTCTCCGGTTTTATGCACGGATAATGCGGCCATGATTGGGACGGCTGCGTATTATGAATATCAAGCGGGCAGGCGGGATGACTGGAGTCTGAATGCTGTGCCGAATCTAAAGCTTGGCAGCAGATAAGGAAGAAAGAAGGCGGACGGTATGAGATGTGCGGCAATCATTCTCGCGGCAGGAAAAGGAAGCCGGATGAATAGCAATACGCAAAAGCAGTATATGGAATTGGAAGGTTTTCCGATTTTATATTATTCGCTGCAAACGTTTGAGCAAAGTGCGCTTGTGGACGAAATCGTGCTGGTGACCGGAGAACGGGAGATCGAATACTGCACAAAGCAGATAGTGGAACGGTATCAGTTTCATAAGGTAACGAAAATCGTACCTGGCGGAAGTGAGCGCTATCTTTCCGTATATGAAGGGCTGCGCGTTGTGCAGGATACAGATATCGTACTGATCCATGATGGTGCCAGGCCGTTTGTGACCGAAGATATGATACAGCGGACAATAGAGTCTGCAGGTGCGTGTGGGTCGGGTATTACAGCCGTACCAGCGAAGGATACGGTAAAAATCGTAAACGGCGAGCTGTTTTCTGTTGAAACGCCTCCCCGTGAGCGTGTATGGATGATGCAGACGCCGCAGACCTTTCCATATGAAACGATCCTGCGCGCATATGAAAAAGTGATCGCACAGCGGATAAAAAACATTACGGATGACGCGATGGTTCTGGAGCTTGCTTTTCATAAGCCTGTGCGCATAGTAGAAGGCAGTTATTCCAACATTAAAATAACGACACCAGAGGATTTGGACCTTGCTGCCATATTTTGTAAAAAAAGAAATAAAAAATTTGAAAAAGGGTATTGACAGAATACAGAAAGGATGATATTATCTGTTATGTTCCGGTTCGGCCGGAATACATGGAGAGGTATCGAAGTGGTCATAACGAGGCGGTCTTGAAAACCGTTTGTCC